>JBEKYM010000004.1:0-126787 GCA_049510975.1 Acidimicrobiales bacterium
CCGAGGTGCTGACGTACCCCTATGCTTCGTCGGCGGCCTCCGAGGCGATGTACTGGCAGGCAGAAGACGATCTCTCCTTCGGGCTCGTCGGAGGGCGAGCCGAGACCCCTGGTGCCGACGGTCGCCATTCCGCCCACGTCGATCCCTTACGCGGCACCGATGCTCTGCTCACGAACGACTCGTTCGGATTCGGGATACCGCCGGCGCCGGACCGGGCTGGAATCGAGGCGGTGCGCGCCTCGCTGCGGAAGTGGGGCGTCGACGTGCTCGTCGTCCTTCGTGCCGGCCGGGCGCCTGCCTTTGCCGTGGCGATGTTCACTGCTGCGCTCGGGAGGGCCCCGCGCCTCGAAGAAGGGGCCGAGGTCTGGTACGGCGTCCACGGGCCGGGTCCGCCACCGCTCGACGTGTCACCTCAACGCATCGAGCGATGTTCGGGTGGTGGCTTCGACCTGCAAAGCTTTCTGCGGGCGTCATCCTGCCTGCTCTCGGTCACCTGAGCCCCTGCCGCGCCGCTGCGGCATCAGCGGTACGTTGCTGTCGTGTCCGACTACGTCATCCCGGAGCCTGAGCCGAAAGAGATCGACGAAAGGCTCTCCATCGAGTTACGCCACCTTGCCGAGAACGCCGTGCTGAGGGGAAAGCCGTCAGGCGAGGAGAGGTGCGAGAACTGTCGCTACTACCTCGAGCCGTACGCCGACATCGCCTACTGCTGGCACTCCAAGCTTCGCATCCTCGTCGGATCGCAGTGGTGGTGCCAATGGTGGGACGCCATGCCGGACGAAGCTTCGTAGGCGGTGAACGCCGGCCGGGCGCGTGCTCCCGTGCAGTGCGCCGGCGCGTCGGCGTGAACCCGCTCGACGCCTTCGGGCCCCGCTCCTGGACCCGACCGGAGATCACGTCGTTCGGCAGGCTCCCCATGAGCGCATCACTCGCCCGCTCCTGTTCGCAATCCCTCGACGGTCTCTGGTCGTTCAGGCTCCGCGACCGGCCCGAGGCGGTCACCGAGGCCGACGTGTCCGGCCCGACCGACACATGGACACAGGTCGCCGTGCCGGGCTGCTGGACCATGCAGGGCTTCGACCGTCCCCAGTACACGAACACGACGATGTCCTTCGACGGGCCGCCGCCGCGCGTGCCGATTGACAACCCGACCGGCATTTACCGTCGACGCTTGACCGTTCCTGATGCTTGGGCGGGACAGCGGATCGTGCTGCAGGTGGGCGGCGCCGAGTCGGTGCTGTACGTGCATGCCGGCGGCCGCCCCGTCGGCATGGGCAAGGACTCTCGCCTCCCGCAGGAGTTCGACGTCTCCGCCCACCTCGAGCCGGGGCGTCCGGTTGACCTCGCCCTCACCGTGGTGCGATGGTCGGAGGCCACGTACCTCGAGGATCAGGACCACTGGTATCACGCTGGTCTGCATCGCAGCGTCCTCCTGTACGCAACGCCGCCTGTCTACCTCCGCGATCTGCATGTCAGCACCGACTACGACGGTGCCACGGACAGGGGCCACGCTCGTGTGAAGGTGGCGACGGACGCTCCCTCTTACGGCCCGAAGGGATGGAGCGTGCAGGTGGAGCTCGCCGGGCTCGTTTCCGAAGCACCGGCGCGCTTTGAGCATCCGACGAACACCGCAGTGAACCTCGCCGTGTTCGAAGGTCGCGGCGCAGTGTTCGACCTGACCTTCCCAGGCGTGCGGCCGTGGTCGGCCGAGTCGCCGGTCCTGTACGACCTGACGGCGAAGCTGCTCGACGCCGGCGGCGAGGTCGTCGACTCCGTCACGACTGCCATCGGGTTTCGCCGTGTGGAGGTGCAGGGCCACGAGCTGCTCGTGAACGGCCGTGCCGTGCTGATCAAAGGTGTGAACCGACACGACCATGACCCCCGGGATGGGAAGGCCGTGACGAGGGCATCAATCGACGTCGACGTCGCTCTCATGAAGCAGCACAACCTGAATGCCATCCGCACGTCCCACTACCCGAACGACTCCCACCTCTACGACGTCTGCGACCGGCTGGGGATGTACGTCGTAGACGAGGCGAACGTCGAGTCGCATGCCTACTTGCGCAGCCTCAGCAAAACAACGGTGTGGGCGGGCGCCATACTCGACCGGGTCGTTCGTATGGCCGAGCGAGACAAGAACCATCCGTCGGTCATCATGTGGTCGTTGGGCAACGAGAGCGGGGTCTCGCCGGCGCACGCCGCCGCGGCGGAGTGGCTGCGTGCCTTCGATTCCGGCCGACCCGTCCAATACGAAAGTGGCATCAGCGAGGACGAGCTTGCCGCTCTCGTCGCCGGTGAACGGCCCGACGCAGCCGAGATCTTCGCTCGACCCCGCCGCGAATCGGACGTGATCGCTCCGATGTACCCGTCAGTCGCCTCGATTGTCGAGTGGGCAAAGCGAGCGGTCCCGGACCGTCCCCTCATCATGTGTGAGTACTGCCACGCGATGGGCAACTCCTGCGGCGGGCTCGACGCCTACTGGGGCGCAATCCGCACCTACCCCGGCTTGCAGGGAGGCTTCCTCTGGGACTGGGTGGACCAAGCGCTCGTCCAACGGCTGAGCGACGGGAGCGAGCGGCTCGCCTACGGAGGCGACTTCGGTGACATGCCCCACGACGGAGCTTTCTGCCTGAACGGGCTCGTCTCAGCGGAGCGCACGCCGCATCCGTCCCTCGTTGAGGCCGCGAAAGTGCTGCAGCCCGTTCGCCTGCTCCCGATCGATCCCGCCAGAGGGATCGTCGAGATCGTCAACGAGCATGCGTTCGTCGATCTGTCGTGGTTGCAAGCCAGCTGGGACGTCGCTGTCGACGGCCGTTCCAGTGCGTCGGGCGAGCTCGAGTTGCCGGAGATCACAGCAGGGACATCGGCGGTGGTACGGATCCCGGTCCCCGCCGTGTCGCCGCCGCCCGGTGGTCGCGCCGACCTGACGGTGACGCTGCGGACGCGGGCGGACTTGCCCTGGGTCGCCGCCGGTCACGTCGTTGCCTGGGAGCAGCTGCTGATGGCCGCGGCGGCCGGCCGGAGCCAAGCGCCCCAGCGGCCCCGCGGTCGAGGCGATGAGCTGACGTCGCCCGGGGCATTTGAGCCTCAGCTCGCACTTTGGCGGGCCCCGATCGACAACGAGACGTTCGGGCCGCGTCACGCCGAGCGGTGGGCGCGTCTCGGACTGCCGGCGTCGAGCTCCTCCGCCACGATCATGACGAGCGGGCGCGCCGACCGGCTCGAAGCCGTCGTCGAGCATCGGATCGTCATACCCGACGAGCTCGACGACATCGCCCGCGTCGGAGTGCGACTTCATCTCGGCGCCGGCATCCAGGCGGTCGAGTGGCTCGGCTTCGGTCCGCACGAGTGCTACTCCGACCGCCGCGCCAGCGCCAGGTTCGGCCGCTTTGCCCTCGGCGTCGACGACTGGCCGGTGCCTTACGTGCACCCGCAGGCAAGCGGTAACCGCCTCGGCGTGAGGTGGTTGTGCTTCCTCGACGAGTCGGGCGAACCAGTCCTCGTCGTCGACGAGTTGGACGACCTCGACGTCACCGTCGCCCGCGTGACCGACGAGGAAGTTGCCGCCGCCGGGCATCTCGAGGACCTCGTCTTGCGTGACGACTGCTACCTCTGGCTCGATGCCCGCCATCGCGGCGTCGGGTCGGGTGCCTGTGGGCCGGATGTGTCGCCGGAGCACCGGGTGGCACCCGGGACCTACTGTGTCAGGTACCGCTTGCGATAAGCCAAAAGTCGGCGACTGCATGCGGCGCCGCGTGGCCAGCCAAGTCGCGTGCCCGGAATGCGCTCGGGCGACGCTTGGCACACTTCGGCTCGATACCTCGTGGACAACCCGGTCATCTGCGAGCCACACCGGCGCCGGACTCGCTACTGTGAGTCGGGAGCAAGCCGCAGATCCCAGCAAGCCGCAGTGACAGTGCCTTGGGGGGGACCTTGGTCCAACAAATGAACGGCAACAGCTCGGGGGCCACGACGCCGGCTGCCTGGCCGAACGCGCTGGACGTCCTGCCCGACGGGCGTTGCCGCTTCACCGTGGCACCTCCCCGCCACTTCCTCTACCCAGCGGTGCTGCTGTTGGTGGCCGAGGAGCCCCGTCATGGATATGCCCTCGTTGACGCCTTGGGTGAGCTCGGTCTCGGGCGCATGGACCGACCGAGTGTCTACCGCGTCCTCGGCGACCTCGAGGCGGACGGTCTCGTGCACTCATGGGACGAGCCGCCCACCGCCGGGTCCGTGCGCCACGTGAATTCGATCACGCCGAAGGGCGAACAGGTGCTCGAGTCCTGGATGTCCGTCGTGGCGCAAGAGCGCGCCTGCCTCGACCTCGTCCTGCAGCGCTACTGGTATTGCAACGCCCATCGCCTCGGTCCGCTCGCCGACGGCGGAGCCGGCGACCCGGAGTCCCAGGACACCGTGAAAGCTCTGCTGCCCGATGCGGCAGCGGGCCAGCGGGTCCGTTTCGAGGTCCTCCCCAACAGCTCGAACATCGTGGTCGAGGCCCGCTCGAACGTCGGCCCGATCGCGTTCAGCACGGCGACTTTGACCGGCTGGGTCGAGGTGGAGCTGCGGCACGGCCTCGTTCAGGAGTCGCCGTCGCCGCTGGCGCACCTCGAGGTCGAAGTGAGCTCGCTCAGCTCGGGGAACGCCCTCTATGACAGCGAGCTGCTTCGGCGCGTGGACGCCCGGCGCTACCCGACCGCCACTCTCGAGCTCAAGTCCCTCAGCAGGATGGGGGAGGGGAACTGCTACCAGCTCTCCGGCGACGCCACCGTTCACGGCATGTCCCGTCAGCTCGTCGGGGTCGTGACGGCGACAGCGATCGAGCGGGAGCCGGGTGCTCGCCGCGGGACCAAAGCGGCAAGCCATCGGCTCATCGTCACCGGCGAGTACGTCCTCGACATCCGCCACTTCAACATGGCCGTTCCCAAGATGCCATTGTTCAAGATCTATCCCGACGTCCGGCTCCACCTGCGCCTCGAGGGCTGCGCGAGCGAATAGCCGGCATCGCCCGAGCCCGCCGGCGGGGCGCCGTGCCTGGAGGTCGGCGGCCGCCGGCCACCAGCCGCCGATCCATCGGCCGCCGGCCAACCGATGTGCCCTTCGGTGGAGCACGTACCCGGTGACGTGGCGATAGGTAGAAAAGACACTCATTTACGCACGCTCCTGGTCGGCGTAGACCAACTGAGCAGCGGTCCCGTCTTGTTCGACCACGTCGGCAGGCCGGTGGCCGCGGGGGAAGCGATCGGTCCAACGCCTGGGAGGTGCGCGGTGAGCTTGACGGCAGAAGCGACGGCGGAGGCACCACCCGAAGAAACCGTGATCCACGTGCTGTGGATCAACGCCGGCTTGAGCTGCGACGGGGACTCGGTGGCACTCACCGCAGCTACCCAGCCGAGCATCGAAGAGATCGCACTCGGGGCGCTGCCGGGTCTGCCCAAGATCGCCGTTCACTGGCCGCTGATCGACTTCGAGTGCGGGCCTGTCGGCGGCGCCGACGACTTCCTCGAGTGGTTCTTCAAGGCCGATCGCGGCGAGCTCGAACCATTCGTGCTCGTCGTCGAAGGGTCCATCCCGAACGAGGCGATCAAAAAGGAAGGCTATTGGTGCGGCTTCGGCAACAACCCGGAGACCGATCAGCCCATGACCACGAGCGAGTGGCTCGATCGCCTGACGCCGAAGGCACTGGCCGTCCTGGCGGTGGGCACGTGCGCGACCTACGGCGGCATTCATGCCATGGCGGGCAACCCAACTGGAGCCATGGGTGTGCCGGACTACCTCGGTTGGAACTGGAAGTCCAAAGCAGGTATCCCCATCGTCTGCGTCCCAGGGTGCCCGATCCAGCCGGACAACCTCTCCGAGACGATCCTCTACCTGCTCTACCAGGCGACGGGGCAGGCGCCGCCGATCCCGCTCGACGAAGCGCTCCGACCGACCTGGCTCTTCGGAGCCACGGTGCACGAGGGCTGCGATCGGGCCGGGTACTACGAGCAGGGCGATTTCGCCACCGAGTACGGCTCGTCCAAGTGCATCGTGAAGTTGGGCTGCTGGGGGCCGGTCGTGAAATGCAACGTTCCCAAGCGCGGGTGGATCAACGGCATCGGCGGGTGTCCCAATGTCGGGGGAATCTGCATCGGCTGCACGATGCCCGGTTTCCCGGACAAGTTCATGCCGTTCATGGACGAGCCGCCTGGCGCCCACGTCTCGACGATGGCGAGCGGCTTGTACGGCAATGTCATCCGCCGGTTGCGCAAAGTGACGATGCATACCCTCGACGACGAGCCGAAGTGGCGCACCACCGGCAGCAAGCTGCTCACCGGCTACAAGGAGAACTGGCGGTAACTGAAGCCGCCGGCCAATTCGAGACCCTGGGCCGCCACTGCGGAGACGGTGCCTCGGTTTGCAAGCACCCGCCGACACAGAAGCGCCCGGATCACAACCAAGGAGGACGGTCGACATGACGATGACGGAGCCGGGAAGCAAGACGGCGGACGGCTCGAACGAGCTTGTCGAAATGGCGTGGGACCCCATCACGCGGATCGTGGGGAGTCTCGGCATCTACACCAAGATCGACTTCAAGCAGCGAACCGTCGCTGAATGCCACTCGACGTCGTCGATCTTCCGCGGCTACTCCATCTTCATGAAGGGCAAGGACCCGCGCGACGCCCACTTCATCACGAGTCGGATCTGTGGCATCTGCGGGGACAACCACGCCACGTGCTCGTGCTATGCGCAGAACATGGCCTACGGCGTCAAACCGCCTCATCTCGGCGAGTGGATCGTCAACCTCGGCGAAGCTGCCGAGTACATGTTCGACCACAACATCTTTCAGGAGAACCTCGTCGGAGTGGACTTCTGCGAGAAGATGGTCCGGGAGACGAACCCAGGCGTGCTCGAGTTGGCCGAGCGCACGGAGTCGCCTCACGCCGGCGACCACGGGTACAAGACGATCGCCGACATCATGCGGTCGCTCAACCCGTTCGAGGGCGAGTTCTATCGCGAGGCCCTACAGGTGAGCCGCTCCACGCGCGAGATGTTCTGCCTCATGGAGGGCCGCCACGTTCACCCCTCGACGCTCTACCCAGGTGGCGTCGGGACGACGGCGACGATCCAGCTCTTCACGGACTACCTCACGCGCCTCATGCGATACGTCGAGTTCATGAAGCGCGTCGTCCCCATGCACGACGACCTGTTCGACTTCTTCTACCAGGCGATACCGGGCTACGAGGAAGTCGGGAACCGCCGCACGCTCCTCGCCTGTTGGGGGAGCTTCCAGGACCCCGAGGTGTGCAACTTCGCCTACCGGGACATGACCGAGTGGGGTCGCAAGATGTTCGTGACGCCCGGTGTCGTCGTCGACGGCAAGCTCGTGACGAACGACCTCGTCGACATCAACCTCGGCATCCGCATCCTCCTCGGCCACTCGTTCTACGACGACTGGGAAGGTCAGGAGATGTTCGTCGCACGGGACCCGCTCGGCAACCCTGTCGACCGCCGCCACCCTTGGAACCAGCACACGAACCCGCAGCCCCAAAAACGTGACTTCGACGACAAGTACTCGTGGGTCATGTCGCCCCGCTGGTTCGACGGCACGGATCATCTGGCTCTCGACACCGGCGGCGGCCCGCTCGCCCGCCTTTGGTCGACGGCGCTCTCCGGCCTGGTCGACATCGGCTATGTGAAGGCAACCGGCACGAGCGTGCAGATCAACCTGCCGAAGACGGCGCTCAAGCCCGAGGTCTCCTTCGAGTGGAAGGTGCCGAAGTGGAGCAACACCATCGAGCGCAACCGCGCTCGCACCTATTTCCAGGCTTACGCAGCGGCCTGCGCTCTGCACTTCGCAGAGAAGGCACTCGAGGAAGTTCGCGCCGGACGCACGAAGACCTGGGAGCCCTTCGAGGTTCCGGACGAGGGCATCGGCTGCGGGTTCACCGAGGCCGTGCGCGGTGTGCTCTCGCACCACATGGTCATTCGGGACGGCAAGATCGCCAACTACCACCCATACCCGCCGACGCCGTGGAACGCCAACCCTCGCGACGTCTACGGCACCCCCGGTCCCTACGAGGATGCCGTGCAGAGCACTCCGATCTTCGAGGAGAACGACCGCGAGCATTTCAAGGGGATCGACATCATGCGCACGGTCCGCAGCTTCGACCCGTGCCTGCCGTGTGGCGTTCACATGTATCTCGGTGGCGGGAAGACCTTGCAGAAGCTGCATTCGCCGACGATGGCGCACACCGTCGACGATGAGTGAGCCCCAGGCGAGCGGAGAGCCCTCGTCGGAAACCGGAGACCTGCGGGCTGCAGGTGACCGCATCGAGAGCTTGCTCGATCAGCTCGCCTCGTTACCGGATCGGCGCGCCGGCCAGTGGGCCGAAGAGCTCCTCAGGTGCGTGACCGATCTCTACGGCGCCGGCATCGCCCGCATCATCCACGCCGCCACGGCGGCTGACCGTCCGGACGGAGGCGCACTCCTCGAGCAGCTTGCCGGCGATGACCTCGTGGCGAGTTTGCTGCTCGTCCACGACCTGCACCCGACGAGCCTTCGCGTCCGGGTCGAGAGCGTGTTGGCAGACGTCCGCTCATTGTTCACCGAGGCAGACGTCCGTCTCGTTCACCTCGACGAGGAGCGCTCGTCCATCCGGCTCCGCATGGTTACCCCGGGCTGCTCGCCGGCGAGGGCGTCGGCGCTCGAACGACGGGTGCGGGAAGCCGTCGAAGCCGCCCTGCCCGACCTGGAGCAACTGGAGATGGACCGCCTCCTTCCCGCCACGCCCGTGCATTTCGGTCGGCGGTCCGAGACGCGAGGGGGTGCGGACAGCGGCTCGAGCTCCGAGACCGTGCAGGTAGCGGGAGTGCGTTGATGGAGCCAGGCCGGGCCGAGGCGGCGCCTCTCGCCGTGTTGCAGCGCGTGCGGCGGCCGGCGCCTCGGCCGCGTCCCGGTGAGCGCTGCGATCTGTGCTCGGTGGCGATTCCCGACGAGCATCGCCATGTGGTGGAGCTCGATTCGAGGAGTCTCAAATGCGCCTGCCAGGCCTGCGCCCTGTTGTTCACAGCTGGCGGCGCCGCCGGCGGGCGCTTCCGGAGTGTTCCGAAGGACGTGTACAGCCTTCCAGATCTGACGATCACTTCGGCCCAGTGGGACGGCCTGCAGATTCCCGTTGGCGTGGCGTTCTTCTTCACGAACTCCGACACGGGTGCGATGTCGGCGTTCTACCCCAGTCCGGCAGGTGCCACCGAGTCTCTGCTGCCGCTCGGGGCATTCGACGAGCTTGCCGACGAGCACCCGGCTCTCGACGAGGTGCGGAGCGATGTCGAGGCGATCCTCGTGCGACTCGAGGGTGGCATGAGCGAATGTTTCATCGTGCCCATCGACGTCTGCTACGAGCTCGTTGGCCTACTGCGGCAGTCGTGGCGAGGCTTCGATGGCGGTCAGGAGGCCCACGAACGGCTGGACGAACTGTTCGGGCGTCTCGCGCGGACGGCCCGGCCGATCGCTTCTGGTGGCCACCGTGGCTGATCTCGACATCACCGTCGCCGGCGCCGCCGCCGAGCCGTTCGCGGTGGTTCCGACGTTGTCGCTCGATCTGCGCGTCACCGACGACGGCGGTTTGCCGATCCAAGCTCTTGCGTTGCGCGCCCAGGTCCGCATCGAGCCCCAGCGACGCAGGTACAGCTCGGCCGAGTCCGAGCGCCTCGTCGAGATCTTCGGGCAGCCGTCGCAATGGGGCGAGTCGCTCCGCCCCTTTCTCTGGACCCAGGTCGCCACGGTCGTTGGAGCGTTTCGCGGGACGAGCGAGATCGAGCTGCCGCTGCCGTGCACCTACGACTTCGAGGTGTCGGCGGCTCGCTATCTGCACGGTCTGGACGAGGGCGTGATCCCGCTCGTGCTGATGTTCACGGGGACCATCTTCCGGACCGGGCCACGGGGGCTGCTCGTCGAGCCCGTGTCGTGGCACACCGAAAGTCGTTATCAGCTGCCGGTATCGGTATGGCGCGACGTGATGAACCGTTACTTTCCCGGCGGCGGATGGCTCCGATTGCCCCGCGAGACGATCGACGCCCTCGGACGGTTCAAAGCCAGCGAGGCGCTCCCGACCTGGGAGCAAGCCATCGAGCTGCTGCTCGCCCGCGCCGAGGTCAAGCCATGAGGACGGCGGATCTGGAGTCGGCCGGCAGCTTCCATTCGCCCGGAGACCGCTTTGCAGCTGCCCGGGCTGTGGCAGACGCCGTCTTGTACGAGGGCACTGTCCTTTATCCGTACCGGGCTTCGGCCCGTAAGAACCAGCTGCGCTGGCAGTTCGGCGTGCTGGCGCCGCGGCCGTTCGCGGAGGCGGAGGGCTCCGAGGCGTGGTCGATGCGGGCGGAATGCATCGTCGAGAGCGGCCGAGTTCCGGCCGAGCTCGTCGTGCGGGTGCGGTGCCTGCAGCTGCAGGCGCGGGCAGTGGAGGAAGCCCTGGGCAACGGCGCCTATCGGTCCGTGCCGTCGCTCGAGGTGAATGATCGGCTGTTCACCTCCTGGGACGAGTCCACCGAGCGGGAGCTCGAGATCGGGCCGCGCCCCCTGGGCCCGACCGACTACGCCAGGCGCGGCTCGGCGGCGCCGGCCGCGCCTGGCACCGCGCCCGGCATTGCCATCGAGCTGAGCTGCACGGTGTTCGAGCTGAGCGGTGGGAGAGACGTCGAGCTGTTGCTGGACGACGCCGGCGAGCCCGCCGGCCGGCTCGTGCGGGAACGTTCACCGATACATGGATTGGTCAGGATCTCCGCCGCCGACCTCGGGTTCGGTCTTTGCAAGCTCGTCGTGCAGGTCGAGAACCTGACCGAGTGGCGCGGGCCCGGAGCTGGGCGCGATGACGTGGTGCGGCGTTCGCTCGTCGGAGTGCACATCCTCATGGCCGTCGACTCCGGCGCCTTCGTGTCTCTGGTCGATCCGCCGGAGCGCGCCCGCAGGGCCGTGGCCGCCTGCTCCAGCTCCGGCTGCTTTCCCGTCCTCGTCGGGCCGCCCGGGCGTGAGGATCTCATGCTGGCAGCTCCGATCATCTTGTACGACCACCCCGAGATCGCACCGGAGAGCCCGGGCGACATGTGCGACGCAACCGAGATCGACGAGATCCTGGCGCTGCGAACGCTCACGCTCACCGAGGAGGAGAAGCGAGAAGCTCGCGCCACTGACCCCCGCTCCGCCGCCATCGTCGATCGCGTCGACGATTTCCCACCTGAGATCTTCGAGCGCCTGCACGGCGCGATTCGCTCGATCCGACCGGCTCGCTGCGACGGGAGCGCCCCTCCCGACGAGGGCGTCCCGTGGTGGGATCCCGGAGCCGACGCGTCGGTCGATCCGGAGCACGACCGGGTCGCTGTCGGCCGCCACGACGTCGGGCGGGGGACCCATGTACTCCTGCACCCTGCGCATGGCGCCGATGCCCAGGACATCTTCCTCGCCGGCCGTTTCGCCACAGTGGCGGCGGTACTTCACGATGTCGACGGCGACGTTCATCTCGCCGTCACCGTCGATGACGACCCGGCCAACGAGATGCACGAGTGGCAGGGCCGCTACCGGTACTTCCGTCCCGAGGAGGTCGAGGTCGTGGTGGAGACGACGTCGTGACGCGCCGGGTGCTCGTGGCCGGCGTCGGCAACATCTTCCTCGGCGACGACGGCTTCGGCGTCGAAGTGGCCAACCGGCTTGCCGGGCAGGCTCTGCCGGACGGCGTCGAGGTGACGGACTTCGGTATCCGCGGGGTACATCTTGCCTACCAGCTGCTCGACGGCTACGACGCTCTCGTGCTCGTCGATGCGGTGCAACGGGGCGACGAGCCGGGCACCCTCACGGTCATCGAGCCCGAGCCGCCGGCAGACAGCCGAGGTCGGCCTCCGGCGGTCGATGCGCACGGCATGGACCCTGCCAGCGTGCTCGGTATGCTCGCCGGCCTCGGAGGGGAGGTCGAACGGGTGCTCGTCGTCGGCTGCGAAGCCGGGCGGCTCGAAGACGAGATCGGCCTGTCGGAGCCGGTCGCTGAGGCCGTCCCCCGTGCTGTGCAGCTCGTGATGGATCTCGTCACGCAGACGGCGTCGCAGGGGGCCGAATTCTCGATGAGTGCGGGGGCTGCCCGCCCGAACGGAAACAAGGAGAAACCAACGTGATCACCAGGTTTGTCTTTTCCCTGCTGCTTGCTTTCATCGCTTCGCTCGTGGTGCGCTCGCTCCCCGACATCGCCCGGTACCTGAAGATCCGAGAGATGTGATCGATCGTGCCGCACCGAGGCGGAGGGCGCCTGTCTGCGCCGGGTGTCTCCCGGTGGCGGGAGCGGGACCGGACGCGATCGTCGTGAAGCCGTGAGCCGCTACACGGTCGACCCGGGGCGCACGACGGTGTGGATCGACGCCCGCTCGAGCTTGCACCCGATTCATTCGGAGACCCACGGCATGGAGGGGTACTTCGATGGCGAGGTCGACGGCAGTGGTCTTCTCGATGTGACGGCGCCCGTGCAGGCGTCCCTCGAGCTCGAGCTGGCCAAGATGTCCTCGGGCAACGGGCTCTACGACCGCGAGATGATGCGACGTGTGGACGCCCGCCGCTTCCCGAAGATCACGGCCAAGCTGCAGTCGATGACCGCCACCGAGACCGACGGGCGCTACTTGGCCGAGGGAGACATCACTTTCAAGGGCGTCACGCAACGGGTGTCCGACGAGGTGACGCTCTCGGCCCCCGAGGCGGGCACGATCGTGTTCGAGGGCCAGCACGTCTTCAACCTGCCGGATTTTGGCATGGATCCTCCGAAGATCATGATGTTGCGGGTCTACCCCGACGTCACCATTCGCGTGCGCATCGTTGCCAAGGCGGCTTCCTGATGCACGAGCTCGGCCTGTGTGAGGCCATCCTCGATGCCGTCGAGCGGCGCGCCGGCGACCGGCCCGTCGCCCGCGTCCGCGTCCGCGTCGGGCAGCTGCACCACGTCCACCCGGAGGCCTTCGAGCAGTCCTTTTCCCTCGTGGCCGCCGGGAGCGTTGCCGACTCCGCCGCCGCCGAGCTGGTGCTCATCCCCATCATGGGTAGATGCTTGAGCTGCTCGTCCGCGTTCGAGTCCGCCGAGCCCATCGTCGCCTGCCCCAGTTGTGGGAGCCTCGAGGTGGAGCAGAGCGGTGGCGACGAGCTGACGCTCGAGTCGATCGAGTACCGGTCCTGAGGAGGAGAGACAAGATGTGCCTCGGTATTCCAGGTGAGGTGATCGAGATCGTCGATCCAACCCGCCAGCTCGCGAAGGTTGACGTGGCAGGTGTACGGCGGAATATCAACTACGGGTTGCTCGAGGACGAGGGCATCGAGCCTGGAGACTGGGTGCTCATCCACGTGGGCTTCGCGATGTCGAAGATCGACGAGGCCGAAGCAGAATTGGCGATGTCCGGCCTCAAGATGATGGGTCAGGCGTACGAGGACGAGGTGCGAGCCGTCGTCGACTCTCAGATCGCCTAGAAGGCTGGAGAGCCGCCGGCGGCGCAGTCGCAGTCGGCGACGTGCGTGCTGCGCGGGCGGTGAGAAGCGAACATTGAAGAGAAAGCGACAAGGGAGGGCATATGGGCACGATGATCGGATTCCTGCTGGGTTACTACCTCGGCGTGAAGGCTGGACCGAACGGCTATGAGGAGCTGCAGGCAAGCTGGGCGACGATCACGTCGTCGGCCGAGATGAGGGATCTCGTCTCCGGTGGCATCTCCGTGGCTCGCGATCTGCTGCGCCAAGGTGGCGCCATCGTCGCCGGACGGCTCGCCGACCCCGACGCGCCCTTGCGGCGGGTCGCTTAGCTCATGCGCTTCGTCGACGAGTATCGCGATCCCGCCGCGGCACGGGCGCTCGTGTCGCGCATCACCGAGCTCGCCGGCGACGACCATTTCAAGTTCATGGAGGTGTGCGGCGGTCACACGCACACCATCTACCGCCACGGGATCGAGCACCTCCTGCCGAACAGTGTCGAGCTCGTGCACGGGCCCGGCTGCCCGGTTTGCGTCATCCCGATGGGTCGCATCGACGATGCCATCGCCGTGGCATGCGAGCCCGGCGTGATCTTCACGTCGTTCGGCGACATGATGCGGGTCCCGGGCTCAAAGGGCAACCTTCTCGGGGCCAAGGCGGGCGGCGCCGACGTCCGCTTCGTGTACTCACCGCTCGACGCGTTGCGGGTCGCCGTCGAGAACCCCGACCGTCAGGTCGTGTTCTTCGCCGTCGGCTTCGAGACGACCGCCCCTTCGACAGCGGTGACGTTGCTCCGCGCTCGCGACGATGCCGTTCGAAACTTCACGGTCTTCTCGAACCACGTCACGATCGTCCCGCCCATCAAGGCGATTCTCGAGTCCCCGGACCTGCGTCTCGATGGCTTCCTCGGCCCGGGGCACGTCTCGACGGTCGTGGGCCAGCGTCCCTACCGTTTCGTGCCCGAGGTGTACGGAAAGCCGCTCGTGACGGCGGGTTTCGAGCCGCTCGACATCCTGCAGGCGATCGAGATGCTGCTGTTGCAGATCCGGCAGGGGCGCTGTGCCGTCGAGAACCAGTACACGCGCTGTGTGCGCGAGGAGGGCAATGCCCGAGCCCTCGAGATACTGGCCGAGGTGTTCGAGCTCCGCCCCCACTTCGAGTGGCGCGGGCTCGGGTTCATCTCCCAGAGCGGTCTCAAGCTACGGCCCGAATTCGCCGAGTTCGATGCTGAGCTCCGCTATACGGTGCCTGGCGTTCGTGTGGCCGACCCGAAGGCCTGCCAGTGCGGAGAAGTGCTGAAGGGCGTCATCAAACCCTGGGAATGCAAGGTCTTCGGCACTGCCTGCACGCCCGAGACGCCCATCGGCACCTGCATGGTCTCCTCGGAGGGGGCGTGCGCTGCGTACTACAACTTCGGGCGGCTGCACCGCGAAGTGGCGATCGGCGTCGGAGCGAGGCGCTAAGCAACGATCTGCCGCGGCGGGCTGCTCGCCGTCGCGGCGATCGCCGCTTGGCCCACGCTGATGCCTCCGTCGTTCGGCGGCACCCGCTCGTGGACGAGCACCTCGAGGCCGAGCTCGATGAGCTCGCGCTCGACGATTCGCGTGAGACGGGAGTTCTGGAAGACGCCGCCGCTCAACGCCACGGTGCTGACCCCCCGGTCGGAGGCGAGTCGTGCGGCGAGACGGGCAGCGCCGAAGCCGAGCCCGCTGTGAAAGCCTGCAGCCACCAGCGCCGGTGACGTGCCCCGCTCGAGCTCGTCCATCACAGCTCGGATGAGCGGAGCAGGGTCGAGCACCGTCACGGCGTCGCGTCGAGTCAGCTCGACGGGGTAGGCGTCGGCACGGTCGTCGGAGATGCCTGCGGCGAGGGCCTCGAGCTCGATGGCGGCTTGTCCTTCGTAGCTCACCGTGGTGCGCAACCCGACGAGAGCGGCAACGGCGTCGAAGAGGCGACCGGCGCTCGTCGTCGATGGTGACGGCCCGCCACCTTCGATGAGGCGCAGGACGGCCGGCCAGCGGTCGTCGAGTCGAGGCCCGATCCGGGCCGCCTCCGACGGGCCGATGGCGGTGGCGACCCATGCCAAGGCCATTCGCCAGGGCTGTTTGATGGCGGCGGCCCCGCCGGGCATGACGACTGGACCGAGGTGGCCGACCCGCTCGAAACCCTCCAGATCGGCCACGAGGAACTCGCCTCCCCACAGCATGCCGTCGGTACCGAGCCCGAGTCCGTCGAAGGCGATACCGAGCACGCGGTCACTGCGGCCGTGCTCGGCCAAGCAGGACGCCACGTGTGCATGGTGGTGCTGAACGGCCCACGTCTCGAGGCCGAGCTCGAGGGCCCACTTCGTCGAGAGGTACTCGGGGTGGAGGTCGTGGACGACGACTTCGGGCTCGACTCCGTAGAGGGCGCACAGGTGCCCGGTCGCCTGCAGGAACGACTGGTACGTGGCGAGGTGCTCGAGGTCCCCGATGTGGTGGCTCGTCACGAGCGTCGAGCCCTTGGCGACCGAGACGGTGTTCTTCAGCTCGGCGCCGACCGCGAGCACCTGTCGCCGGGCGGATGCCGGCAGTGCAAGCGGTTCGGGGGCATACCCGCGGGAGCGACGCAGCGTCTGGAGCCGTGCCGGAGTCGACCGGACCACGGAGTCGTCGCAGCGGATGTGAATGGCGCGGTCGTGGGAGAGAACGCCGTCGACGAGCGGCCCAAGGCGCTCGATGGCGTCGTCGTCGAGATAGGCGATCGGGTCATCGGACAGATTGCCGCTCGTCATCACGAGCGGCCGCCTTGCTCGCCCCATGAGGAGATGGTGCAGGGGCGTGTACGGGAGCATCAGTCCGAGCTCGGGCAGGCCCGGCGCAACGGCGGACGCCACAGCCGGAGTCCCCGGCGGGCGGAGCACCTCGGCAGCTCGCCGTGGCATGAGGACGATCGGTCGCTGCGGCGAGGCGAGGGCGGAAGCGGCGAGGCGGTCGACTTCGCACAGCGACCGCGCCGCTTCGACGTCGGCGACCATGACGGCGAACGGCTTCTCGTCGCGCGCCTTGCGGCTTCGCAGTCGCGCAACCGCGGCGGCGTTCGTGGCGTCCGTTGCGAGGTGGTAGCCCCCGAGTCCTTTGATTGCAAGGAGATCTCCTGCCAGGAGACCCTCGACGGCAAGGGCGAGAGCGTTGTCCGACTCTGCCAGCACCGTGCCGTCGGTGCGACGGAAGGACAGTCGTGGCCCGCAATCCGGGCAGGAATTGGGCTGGGCATGGAATCGACGGTCGGCCGGGTTGTCGTATTCCTCCTGGCAGGCGACGCACATGACGAATCCCGCCATCGTCGTCGCCGGCCGGTCGTAGGGAACCGAGAGAACGATCGTGTAACGAGGCCCGCAGTTGGTGCAGTTCGTGAAGGGGTACTCGAATCGGCGGTCTGCCGGATCGTCGACCTCTGCGAGGCAGTCGGCACAGGCGGCCGTATCGACGCTGACTGGCGCTGCCGGCGAGCCGCGTGACGAGCTCTCGAGGATCCGGAACCCGTCGGGGTGACCGGCAGGCACCAGCTCGGTGGCGTCGATGTCCACGACGCGGGCGAGTGGCGGTGGCCGTTCGCGCAGTAGCTCGCAGAGCCGGGCGACAGCGTCCGGGCGCCCTTCCACCTCGATGAGCACGCCGGCGGAGTCGTTACACACGAAACCGGACAGCCCGAGCTCCACCGCCTCTCGGTATACGAACGGCCGAAACCCGACGCCCTGCACAGTGCCAGTCACCCGCACCCGTTGCCGTTGCACCGCCGTCGAGGCGCCGGCTCCGCCCATGCTCAACAGATGCGGGGGAGGGGATCGCCGACGAGCATGTCGACGATGCGAGTGCCACCGAAGCCCGTGCGGAGGACGACGATGCCTTCCGGATCGGAGCGGATCTCGCCGATGAGCGACGCCTGGGTACCGAGCGGGTGAGCGCGGACGGCCTGAAGGGCTGCATCTGCTTCGTCGGAGGCAACGACGGCGACGAACTTCCCCTCGTTGGCGACATAGAGGGGGTCGATGCCGAGCACGTCGCAGGCGCCAGTGACGCTCGGGAGAACCGGGAGGGCGAGCTCGTCGAGGACGACGGCGACGTTGGCGTCGCGGGCGAGCTCGTTGCAGATCGTGCCGAGACCACCGCGGGTGGGGTCTCGGATCCAGCGGGTGGCGGGAGCAGCGGAGAGCAGCACCTCGACGAGCTCGCCGAGGGGCGCCGTGTCGGAGCGGAGGTCTGCTTCGATCCCCAGATCTCCTCGTGCCAACATGACGGCCATCCCGTGATCGCCGATCGTGCCCGAGACGAGGACACGGTCGCCTGCCTCCACGAGATCTGCCGCCAATCGGCGGCCTTCCGGCATGACGCCGACACCCGAGGTCGTGATGTACAAACCGTCCGCCGCTCCCTTGTCGACGACCTTGGTATCGCCGGACACGATCGTGACGCCGGCGCCTCGTGCTGCGTCAGCCATGTCGTCCACGATCAATCGGAGCTCCTGGACGCTGAAGCCCTCCTCGATCACGAACGCGGCGGTGATCCACGTCGGGCGGGCGCCCATGACTGCAAGGTCGTTGACCGTCCCGTGCACGGCCAAGTGTCCGATGGAGCCGCCTTGGAACCGCAAAGGCTTCACGACGAACGAGTCCGTCGTGAAGGCGATCCGCTCGCCGGACGGCAGTTCGAGGACGGCGGCGTCGACGAGGGGCTCACCCTCGTGGCGCCCGAACGTCTCGAGGAAGACGGCGTCGATCAACGCTGCCGACGCCTTGCCCCCTGCCCCGTGGGCGAGCGTGATCACCTCGTCCTTGAAGCGCGGCCGGCGCCGGCGGAACGTCTCGATCCGCTCGAGCACCGCCGCCTCTCGCTGGCTCGGCAGCTCCTTCTCGGCGACGCCACTGCCGTTGCCGCCGCCGGCCCGGCCCGGGGAGTGTTCCATGTCCTCGGTCACGGCACGTCCTTCGACTCGAGGAGACCTTGGATGTTCGCCCAAAGGGCAAGGACGACGGCGTCCTGGGTCTCCTGGATCCGGTGGACGCTGTCGGAGCGAACGACGATGCAATGATCGAGATCTGCGCAGGCGGCCATCGATCCTCCTTCGTAACCGGCGAGACCGATCGTGAGCAGACGGCGCCTTTTCGCTTCGCCGAAGGCGCCGATGACGTTGTCGGAGTTCCCGCTCGTAGAGAAACCCACCGCCATGTCACCCTCCCGAGCCTGCGCGATGAGCTGGCGGGAGAACACGAGCTCGAAACCGACGTCGTTGCCGAGTGCCGTCAACGTCGCCGCGTCGGCCACGAGGGAACGAGCCGGAAGTGCTCGACCCGTCGGCGGACGCGTGAAGAGCGCCGCCAGCGAGGCCGCATCCGTGGCGCTCCCGCCGTTGCCGAAGCTGAACATCCGCCCGCCGGCGAGAAACCGCTCCGCCATCTCAGCCGCCATCTCGCGAAGGGCGGTCGAGTACTCCTCGAGGGTGGCATCTCGGAGCCGGAGGCTCTCGCCGGCCTTTCCTTCGGCGGAGCGGGCGAGATCGGCGAGCAGGCTTCCAGCGTCGTGCTCGTCCCCGTCGATGAACGGGTAGAGGAAACCAGTGCCTTCGACGACGCCGGGTTCAATCATCGAGCTCAGCCATCGAGGAGTGTCACGGCGGAGCCGGCGTGGACGAGCACGAGATCGCCCGGGCTCGGTGTGCCGATCAAGGTCGTGTCGATCCCTTCGATCCCAGCGGCAGTCCGCACCTGTGCCTGGAACCCGGGGCCGGTCCTGACGACCTCGGCGAGGCGGCCTTCGTCCGAGCACGTCACGCACACTTCGTCATCACAGCCGGCGTCTGCTCCCGCGCCGGCGGGGGCGAGCAGCCCGGAATGTTCGAAGCACACGTGCGTGAGCTCCCAGAGCAGGTGGTAAATGAGGACGAGCCTGCCGCCGAATGCAGCCGGAGCGACGTCGTCGTCCAGCCACAGCACATGATCGGCGGCGCCGGCGGGGGGGCGCTCGCCGGTGCCGATCCAAAACGACCGCAGGCCCCAGGCAGGCGCCCGGCGCATCGCGGCGCTCACGACCGGGTCATCGCCACGGGAGACGGCAGCGAAGATGTCACCGGGGGCGGCGACGACGCGCAGCGTGCTCACGAGGTCTCCGTCGACAGGTGCCGCCGGCAGCGCCCGCTTGCCCATGATGACGGGGTGCACGAACTCGACCGCCAGGTGTTGGGCGTGCGATGGCCACTCTGGGGCGCTGCACCACAGCGTCGCGCCTGCGGCGAAGCTGCGGGCCATGTCGAGGGCGGCAGCCGCCAAATCCTCCGCGACGGACGCGGGCATCGCCCCCCTCGAGGGAGGCGTCACGGCCGGAATTCCCCCGTCTTCGGCTGGGCACACAGCAGTTTGCCTCCTTGGTGTCATATTAGGGCGCGTGACGCTCGATCGACATCGTGTCTCGGCTTGGCGCCATGTGCCGCCGCACCGGCGATCGTCTCGGGCGCCCCGCAGGTCATCGCCGAGCGTGAGTCGCAGGGTGACGGCCGGAGCGGTTCTTGGGTTGTCCCTGGCCCTGGCTGCATGCTCGCAGCCGGCCACTTCGCCGCCATCGGTGTCGTCGTCGGCGGGCTCATCTGCACCCTCCTCGACCGCGCCCGCCTCGTCGGCGCCTGAGACGTCGAGCTCGCTCCCGCTCGTCGGTCGTGGTGGGGTTCCGCGCTTTGCCCACGTCTTCATCGTCGTCATGGAGAACCTCGGCTTGGCGCCGGCGATGGCGACGCCAGGGTTCGCCTCCCTCGCCCACCGGTATGCCAGCGCCACCAACTACTGGGCGATCACGCACCCGAGCCTGCCGAACTATCTCGCCATCACGAGTGGGAGCACCTGGGGGATCACGAGCGATTGCACCGAGTGCTACGTGCGGGCTCAGAACCTCGGCGCCCAGCTGTCGAGCGCGGGTCTCAGCTGGGGGGCGTATTTCGAAGGTGTGCCGACGCCTTGCTACCTCGACCCGTACTCGTCGGCCGACTATGCCGGCAAGCACAACCCCTTCCGTTACTACATCGACATCCGCACGACGGCCAGCCTCTGTGACCATCTTCAGCCCTTCGGGGTGCTGCAAGGGTTGCTGAGGGGCGCTGCAGCAGCCGTGCCACGTTTCGTATGGGTCACGCCCAACCTGTGTGACGACGGGCACGATTGCGTGCCCAGCGTCGCCGCGGCTTGGCTCGACGGCTTCGTCGGCAACGTCGTCAGGTCCTCCGCCTGGCGTGACGGCGGGGTCTTGTTCGTGACGTGGGACGAATCGGAGAGCGGGGGAGCAGGCGGGGGAAAGGTCCTGACGCTCGTGATCTCGCCGAACGTGCGGCGAGGGCTTGCCGTCGACACGTACTACACCCACTACTCGCTGCTTGCCACGGTCGAGGACGCCTTTGGCCTGCCTCTGCTTCGCAACGCCGCCACCGCCCGCCCCATGTCGGCGTTCTTCTCGAGGTGAGGACGCGGCCGCGGTCGGCCGGGCTGCTTCGTCGAGCGGCGCTGGCCTAGCCGGCGGTCTCGTGGGACGCCGGCCGTCGCCGCCGGCGGGAGCCGGCACGGGGCCCCGACATCGCCATGATCAGGCCCCCCATGATCGCAACGTTCTTCATGAACTGGAGGCGCTGGGCATCGCGGTTGCCCGCCTCTTCTTCCTCCCAGAAGCGGTGGCCGGCGGCGGTCGTCGGGATGAGTGAAGCGAGCAGCGTGCCGGCGGCGAGGCGCGGAGCGATGCCGGCCGCGAGCAGGCCGGCGGCCGCGACCTGCACGGCGCCGTTGGCACGGACGACGGTCGCGGTGTCGGCCGAGATGCCGAGCGGCTTCAGGAGGCGGGGAACGACGACGTCGGCCTTGTCGACTTTGGAGGACGGGTTGCGCACGGCGTCCAGCCCGCCCACGACGAAGATTCCGGCGAAGAGTGGCCGGCCGAGACGCTGGCTCAAGGTCATGGCCGTGTTATACCCACCAGGGTCCCGCCCACACCGGGAATCCCACGTCCGTGCCAGCCACGCGCGCTCGCCTCGGGAGCCCCGAGTGCCGGCACGCGGCCGGCAGAGGCGTCCCATCACGCCAGACTGGACAACATGGCACCCCAGTTCATCTTCACCATGCGCGATCTCCGGCGGTTTCACCCGCCCGATCGCGAGGTGCTGCGCGGCATCAACCTCTCCTTCTACCCGGGCGCCAAGATCGGGGTCATCGGCTCCAACGGCTCGGGCAAGTCCTCCCTCTTGCGCATCATGGCGGGAGAGGACGACGGCTTCACCGGGGAAGCGCGGCTGACACCGGGCTTCACGGTCGGCTTCCTCGCCCAGGAGCCGGTTCTCGATCCGGGCAAAGACGTGCTCGGCAATGTTGCTGATGGCGTGGCGGAGACGAAGGCACTCCTCGATCGATTCAACGAGGTCTGCGCCGCCATGGGCGAGCCGGACGCCGACTTCGACAAGCTGCTGGCAGAGCAGGCGGACCTGCAGGACCGCATTGACTCTTCTGGAGGCTGGGAGCTGGAGCGAACCTTCGAGATCGCCATGGACGCGCTTCGCCTGCCGCCGGGCGATGCGGACGTGACGACGCTGTCCGGCGGCGAGCGTCGCCGGGTGGCGCTGTGCCGCCTCTTGCTTTCTCGCCCCGACCTGCTCCTGCTCGACGAGCCCACGAACCACCTCGACGCCGAGTCGGTGGCCTGGCTGGAACGCACGCTGCAGGAGTACAAGGGAACCGTCGTGGCGGTCACCCACGACCGCTACTTCCTCGACAACGTCGCCGGTTGGATCCTGGAGCTCGACCGCGGCGCCGGCATCCCCTGGCAGGGGAACTACTCCTCCTGGCTGGAGCAGAAGCAGGCCCGCCTGGCGGCCGAGGACAAGGCAGACCGGTCACGCCAGGAGGCGCTGCGGCGGGAACTGGAGTGGATCCGTATGTCACCCCGGGCCCGTCAGGCCAAGGGCAAGGCCCGTGTCAATGCGTACAACGATCTCGTGAGCGAAGCCGAAGCGGCAGAGCGCCGCGCTGACGGCCCGGAGATCACGATTCCGCCGGGACCGCGTCTCGGGGACCGCGTCGTTGATGCGGAGGGCGTGGTGAAGGGGTTCGGCGACCGTCTGCTCATCGACGGCCTGTCGTTCCTCCTGCCCCCGGGCGGGATCGTGGGCGTCATCGGTCCGAACGGCGCCGGCAAGACGACGCTGTTTCGCATGATCGTCGGCGAGGACAAGCCGGACGACGGACGGCTCGAGATCGGCAGCACCGTCGTGTTCGCCTACGTCGACCAGTCGCGAGACGAGCTGGCGTCCGATGCGACCGTCTTCGAGGAGATCACCGGCGGGCTCGACCGCATCGTCGTCGGCAACCGCGAGTTGCACGGACGGGCCTTCGTCTCGAGCTTCGGCTTTCGCGGGAGCGATCAGCAGAAGAAGGTCGGGCAGCTGTCCGGCGGTGAGCGCAACCGTGTGCAGCTGGCCAAGGTCTTGAAGAGCGGCGCCAACGTCCTGCTCCTCGACGAGCCCACGAACGACCTCGACGTCGACACCTTGCGGGCGCTCGAGGAGGCGCTCCTCGGCTTTCCCGGGTGTGTCGTCGTCATCAGCCACGACCGCTGGTTCCTCGACCGGATCGCCACGCACGTGCTCGCCTTCGAGGGCGACTCCGAGGTGCGTTGGTGGGAAGGCAACTTCAGCGACTACGAGGCTGACCGCAAGCGGCGCCTCGGGGCCGACGCCGACCAGCCGCACCGCCTGCACTACAAGCCGCTCGTGCGCTGAACAGCGGCGGCAGCTCAACGCAGCGCTTCGGCCTCCTCGGCGAGCGCCAACCACCGGTTCTCGGCCCCCTCCAGCACGGCCCGCAGCTCTGCGAGCTCCCGGCCGAGGCGGGCGAGCTCGACGTGATCGGCCGTGCCCGCCAGCTCGTCGTGGAGCTCGTCTCGGCGGCGGGCGAGGCGCGCCATGGCCTTTTCGGCCTCGCGCAGCTCTCGGCCGACCGTGCTCGCCGAGCGAGATGCAGGCTTCGCCCGTTCCCGGACCGGGGCGCTGCGCCGAGGCGGCGCCGGTGCCGCCGGCACGCTCGGAGCACGACTGATCCAGGCTTCCAGGCCGCCGGCGATGGCACGAAGCGTGCCGTCCTCGACCGCCATGAGGCGTTCGGTCGTGCGAGCAAGAAACGTCTGGTCGTGGCTCACGGCCACGAGCGCACCCGGCCAGTCCTCGAGAAAGTCCTCGAGAATGCGCAAAGTGTCGAGATCGAGGTCGTTCGTCGGCTCGTCGAGCAGCAAGACGTTCGGTCGTCCGGCGAGCACGAGAAGCAGCTGGAGCCGCCGGCGCTCGCCGCCAGAGAGGGAGCCCGCCCGCACGAACTGCACGGCGCCGGCGAACCAGAACCGCTCCATGAGCGCCACGTCCTCCGGGGCGCCTGCCACGCGCGTCGGCCCGGCCACGAGGTCGCGCACGCGCGCCTCGGGATCGACGTCCATGCCTTGCTGATCGTAGAAACCCACCACGACACTCGGCCCCACCTCGACACGACCAGCGCTCGGGTGCAGGCGGCCCGCCAGCAGCTGCAGCAGCGTGGATTTCCCCGAGCCGTTGGCGCCCACGACACCGAGTCGTTCTCGCGGTGACAGCAGGAGCTGGACGTCGCTCAGCGCCCAACCGTGGGTGTCGTACCGGTACTCGACGCCCGAGCACTCGATCACCCGGTCGCCGAGCCGCGGAGTCCCGAGGTTCATCTCGAGATCGGCCGGTCGCGCCGCCGCGAGGGCGCGACTCGAGACGGTTCGCATGGCGGCGTCGACGCGAGCTTGCGGCTTTCGCGTGCGTGCCGGCGCTCCGCGCCTCAGCCAGGCGAGCTCCCGGCGGGCGAGATTGCGCCTGCTGGCTTCGACCGAGGCCGCTTGCTCCTCCCGCTCGGCGCGCCGCTCGAGGTAGGACCCATAGCCGCCTTCGTGGACGAAATGGCGGCCGCGGTCGAGCTCGAGCATCCGTGTGCTCACCTTGTCGAGAAGGTGGCGATCGTGTGTCACGAGCACCAGACCGCCTCGGAAGCCCGCCAGCCACTCCTCCAGCCAGGCAACGCCACGAACGTCGAGGTGGTTCGTCGGTTCGTCAAGAACGAGCAGCTCCGCCGGCCTGGCGAGCACGGCCGCCAGGGCGACACGCTTGACCTGCCCGCCGGAGAGCTCGGACACGTTGGTGTCTCCGTCGGCGCCCATGCCCAGGCGATCCAAGGCGGCTTCGGCTTCCCAGCCGGACCCGACCGCGGCGGTGACGGTGCCGGCAGGCAGTTCCGGCTCCTGTTCGAGGTAACCCACGCGCACGCCCCGCCCGCGCAGAACCCGCCCGCTATCAGGCTCTTCCTTGCCGGCGATCACTCGCAGCAGCGTGGACTTGCCCGTGCCGTTGATGCCGACGACGCCGAGGCGCTCGCCGTCGGTGACGGTGAGCGACAAGTCGGCGAACAGCGCCCGGTCGCTCCGCCGGAGGGTCACCTGTTGGAGATCGGCGAGCACCGGCACGGAGAGCAACGTACCGTCGCACCTCCGGCACCGAGGCACGCCGGGCGCCCGCCTCGGTGGCGCTTCGATGGCCCGAGCCTCGGTCCTCAGTCCACCGCCACGAGGTCGACGACGAAGACGAGGGTTTCGTTGGGCTGAATCACACTGCCGGCGCCCCTGGCGCCATAGCCGAGATGCGGCGGGATGGTGAGCCTCCGGCGTCCTCCGACCCGCATGCCCGCGACGCCCTGATCCCAGCCGGCGATCACTTGTCCCGCTCCGAGGGAGAAGCCAAAGTGGTCACCCCGGTCCCACGACGCGTCGAACTGTTCGCCACTCGACCAGGACACTCCGACGTAGTGGACCTTCACGCGCGAGCCGCTGACAGCTTCGGCGCCCGACCCTTCGATCAGGTCCTCGACGGCGAGCGATTGAGGAGGCGATCCGGCAGGGATGGTCACCTCGGGTTTGGAGTCGGTGGTCATCGGCGGACCATAGACGACCGAGCCTGCACCGACCTAGCCACATGGCAACGGCGCCGCCGGCGCTCGGAGGAGGAGATGACCGTCGGCGAGGCGTCAGCTCGCCGTCGTAGTGGTCGTCGTCGTCGTGATCGTGGTGATCTTGGCCCCTGGCGGCAGCTGGAAGAGCGAGGCGGCCGGTGACGGGTCGAAGTGCTTGATCTCGAACACGGCCGTGTTCGGCAGCTTGACGAGACCGAGGTAGCCCTGCTTCGTCACGCAGAACGTTCCGGTATTAGAGGCGTTGCTCCCGCTCCCCTTCACCGCGCTGACGACGATGCACTGCATGTCAGCGAACCCCGGGATGCTCATGGTGGTCGAGGAGACCGAGGAGCCGGCGAAGGCGGCGCCGAGGGCGAGCTCTCCGAGCCACTTCGACCAGTAGGCGCCCGTGTAGAGCTGGTAGATGTCCTTGTAGGTGGTCGCCTCCGAGACGGGAAGCTTGTCGCAGGTCCAGGTCTTGTGCCCCGAGGTGGTCTGCGGGAAACAGGCATAGGTACCGGAGGAGTTCTGCACGAGATCGGTCTCGACCGTCCCGTTCGATGCCGTCGAGGTGAAGGCCAACGAGTTCGGCGGTGCAGCGCCGATCTGAATCGTCGTCGGCGACTTTCCCGTCGTCGCGTAGGTGGCGTGGTACGGGGCGTTGCCGGTGTTGATCTTGGTGCTGAAGTCGTCGACGACGTGCTTGTCGGTCTCGACTTTGTCCACGACGTGCTTCACCGCCTTGATGACGCCACAGCCGGTGAGGCCAAGACTGCTCAGGGCCAGGCAGGCGCCGAGCATCCCCGCCATGCGACGGCGTCCGAACCTGGTGACGGCTCGGTCAGTGTTCGGGGCCATGTGCTCTGCCTCCCGGTGCGATGCCCGCCAACTCAAGTGAAGTGGGACTGTCCTCGAGAGGATACGACCTGGCACGGGCGAGGTCGATGACCGTCGGGGCGGCCGGCTAGCGGTCTTGCTTTGCCCCGTACATGGTGGCGTCGGCCACGGCCATCATCGTCCTGGCGTCGGCGGCGTCCCAGGGGAAGACGCATCGGCCGATGCTGAGCGAGACCTTGACCGGTCCGGTCGACAACTGGATCGGCAGCTCCATGAGCTTCAGGATCCGCTGCACGATGACGTCCGCCACTTCGACGCCGCGGTGGGTGCCCGCCCGAGAACCGTCGCCGCCCGCTTCGATGTCGGGCAGGAGCACGAGGAACTCGTCGCCGCCGCGCCGTGCGACGATGTCGCTCTCCCGGGCCGACTGGAGGAGTCGCTCGGTGACGATGCGGAGGACTTCGTCGCCGGCGTCGTGGCCATAGGCGTCGTTGACTTGCTTGAACCCGTCGACGTCGACGAAGAGCACGGCCACCTCGAGCGCGTTCCTGCGGGCTCGAGCCAGAGCCTGCTCCAGGCTTTCCTCGAAGAGCGGACGGTTGGCGAGCCCGGTCAGCGGGTCGTGGGAGGCCCGGAACTGCAAGCGCTGTTCGGCGTGCTTGCGAGCGGTGATGTCATCGAGCAGTCCTTGCAGCACCCAGGGGCGGCCATGATTCATGACGACCTGGGCGACTTCGCCGATCCAGATCTCCCGTCCGTCGTTCGTGGTCATGCGGTACTCGTTCCGCCGCGGGGTCGTGCTCGAGATGACCGACTCGCGCCAGGCAAGGACCCGCTCGCGGTCATCGGGGTGAAGGTGCTGCTCCCACCAGTTCCCGTCGAGCCACCAGTTCCGATCCACGCCGAAGACCGGTTCGACGGCGGCGCTCACGAAGGCCGACTCCGTGTTGTCGCTCAAGGGCTGGATCCACACGATGCTCGGGATGTGCTCGATCAGGGCCTGGTTCTTGGCTTCTGCGGCCCGAAGTTGGTCCTCCAGGACCTTTTGGGCGGTGATGTCGATCATCACGCCGAGGAGGATCCTTCGCCCCGTGGCCGGTTCGATCGTCATGAAGCAGTCGTCCCGCACCCACACGAGCCGTCCATTGTCAGGGCGGACGAACCGGTACTCCTGCACGAGCACACCGCCGCGCTCGAGGTACTCGGCGTACTCCTTGCTCACGGCGTCCCAGTCGTCCGGGTGCATGTGTTCCTGCCAGACGTCGTCGCTCCCGACCCACTCAGCCGGGGTGACCCCGAGGATGCTTTCGAGTTGGGGTCCCACGTAGATCGTCGGATAGGCGCCGGTGCGAGGCTCGGTCATCTCGTCGATGTACAGCACGGCTGGGATGTGCTCGACGAGCTGCCGGAGCTGAACGAGCTCGTCGATGGCGCCGTCGCAGAGTCGCACGAGGTCGCGAAACGCTGCCGCGCTGAGTGACCCGGCATTCAGCGCGCCCAATCCGGAGGCCAGTGCCTCCCTCAACCCTCGCTCGTCAGTGGACGTGTGCACAGGGTACGCGAGAGTGAGAGGTCGCTCGTCCGATCGATCAGTCGGGGGTTCGCAAGCCGTCGCAAACCACGGAGAGCATCCTGCAAGCCGAGCCTTCGGTCCCGCCGAAACGCTCCGCAGTCATGCAGGTCCCAGCCACGAGCCCCATCAGGTCGGCGATCGAGATGTCCGATCGGATGGAACCGTCGGCCTGTGCACGCGTGAGCAGTTGCCCGACTGCCTCCTCGAGGTCCTGCTTGAGTGTCCCAGCGGCGGCCTTCACGTCGATGCCGGCGCCGGCCAGGGCATCGGCCAGATTGCGCTTGTCGACACCCTCGTTGACGAGCTGAGCGAGGAAGGAGAAGAGGGCGGCGACAGGGTCCTCCGCGGTGGTGAGCGATTGGGCCAGCTGCACGAGGCGTTCGAAGTGGCTGAGGACGATCGCTTCGAAGAGGGCCTCTTTGGTGGGGAAGTGACGGTAGATGGTGCCGACTCCGACACCGGCGCGCTCCGCGATCTCGTCGATCGGGACGGCAAGACCTTCAGAGCCGAACGCCTGCTCGGCTGCCTGCAGGATGCGAGCACGATTGAGGACCGAGTCGGATCGAGGCCGCCGTGGGCGGTCGCTGCCGGAGGCAGTCTCAGCTTGCGTCTCGGTCACCATGGGAACCAACGCCCTCCTCGGGGTTGACAAACGGAACCATCGTTCCGTATAGTCTAAGTGGAACCACTGTTCCGATTATACCTGCGGCCGCCGCTTCTGGTCCATCGTTCTCGATCTCTGGTCGGAACGGGCGATCCGGCCGCTGACTTGTCGTAAGGAGAACCTCGTGCCGTCCGCAACCGAACACGTCGAGCCGTCAGCCGCAGCCCCCGCGGTCGCCTCCGATTCAGGCGATCCCGGTCGAGAGGCGAGCGACCCGAGACGGTTCCGCGCCCTTGCGATCATCGGGGTGGCTCAGCTCATGATCGTGCTGGACGCTTCCGTCGTGACCATCGCGCTTCCATCTGCCCAGCGCGCCCTCGGCATCTCCGTGGCGAACCGCCAGTGGGTGCTGACGGCCTACACGCTCGCCTTCGGCGGATTGCTGCTGCTCGGAGGTCGCATCGCCGACTACGTCGGGCGGAAGCGGATGTTCATCATCAGCCTGCTCGGGTTCGCCGGCGCCTCCGCACTCGGCGGTCTGGCTCAGAACGCCGCCATGCTGTTCGGCGCCCGCGCCCTGCAGGGTGCCTTCGCCGCCGTCATGGCACCGGCGGCCCTGTCCCTGCTCACCGTCACCTTCACCGAACCGCACGAGCGAGCCCGCGCCTTCGGCGTCTACGGAGCCATCGCCGGCGGGGGAGCGGCCATCGGCCTCATCCTCGGCGGAGTGCTCACCCAATACGCCTCGTGGAGATGGACCCTGCTCATCAACGTGCCCATCGCCATCGTCGCAGCAGCACTGGCAGGACTCGAGATCCGGGAGAGCCGAGCGGAGGGCACGGGTCGCTACGACGTCCCCGGCGCGCTCACCGTGACGGGCGGCCTGCTCGCACTCGTGTACGGCTTCACTCGGGCGGCGTCGGACGGGTGGGGCGCCACCGTGACGGTCTCGCTCCTGGCGGCGGCGGCGGTCTTGCTCATCACGTTCGTTGTCGTGGAGATGCGATCGTCGCACCCGCTCCTGCCGCTGCGAGTCGTGCTCGACCGCAACCGCGGTGGGTCGTTCCTGGCGTCGCTGCTCGTCGGCATCGCCCTGTTCGGGACGTTCTTGTTCCTCACGTACTACATGCAGGGCACGCTCGGGTACTCGGCGCTCAAGACCGGCTTCGCCTTCCTGCCGTTCTCGGCGGGCATCATCGGAGCCGCCATGCTCGCAAGCGGCCTGTTGCCTCGCTTCGGCCCGCGAGCTGTCATGGCGGTGGGCCTCACACTCGGTGCAATTGGCTTGGCCTGGTTCACCCAGATCGGCGTTGGTACCGGATACCTCGCCCACGTCCTGCCTGCCGAGATCGTCGTCAGCTTCGGCATGGGCTTGTCGTTCGTACCGCTCAGCAGTACGGCACTCATCGGCGTCTCACCGCAGGATGCCGGCGTGGCAAGCGCCATGGTGAACACCACCCAGCAGATCGGTGGCTCGCTCGGGACTGCCTTGCTGAACACCGTCGCCGCCTCTGCGACGGCGTCGTACCTGGTTGCCCACGGCCGCAGCGCACCGGTGGTCGCCGCCGGTCTCGTGCACGGCTACACCACGGCCTTCGTCTTCAGTGCCTGCCTGCTGGCTGCCGCCGTCATCTCGACGCTCGCCCTCGTGCGGGCGTCACGGCACTCCATCCCCGAGCTGCCCGAGCTCCCAGGGGTTCCGGAGCTTGCCGAGCTGAGCTGAGAGGCGCCGACGAGCGAGACAGCGTCCCGCCAGCTCCGAGGTTGCCGAGAGCACGCCCGGAGCTGGCAGGATCGCTGCATGCCCGGCCACGACCTGCCTGCCGACGTCCGCCGTCACGATGCCGACCGGCGAGGCTTCGCCAGTGACAACTACGCCGGGATTCACCCGTCGGTGCTCGCAGCTGTCGAGGCGGCAAATGGCGGGCACCAGTCGAGTTACGGCGCCGACGAGTACTCGGCCAGGCTCGCGAACGTGTTCCGTGACCACTTCGGGCCCCGCTGCGAGGTCTTCCCCGTCTTCAACGGCACCGGGGCCAACGTCGTCTCGCTCCAGGCCATGACGAGCCGCTGGGACGCCGTCATCTGTGCCGAGTCCGCCCATATCAACGTCGACGAATGCGGAGCGCCCGAGAAGGTGGCGGGGCTGAAACTGCTCAGCATTCCCACCAGCGACGGCAAGCTCAGTTCCGAAGCCGTCCGTGCGGCTCTCACCGGGATCGGCGACGAGCACCGGGCACAGCCGAAAGTCGTCTCCCTCACCCAGTCGACCGAGCTGGGTACGTGCTTTACCGTCGACGAGCTCGGCGCACTCTGTGAGACAGCCCATGGCGCGGGCCTGCTCGTGCACGTCGACGGCGCCCGCCTCAGCAACGCAGCTGCTCACCTCGGAGTCGGCTTGGGCGATCTGACGACGGCCGTCGGCGTGGACGTGCTCTCGCTGGGGGGTACGAAGAACGGCCTCATGCTGGGCGACGCCGTCGTCGTGCTCAACCCTGCTGCCGTCGCCGGCGTTCGCTACCTCCGCAAGGCCGCCATGCAACTCGCCTCGAAGATGCGCTTCATCGCCGCTCAGCTCGACGCGCTGTTCGGCACGGACCTGTGGCTCGTGAACGCCCGAAGGGCCAACGGTCTGGCCGCTCGACTGGCGGCGGCCGTCGGTGCGATTCCCGGAGTGCAGATCACCCAAGAGGTGCAAGCCAATGCCGTCTTTGCGATCATCCCGCCGCAGGTGGCCGAGCAGCTGCGCTCGCGTTATGGCTTCTACACGTGGAACGAAGGCCTCGGCGAGGTTCGCTGGATGACTTCGTTCGACAACACCGAAGCCGACGTCGACGAGTTCGCGGCCGCACTTGCCGAGGAGATGAAGGCGCTGCGATCCGCCCCGTGACACCCCTCCTGCCGACGGCGGGGTGCCTTGCTCGTTCTGGATGGTCGATGGGGACACATCGGTCCCTACCAACCATCCAGAAACCCGCCGGATCGAGTCCGCCACGCCGCCGATCAGTTCGCCGTCAGCTGCAAGCGCTCGCCGGCACGGCTGCGCCCCTGCCCGGCGATCGCCTCGACCCCGCGGGCCTCGAGCGGTTGCCCGCACGAGCTGCAGACGAAGATCGCTTCGGTCAGCTCGCCGCAAGCCTTGTGCCGCAGCTGCACCGGCGGTCCCGCGGGAGCGGCGTAGCGGTCACCCCACTGGCGCATGGCCGTGAGCACGGGCCACAAGTCGCGTCCTTTGTCGGTGAGGCGATAGTCGTGACGCGGCGGACGCTCTGAGTACGGCACGCGCTCGAGCACGCCAGCCTCGACGAGACCCCCGAGACGCTGCTGCAAGATGTTGCGGGAGATCCCCAGCCTGCGCTGGAAATCGTCGAAACGGGACACGCCGAGAAAAGCGTCGCGCACGATGAGCATGCTCCACCACTCGCCGACCACCTCGAGACATTGGGCGACCGAGCAGTCCATGGCTGCGAAACTCTTGCGTTCCATGCCGGGCATCCTAGTCAGTTGCATCATGGAACGCAACTCGCTACAGTGCATTGCATGACGGAACCCGCTCGGCTCATGACCGCCCTCGGCAACTCCGGAGACGACGCTGCCGCCACGCCCGAACGCCGAAGCCGCGCCATCGTGTTCGTCGTCACTGCGCTCGGTGCCTTCATGGCGTCGCTCGACCTGTCGATCGTGAACATCGCCTTCCCGGCTCTGCAACGCTCCTTTCCGCTCGACTCGCGCGCCTCGCTCGTCTGGGTGATCACCGGCTACAGCATCGTCTTCGGGTCGCTCCTCGTGACGGCCGGGCGGACGGCTGACCGTCTCGGGCGAAAGCAGGTGTTCGTGGTCGGCCTCCTCGTGTTCAGCCTGGGTTCGGCGCTGTGCGGTGTCGCCCCGTCGCTCGGGCTCCTCATCGCCGGCCGGGTCATCCAGGGCGCAGGTGCCGCTGCCATGCTGCCGTCGTCGCTGGGGCTCCTGCTGGCCGGTTTCCCGATCGAGCGCCGGTCTCAGGTGGTGGCGCTGTGGGGCGGCGTGGGTGCACTGGCGGTGGCGACCGGGCCGTCTCTTGGTGCCGTGCTCATCTCCGCCGGCGGGTGGCGCCTCGTGTTCTTCGTCAACCTGCCGATCGGCGCGCTTGCACTGCTCGGGAGCCGCGTGCTTCCTCGCACGGCGCCGACTGCGTCGCACGGGGCGCCGGACTATCCCGGCGTCGTGCTCGTGACCACCGCCCTGGCGGCGCTCGTGCTCGCCATCTCGCAGGGACCCGGCTGGGGATGGTCGTCGCCCCCGGTCGTCGGCTGCTTCGTGGCGGCCGTCGTGCTCGGCATCGCCTTCATCGTCCGCTCCAGCCGGCACGAGCAGCCGGTGCTCGACCTGAGCTTGTTCGCGGTTCGCTCCTTCAGCGTCGCCAACGCCGCCATGCTCGTCTATGCGATGGGCTTCTTTGCCATGCTGCTCGGCAACGTCTTGTTCCTCACGTCCGTCTGGCACTACTCGATCCTGCGGGCCGGCCTCGCCATCACCCCGGGACCACTCGTCGTGGCGGCTGTTTCGGGACCGGCAGGGCGACTGGCAGCCCGAGTGGGCTTCCGGCCCGTGCTGCTGTCAGGCGCCGCCTGTTTTGCCGGCAGCCTTGGCTGGTATGCGGTCAGAGTCGGGCTGCACCCGTCGTACTTCGCCCAGTGGCTGCCGGCGACGCTCGTCGCCGGGCTCGGCATCGGCCTCACGTTTCCCGTGTTGAGCGCCGCCGCCGTCTCGAGCCTGCACGCCGAGCGCTTCGCCGTCGGCAGCGCCGTCAACCAGACGGCCCGCCAGGTCGGAGGTGCTCTCGGGGTGGCCTTGCTCGTCGTCCTCCTCGGCGTTCCTCACAGCCCGATGTCGGCGCTCGAGGGCTTCCGCCACCTGTGGACGTTCTCCGGATCGATGGCAGTCGCCTGCGGGCTCATCTGCGTGCTCCTGCCGGGGCGCTCAGTGAGTCCGGTCGGCGCCGCCTGAGCGAGCCGGCGGCCCGCTCAGGAGCAAACCGGCTGCCTCAGGGCACGAGTGCCGCAGCGCGCGCTTGCCGCAAAACCTTTCCTAGGGTGTGGTGTGAAGCGTGCCAACCGAGGACTGGGGGTGATCTTGTGCGGATACCGGCAGCCCGCGGTGGCAGCGCGAGAACGGCTCCGTCGCGAGGGGCTGGTTCGGCGACGGGGGGCGTTTCTTGCTGACCCTCCCGGGAAGAGTCCAGCTGTGCACGAGCGAGGCAGAGCAGGCGGTGGTCTCGCAACGGTGATCCGGAGACCGCACGGACCTCCGCGTTCGCCCGAAGTCATGGCCTGTCGCACGTGAAGCGTCATCTCGCGCTCGCGACGCTGTCGCTCGTCCTGTTCCTGACCTTCCTCGACAACACGATCGTGAGCGTCACGCTCGCCGAGATTCAAACTTCGCTCCATACTGGCGTGAGCCAGCTGCAGTGGGTCGTGAACGGCTACGCGCTCGTCTTCGCGAGCTTCATGCTCGCCGCCGGCACCTTGGGCGACCTCTTCGGCCGGAAGAAGGTCATGCTCGGGGGGGTGGCCGTGTTCTGCGCCGGATCGATGCTGGCCGCCCTGGCGCCGGATGCCAACGTGCTCATCGCCGGCAGGGTGGTCATGGGTCTCGGTGCGGCGGCTTCGGAGCCGGGGACCCTTTCGTTGATCCGGCACCTGTACACCGAGCGGGGAGCCCGTGCTCGCGCTCTTGGCATCTGGACTGCCGTGTCAGGTCTCGCTCTCGCACTGGGCCCGGTGATCGGCGGCACCCTCGTCGGTATCTGGTCCTGGCGGGCGGTCTTCTGGTTCAACCTCGCCTTCGGCCTCGTGGCTCTCATCGGGGCGGCGCTCGTGTTGCCAGAGAGCTCGAGCCCGGTCAAAAGCCGCCTGGACTTCGCCGGTTTCGGCCTCGGCGCCATCTCGATCGGCTCGGTCAGCTTCGCCATCGTGCTCGGCGAGACACACGGCTACGCGACGTGGTGGATCGACACCCTTTTCGCCGGCTCGATCCTCACGATGATCGCGTTCGTGCTCTTCGAGCGACGGGCCTCTAACCCCGTTCTTGACGTTCGCTTCTTCCGGAAAGCTCCGTTCTCGGCCTCGAACCTCGTCGCCTTCGCCACCTATTTCGGCGTCTTCTCGATCTTCTTCTTCGTGGCGCTGTACCTGCAGGAGGTGGTGGGCGCTTCCGCCTACTCGACAGCGGTCGACTTCATCCCGATGGCCGTGGCCATGGTGGTCGCCTCCCTGTTCACTGGCCGCTGGGTGGCGGCCGTCGGGCCACGCGTCCCGATGGTCACGGGCTGCCTGCTGGCGGGAATCGGCATTCTGTTGACGGACCTGTACATGACGCCGCACACGGGTTTCTCGACACTCGGGTGGACACTGCCGCTCGCCGGCGCCGGCTTCGGGATCGCCATGGTGCCGGCGACCTCGACGTCGTTGTCGGTCATCCCGCCCGAGCACTCCGGCATGGCTGCCTCGATGACCAACACGAGCCGCGAGCTCGGAGCCGTCGCCGGCGTGGCGGTGCTCGGCTCGGTCGTGAACGGGCAGTTGACCGTCAACCTTGCGGCGCGGCTCACCGCCATCGGCATCCCGAAACAGTTCCAGTCACTCGTCATCGCCGCCGTCGAATCGGGCACGGTTGGATCGCAGAGCAAGGCCTACAACGGCGGCGGATCGCTCCAGACCATCGTGAACGAAGTCGTGAAGGCGGCCTATGGCGCTTTCGGTCACGGACTCGACCTGGCCTTGCTGACGGGCTCGTCCCTGCTGCTGCTCGCCGCCATCGTGGCTGCAGTCGGCCTGCGCGGCTGGTCGCTGCGTCCCGAGTCGCTTCCGTCGGCCAGCAACGACGAGCCGGCTATCGCCGAGGTTCCGTGAGGCGGAGCGTGCTCAGCGCGCTGTCGTCCCGAACAGCTGCAAGGCCAGCAGCGCGGCGGTGATCGAGAGGGGAACGAGCACGATGCCGACCTTGGAGTAGGTGAGGGCGGAGGGTGCAGCCTCCGCGGCGCGAGCCACTCGCATCCACAAGATGGCCGAGAGCGCCCCGATCACCACGAGGTTCGGACCGAGATCGAGTCCGACGAGCAGGGCCTGGACGTGAGCGGGCGGACGCGACGACAGCAGAACTGCTGCCGGGAGGTTGTTGACGACGCTGGCCGTGCCCGCTCCGAGCCAGGCCGTCGCCCACGGTCCGATGGAGGCGGTCAACCGCCCCGGAGCGCCCCATACTCTCGCCAAGGTCCCAAGGGCGACGGCGAACACGAACAGGGCGGTCAAAGTGAGGGCGTTGACGGCGTTGCGGACGGTGCCGGCGGGGACGCGTCGCAAGATGATCTGCCCCACTCCGAGCGCGAGGCCGACGCAGAACACGGGCACAGCCGGGCTGCCGAGCACGAGGACGAGAACGGTCGCCGCCACGACGCCGGCGAGGCCCAGGCCCAGCCGGAGTGGAGCTGCCTCGGCGGGCGTCGAGCCCGGTGATCGCAGCTCCCGCCGGCGCCAGACGAACACGACGAGCAGCGTGACGGCAACAGCTGCGACCCAGGCGGGGAACATGCTGGCGGCCACGGCCGTGCCCCTTGCGTGATCGGGTGCCAGCACGAGCAAGTTCGTGAGGTTCGATCCCGGGAGCAGGAGGGAGGCGGAGTTCGACATGAAGACGGCGCCGTACAGGAACGCCGTCTCGTCGATGCCCCGCTGCCTGGCGGCATGCAGCACGATGGGCGTGAGGAACACGACGGACGTGTCGAGGTTGAGGACAACCGTGACGGCCGCCACGAGGGCCATGAGGGAGGCGAACAGGACCCGCCCCCCGCCCGGAAGGCCGGCGAGGCGTGCACCGAAGGTTTCGAACAGCCCGTCCGAGGCGGCCACGACACCGATCAGGAGGAGGCCGGCGACGAGGATGAATGGGGGCCAACTCTGGCGCAACGCGTCCGGCAGGGCGGCGGCGATCACGGTCATGGCAGCGTAGACCTACCTCCCCGGTATCGGTTCCATGCGCCCGGGGCATCCGCGCTGGGCAGTGGAGCCCGGGTGACGGTTTAGCCGGGGCCGGCGGCAGCAGCCGAAGCCGGCGCCGTCATACGGAACTCGTCGCTGCCGAGGAGGTGTTCGACGAACAAGGCCGCCGTCGCCGGCAGCTGCCGCCGGCCCCGTGCAGCCAGGTGCCACGACCGGCTGAGAGGAAGCGGTCCGGCCCGCCATTCCTCCAAGGTGCCTTCGCTGAGCTGGCGAGCCACGGCGACCCGCGAGATCAGGGCCACGCCGAGGCCGACCATGGCGCACTCGCGCAACGCGCCGTTGGATCCCATGGTGAGCCGGGCGGGCTCGATTCCCAGCTGTTCCAGCAACTCGTCGGCCGTCGCCCTCGTGCCCGATCCCTGCTCGCGGACGAGCCAGGTGCGGCGGGCGAGCTCGCCGACAGCCACCGGGCGAGGAGGCCCGGCGGCGACCGTCTCGGGAGCACTCACGAGCACGAGGTCGTTGTCGGCCTCGGCCAGACTGACGAAGTCGCCGTCTTGTGGCGGCCGGCCGCCGATGGCCAGATCGACGCCGCCGTTGCCCAGCAGGTCCCAGACGCGATTGCGATTGCCGACCTCGAGGACGACCTCCACTTCGGGGTGAGCCTCTCGGAACGACGCCAATACGTGCGGCACGACGTGCTCACCGGCGGTCGTGACGGCAGCGAGCCGCAGCCGCCCGCGTTCGGGGTCGGCGCCGGCGACCGTGGCAACTCGCGCCTCGTCGAGGAGCCCGAGGATGCGCTTGCCGTAGCCCGCCAGGATGATCCCGGCCGCCGTCAGCCGCAGTCCCCGGCCCTGACGCTCGACGAGCGCCACACCGAGCTCGGCCTGCAGCGCGGCCACGGTGGCCGACACCGCAGGCTGGGTAACGACGAGCCGCTGGGCGGCCTCGCGAACCGAGCCAGTTGCGGCGAGCACGACGAACGCCCGCAGCTGATTGATCGTCATACATTAATTTTAACTGATGAATGGGCACCAAACTCTTCATAGACAGATGAGCTATTCGTCTGCATGATGGACCCAGAGGACGCCCAAGGGTTCAGGAAGGAACGTGACGATGGCTGGTACACCGGACGGTGAGGTCGGGCGCTGGGGCGCCGGCGTGATCCCGTATGCGCAGATGGGGTACTGGCAGCCCGACTACGAGCCCAAGGACACCGACGTCCTCGCCGCCTTTCGGATCACACCGCAGCCAGGCGTGCCGCCCGAGGAGGCTGGAGCGGCCGTGGCAGGCGAGTCGTCCACGGCGACCTGGACGGTGGTCTGGACGGACCGACTCACCGCTTACGACCACTACCAGGCCAAGTGCTACCGGGTGGACCCCGTGCCTGGAGTCGAAGGCCAGTACATGGCGCTCATCGCCTACGAGCTCGACCTGTTCGAGGAAGGCTCCATCGCCAACCTGACGTCGTCGATCATCGGCAACGTCTTCGGTTTCAAGGCGCTCAAGGCCCTTCGCCTCGAGGACCTGCGTATCCCGACTCACTACGTGAAGACGTTCCAGGGCCCCCCGCACGGGATCGTGATGGAGCGTGAGTACCTCAACAAGTACGGGCGCCCGCTGCTCGGCGCGACCACCAAGCCCAAGCTCGGGTTGTCCGCTCGCAATTATGGGCGGGTCGTCTTCGAAGCGCTTCGAGGTGGGCTCGACTTCACCAAGGATGACGAGAACATCAACAGCCAGCCCTTCATGCGCTGGCGGGACCGATTCCTCTACTCCATGGAGGGAGTCCAGCGCGCCCAGGAGGCCACCGGAGAGGTGAAAGGCCATTACCTCAACGTGACCGCCGGCTCCATGGAGGACATGTACGAGCGGGCGGAGTTCGCCAAGTCGCTCGGCAGCATCATCATCATGATGGACCTCACGATCGGCTACACGGCCATGACGTCCATGTCGAAGTGGGCGAGGGCCAACGGCGTGCTCCTGCACCTGCACCGCGCCGGTTACGCGACCTTCGCCCGCCAGAAGAACCACGGCGTGAACTTCCGAGTCGTCGCCAAGTGGTGCCGCCTGCTCGGTGTCGACCACCTGCACGCGGGCACGGTCGTCGGAAAGCTCGAGGGCGACCCCAACATCATCGCCGGCTACTACGACACCCTCCGGCTCGAGCACGTGCCCGCCAACCCCGCCCACGGCATCTACTTCGACCAGGACTGGGCTTCGATGCCGGGCGTGATGCCCGTCGCCTCCGGAGGCATCCACGCCGGCCAGGTGCACCAGCTCCTCCACCACCTCGGCGAGGACGTGATCATGCAGTTCGGCGGCGGCACCATCGGGCACCCCATGGGGATCGCCGCAGGGGCCACGGCCAACCGCGTGGCCGTCGAGGCGATGATCAAGGCTCGCAACGAAGGTAAGGACTTCCTCGCCGAGGGCGACGAGATCCTCCGCCTAGCCGCCCGGCGTAGCCCCGAGCTGCAGACGGCTCTCGACATCTGGGGGGACGTGGCCTTCAACTACGAGTCCACCGACACCCCCGACGTCCTGCCCACTCCCACTTCCTAGCCCCCTACTCCGAACCCACACGGTCCCGAGCCTCCGCCCGAGCGCCGCCAGAGAAACGAGAGCCAGCATGCGAGTCACCCAGGGCACCTTCTCCTACTTGCCCGACTTCACCGACGAGGAGATCCTGGCCCAGCTGCAGTACGCCATCGACAAGGGCTGGGCGATCGCCGTGGAGCTCACCGACGACCCGCACCCGCGCAACACCTACTGGGACATGTGGGGGCTGCCGATGTTCGAGCTCACCGACGCCGCCGCCGCGCTGCTCGAGGTCAACCGGTGCCGCCAGGCGTTCCCGAACCACTACGTGCGTGTCAACGCCTATGACGCCAGCCTCGGCCGGCAGACGACGGCGCTCGACTTCATCGTGCACCGGCCGGCGGTGGAGCCGGGGTTCCGTCTCGACCGCCAGGAGGGAGCCGACCGGTCCATCCGCTACACGCTGCACGCCTACGCCACCGATGCGCCGCGAGGCGAGCGGTACTCCGAGGTGTGACCGTGCCCAATGAGCGTCCTGACCGGTCGCCTGGCTTTGCCATGGCACCGCCGGGCACGCGGCCGGCCGCCGCCACAGTGCCGGAGACGGCCGGCCAGCAGCCGCCCGGCGAGCGACCAGGCGACGAGCCCCTGGCGGACGACGCCCTCGTCGACCTGGCGGCCGAGCTGGCGGCCTCCGACATCGACGAGGTCCTGTTGCGTCTCGACCGCGAGCTCGTGGGTCTCGTCCCCGTGAAGACCCGCATCCGCGAGATCTCCTCGCTGCTGCTCATCGACCGCTTGCGGGGTCGTTATCAGCTCGGCTCGGCTCGGCCCTCGCTGCACATGTGTTTCACGGGCAGCCCCGGCACCGGCAAGACGACCGTCGCATTGCGGATGGCCGAGCTGTTGCACCGCCTCGGCTACCTGCGTCGCAACACGCTCGTGTCGGTCACCCGCGACGACCTCGTCGGCCAGTACATCGGTCACACCGCTCCGAAGACACGCGAGGTCCTGAAACGGGCCATGGGAGGCGTGCTCTTCATCGACGAGGCCTACTACCTCTATCGGCAGGAGAACGAACGCGACTACGGCCAGGAGACCATCGAGATGCTCCTGCAGGTCATGGAGAACGACCGCGACGACCTCGTCGTCATCCTGGCGGGCTACAAGGACCGCATGGACACGTTCTTCCAGTCCAACCCCGGGATGAGCTCACGCATCGCCCATCACCTCGACTTTCCCGATTACACCGCCGACGAGCTCATGGCCATCGCCCGCTTGATGCTCGCCGATCAGGGTTACGTGCTCTCGCCGGGCGCAGAGGAGGCACTCGCCGCCTACGTGCGGCTGCGGATGGCCCAGCCCCGCTTTGCCAATGCACGCAGCGTGCGCAACGCCCTCGAGCGAGCGCGCCTGCGCCAGGCGAACCGGCTCGTGTCGTCCGGGGCTCGGCAGCTGAGCAAGGGCGAGCTCATGGGGATCGAGGCGGACGACATCCTCCGCAGCCGCGTCTTTGCCGAGGCAGAGGCCGAAGCAGAGGTTGCATCGGCCGCTCCGGCCGACTGAGACGCGGTCGGGGGGCGACCGTCAGCCGCAGTCGGCGGCCCCAGCCGGTGAGTGCTGGTCGGCGCCTTCCTCGGCGGAGGCCTGCAAGTGAGGCGGGATGCGGATGACGATCGACGTCCCATCGCCGGGCTGCGAACGCACGTCGAGCGTCGCCCCGAGCAGCGTGGCTCGCTCGTGCATCCCGCTCAGACCGTAGGACGTCGGGCCGCGGGCGACCTCCGGATCGAAACCCCGCCCGTCATCCTCGATCACGAGCGTCACGCCGTCGTCCTGTGCACGGAGCACGATGGTCACTCGCGAGGCGCCGGCGTGCTTCACGACGTTCTGGAGCGCCTCTTGGACGATCCTGAACAGCGAGACCTCCACGTGCGGAGCAAGGTCGCAGTCGGCCAGATCCAGGTCGACGGAGAACTCGGTGCTGGCCGAAGCCGCCACGCTGGTGATGGCAGCCGCAAGGCCGAGATCGTCGAGCACCGCCGGGCGGAGTCCCACGATGGCGCGGCGCGCCTCCTCGAGCGCATCCGACAGGAGACCTTCGATGGCGACGAACTCGACCCGAGCGGCGGCGTCGGACGTGTTCGACTGAGCGGCTCTCAGGTGGTACCAGGCGCTGACGAGCCGCTGGCTGATGCCGTCATGGATGTCGGCGGCGATGCGGCGCCGATCGAGCTCCTGCAACTCGATCGTGCGTGCCGCAAACCGCTCGAGCTCCGCCTCGCGTGTGACGAGCCGATCGTAGAGCACGGCGTTCTCCACGATGCCGGCGAGCAGGCTGGCAACGTTGTTCAGCCGATCGACGTCCTGCTCGTCGAAGTGGCGCGGCTGGCGGGCGTGCACGTTGAGGGCCCCGACGACGCCGTGAGGACGCACGAGCGGTACCGAAACGAGCGAGTTGAAGTCCTCACCTCGCAGTGCCGGGATGTAGCGGTAGCGAGGGTCCGTCCACTTGTCGTCGACGAGCGCCGGCCGCCCTCGCTGGGCCACCCAGCCGGCGATTCCTTCTCCGAGCGGCAGCCGAACGCTCCCGACCATCGGCTCGAATTCGGCCGGGGTGGCTCCCATGAGGACGACTTCGGCGGTTTCGCGTTCGACGACGTGCACGAAGCACGCGTCGGCTCGGGTGGCCGCCACGACGAGCTCGGCGACCCGGCGGAGGACGACCCGCAGGTTGTGCTCCTCGGCGCCGAGATCGATGACCTGGCGGAGCAGAGCCGCCCAGGCGGCATCGTCGGTGTCGCCGGGCGCGCCAGGCCCGACGGCCGTCTCGGGCAGCTCGCTCACCGACTCTGGCGGTTCACTCACAAGAAGAGCCCTTCGCGAAGTGCGAGCGCAACTGCTTGCGTCCGATCGGACACTTCGAGCTTTCTGAAGATCGACCGCACGTGGGTCTTGATCGTCTCCTCGCCGAGCATGAGGCGGGCGGCGATGGCGCGGTTGGTGTTGCCGTGCACCATGAGCTCGAGCACCTCGCTCTCCCGCTGGCTGAGCCCGAGGTGTGCTCCCGGCCAGAACTCACCACGATCGAGGCGAGCCGCCGACAGGGCGACGCGGCCGGCGAGGGACGGATCCACCACGATCTCGCCGTCGAGGACGCGGCGGAGATGGGCGAGCAGGTCCTCTGCCACGACTTGCTTGGTCAGGTAGCCAGATGCTCCCGCTCGCAGGCCCTGAAAGAGGTACTGCTCGTCGTCGTACACCGTGAGCAGCACGACCTTCAGCTCCGGATCGTCACGGCGGAGGTGCTCGCACAGCTCCAGGCCGCTCATCGTGCGCATGCGAACGTCGAGCAGGACGATGTCGGGACGCAGGTCAGCCGCCAGCCGGCGGGCTTCGGCAGGATCGGTCGTCGCCGCCACGATGACCGCCTCGTCGGCAAATGGCCGGAGCATGGCGGACAGGCCGTCGAGCACCATCTGGTGGTCGTCGACTGCCAGGATCCGGATCGCGTCCACTGAGCTCCACACTAGGGACGGCGCCGTATCGCCGGAGTGGTCGTCCTCCCGCACCGTCTCCCCCGTTCGGGGGATGCCGTCACTAACGGGCCTCCGTACCATCACTCCATGGCGACCCCCGGAGCCTGCATCTCGGCGTCGCTCCGAACCTGCGAGACCGCCGGTCTCGCTCGCCTCTGGAAGGCGATGGGCATTCCTGAGGCAGGCATTGCGGTTCGATCGGGCGGACGGTGAGCCCGAAGCGAGTCGTCATGCGCCAGGCCGGCAACGACGGCGACAACCGACCGGTCATGTTGGGAGTGGCGGGCGACAGCGCTGCCGGCAAGACGACGCTCACGCGGGGACTCGTCGCCGCCATGGGCGGGGAGGGCATCAGCTCGTTCTGCGTGGACGACTACCACCGTTACGACCGCCAGGAGCGAAAGGGCCTGCCGTTCACCCCGCTCCATCCGGCCTGCAACTACGTCGGGATCATGGAGCAGCATCTCCAGCTCGTGGCGATGGGTCAGCCCATCTTGAAGCCTGTGTACAACCACCACGACGGCACGCTCGAGCGGCCGGTGCTCTTCGAGCCCGGCGAGTACGTGATCGTGGAAGGGCTGCTGCCCCTGCACAACCGGCTCTCGCGGGCGTGCTTCGACCTGACGGTCTACCTGGATCCGCCCGAGGACATCCGCCACGCCTGGAAGATCAAGCGAGACACCCGCGACCGCGGCTACGAGCCGCAACAAGTCATGAAGGATCTGGTCCGCCGTGAGCCGGATTCGGCCGCCTACATCCGCCCTCAGCGCAAGTGGGCGGACATCGTGGTCTGCTTTGCTCCCATCGAGGGTCGCACGGTCGCCGACGGCATTCTCTCGGCGACGATCCTGCTACGCCCGACCGCGCCCCATCCGGACCTCAACGCCATTCTCACCGAGGACACGAGAGAGGCCATCCACTTGAAGCTGGCACGCGACGTCGACGGCAGGCCGGTCGACGCCCTCCACGTGCACGCGTACGCCTCGCGCGAAGTCACCCGGCGCGTGGAGGAGGCGATCTGGAGCAGCCTCGGTTTGAACGACGACGTGCCCGAGTCGCTCGGGGTCATCGAGCCCGGCCTGCGCAGTGAACCGCTCGCCGTCGTGCAGCTCCTGCTCCTCTACCACCTGCGGCTCGCACAACGGATGAAGCGCGGCGACCTCGACCTCGAGCCCGCCGTCGTGCAGCCGGCGGCGGGTCTGCACGAGGCCACGCCGAACCATCACCACTGATCCCGATACCCCGGGGCCAGCGGCGAGCGAGGCGATGGGGGAGAATGCCGCCGTGGAGCCGCCGCGGCAGCCGCAGCAGTCATGGATGCTCGACGAGCTCGCTCACGCCGGGCCTGAGCACCTCGAGGCACGCTAACGCGAAACAGTCTCCACCAACTCCCGGACTTCTGGAAGGTGCTGGCCCTGCGGCGCGTGCAGGCGCTGCTGCGTCCGGGTGCGTTGTTCCACTTGGAGGACCTGGTCTTCTCGTTCCCGATCGAGGCGACCGAGGCAGCCATCGCCGCCTGGCTCGGCAACGCCTCCACCGACGCGTCGAAAGGATGGACCGCTGAGGAGTACGTCACTCACGTGCGCGAGGAGTACTCGACATTCAGTTGGGTGCTCGAGGAGATGCTCATCCGGACCGGATTCGAGATCGTGGACTCGTGGTTCAGCGACTCGAGGGTGTACGCGCAATACGACTGCCGGCGGATCTGAGCCCGCTCAGAGGAAATCGGCAGCGTCGGTGTCAGGGTCGTCGAGCTGCACCCCGAGCTCTGCGGCCTCGACTTCGTCGAGGGGAAGCTGATCGTCATCGGTCTCGTCGTCGAAGTCGATCTCGCTGTCCTCGTCGGGCTTGGCAGAGGTGAGGTCGTCTCCGATGGCCGACTGCAGGTCCTCGTCGTCCAATTCACTCATGGCGTCTTTCCTTCTCCTCCAACGCCTTCCGGACGGGCTGTCCGTCCGGTGCCGGACAACTCCTGTTCTATCGCTGTTGCACGCCGATGATGCGAGCAGGCAGGTCATCCGAAGGCGGATGCGTCGATCTGCAGTGGGTAGCCGGCACGGATCGCCGCCACCGAGGTTGGCGGAGTGACGACGAGCGCCTCGCCCTTCGTCGGCCGGGCGGAGGCCGCGCCGTAGCCCTCCGTGGTCCATTCGACGAGTCGACCCGCCAGCACCAGCGCCGGCGCCCCGTCGCAGAGCACGAACGTCCCGTCCGGCACCGACTGCCAGGCCATGGGATGAAGGCGCCGCCGGTGCGTTCCCCGAACGATCCGCTCGCCGTGCAGCTGGCGGTCGATCTCCTTGGCCCAAGGCAGGCGGCCGCCGGCGCTCTCGGCGCAGGCTCGCCGGTAGCGGTTGTAGTCACCGCGCCGGCACAAAGCGCACGGCCGGTGGCCGGCCGCGAAGGCCACAGCTTCGTCGTGAAAGAACAGCACCGTGAGGTGCCCCTCCGCCCACTGCGGGAGGCGCCAGTCGCGGTACTGCAGAGCACAGATGATCCAGAGGTTGCTGCGATGGAAACGCACGACGTCGGTTCCCTCGTGGAGGATGCCGCGATTGCCGAGCCAACTACCCCGAAGTGGAATGGCGACGACGTCGCCCAACGGGGTGACACGGTTGCACCGCGGTGGACGAGGTTGGCTCGCTGCCGGGGCCATGTTCTCCACGATGCCAGCTCGAGCCGGCAGCCGCGCTGGCGCCCTGACCGCCGCCGGCATCGTAGGCTGCCGGTCACACCATCGTGCCGCTGAGAGCGGCCCACCGATCGGGGGGACCATCATGGGTGAGAGCGCCAAGGAGACCTTCGAGGAGGTGGCGGCCGGTTACTCGAAGGCGTGGCCGATCGACTCTCCTGCCACTACCGTCTTCGACTTCGACTACACCGGCGGGCGCGACCAGCTCCTTCGTCTCTACGACAAGGGGACTCGACGCCAGTGGATCGGCAAGGACCGGCTTGACTGGTCGCTCGAGGTGGATTTCGAGAACCCGCTGGGGTTCCCTGACGAGATTCACCCGCTCTTCGGGACAACGTGGTGGGACAAGATGAACGATGCCGAGAAGGGCGAAGCCCGCCGGCACGTCGAGGCGTGGCGCTTCAGCCAGTTCATGCACGGCGAACAGGGCGCACTCATCTGCACGGCCAAGATCGTCCAGACCGTGCCGGACATCGACTCCAAGTACTACGCCGCTACTCAGGTCATCGACGAGGCGCGTCACGTCGAGGTCTACTCGCGCTACCTCTACGACAAGCTGCAGCTCGTCTACCCGCTCAACGCCAACCTGAAGAGCCTGCTCGACGATGTCATCTCCGACTCGCGTTGGGACATGACCTACCTCGGCATGCAGGTGCTCGTCGAGGGTCTGGCACTGGCCGCCTTCGGCTTCATCCGTAACGTCGCCACCGAGCCGCTCGGTCAGGCCCTGAACGCCTACGTCATGCAGGACGAGGCGCGCCATGTGATGTTCGGGCGCCTGGCGCTGCGGGACTACTACCCACAGCTGACGGCGTCGGAGCGAGACGAGCGCGAAGAGTTCTGCGTCGACGCCTGCTACCGCATGCGTGACCGGTTCCTCGGCGAGGAGGTCTGGGACCGGCTCGGTTTGCCTGCCGAGGTCGCCCAGTACGTGTCGGAGTCCGAGCCGCAGCGGATGTTCCGCAGCTACCTGTTCATGCGGATCGTCCCGGTCTTGAAGGACATCGGCCTCTGGGGCCCGCGCATCACGAAGGCCTTTGACGACATGGGTGTGCTCAGCTTCGGGGATGCCGACATCGACGGCGAGATGGCCAACGACGAGGCGGTCGCCGAGCAGCTCGATGCCAAGGTCACCTCGCACGTGGCGAGCGTCGTCGAAGCGAGCTGAACCTCGACCCGTGCCACCGCGCCGGCTCGGAGAGCCGGAGCACGACGAGGTCGACCTCGACCGACCGCGTCGCCGGTCCCGGTGGCAGGGCGGCGAGGGCTTCGACGGTCGGTCTCGTGAGGCGCTCGAACGTGACATCGTCAAGACCGAGCAGCGCCGTCCAGACGCGTTGACGGATGAGGTCGAGCTCCCGTTCGGGGCTCGACTGCCAGTGCCGCTCCGCGAGCCGCACGACGCCCACGACGGAGCACCCGCGACGTCGCAGCCCGAGAGCCACGACGCCGGTACCGACGCCAACCTCGAGAACGGGGCTTGCGGGAACCGGCAACCACGCGTAGAGCTCGGCAGCAATATCGTCACCGCGGGACTCGCCGCCGCGGGTCTCGTCGTAGCGGTCGGCGACATCGTCGAAGCGGATCACGTCGCAGTGTCGTCTCGGCGAGCCAGTAAGTAGCCCCGCCGTGTGGCGACCTCCTCGGGATACGCGACGCGCTCGAGAGTCGCCTGCACCGCCAAGCCCGCCCCCTCGACAGCGCCTGCCACCGCCGCCGGCTCGAGGAAGCGGAAGTCGATGTCCACCTCGGACCCCCACCACTCGTCGCGGTGGACGACGCCCGTGCCGACGTGAAACGACAGGAGCAGGAGCCCGTTCGGTCGCAGCACTCGGTGAATCTCGGCGAAGGCGGCGGGCAGCTCGTCGGGCTCGAGATGGATGATCGAGTACATCGCAGCCACGGCTCCGAACTCGCCGGAATCGGCCGGCAGCGCCAGGAAGTCGCCTTGCCGGAACGAGACCTCAGGGTGGAGGCGCCGTCCGACGTCCACCATGGCGGGCGACAGGTCGATCCCGACCGCAGGTGCTCCGGCGGCATGGATCCAGGCGGCCACGTGGCCGGGCCCGCAACCGATGTCGGCGATCGCGGCCCCGGTTCCTGTCTGCTCGACGAGCGTGCCGAGCAGGGCCCGGTCGAGCGGCTTGTGGTCGAGCTCGTCATCGAGGTGGGCGGCGTACTCCTCGGCGACCGCGTCGTAGCTCTGGCGGAGGGCTCGGCGGTCAGGCATCGCGGGCATGCGGCGAGCTTGCCACGCTCGACGCGGGCCTGGCGGCCGCTCGGAAACGGCGATCCCGTAGGTCAAAGCAGTGGCCGGCACGGCTGCAAGGTATCGAGGCCGTAGCGTTTTGCCCGTGCCGTCCGTGCCGATCGTCGAGTACCGGCGAACGTTCGAGTTCCCCGTGAGCCCAGCCGATATGTGGACCGCCATCGAGGATTCCGAGGTGTTCGAGGCGTGGTGGCCGTGGCTTCGTGAGTTCACCATCGTCGGCGGCTCCCTGCGGGCGGGCTCGGTGATGAAAGGCGTCGTCGTGCCGCCGATTCCCTACCGCATGCGGATCGAAATCGATCTCGTCCGCTGCCGGCGTCCGCACTTGATCGACGCCGCCGTTCACGGCGACCTCGAGGGCGAGGCGGAGCTGCGCTTTCGTCGCAGTGAGATCGGGACGCGAGCGGAGGTGAGCTGGAGGCTCGAGATGATGCAGCGGCCGATGCGCATCGCCAACCGGGTCGCCCGTCCGTTGCTCGTGCGAGCCCACGACGCTGTCGTGGAAGTGACGGTGAGCAGCTTTCGGCGACACCTCGTCGCCTCGAGAGGTCAGGCGCGGCGCTGAGCGGCGATAGCGGTTGAGTCGTCCGCGCGCCGACGAGCGAGTCCGAGCCAGATGGCGCGAGGGGCGGCGATGCATGAGACGATGGCCGCAAACGGTGCCCTCGTGAGGGCGGACCTCGGAGAAGGATCGTTGCTGGAGAGCCCGGACTACGGAGCCGCACTGAGATCGCTGCACGACCTGGCGCCGTCGGCGGCGGTCGACGCACTGGCGAAAGTGGCGCACTCGGCCGGAGCCGTGGACGTCGTCGTCTACCTCGTCGACTTCGATCAGACCGTGCTCACGCCCGTACCGGCTCGGAGCACTCATGTGGAAGCTCCAGTCGGCCAGTCCGTCCACGGTTCCGAGGCGGGCCGAGCTTTCCGTGAGCGACGCCTCCTCACCGAGTCCCGCCCCGAAGGCGCCCGAATTTGGGTGCCAATTCTGGAGGGGTCGGACTGCACGGGGGTCGTCGCCCTCACGATCGCCGCCGAGCCTGACCCATCCACGGCGGCGGTGTGCGAGGAGCTCGGGATGTTGGCCGGGTGCGCCATTTCGCTCTCGGCTCGCTACACCGACTTGTACAACCTCGTCCGGCGGCGCAAGGCCATGAGCCTGCCGGCGAGCATGCAGTGGGATCTGCTTCCACCGCTCTACCTCGAGGTCCTGGAGGCGAGTTCGGCCGGGGTCTTGGAGCCGGCCTACGACGTCGGTGGGGACTGCTTCGACCATGCCGTCAACGGCTTCGACCTCGACGTCGTGATCATGGACGCCATGGGCCACGGACTGAGCTCGAGCTTGACGGCGTCGCTGGCGATGGGCACCTACCGCCACGATCGACGGGAGGGTCAGTCGCTCGCGGTCATCTCTGCACGCCTGGACGAGGTGATCGAGGGTGAGTTCGGCGGCGACCGGTTCGTGACCGGCCAGGTCGCTCGGCTCGGGCTGCTGAGCGGCCGTCTCACCTGGGTCAACGCGGGACACCCGCTGCCTCTGCTCATCCGGGGCGGGCGCGTCCAGCGGGCACTCGAATGCCGCCCTTCGCTTCCCTGGGGCATGGGCGGCGCCCTCGCCCAGCAGGCTACTGAGCAACTCCAAGCGGGCGACTCAGTGTTGTTCTACACCGACGGCGTCATCGACGGGCGTTCGTCTGACGGGGAGCATTTCGGCCTCGAACGCCTCTCGCGCCTCGTCGAGCAAGCCTTGGCATCGCCGCGTCCGTCGCACGCCGTGCTGCGAGACCTCATCCACGCCGTCTTGGCCTACCAGGGCGAGCGGCTGAGCGACGATGCCGCCATGGTCTGGGTCACCTGGCGGGGCGGCCCCTGAGGCTCCCGGTCACGCCGGTCATGCCGGTCATCTCGGTCAAGGCGGCCCGCCGTTGGCGTGAGAGTGGCCGTGGGCGCGGTGCTCAGCAGCCAGATGGGAATGACCGAGCCCGAGCTCCTGACCGACGCGGTCCTGCAGTCCTGGGAACGGGCGCCGGTAGGCACAGACGTCGCAGTTCATGCGGATGTCGCCGGCGAGAGCCTCGGCGTGCCGGTCGAGCAGGAGGGGCACGAGCGACGGGTCGGGCCCGAGATGCCCGGCGTCGACAACCTCGACCCTGGTGCGGGCGGCGAACACCTCGAAGTCGGACCGCATCCGCTCGAGGAGGATGCCGGTGCAGAGAAACCAGGCGAATGCCACTACCCGATCGGCCCCGAGCCGATGCAGCTGTTCGAGAGCGCCATCGACACTCGGCCAAGTGACGCCGGAATACCCAGTCACGACCGTGCGGCTGCCGGTGCACTCGGCGAGCAACCGTGCTGCCTTGTAGGCATCGGCGTTGGCATCGGGATCCGAGGTCCCGCGGGCGAGGAGGGCGAGCGGCAAGCCGGCCCCGCCAGCTTCGTCGACTCGCCGTCGGGCCAGGAGGAGAACGGCGTGGTCGGGCCCGAGCGGGCGGCCGTAGTGCCAGGAGACCGACGGATGTCGCTCGCGAGCTTGCATGACGACGGCTGGGACGTCGGACTTCGAGTGCCCGGCTGCGTTCAGCATGAGGGGCAACACCGAGACGCGGCGGGCACCGCGGGCGACGAGCCGGTCGCCGGCGACACTGGCGGGCGGTTGAGAGAGCTCGAGAAACCCGATCTCCACGAGCAGCTCGGGCGCGCGACGGGCGACGAGAGCACCGAGCTGGAGCAGCTCCTCGCGGCCGGCATCGGAACGACTGCCGTGCCCGACGAGGAGGACGGCGTCGCCGGCGACGGCCGTCCCGTGGCGGTGCCCGAACGGCTCGTGCTCGTGGTACTCGTCGTTCTGTTCCAAGGCCTCCGAAGCCTACCGGGGGAGCGGGGGCTGAGCCCGGCTGACCAGAGCCGCTGACGACGAGTCTCCCGGTCAGAGCGAGGTGACACCGGTCGGGGCTTCGCGAGTAATACTATAGAAGACATGGTAATAACTCAGACCCGCTCGACGAGGAGCGAGGCGCCCGCGGAAAAGGCGGCCGGGATCGCCGCTCTCGTGAGCTCGATGCAGCTTCGCGGCGAGCGGCTCACACCGAGCGAGCTCGAGCGCGTTGCCACTGAAGTGGCTGCCCGCCCGGACCTTTGGCGGGATCTCGTCGTTGACAGCCCGGAGAAGCGGTGGTGGCTCGTCCTCTGGCGCTCGGCCAACTACGAAGTACGACTCCTCTCGTGGGAAGCCTCCCAGACCTCGGATTGGCACGACCACGGAGGGTCCTCGGGCGGCTTCGCCGTCGCCAACGGGACGCTCGACGAGCGCTACCGCACGAACGCCGGCGCCGACGTGCGTGGGCGGAGGTTCGGGCCGGGATCCGCGGGGTGCTTTGGTCCGGCTCACGTGCACGACGTGGTTCACGTCGCCGGTGCCCCGGCCGTCAGCATCCACGCCTACTCACCGCCCCTGACGTTCCTCACGACCTACGAAGAGACGCCCTATGGCCTCGTCGTGAGTGGGCTGCAATGGGACGACGATCGGCGCTGAGCGGCGCCTGACCCCCGTTCGGCGATCCAAGGTGGACGCCGGCCGTTGACACAGCAGCGTTCGCGCCGGAGAATCAGGCGAGCGAGAGGAGCTGCCATGAAGATCGCCACCCTGCTGGACATGAAAGGCCGCGACGTCGTGACGATCCTGCCGGCGGCGTCGATCGCGGACGCGATCGCACTCCTCGGACACCACAACGTCGGCGCCCTGGTGGTCTCCGACGACGGCAAGGCCGTTGTCGGGATCGTCTCGGAGCGAGACGTCGTTCGCGGCATTGACGCCATGGGGCCTGATGTGCTCGACAAGCCCGTCACCGCCATCATGTCGACCGAGATTCGCTCGACGACCCCGGACGATTCCGTCGAGTCCCTCATGGCGACGATGACCGAGCACCGCGTCCGTCACGTCCCGGTGATCGCCGACGGCGTCCTCGCCGGCATGGTGAGCATCGGGGACGTCGTGAAGAACCGCCTGGAAGAGCTCGAGCAGGATCGCAACGCTCTCGTCGACTACATCAACGCCCGCTAAGGCGTGGGACGAGGACGCCGAGCCCTTCTCGATGACCCGGTACGTCGCGCTGCTGAAGGGAATCAACGTCGGTCGCAGCAAACGCCTTGCCATGTCCGACCTTCGGGTGATGCTGACCGGTCTCGGATACGCGGACATCTCGACGTACCTGGCGAGCGGCAACGCCCTGTTCACCACGTCCCGCAGGCCGGCGGCGTCGCTGGCGGCCGAGTTGGAAGAGCGCATCACCGTCGAGCTCGAGATGGTGGTGCGAGTGATCGTCAGGACCGCCGGCCAGATCGCCAGCGTGAGGGCTCGTAATCCGCTCGCAGCGGAACCCGAGAACCCGTCTCGCTTCTTCGTGGGGTTCCTCAGCGCGACGCCAGGGCAGTCCGTCGTCGGCGCCGTCGAGCGTGAGCTGCGGGCGACCGCCCCGGAGGGGGACGCGATCTGGTTGACCGGTGCAGAGGCGTACTTCTGGTGCCCGGGAGGCTTCTCCTTACTGGACCACGCCGCCGCCATCGAGAAACGGCTCGGCGTGGCCGTGACGACGCGCACGTGGAACACGGTCACGAAACTGGCGCAGCTCGCGGCCGCTTGAAGCAGAGGCAGCGCCGGCTGCGGCCGTCCCACCGGTCTCGCTCGGGTGGCTCGGACCTGGTGGCCGGGTTGACGTGATCCATCGGCGCCCCGCTGGTTGCTGTTCGATTCGGGGCGCGCCGGAAGCGCTGCCGGCGCGGCAGACTGTGGAGAGACAACCAGAAGGGGTCGACCATGGGGACAATGGGGTCCGAGGTCCGAGCCGACGTGATCGGCCGGGTCATCGAGCACGCGTCGCGACGCCTCACGAGCGAGCAGCTGTTGCTCTTCACCCCATTCGTGCAGTGCTATTACGCCCGCATTCACCCGGCCGACCTCGCCTCACGCCAGGTTCCTGACCTGTACGGCGCCGCCATGGACCATCTCGGCTTCGGTCGCGAGCGCGGCCCCGACGAGGTCAAGTTGCGGACGTACGCCCCCGACCAGGATCGCTACGGCTACGTCTCGCCCCATTCCATCGTCGAGCTCGTCGTGGAGGACATGCCGTTCCTCGTCGACACCATGACGATGGAGATCTCCCGGCATGGCTTTGGGCTCCACCTCGTCGTACACCCGGTCGTCACGGTCCGCCGCGACCCGAAAGGTCGTCTCGTCGAGGTGCTGAAGACCGAGCACGATCACGAGCACGACGACGACACCGAGCACAGCCACGATCACACGCACGAGGCCGACGATCTCGCCGGGACGACGCGGGAGTCGTTCATGCATATCGAGATCGATCGCGAGACCGATCCCGCCACGCTCGAAAAGCTGCGAAGCGACCTCCTCCGGGTGGTGGGCGACGTGACGGCGGCCGTACAGGACTGGCCGGCGATGAAGGCCCAGGCGCTCGAGATTGCCGACTCCCTCCTTGCCGAAGCCGTCGCCGCTTCGGTCGGCTCGAGCGACATGGGCCACGCGTCCCATGAGGCAACCCCCATCGCCGACCGCCAGGAGGTGGCAGAGCTGCTCCGGTGGTTGAGCGACGATCACTTCTTGTTCCTCGGCTACCGGGAGTACGAGCTCGCTGAGGACCACGACGAAGTCGTCATCCGGGCGATGGCAGGCTCCGGGCTCGGCATCCTCCGTCCCGACAAGACTCGCCCGGCCGTTCACAGTTTTGCCAAGCTCCCGGGCGAGGTCCGCCGCCGCGTCCGCCGGCCCAACCTGTTGAACATCACGAAGGCGAGCTCCCGCAGCACCGTGCACCGGCGGGGCTACCTCGACTACATCGGGGTGAAGGGCTTCGGGCCGGAGGGCCAAGTCGTCTCGGAGCGCCGCTTTCTCGGGCTGTACACAGCAAACGTCTACAAGCAGTGGCCATACGAGATCCCGATCCTGCGCCGAAAGGTGGCAGAGGTGACAGCCCGAGCCGGCTACCCGCCCGACAGCTATGGCGGCAAAGCACTGGCCGCCGTTCTCGACAGCTACCCCCGCGACGAGCTGTTCCAAATCGGAGTCGACGAGCTCTTCGACCAGGCAATGGCGATCCTGTCGCTGCAGGACCGCCAGCGGCTGCGGCTGTTGGTTCGCCGGGACGAGTTCGGCCGCTTCGTCTCCTGCCTCGTCTTCCTGCCCCGTGACCGGTTGAACAACGCCCTCGAACAGCGCATCCGTGACGTGCTGCAGCGAGCCTTCCACGGCGAGCACCTCGAGTACACCGCTCACGTGGGAGACGGCCTGCTGGCTCGCCTCCACGTCGTCATCTACTCCGAGTCGCTGCCCAGCGGCGATGTCGACATCGACGAGCTCGAGACCCTCCTCGTCGACGCCATGCGCTCGTGGTCGGACGACTTGCGCGAGGCCCTCGTGGAGGGTTTCGGCGAGGAGCGGGGGTTGGAGCTCTACAGCCGCTATGGCGAAGCGTTTCCCAACTCCTACACCGAGGATTTCTCAGCCAGGGCGGCAAGTTCGGACCTGCGCCGGATCGAGGCCCTGACGCCCGAGGACGGCTTCACGGTCAACCTCTACAGCCCGCCGGAGAGCGGCGGCGAGGGTCTCCGCCTGAAGCTCTACAACCAAGGCCAACGACCGACGCTCTCCGGCGTGCTGCCGCTGCTCGACAACATGGGACTGCAGGTTGCCGACGAGCGGCCGTACGAAGTCACGCCGAGCGGAGGCGAGGTCGCCTGGATCTACGACTTCGGCGTGCGGTCGCTCGAGCCGACTGATCTCAGCTCCGACGCCGTGCGCGCCCGCTTCCAGGAAGCTTTCGTACAGATCTGGCGGGGCGAGGTCGACAACGACGCCTTCAACCGGCTCGTGCTGCAGGCCGGCTTGAGCGTGCGGGAAGTCATCATCCTGCGTGCCTACGCCAAGTATCTCCGTCAAGCGGGAACGACGTTCAGCTCGCGATACATGGCGTCGGCCCTCGGCAACAACGCCGCCCTCGCATCGCAACTCGTGCAGCTGTTCAGCGCACGTTTCGACCCGGAGCTCTACGCAGGCGCCGAGGAACGCTCGCTGGCCCTCAAGCAGCTGTCGGGCGACTTCGAGCGCGGCCTCGACGCGGTCGTCAACCTCAACGAGGACCGGGTGCTGCGCCGGATGTTCGGCGCCGTGCAGGCGACGCTTCGGACCAACTACTACCAGCGCACGGCCGCCGGCCGCCCGAAGCCTTGGCTCTCGCTCAAGCTGGATCCGAACCTCGTGCCGGACATGCCGCTCCCGAAGCCCATGTTCGAGACGTTCGTGTACTGCCCAAGGGTCGAAGGCGTGCACCTGCGCACGGGCAGGGTTGCCCGGGGAGGCTTGCGTTGGTCCGACCGCCTGGAGGACTACCGCACCGAGATCCTCGGATTGATGAAGGCGCAAGCGGTCAAGAACGCTGTCATCGTGCCCGGCGGCGCGAAGGGCGGTTTCGTGCTGAAGGCTCCGCCGGCGGGCGACTTCGATGCGCTGCAAGCCGAGGCGGTTGCCTGTTACCAGATCTTCGTGCGCGGTCTGCTCGATCTCGCCGACAACCTCGTAGCCGGCGAAGTCGTTCCGCCTGCCGACGTGGTCCGCCACGATGGTGACGACCCGTATCTCGTCGTGGCAGCCGACAAAGGCACGGCGACGTTCTCCGACATCGCCAATGACATCTCTCTCGAATACGGCTTCTGGCTCGGGGATGCCTTCGCGTCGGGAGGTTCCTCCGGTTACGACCACAAGGCCATGGGGATCACGGCCAAGGGCGCGTGGGTGTCAGTTCGCCGCCACTTTCGCGATCTCGGGCTGGACGCCGATACCGAGCCGCTCAAGGTCGTCGGGATCGGCGACATGTCCGGCGACGTCTTCGGCAACGGGATGCTCCTGTCGCCCCACCTGAAGCTCGTGGCGGCCTTTGATCACCGGCACGTGTTCCTCGACCCCGACCCTCATCCGGCCGTTTCGTTCGCCGAGCGAGCCCGGCTCTTCGAGCTGCCCCGTTCCTCTTGGGCGGACTATGACCCGTCGCACATCTCGCCCGGTGGCGGCGTGTTCCCGCGAACCGCCAAGAGCGTGCCGGTCAGCGCAGAGGTTCGAGCCGTGCTCGGTCTCGACGCCGCCGTCGCCGCCCTACAACCCGACCAGCTCGTGCGAGCGATCCTGAAGGCCCCTGTCGACCTGCTGTGGAACGGCGGGATCGGCACCTATGTCATCTCGTCGGACGAGACGAACGCGGATGCCGGGGACAAGGCCAACGACAACGTCCGAATCAACGCCACCGAGCTCCGGTGCAGAGTCGTCGGCGAAGGTGGCAACCTCGGCCTGACCCAACCGGCGAGGATCGAGTTCGCCACGCTCGGCGGGCGGATCAATACCGATGCCATCGACAACTCCGCCGGCGTCGACACCTCGGACCACGAAGTCAACATCAAGATTCTTCTCGGACAGGTGGTCGCCGACGGCGGCATGACGATGCGGCAGCGGGACGAGCTCCTCGCCGAGATGACCGATGACGTCGCCCGTCACGTGCTCGAGGACAACGACGCACAGACGCGAGCGCTCTACATCGCCACCGTGCAGGCCGCCAGCATGCTCGACGTGCACGCACGGGCGCTCACGGCCCTGGAGCAGGCCGGTCTCAACCGAGAGATCGAGCATCTTCCGTCCGACAGCCAGCTGCGGGAACGAGCGGCAGCCGGCCGTGGCCTCACGATCCCCGAGCTTGCCGTCGTGCTGGCCTATGTGAAGAGCGCAATCTCAGCTGAGCTCGTCGCCTCCGACCTGCCGGAGGACGAGTTTTGCCGCCGAGAGCTGGAGCGGTACTTTCCCGAGGCACTCCGCCAGCGCCACTTGGCTCAGATGAGCCAGCACCCGTTGCGGCGCGAGATCATCGCCACCCGGCTCACGAACAACATGGTCAACCGGAGCGGCACGAGCTTCGTCTTCCGCCTGGCAGAAGAGACCGGGTGCGCCGCTCCGGAGATCACCCGTGCCCAGATGGCGGCCTGGGAGATGTTCGCCATGGACGACCTTTGGCAGGCGATCGAGGCCCTCGACGCCGTCATCCCGGCTTCGGTGCAGGTCGAGCTGCTCCTCGAGTCCCGCAAGGTCGCCGAGCGAGCGGCCCGGTGGCTGCTGTCGAACCGGCGGCACCCCATCAACGTCACGGCCACGGTGGCGGATTTCGCCGCCGGCCTCAACAATCTCGCCGAGCACCTGCCCGCACTGGTCGGTCCGTCCGATGCGAGCTCCCAGTCGGCGACGGTGAGCCGGTACCTGGCGGCCGGCGTTCCCGAGGCGCTTGCGCGCCGCGTGGCGGGGATGCCGGCGCTGTTTGCCGGCCTTGACCTGTCTGACGTTGCTCGGACGGCAGGTCGAGACCTCAACGACGCCGCCGCCGTGTATTTCGCCCTCGGCGAGCCGCTGTTCCTCGACGTCCTCTTGGCGCGGATTGTTGCCCTGCCGCGAGACGATCGCTGGCAGGGACTGGCGCGAGCGGCCGTCCGCGAGGACTTGTACGCAGCGCGCGCCTTCATCACGGCCGAGGTCCTCCGCCTCGGATCCCCGGGGATGACCGGCGCCGATCAGGTGCAACGCTGGCTGACATCCATGGGCGAGGTGGCGGACCGCTGTCTCGTTGCCCTCGACCGCATCGTGGCCAGCGGTCAGGCAGATCTCGCAGCTCTGTCGGTGGCCATGCGGGAGATCCGGAACCTCGCCCAGACGAGCAGGCCGATGGGGCAGTAGCCGGCGTCCGCCCGGGACTTGGAGATCACCGCACTGAAACAGGACTGTCGCTCTCCTCGAGCCCCGGGCCGTGCCAGACTGAGCGCGTGGACGCGCCGCGAACCGCCCGGGCGAGGGTCCGGGCTGAGCTCACGAAGGAGATCAAGCACGAGGCGCGCCGCCAGCTGGCGGCCGACGGAGCGCAGGCGCTCTCGCTGCGGGCGGTGGCTCGCGAGCTCGGCATGGTGTCGTCAGGTCTGTACCGCTACTTCGCCTCCCGTGACGAGCTCCTCACCGCCCTCATCGTCGATGCGTACGACGCCATCGGGGCGGCCGTGGAGGCTGCAGAGGCTGCTTGCGAGCGCGAGGATCTCGGCGGTCGCTGGCTTTCGGCTGGCCATGCCGTGCGGGCGTGGGCACTCGAGCACCCGCACGAGTACGCCCTTGTCTACGGGTCGCCGGTTCCCGGCTACCGCGCTCCGCCCGAGACGATCGGTCCGGCCAGCCGCGTGACGCTCGTGCTCGCCGGCATCGTCGCCGACGGGCATGCGGCGGGCCGGCTGCGTCCGGCCGCCTCCCTGCCGTCGCCTGTGCCGGCGCTGCGCCAGGAGGCGGTCGAGATCGCCGCGGCCGCCATGGGCGATGTCCCGCCGGAGGTCGCCATACGGGCCCTCGTCGTCTGGACCCAGCTGTTCGGCATGGTGAGTTTCGAGCTGTTCGGACACTTCGTGAGCGTCATCGACGACAAGGCGGCATTCTTCGACGAGGCGCTCCGTCTCATGGGCGCGTTCGTGGGTTTCCCGGCGATGGACTCCGTGACCGAGGGCCACCAGCGCTGACCCGCGCCCGAGCTCGCTCGACATGCTCGGCGCGGTCGCCCGCCGCTGTCCGGGCAGGCAAGAATGGGCATCCCCAGAACCGAAGTGCCGCACGTGTACCCCCGGAACGGAGACAGAACCACCATGGCCCGATCAATCGACGTCTCGCTCGGCGGATGGTTCGAGCAGCGCGTCCGGCTCACGCCGGATCGCAGATGCCTGAGCTTTGAGGGCGAAACCTGGACCTACGCAACGATGCTGGAGCGCATCGACCGGACCGCCGCAGCGCTCCGTGAGGGCGGGGTTCGCCATGGCGACCGAGTAGCTTTCCTCGGCCTCAACCACCCGGCGTTCTTCGAAACCATGTTCGGCGCCGCCCGCCTCGGCGCCATCTTCGTGCCGCTGAACTTCCGGCTGACCTCACCGGAGCTGAGCTTCATCGTGAACGACGCCGGGGTGCACACCATCGTGGTCGACGACGCCCACCGCAAGCTCGTCGACGATGTCCGCGCCCAGCTGCCGTGCCGGCGGTACCTGTCTTCTGAAGGCCCCGACGAGGGTTGGGTGACGCTCGACGATGTCCGGGGCTCGGTGGCGGCGGCAGGTCCGCAGGGCGGCGAGGCCATCGACGCCGACGAGGTCGCCGTCATCATGTACACCTCGGGCACGACGGGACGCCCGAAAGGGGCGATGCTGACCCATGCCAATCTCTGGTGGAACAACGTCATCGCCCTGCTGCTCACCGACATGCTCGAGAGCGACGTCTCCCTCGTGGTCGCCCCGCTCTTCCACATCGGTGGCCTCAACGTCACCACGCTGCAAGCGTGGATGAAGGGCGCCGAGAACGTCCTGCACCGCAGTTTCGACCCTGGCCGCTTCATCGAGGACATCGCCCGGTACGGCGTCACGATCGCCTTTGCCGTGCCGGCCATGCTCCTGTTCGTCTCGCAGCATCCCGAGTTCAACGGCGCCGACCTGACCACGGTCCGCAGCATCGTGTGCGGGGGTGCCCCCGTTCCCGAAGGACTCATCAAGCTGTATATCGGGCGCGGCATCCAGATCAACCAGGGCTACGGGCTCACCGAGACCTCGCCCTGCGTGTCCTTCCTCACGCCTGAGCACGCCCTTGCCAAGCTCGGCTCGGCCGGGCGGGCGCCCATGTTCATCGAGATCCGCCTCGAAGACGCCGATGGCGAGACCGTTGCCGAGCCCGACGCACGCGGCGAGATCTGCGTGCGCGGCCCCAACGTCATGAAGGGCTACTGGAACCGTCCCGAGGCGACGGCGGCTGCCATCGACCCCGAAGGCTGGTTCCACACGGGGGATGTGGGCTACGTCGACTCGGAGGGGTTTCTCTTCGTGGCGGACCGCATCAAGGACATGGTCATCACCGGCGGCGAGAACGTCTACCCGGCCGAGGTGGAGAGCGTGCTCTACACCCACCCGGCGATCGCCGACGTCGCCGTCATCGGCCTACCTGACGAGCGCTGGGGCGAGTCGGTCACGGCTGTGGCGGTGCTTCGCGAAGGCGCCAGCCTGACGCTGGAAGAGCTGCGCGACTTCGCCTCCGACAGCCTCGCCCGCTACAAGCTGCCGAGCCGCCTCGAGACCGTGGAGGTCCTGCCGAGGAACCCCGCCGGCAAAGTCCTCAAGTTCGACTTGCGCGACCGCCTCGGCTCATCTCGGTCCTGACGCGGTCGGCGGCCGATGGCGAGTGCCGTACCACGAGTGCTCGCAGTACGACGAAACGCCCCAAGCTGACGACGGCCCCTGTCGCCATGGCGGCGAGTGTCTCGGCCAACCAGCCACCCGACAGCGCCGCCGCACCGATCACCGCCAGCGTCGTGGCGGCCACCGCCGCCATCCAGCTTCCGCCGGCGACGAGCTCGAGCTCGCGAAAGTTACCGGTGGCGGCCCCCCGCTCGAGGCGCCTGCGAGCGCCGAAGTTGCCGATCGCCGACAGCGACAAGGCGACGACGTTGGCTGCAACGGCGCCGACCGTCGTCCTCAGCCCCAGGAACAGCGCCAACCAGACGAGGGTCGAGGGGATGCCGACGCGGGCAAAACGGCCGGCGTCGGCGGTGAACTGATCGAGGTACGCGCCGCCGCCGCCTCCGGTGCTCGCCGCCGTCGGGTCGGTGCCGGCGAGGCCGGCAGGGCGGATCCTCGAGTGCCCGGAGGCGAACTGCTTCGTGACCCTCCACATCCCGCCGATGTCAGCGAGAGCGGTGTGGAGCACCTCGACGCGAGAGTCGGTGTCGTCCACCCAGTCGACGGGAACCTCGTGGATTCGCAGGGCGTTGCGCTCGGCGATGAGGAGGAGCTCGGTGTCGAAGAACCAGCCGTCGTCCTCGACGAGCGGGATCAGCACGGGCACGAGCGCGCCCCGCACCGCCTTGAAACCGCACTGGGCGTCGCTGAACCGGCTGCGCATGAGCGTGCGCAAGAGGCGGTTGTAGGAACGGGAGATGAGCTCGCGTTTCGGGCCGCGCACGACGGTCGCGCTGCGGGACAGACGCGTGCCGATGGCGAGGTCGCTGTGGCCTGACAGCAGCGGCGCCACGAGGGGAAGGAGGGCCTCGAGGCCGGTCGACAGGTCCACATCCATGTAGGCGACGACGTCGGCACCGCTCTCCGACCAGGCGCGCTTGAGCGCTCGCCCGCGTCCCCGCTCGTCGAGGTGGAGCACGCGCACGCCCGCCAGTTCGGCGGCCAGTCGTGTTGCGACCTCCATCGTGCCGTCGGTGCTGGCGTTGTCGGCGATCGTGACGACGGCCGAGAAGGGAAAGCAGGTGTCGAGGTAGTTGCGCAGCCGGCGGATGCTCGCCTCGAGGCAGCCGGCTTCGTTGAAGACCGGGACGACGATGTCGAGGACTGCCATGGGGTCACTCTGGCGGCGCTTGCTCCAGGTTCTCTGTGACTCCGAGCGGATCTCCCGCCGAGTTGTCGCTGTGCCGCCGGTCCTGCGCCGGGCGGGAGGAGGCCGGGATCGGGATGCGCAGCGAGAAGACTGCTCCGCCGCCTTCGGCATTAGCTGCCTCGGCCGTGCCCCCATGCTCGCTGGCGATGGCCGAGACGATAGCGAGCCCGAGACCAGCGCCCGTGCCGGACCGTGCCTTGTCGGCCTGCCAGAACCGCTCGAAGACGTGCTCGAGGCCATCGGGATCGAGGCCGGGGCCGTGGTCGCGGACCGAGACCACGGCCGTGCCGTTCTGGCGCCAGGCGGACACCTCGATCGGGGTGCCGCTCGGGGTGTAGCGGATGGCGTTGACGACGAGATTGGCGATCGCCTGCCTCAAATGATTGACGTCGCCGGTGACGTCGAGCGGCCCGGGGGCGTGCAGGGTCACCGGGCGCTCCGGTGCCATCGCGACGGCGTCGCTGCAAGCATCAGCCGCCAGTACGGCGAGATCGAGCGGGTCGTGCTGAGGTTCGGGCGCGAGGTCGAGCCGTGCCAGCAGCAGCAGGTCCTGGACGAGCGATCCCATCCGGCCAGCCTCGTCCTCGATGCGCCGCATGATCGTGGCCTGGTCGATGTGCTCGTTGTCGATCCCGAGGCGGAACAGTTCGGCGAAGCCTTGTATCGAAGTCAGCGGCGTTCGTAACTCATGGGAGGCGTCCGCCAGGAAGCGGCGCAAACGCTGCTCGTTCTCCTCCCGCTCGGCGAAGGCCTCCTCGATGTCGGCGAGCATGGTGTCGAGCGCCTTGCCGAGCTCGGCAACTTCGGTGGGTCCGCCTTCGGGCGCGACGCGCTTCGACAGGTCGCCGGCGGCGATGGAGCGGGCAGTGGTCGCCATCTCCTCGAGCGGTCGCAGGCCCCGTCGCAGGACCAGCCACGACCCGGTCGTGAGGACGGCGAGCAGGCCGGCGGCGACGGCCAGCTCGATGAGGAGCAGCCGGTGCAGCGCGGCCGTGACAGCCGAGCTCGGGACGGCGATCACGATGACGTCGCCCGGCAGACCCGAGGCCGGCGACAGCAGCACCTGCCAGTCGCCGTCGCCCGTCGTCGACCCGGTCGTGAGGTAACGACCCTTCGCCGGCACGACGCCGAGGGGGCTCGGGAGCTTCGGCCGAGCGGCGCCGGCACCGAGGTATTGGGTGCTGCTGCGCACCGTCCCGGCGGCGGTGAGCAGCTCGGCGAAGGTTCCGGGAGGAAGTGGCGTCGTGAGGGCCGGGCCGCCGGGACCGCCGTTGCCATTGCCCGTGCCGTCGCCGTTCATGTCGTCGGGGTCGGACGTGCCCCCAGTGCCGCCGCCCGGCTGTGTGCCCGTCGGACCGCTACCTGGGGGCTGCACATGAATGCCCGCCTTGTCGTACAGCTGGGCGCTCACAAACGGCAGCGACGTCATGAGCTGGTCGTCCAGGCGCTGGTACTGAGACGGGGCGTAGATGGAATACGTGGCGATCCCAAAGGCTCCAAGGCCGAGGACGAGCAGCGCCACGAGCCCGAGGACGAGGCGCAGTCGCAGGCTCATCGATCGATGTTGATGCCTGCTGCTCCGAGCCGTCACGGTGCGGCCTCCGAATCTGCTCCGAAACCCACTCAGTCAGGCGCCCGGTGGCCGGCGGGCAGACGCAGGCTGTAGCCGACGCCCCTCACGGTCTGGATGAGTGCCGGCTCCGTGGCATCGACCTTCTGGCGGACGTAGCTGATGTAGGTCTCGAGCACGCTGGCGTTGGCGGCAAAGGTGTAATCCCACACCTGAGCGAGGATCTGCTCACGCGTGAGGACGCGGCGGGCATTCGAGAGCAGGTAGTGGAGGAGCCGGTACTCGGTCGGCGTCAACTCGACGAGGCGACCCCCGCGCCAGACCTCCCGCGTGTCCTCGTCCAGCTCCAGATCGGCGTAGTTGAGGCGGTGCAGGCCGCTTTGCGGACCGGTGGAGCGGCGTAGCACGGCACGGACGCGCTCGACGAGCTCTTCGATACTGAAGGGTTTCGTGACGTAGTCGTCCACGCCGAGCTTGAGGCCCTGCACCTTGTCGGCCGTGGCGTCCTTGGCTGTCAGGAAGATGATCGGTACCCGGGTGCCGGCGCCCTCGGTCTGGCGGAGCCGGCGGGCAACTTCGAAGCCGTCGAGATCCGGCAGCATCACGTCGAGCACGACGAGGTCGGGCCGGCGCCGGTCGATCTCGGTGAGTGCCTGGCGCCCCGTTGCCAGGCGCACGACCTCGAAGCCGCTGATGGACAGGCCGAGGGCGATCAGCTCGGTGATGTGCTCCTCGTCGTCGACGGCGAACACGAGGGGCTTTGCGGCATCGGGCATGGGTGGTCTCGCCGGGCCTTCCTTGCGCAGGCCCGCTCTGAGCTTGCGTGAGGAAATTATCGCCCGGCGCACCGGCGTGACGATGTTGCCCCCCGGCGCCGCTGCGGTCGGGCCGGTCCGGCAGCTCCGGCGTGGTCGAGCGCTCCTATACGGTTGCGCTCGAGGAGGCGTATCTGTGGCACGAGCTCGAGGACATTCGTCCGGCCCTGCGGTGACGACGAGTGAGGCACCGGCGCCGCCGCGGGTTGATCTCGGAGCGCCGCTTGACTCCATGGCCTCGACGCGCAGGGCTGTTCTCGTCACCTTGAAACGCCAAGGTGTCATGCAGGCAGGAGAGCTGGCGAGCGAGCTTCGCATCACCGCGGCTGCTGTTCGCCAGCAGCTCGGCAGGCTCGAGGAGGACGGGCTCGTGAGCCACCGATCGGACCCCGACGGGCGCGGCCGCCCGGCGCACCGCTACGAGCTCACGCCGGCCGCCGAAGCCCTCTTCCCAAAACGCTACGGCGACCTCACCGCCGAGCTCCTCGGCTACCTCGGTGGGCCGAAGAGCAACGAGGTGTCCCGTCTCTTCGAGCGCCGGCGCCGGCGCCGTTTGCACGACGCCGAGCCGAGACTCGCCGGCCTCGCCCTCGAGGAGCAGGTTGCCGAGCTCACGCGCATCCTCGACGAGGACGGGTATCTCGCCGACGTCGTCCGGCTCGATGACGGCGGATGGCGGATCACCGAGCACAACTGCGCCATCCTGTCCGTGGCGACGGGCTACCGGCAGGCCTGCGCGACCGAGCTGGCCTTCATCCGCGAGGCTCTTCCGAGCGGCCATGTCGAGCGCGTCGCCCACCTGCTCGACGGTGCGCACGTCTGCAGCTACGAGGTGCAGCCGCGATGACCGGCGCCCCCTTCACGACCCGTCCCGAGCTGGTCGGCGACTTCGGCATGGTGGCGGCGTCGCACTGGCTGGCGGCTCAGTCGGGCATGGCCATGCTGGAGCGAGGCGGGAACGCCTTCGACGCTGCGGCGGCGGCGGGTTTCGTGCTCGAAGTCGTCGAACCGCACCAGAACGGGCTCGGCGGTGAGGCACCCATGGTCCTGTACTCGGTCGACGAGGGCTCCGTGCAGGTGGTCGACGGGCAGGGGCCGGCGCCGGCAGCAGCGACGCCGGAGCATTTCTCGGCCCTCGGCCTCGATCTCGTGCCCGGCGTCGGCCTGCTCGCCGCGTGTGTGCCGGGGGCCTTCGGCTCGTGGATGCTCGTGCTCGAGCGGTTCGGCACGAAGTCGCTTCGTGAAGTGCTCGAGCCTGCGCTGTCCTATGCCGAGAGCGGCTTTCCCGTGCTGGCATCTCTCGCGGCGACGCTCACAGCTGTCGAGACCGACATGCGGGCGCAATGGCCCACGTCCGCCTCGATCTGGCTCGGCGCCGGCGGCGGCGTCCCGCCGGCCGGCGGTCGGCTCAGGAACCCTCAGCTGGCCTCGACCCTGCGCCGGCTCCTTGCCGAGGGCGAGGCGTGCGGGCCGGATCGGGCGGCCCAGATCGAGGGCGCTCGTGCCGCCTACTACGAAGGTTTCGTTGCTGAGGCAATCGACGGCTGGTGCACCACCGCCGGCTCCGGCGGGTTGCTCAGGGGCGCCGACCTCGCCGGCTGGCGGGCGTCGCTCGAGGAGCCGGCGCGTCTCGGCTTCGGCGAGTTCGAAGTCTGCAAGACCGGGCCATGGGGCCAGGGGCCGGTGTTCCTGCAGCAGCTGTCGCTCCTGGCCGGGTTCGACCTGGCTTCCATGGGGGCGGGCAGTCCCGACCTCGTGCACGTCGTGACGGAGTGCGCCAAGCTCGCCTTTGCCGATCGGGAGGCGTTCTACGGCGATCCCCGCATGGTCGAGGTGCCGCTGGCGGACCTGCTGTCGCCCGCGTACGCGGCGGAGCGCCGGCAGCTCGTCGGCGAGGAGGCGAGCGTCGAGCTGCGGCCCGGACGGCCGGCCGGGCGCGCCGGCCGGCTGCCTGAACGCGTGCGCCAGTGGGGCGCGCCGGCCGGCGGGGACGTCCGTGGCGCTGCAGGCGGCGCCGCCGGCGACGTCGAGGGGCGGGATCCGCGCCTCGGGCCTCCGCCCGGGTCCTTACGGGAGATGCGGGGCGACACCTGTCACCTCGATGTAGCGGACCGGTTCGGCAACCTCGTCTCTGCGACACCGAGCGGCGGGTGGTTGCAGAGCTCGCCGGCGGTGGCAGGGTTGGGGTTCTGCCTGGGAACGCGGGGGCAGATGTTCTGGCTCGAGGAGGGCTTGCCTGCCAGCCTGGTGCCCGGAAAGCGCCCGCGTACGACGCTGAGCCCCGGACTGGCTCTGCGGGACGGGCGGCCGTATCTCGCCTTCGGGACGCCGGGGGGCGACCAGCAGGACCAGTGGACGCTGCTGGCCTTCTTGGAGCACGCCGTGTTCGGTCGCGACCTGCAGGCCTCGATCGACGCGCCGAGCTGGCACTCCAACCATGCACCGTCGTCGTTCTTTCCTCGTGAGGCGTACCCCAACCAGCTGGTGGCCGAACGCCGGCTGGGGGAAGCGTGTCTCGCCGATCTGAGCCGGCGTGGGCACGACGTCGTCGAAGCCGGACCATGGCTGCTCGGTCGCAAGACGGCGGTGTCGCGCTCCGCCGACGGCTTCGTCCGGGCGGCGGCGGATCCACGGGCGATGCAAGCCTACGCCGTCGGGCGTTAGCGGCTCCGCCGGCCGTCCGACGCCGTCCGGTGAGACGCTGGCGGACGCATCGGCAAGGATGGGCCAGTGAGTGAGATCAGCTTCCCGCGCCAATACGCCCGCACTCGCCGGTTCAGCCTCGGCACGCCCCGCTCGTTCGTGGTGGCGCCGGACGGCCAACGGATCCTTTTCTTGCGCTCGCGGAGCGGTTCCGACGCGCTGACCTGCCTTTACTGCTACGACGTGGCGACACAGGCGGAACGGCTCGTCGTGGACCCCGAGTCGCTCCTTTCTGGAGGGCTCGAGGAGCTGCCGGCCGAGGAACGGGCTCGACGCGAGCGGGCGCGAGAGTCCTCCGGAGGCATCGTGCGCTTTCACACCGACACTGCCGCCACACGGGCCGTGTTCGACCTCTCGGGCCACGTCTATGTCGTGGACGTGGCAAGCAGAGCCGTCCAGCAACTCGCGGTGGCGAGCCCTGCGGTCGACCCGCGACTGTCGCCGTCGGGAGCCCACGTCGCCTACGTGTCGAACGGTGTGCTGCGCGTGATCGGCGTCGGCGGGACGTCCGCGTCCGGTTCCGCCGAGCCGGCGTCGGCCGACCGCATCGTCGCCGGGCACGACTCCGCCACGGGCGGTGGCGCCGGTGCCGGCCTCGACTTCGACGCCACCGGCGACCCGCACGCCAACGTCAGCTACGGCCTCGCGGAATTCGTCGCCGCCGAGGAGATGGATCGCTCTGATGGCTACTGGTGGGCGCCCGACAGCAGTCGCCTCCTCGTCGCACGAGTGGACGTCTCCGAGGTGCAGCGGCGATACATCGCCGACCCGGCCGAGCCCACGAGCGCTCCCATGGAAGTCGCCTACCCGGCCGCCGGCACCCCGAACGCCGAGGTTCGCTTGCTGATCGTCCCCGTCGACGGCAGCGCGCAGCCGGTCGAGGTCGGCTGGGACCGGGGGCGCTTCGAGTACGTCACGACGGCGGCATGGTCCGAGCACGGTCTCCTCGTCGTCGTACAGAGCCGGGACCAGCGTTGCATGCAGGTGCTGGCCGTCGATCCGGCGACTGGCGCATCGGCCGTCGTGCGCGAGGACCGGGACGACTGCTGGGTCGACATCGTCGGAGGTGTGCCCGCCCACCTCTCCGACGGGACGTTCGTCTGGACGGCGGACGTGGGCGACGCCAAGCGGCTCGTCATCGGCGAGGAGACGGTCACCCCTGACGAGCTGCAAGTGCGCTCCGTCCTCGGCGTGGACGGCGACGTCGTGTTGCTGTCCGGGTCGATCGAGCCGAGTGAGATCGGCGTCTGGAGCTGGTCGCCCTCCGTTGGCCTCACCCGGCTCGCCGGCGCCGATGAGCCGGTGGTGGCCACGGCCTGCCGTGCCGGCGGGACGACGGTGCTGGCGGCGCGTTGCCTCGATCGGCCTGGACTCGCCGTGAGCGTGCTGCGTGACGGGCAAGTGCTCGGCCACATCGAGTCGCTGGCCGAGACCCCGGTCATCACCGCCCACCCTCGGCTGCTGCGGGCGGGGACACGAGAGATCCGCACCGCAGTGCTCTTTCCCGAAGGTCACGTACCCGGATCGAAACGCCTCCCCGTACTCCTCGACCCCTACGGCGGCCCCCATGCGCAGATGGTGCTGGCGGCGTCCGGGGTGTTCCTCACGTCGCAGTGGTTCGCCAATCAGGGTTACTGCGTGATCGTGGCAGACGGCCGCGGGACGCCCGGGAGGGGGCCGGCGTGGGACCGGACCCTGTTCTCCGAGCTCGCTGCTCCCGTCCTCGAGGACCAGATCGCAGCCCTGCACGCCGTCGCCGAGGAGGAAGGCGATCTGGACCTCTCCCGAGTGGCGATCCGAGGTTGGTCCTTCGGCGGTTACCTCGCCGCCCTGGCGGTGCTGAGGCGGCCGGACGTGTTCCACGCCGCCGTCGCCGGCGCACCCCCGACCGAGTGGCGCCTCTACGACACCCATTACACCGAGCGGTACCTGGGCGACCCCAACACCTCGCCGGAGAACTACGACCGGACATCGCTGCTCCGCGAAGCCGCCGAGCTGCGAAGACCGCTCTTGCTGATCCACGGGCTCGCCGACGACAACGTCACCGCTGCCAACACCTTGCAGCTGTCCGCCGCCCTGCTGGCAGCCGGCCGCCAGCACTGTGTGCTTCCCTTGTCCGGCGTGACGCACATGACGCCGCAGGAAGTCGTGGCCGAGAACCTGCTGCTGTTCCAGGTGGACTTCCTCCGAGCTGCCCTCGACGCACCCGCCGAGCTGGCATCGTGACGAGCACGATGGAGGCGTCGCGCCACAACCGTTTTGCCAAAGGTCTGTTCTCCGGATTGCCGGGCCGCTACGACCGGCTGGCCGAGCTGCTCTCCATGGGCCAGAACCGGCGCTGGCGCAGGGAGATGGTCGATCACGTCATCGCCGGCCCGCCCGGCCGGATTCTCGACGTCGCCTCCGGCACGGCAGGCGTTGCCCTGCAACTCGCCCGTCGGACCGGCGCCGACGTGGTCGGCCTCGACCTCACGCGAGCGATGCTGTGGCAGGGCGCCGAGAACGTCGCCGCCGCCGGCGAGAGCGAGCGCATCCGCCTCGTCCTCGGTCGTGGCGAGCAGCTGCCGTTTCCCGACGCCTGTTTCGACGCCCTCACCTTCACCTACCTGTTGCGGTATGTCGAAGATCCGGCGGCCACCCTCGCCGAGCTCGCACGAGTCGTGCGGCCGGGCGGCGCCATCGCCAGCCTCGAGTTCCTCGTGCCGCCGAACCTGCTGTGGCACGGGATGTGGATCTGTTACACCCGTCTCATCCTGCCGATCGGCGGCTACCTGACCGGCGGGGAGGAATGGTGGAAGGTGGGGCGCTTCCTCGGTCCCAACATCTCCAACCACTACCGTCGATACCCAGTCGCCTGGACCGAGCGAGCGTGGCGAGACGCCGGCATCGAGGACGTCGGCCTGCGGCGGATGAGCCTCGGCGGTGGGCTCGTCATGTGGGGACGGCGCGCGGCATGAGCGCGCAGCGGCGCTCGTGGGTGGGAGGGCGACATTTGCCCTCTGACGATCGCCCCGAGCCCGACGCTGCCGCTGGCGCTGCCGCGCCGGCAGGATCCTCCGCCTCACCGCAAGCTCCGCCGCACCGCGGGGCCGGCGGGGAGCCGGCCGAGGAGCTCCGGCCGGCCTACTACGCCGCTACGCGGACGGGGGGCTGGAGGGACTGGTGGACGCTGCTGCACCCGCCGTACACGGCCTGGCACCTTGCCTATGTCGTCATCGGCGCCTCACTGGCGCCGCAGGTTCAGCTGAGCAGACTGCTGGCGACGCTCTTGGCGTTCTTCCTCGCCGTCGGGCTGGCCGCTCATGCTCTCGACGAGTTGCACGGGCGCCCGCTCGGGACTCAGATCAGCTCCGCCTTGCTCGTGGTGGTGTCCGCCGTCGCCCTGGCCGGAGCCGTCGCCCTCGGCGTGTTGGGCGTGCAGAGAGTGGGCTGGCCGCTCATCCCGTTCATCGTCATCGGCCCGCTGCTCGTCATGGCCTACAACGCCGAGTGGTTCGGCGGCCTCGTGCACACCGACGCCGGGTTTGCGCTGGCCTGGGGAACGTTTCCAGTCCTGACGGCCTATGTCGCCCAGGCCGATCGCCTCTCGTTGGCGGCCGTGCTCGGGGGAGCGGGGGCCTTCGGGCTGTCGGCAGCTCAGCGGGCGCTCAGCACGTCGGCTCGTTTCGTCCGGCGGCGGGTCGCCGACGTACGTGGCCACGCTGTCCTCACCGACGGCAGCGTCCGGCCGGTGGACCGGACCATGCTGATCCAGCCGATCGAGCGGGCCCTCCGCCTGCTGTCGTGGACGGTCGTGCTGCTGGCGGCGGCTCTTGCGGTGGCGCGCCTGCGGTGACACCTCGGCGATCGAGCGTCGTGCGGTAGAACCGCCGACCATGGACCTGCACCACTGGATCGGCGCCGCCATCGACCACCAGGTGGACTGGGCGGCGGGCTTCGGGCCGTACGCGGCCGCCCCTGAGCTCGAGGTCGACGAGGGTCGGCTCAGCGTCGCTTTCGCCGAGCTCTTCGCCCGTCTCGAGGACAACTACCCCTTCTTCCACCCTCGCTACGCCGGCCAGATGCTGAAGCCTCCGCACCCGGCCGCAGTCACGGCCTACCTCGCCGCCATGCTCGTCAACCCGAACAACCACGCCCTCGACGGTGGGCCGGCGACTGCTCAGATGGAGCTCGAGTCGATTGCTGCGCTGGCGGAGATGATCGGCTTCGAGACCCACATCGGGCACCTGACGACAAGCGGCACCATCGCCAATCTCGAGGCGCTCTTCGTGGCGCGATCGCTCCATCCGGACAAGGGAGTCGCCTTCAGCGATCAGGCGCACTACACCCACGGGCGCATGTGTCACCTGCTGGGCATGGCAGGCCACGCCGTCGGCACCGACGCGCTCGGCCGCATCGACCTCGGCGAAGTCGAGGATCTGGCGAGGAGCGGCGCCATCGGGACCGTTGTCGTCACGACCGGGACGACCGGCCTCGGAGCGATCGACCGTGTGGACGAGGCGCTGGCACTGAAGGAGCGCTACGGGTTGCGGGTGCATGTGGATGGGGCGTATGGGGGTTTCTTCGCCGTGCTGGGCAACGACGGGAGCTCGTCTGCCTCGCTCGGACTGGATCCGGCGCCGTGGGCGGCCATCGCCCAATGCGACTCGTTCGTGGTGGACCCCCATAAACACGGGCTTCAGCCGTACGGCTGCGGGGCTGTCCTGTTCGCCGATGCGGGTGCCGGGCGCCACTACGCCCATGACTCGCCGTACACGTATTTCACCGGAGGTGGCGCCGCGCACCTCGGCGAGATCAGCCTCGAGTGCTCGCGAGCAGGAGCAGCGGCGGCAGCGTGGTGGTTGACCCTGCAGCTGTTCCCCTTGACGCCGGGCGGGCTCGGGAGGGTCTTGGCAGCGACGCGCCGGTCGGCGCTCTCGTTTGCCTCCCTCGTCGAATCGTCGGAGCGGCTCTGCCTGTATCAGCGGCCAGAGCTCGACATCGTCACCTACTTCGCCCGGGCGGCGTCGAACCTGGCGGCCGTCGACGGTTCCTCCGCCCGCATCCTGGCCGGGACGATGGCGGCGAACGACCCCGTCTTCGTGAGTGTCCTGAAAGTGCACGCCTCCGAGCTGGTCCGGCGCCATGGGCGGCTGGCCCCGCCGGCGGAAGAGGCCGGCAGTGGACCTGGGCTCGGCGAGGACGTCCGGATCCTCCGGTCCGTCCTCATGAAACCCGAATCCGAACCCTACGGCCGCGTCCTCCTCGCCAACCTGGAGGCGGCTGTGGCGGGGGCGTAGACTCGACAGCCATGCGAGTCGTCGCCACGCCGGAGGCTTCGGAGTTCATCTCCGCCCAGGGTGGCGTTGCCTACGTGCGGCCGCTGCGACGGAAATGTTGTGGCGGTGCCATGACGGTACTGTCGGCCACGACGCGGGCACCGGCCGATGCGGCGCGCTACGAACCCGTCGGCGATGGCACCATCGGCGTCCGTTACCTGCGGCCGGCAGCGCTGGATCGAAACGGAGTCCCGGTGCCCCGCGTGGGGCGCGGGGACGCCGCGTCGGGTGGGGAAGCCGGCGATCCCGGCGTGGGTGAACCCGCCGGACCTGAGGAGCTGCTGATCGAGCTGCGCGGCCGACGGCACCCGAGACTCGTCGCCTGCTGGGACGGGTGTCTGTTCAAAATCTAGAGGAATCCCTTGACGCGGCTGGGTTGCGGGTGGACCATGGGTGATGCGGGATGAGCATCCCGTGATGTGAAGGTAGACGGAAGGAGTCAGCGTGAGAACGTTGGACTGTTCCGAGGAGCCCGGGCCACCGGACTGAAGGTGCCCGGGCCGAAAGGCCCGGGCTGCCGTGTCTTCTGGCGCCTGACCGCCAAGAACGGTCGGAGCGACGTTCGGTGCACCTCGGTGCCCGAACCCGCCCAACCCCAGCGGAGTATGCCCGCCACCAACAAGCGGCGGTTGGCACGTCGGAAGCATCGGCCACGGCGAAGGCGTCTCGTTGCTCGTCGAGACGGCGGACGTCGTGTCCTCAAGACGGATGGAGGAATCCATACCTGATCATCAGTACGGGCACCGGGCCGGCCGCGTGGCCGGTCCGTCCCGCGTCCGGGCGTTGGCGTCGCCCCGAGCCTAGGCGCCGGCGGTATCGGGACCGGGCGATGCCGGACATACACTGCGGCGATGGCGTTCACAGGCTGGCCGGCTGAGGCGATCGACTTCTACGAGGGCCTCGAGGCCGATAATTCGAAGACCTACTGGATGGCCAACAAGGCGACCTACGAGCGGGACGTCTATGCCCCGATGGCGGCTCTCCTCGCCGAGCTGGCGCCGGAGTTCGGAGAGGCCAAGATCTTCCGACCGTACCGAGATGTCCGCTTCAGCAAGGACAAGTCCCCGTACAAGACGGGGATCGCGGCGTCACTGGCGGCGGGTGGCTACATCTCGCTTTCGGCTCGCGGCCTCGGTGTCGGCAGCGGGATGTACATGATGGCGAGCGACCAGCTCGAGCGCTTCCGGGCTGCGGTTGCCGACGAGCGGACCGGTCTCGCCCTCGTCGGATTGCTGGGCAAGCTCGACAAGATGGGGATCGAGGCTCATGCCCACGACGCTCTGAAGACGGCTCCGAAGGGCTACCCGAAGGATCACCCGCGAATCGACCTGCTCCGGTACAAGGGCTTGGTCGCCTGGCAGGATTGGCCGCCGGGCGAGTGGCTGGGAACGGCGAAGGCGAAGAAGAACGTCACCGCCTTCCTGCGGGCGTGCGGTCCGATGAACGAGTGGTTGGCCGAGCACGTGGGGCCGACGACGTTGGACGCGGGCCGCTCGGGCTGAAGGCCGCCGGCCGGCCCTGCACCACCCAATCGCCAAGCAGTCGGGACGTCGCATCGGCGATCTCGGAGATGGCGCGGTCGAAGGCCTCCTGGTTGGCTCGGGCGGGTATCTTCGCTTTGGTCCCCGAGACTTTGCGGACGAATTGTCGGGCGGCGGCCTCGACCTCCTCCGGTGTCAGATCTGGCAGGTCTCGAAGGCTCACGATGCTTCGGCACATGGAACTCGATCGTAGGCCGTGCCGGGTCGTCGCCGGCGGCCGGCGCCGGGGTTTCTGGGTGCACCTTGGGGACACATACGTCCCTTTCACGCACCCAGAACGCCGGCCGGCCGGAGCATCGCCGGCCCAGGGTTTCTGGGTGCACGTTGGGGACACATACGTCCCTTTCACGCACCCAGAACGCCGGCGCTCCGAGCCGAACAGCGGCCGCCGGCGGGTCGGTCACTACCGGATGACTGAACGGCGAGTTAGTCTCGGAGGTAGTGGCAGCGATATCGACGTCCACAGAGCCGTGGTCGGAGGATCGAGCCCGGGAGCTTGTCCGCCGGCACCTAGGGCAGCGCGGGCCGCTCCTGCCCGTATTGCACGACCTGCAGGAGGCCTTCGGCTGCATCGACAAGCGATCGATCTCGGTCGCCGCCGACGTGCTCAACCTCTCCGAAGCAGAGGTGTACGGGGTGCTGACGTTCTACAAGGACTTCCGCACCGAGCCGGCGGGGTCGTCGGTCGTGCACATCTGCCGGGCGGAGGCCTGCCAGGCCATGGGTGCTGAGGCCCTTGGCGCCCATGCTTGCAAACGGCTCGGCGTCGGCTTCGGCGGGACCACGCTCGACGGCAAGGTCACGCTCGAGCAGGTGTTCTGCCTCGGGAACTGCGCCCTCTCGCCGGCGGTGATGATCGACGGCGAAGTCTTCGGTCGCGTGGATGCCGCCCGGTTCGACGAGCTGGTGGGACCGGCGCGATGACGACGTTCTACGTGTCTCGGGACACGGCCGCCCGTTCCGTGGGCGCCGAAGCCGTGGCGACGGAGATCCTCGCCCGGGCAGCGGCCCTTGACGTCGAGCTCGTGCGGCCCGGTTCGCGCGGCCTGTTCTGGCTCGAGCCGCTCGTCGAGCTGGCGACGCCCGCCGGCCGCCTCGCTTTCGGACCCGTCCAGCCGAGCGACGTCGCCGATCTGCTGGCGCACGTGCTCGACGGCGAGCCGACCGAAAGTCCCCTCTACCTCGGCCCGACCGAGGAGATCGCCCAGCTGGCACGTCAGCAGCGCATCACGTTTGCTCGCGTGGGCATCACCGATCCGCTGTCGGTGACGGACTATCTCGACCATGGCGGCTTGTCCGGCCTGCGGCGGGCACGAGCCATGACACCGGCGGAGATCATCGCCGAGGTGACGAGCGCCGGGCTGCGAGGCAGGGGCGGAGCAGGCTTCCCGACCGGCATCAAGTGGCAGACCGTCCTCGAGGCACCCGGCGAAACGAAGTTCGTCTGCTGCAACGCCGACGAAGGCGACTCCGGTACTTACGCCGACCGCATGCTCATGGAGGGCGACCCGTTCCTGCTGATCGAGGGCATGGCGATCGCGGCGCTCGCAGTCGGTGCCGTCGCCGGCTACATCTACATCCGCTCGGAGTACCCGGCCGCCGTCGCCACGATGCGAGAGGCCGTCGCCATCGCCGCACAGGCGGGCTGGGTCGGCCCTCAGACTGGCTTCGAGCTGGAGGTTCGCGTCGGCGCCGGCGCCTACATCTGCGGCGAGGAGACCTCGATGCTCGAGAGCCTCGAGGGCAACCGCGGGGTTGCCCGAGCCAAGCCTCCCTTGCCCGCCATCGCAGGCCTGTTCGGTCAGCCCACGATCGTCAACAACGTGCTCTCGCTCGCGGCCGTACCCTCCATCCTCGCCGACGGCGACGCCGCTGCCGGCTACGGCAGTCTCGGGCTGGAGCGCTCCCGAGGGACTCAGGTGTTCCAGCTGGGCGGCAACATCCGTCGCGGGGGCATCGTGGAGGTGCCCTTCGGCATCACGTTGCGGGAGCTCATCGAGGACCTCGGCGGTGGCACCGCCAGCGGGCGGCCGATCAGGGCCGTGCAGGTCGGCGGTCCGCTCGGCGCCTACCTCCCGGCCAGCGAGCTCGATCTGCCCACCGACTACGAAACCCTCGCCGCCCACGGCGCCATGCTCGGCCACGGCGGCATCGTCGTGTTCGACGACACCGTCGACATGGCCCGGCAGGCTCGTTTCGCCATGGAGTTCTGTGCCGAGGAGTCCTGCGGGAAGTGCACGCCCTGCCGGGTCGGCTCCGTGCGAGGGGTCGAGGTCATCGACCGCATCATCGCCGGCGAGTCGGCACAGGAGAACCTGGAGTTGCTCGAGGACCTCTGCGAGCTCATGGTGGACGGCTCGCTGTGTGCCATGGGTGGTCTCACACCTCAGCCCGTGCGCAGTGCGCTGCGCCACTTCAGCGAGGACTTCGGCGGCCTCGGACGAGGCGGGACGGTGACGATGACGACAGGTGGGAGAATGACAGGTCAGGGAGCACAGACATGACCCTCTTGAAAGAGCACGACCTCGGCACACCGCCGGCGCAGCCCGCAGACGCAGACGTAGGTGCTGCTCCTGCGGTGACGATTCGCGTCGACGGACAAGCCGTCACCGTGCCGGCCGGGACCTCGGTCATGCGAGCAGCTGCCCTCGCCGGCATCGACGTCCCCAAGCTCTGCGCCACGGACTCCTTGCAAGCCTTTGGCTCCTGCCGCCTCTGCCTCGTCGAGATCGCCGGCCGCAAGGGGACGCCGGCATCGTGCACGACTCCCGTCGCCGACGGCATGCAGGTCGCCACTCAGACCCCCCGCCTCGAGCGTCTGCGGCGCGGCGTCATGGAGCTCTACATCTCCGATCACCCCCTCGACTGCCTCACCTGCGCCGCCAACGGCGACTGCGAGCTGCAGGACATGGCCGGCGCCGTCGGGCTCCGCGACGTGCGCTACGGCTATGCCGGCGACAACCACCTCGATGCCGCCAAGGACGAGTCGAACCCGTACTTCACCTTCGATCCCTCCAAGTGCATCGTCTGCTCACGCTGCGTGCGAGCCTGCGACGAGGTGCAGGGGACGCTGGCGCTGACGATCGAGGGGAGGGGTTTCTTCTCGAAAGTCGCAGCCGGGCCGGCGGGCAACTTCTTCGACTCCGAGTGCGTCTCCTGCGGCGCCTGCGTGCAGGTCTGCCCGACGGCGACGCTCGAGGAGAAGTCCGTCATCACCCTCGGCGTGCCCCGTCGCACGGTGCTCACGACGTGTGCCTACTGCGGCGTCGGCTGCACGTTCAAGGCCGAGCTGCGGGGCGACGAGGTCGTCCGCATGGTTCCCGCCAAGGAGGGCGGTGCCAACAGCGGGCACTCGTGTGTGAAGGGACGTTTCGCTTGGGGGTACGCCACCCACAAGGACCGCGTGCTCTCGCCCATGGTGCGCGAGGCGACCAGCGACCCGTGGCGGGAGGTCGGCTGGGATGAGGCGCTGCAGTTCGCCGCCGACCGGCTGCGATCGATCCAGTCGGAGCACGGGCGCGACTCCATCGGCGGCATCACGTCGTCTCGCTGCACGAACGAAGAGGTCTTCGTCGTGCAGAAGATGATCCGGGCCGCCTTCGGCAACAACAACGTCGACACGTGCGCACGTGTCTGCCACTCGCCGACGGGCTTCGGTCTGAAGCAGACGTTCGGGACTTCGGCCGGAACACAGGACTTCGTCTCGGTCGACCAGGCCGACGTGATCGTCGTCATCGGCGCCAACCCGACCGACGGGCACCCGGTGTTCGCCTCTCACATGAAGCGCAGGCTGCGCGCCGGCGCCAAGCTCATCGTCATCGACCCGCGGCGCATCGACCTCGTGCGCACGCCGCACGTCGAAGCTGCCCACTTCCTCCAGCTCCGGCCCGGGACGAACGTGGCGCTCGTGAACGCTCTCGCTCACGTCGTGGTGACCGAGGGCTTGGTGGACACCGAGTTCGTGGCGACCCGCTGCGATCCTGGGGCCTTTGCCACCTGGTCGGCGTTCATCTCCGCACCGGAGAACAGCCCGGAGGCGACCGAGGAGATCACCGGCGTGCCGGCGGCCGAGGTGCGGGCGGCCGCTCGCCTGTATGCCACGGGCGGCAACGGCGCGATCTACTACGGCCTCGGCGTGACGGAGCACAGTCAGGGATCGACGATGGTCATGGGCATGGCCAACCTCGCCATGGCCACCGGCAACATCGGCCGCGAGGGCGTCGGTGTCAACCCGCTCCGGGGCCAGAACAACGTGCAGGGCTCCTGCGACATGGGTTCGTTTCCCCACGAGCTCGCCGGCTACCGGCACGTGTCCGACGACACGGTCCGGGCGACCTTCGAGGCACTCTGGGGCACTTCCCTCGTGAGCGAGCCGGGGCTGCGCATCCCCAACATGTTCGACGCCGCCTTGGCGGGCGAGTTCCGGGCGCTCTTCGTACAAGGCGAGGACATCGCCCAGAGCGACCCGAACACCACCCATGTGAAGGCGGCCCTCTCGGCGCTCGAGCTCGTCATCGTGCAAGACCTCTTCCTGAACGAGACGGCGGCCTTTGCTCACGTGTTCTTCCCGGGCACGTCCTTCCTCGAGAAGGACGGGACCTTCACCAACGCCGAGCGCCGCATCAACCGGGTGCGACCCGTCATGGCGGCACGGTGCGGCAAGCAGGAGTGGGAAGTCGCCTGCGAGCTGTCGAGCCTGCTCGGCTACCCGATGTCGTACGGGTCGGCCGCGGAGATCATGGACGAGATCGCCGAGCTGACGCCGACGTTCTCCGGTGTGTCCTTCTCGCTCCTCGACCGCGTCGGGAGCGTGCAGTGGCCGTGCAACGAGGCAGCCCCGCTCGGCACCCCCGTCATGCACGTGGGCTCGTTCGTGCGCGGCCTCGGCCAGTTCGTCGAAACCCCCTTCATCCCCACCGACGAGCGCGCCACCCGCCGCTACCCGTTGATCCTCACGACCGGGCGGATCCTGTCGCAGTACAACGTCGGCGCCCAGACTCGCCGCACGCCGAACGTCACGTGGCATCCGGAGGATCTGCTGGACATCCACCCCTTCGACGCCTCTGAACGGGGAATCGCCGACGGCGGTCTCGTGGAGCTGGCGAGCCGCGTGGGCACGACCGTCCTGCGGGCGAGGCTGTCGGAGCGGATGCCGGTGGGTGTCGTGTACACGACGTTCCATCATCCGGTGAGCGGCGCCAACGTCGTGACGACCGAGCATTCGGACTGGGCCACGAACTGCCCCGAGTACAAGGTGACGGCCGTGCAGGTCCGGGCGAAGGTCGTCGTCGAGGACGGGACCTGGTCGAACGGATCGGTCGGCACCACTGGCGAGTTCGCTCCGGCAGTCGAGACCGACGACGGCAACGGCCAGGGCCGCCGGCGGCGGCGCGAGGCGGTGCCGGTCGGTGTTGGGTCGTTCGTCGCTCCGGTACCGGTGGCGAGCGCGTCGCCCGCCCCATTCGGCTCCCCGCCAGGACTCTGATTGCCGGACTCGAGCGAACCCCAGTCATCGTCGGAAGTGTCCGGCGCACCTGAGTATCGATCTCCGGTTCCCGACTTGATCCGGATGGCCAATCAGATCGCTGCCAACTTCGCCCATCATCCGGCCGATCAGGCGTCTCGTGAGGTGGCTGAGCATCTGACGGCGTTTTGGACGCCGACGATGCGATCAGAGCTCGAGGCGTGGGTGGCAGCCGGGGGCGAGGAGCTCCACCCGCTGGCCGTCGAGGCCGTCCGAATCTCGAATCACAAGCCTCACTGATCCGGCGAGGGTCGGGGCCGCCACCTGCACACCCACCTGACTGCTGTCGTCCTCGTCGTCGTCATCGGCGCCGGCGTCCTGCACGCGTCGTGGAACGCCATGGCCAAGTCGATCGAGGATCGGCTGCTGGCGTTCGCACTCATCGGCGTGGCGAGCACCCTCGCCGGAGGTATCGCCCTCATCGTGACGGGACTGCCGGCGCGCGCTGCCATCGGCTACGTCGTGGTGTCCACGTGCTTCCACATCGCCTACGAGTCGGGTCTCATCAACTCGTACCGCCTCGGTGCCTTCAACCAGACCTATCCGATCGCCCGTGGGACCTCGCCGCTGGTCGTGGCCGTGGGGGCCTACTTTGTCGCCCACGAGCACTTGAGTCTGCTGGCGTGGACGGGCATCGTCATCCTGGCGCTGGGGTTGATGAGCTTGGCGCTGTCGGCGGGCAGGCTCACGCGCGCCGAGTTGCCGGCGATCGCCGCAGCGCTCGCCACAGGGCTCGCCATCGCCGCCTACACCCTGGTCGACGGTCTCGGCGTCCGCCGCTCGCACGATCCGTACGCCTACTCGGCTCTCCTCTTCCTCATGCAGGGACCGGTGTATCCAATCGTGTACCTCGTCCGCCGGCGGCCAGTCGTCTGGCGCCAGGTGACGACGATCAGCCGCGGGCTCGCGGCCGGCTTCATCTCCGTCGTCGCCTACTCCCTCGTGCTCTGGGCGCAGACGAAGGCACCGCTCGCCGAGGTGGCGGCATTGCGTGAGACGAGCGTAATTGCGGCCGCCATCATCGGCGCCGTGTTCCTGCGGGAAAGCTTCGGTGCCCGACGCTTTGCCGCCGCTGTGCTCGTAGCGGCCGGCATCGTTCTCATCGCCGTCTGAGCACGACGCTTCGGGGGGCTAGCGCGAGCGGCCCCCGGGAGGAAGGGCAGCACTCGACCCGGATCCGGAGCCGCCCCCGGAACCACCGGACCCGCCCGAACCACCGGAACCGGATCCCGGACCGGACCCCGGCCCGCCTCCCGAGCCGGCGGCACCGGCGGCATCGAGCACGCTCTTCAGCATCTGGGATGCCCCCATGAGCCCGGCCGACTCGTAGGGGACGACGATCTTGGCGTTGTCGCTCTCCACGAGGCGCGAGAGGGTGTCGAGCTGCAGGACCGCCAGCAGCTCCGGCGTCGGGTGCGACTCGAGGATGGCGGCGTAGACCTGCCGCACGGCTTCCGCCCGCCCTTCGGCCTCCTGGATCAGGGCGGCCTTGCGGCCTTCTGCCCGGAGACGGAGCGCCTCCCGCTCACCTTCAGCTTGGCGGACCTGCGCCTGCTTCTGGCCCTCGGAGGCGAGAATGGCGGCTTGTTTCTTGCCCTCGGCTTCGTTGATGGCAGCCTGCCGTTCTCCTTCGGCCTTCAAGATGAGGGCTCGCTTCTGCTGCTCGGCTTCCTTCTGGAGGCTCATCGCCTGCAGAACATTGGTTGGCGGGACGATGTCCACGATCTCGATGCGGTTGATGCGGACGCCCCACTTGTCCGTGACCGGCTCCATGTGGCCCTGCAGCTCGGCGTTGATGCGCTCCCGCTCGGTGAGGGCTTCGTCGAGCGTGAGGCCTCCGAACACCGCTCGAAGAGCGGTTCTCGCCAGCTGAAAGATCGCCACCTCGTAGTTGCTGACCGAGAAGAGGGCGGCCTTCGGGTCGACGACCTGGCTGAAGATCGTCGCCGACACGAGGACGCTGACGTTGTCCTTCGTAATGACGTCCTGCTGATCGCCGGTCCTTGGGACCTCGCGGACGTCGACCGTCTGCACCTGGTCGATGAACGGCACGAGCATCGCCACGCCCGGGTTGCGCACGGCGTGGTACTGACCGAGGCGCTTTTGCACCCCGACGGTGCCCTGCTGGATCAGCTTGATGGAGCGATAGGCGGTCGACAACACGAGGATGACGACGACCAGCAGCACGACGTACAGGACGACCTCGGATCCAGACGTGGCGAGAATCATGGGACATCTCCTTCGTTGTCTTCGGGAAGCTCGAAGGGAGCCATACCGAGGGTGGGCAGATCCTGAACGACGAACGTGGTGCCCTGTAGCTCGAGGACCATGACGAGCGTGCCGGACGGGATGGGTTTGCCATCTTGGGAGATCGCCTTCCAGAGCTCACCCTCGACGCGGACCCGACCCGGGTTGGCGGCGCCGCCGATCGCCTCGGCGACGAACACCTCCTTGCCAACCTGACCCTGCAGCCCCGACACGAGCCGCCCCTCGCCCGATGACATGGCTCTCACCAAATTGGGACGAACGAGGAAGAGGCCGAGGAGGGCGGCGACGGCGAAGGCAGGGATCTGGACGATGACGCCTGCCCCGGCGAGGGCGAGCACGGCGGCGACGATGGCTCCGAGTCCGATGAACAGCGCGTAGAAGGCGCGGTGTCCGAACTCGGCCACGAGGAAGACGGCGGCGATGAGAAACCACCAAAGTCCCTCACCCATCACTCAACCTCATTGCCCGTCCCTTCGTTGCTACGTCCGACCAGCATGTGAGCTGGATCGGTCGTGCACTTGCGAGGCTATCCGGCGCGTGACGATTGCGTGACTGTTCTCCACGCCGCCCGGTCGGGGTCGCCCCGCCAGTCAGGGTCGGGTCGGATCGGGCGCCTCCGGGCTCTCCCGGGGCGGTGCCGGGCCGACGGGCGGTTGAGTCGTAGTCGGCTGTCCTGGCTGCGGTTGCAGCTGTGGTTGCGGCTGCGGCGACCGGACGATCGCGGCGGCCAGCAGCGTGAGGTTGGGGACGAGCATCGTGCCTTCGTCGGTCGTGAACACGACGTAGGTGAGGCCCATGGAGACGACGTGACCGTCGAAGATGCCGCCGAGCGCGCCGGACCTCACTCGCACGTGATCGCCGGCCCGAAACGGCCGCGCGACGAGCAGCACGATTCCCGCGAACATGTTGCCGAGGCTCTGTTGGGCAGCGATACCGAGCACGACACCGGTGATGGCTCCGCCCAGCAGCAGCTGCGACACGCCGATGTGCAGGATCGTGAGCGCGACGAGGAGGACGACGACGAGCCCGACGATTGTGAGGATGAGGCGGACCGACGCCGCCGTTGCCTTGTCGGCCAACGCGATCGCCCGGCCCAGCTGGTTGGCAAGCCGGCGGATCGTGTAGGACCCGAGGACGAGCCAAGCAGCGCCCGATGCGTAGGCAATGATCCGATGGCGTCGGTACTCGGCCGCCTGGGCCGGCGAGAGCGGCCCGACGGAGTGGATCTCGCCGCCGTAGTGGTAGCCGACGACGAGGGCAGCGATGGCACCGGCGGCGACGATGATCTCGATGCCAAGGCGGCGCTTGGTCATCGGGTCAATCTAGGGCCATCGGGTCCATCGAGTCCGCCTGGCCGGGCGGCTGCGGTCGCTGGGCTTGGAGATCGGGCCGACATCATCACGACGACTGGCCTCGAAGCGGCCTTACGACTCCGCGATGGCCTCGTCGCCACCGAGGAAGCGACAGGTCAAGAGCACGTTCCGAGCAGCCGGCTCGGGCCGGCGCCCTTCAGCGCCAGCGCGGTGCTCGGTTGGTGGTGCGAGACGAGATGTACAGCCCGATGGAGACGACCAGCAGCACGACGCCCACCGCCACGCCGGCGATTCCTCGATGCGAGTGTGTCGCGCGCGAGACGTGGTGTCTGGCATGACCCGGAAACCAAGCGGGAAGTGAGGAGGAGGCCACGGTCAAGTAGACGATGCCCGCTGCCAAGGCGAGAAGGGCGATGATGCCGATGATGATCGCGAAAATTCGCCGCGGGTTGCTCATTCGCACAGGATAGGCGCGGGGGTGACCGGGACACTATTTCAATCGAGTGAACCTGCTTGCCCCTGCCCGTCTCGCCCGCAGAGAACCGGAGGCCAGGAAAGCTAGCGAGGGTTCTTCGCCGCGACTGGGTCACGCCTGGGCCGACCGGGTGGGAAGCTCAGTGCGATGGACGACGATCCGGCCCTGTGGGACCGGCCCACGACCCACGGCCCGGGGCCGCCCGATCACGCGCAGCCGACCCTGCGCAGGTGGCGAGACCCCCAAGTCGTCGGGCTGGCGCTCATGGCCATGTCGGCAGGCTTCGGGCAATTCGGGGTCGTGGCAGCGCTCGGCGACGTCGCCCGGACCTTCGGCCGGCTGACCTCGGGCGCCTCGCTCGCCGACCAGGCGGGCCTCTCCGGCACGAAACTCGGCCTCGGTCTCGCCATCATCCGGCTCGCCTCGCTCGGTGGACTGCCCCTCGCCGGCCTTGCCGACCGGGTCGGCCGGCGCAAGACCTTGATCGCCTTCACCGCCGTCGGGCTCGCCATCACGGTGGCCTCGGCGGCGAGCCCGGGCTACTGGTGGTTCGTCGTCATCTTCGCCCTCGGCCGCCCGATGCTGAGCGCCACGAACGCTCTCGCCGGCGTGTCGGCCGCCGAAGAGACCAGCTCGCGCGACCGCGCCAAAGCCGTCGCCCTCATCGCCGCGGGCTACGGCATCGGGACCGGACTGGTCGCCTTCATCCACGGGTTGCTGGGATCGCAGCTGGGGTTTCGCGGCGTAGTCGGCCTCGCCATCGTGCCGCTCGCCCTCCTGCCGCTGGTCGCGCGTCGAGTGGAGGAGCCGGATCGTTTCGCCCGGCAGGCCGTGCGGGGCGAGCACGCCCTGCCGGTCCTCGGTGCCATCGCGCCGGCCTTCCGTCGGCGGCTCGTGATCGTCTCGATCATCGCATTTGCGCTCTCGATCATCACCGGGCCGGCCAACAGCTTCGTCTACCTCTATGCGGAGAACGTCGTCCACGTGAGCGGCGCCGTCACCTCGGCGATGGTGGCAGCCGCCGGCGTCACCGGTCTGTGCGGGCTGCTGCTCGGCCGCTATCTCGCTGACCGGCTCGGCCGGCGACCGACGACGGTCATCGCCATGGTCGCCATGGCCGGCCTCGGGGTGCTCACCTACTCGGGCTCGGCCGCCGCCGTCGTGACGGGCTACGTGCTCGGCGTCCTGGCGGCATCCACGATCGCCCCGGCCGCCGGTGCCTACATCAACGAGCTGTTCCCGACTGCAGTGCGGGCATCGGTGGCCGGCTGGCAGATCGCCGCCGGCACGCTCGGAGCCGTCACCGGGCTGCTCGCCTTCGGGGCGATCGCCGACGTCGGCAACCGTTTCGGTACGGCAGCGGCCGCAACGTTCCTGCCTGCGCTCGCAGGGGTCTTCCTGCTGCTGCTCTTGCCCGAGACCCGCAACCGGGAGCTCGAGGAGCTCTGGCCCGAAGTGACCGGCCCGAGCTGATCGCCGCGCAGCGGGCAGTCAGCCGGTTCCTTGCGTCCGTTGTTGCACGAGATCGCGGTACTCGGGGTGGTGCCGCACGAAGGCCGCGACGAAGGGGCACACCGGCACGGCCCGCAGGTCGCTTCGGCGGACGTCGTCCAAGGCGGCCTTGATGAGGCGGCTGGCGAGGCCCTTGCCTTCGAAGGCTGGCTCGATCTCGGTGTGGGTGAAGGTGACGACCCCGTCTTCGTGCGTGTACTCGGCGAAACCCGCCAACGCAGACCCGTCGTAGATCTCATAACGGGACTGATCGGTATCGTGAACGACATCGGAGTCGTCCGTGGGGAGCTTCGTCATCGCAGCATCCACGCCGGCCGGCTGGGGCTGCACGACTCAGGCATCACGGAAGCCAGCTTCTTTGTGACTGCCGTCGCAGAGGGGCTTGTTGGCTGACTGACCGCATCGGCAGAGCGTGACGCGGTTGCGAGTCTCGAGGGGCAGGCCGTCGGAGCGTTCGATCGGGACCCCTCCGGTGACGAAATAGGGGCCGTCCTCGGTCACGGCGATCTCGTAGGCGAGCTCCGGTTCGACATCCTCGCCATCGGCTGACAGCCGGTAGGTGAGGGCACCGGACGGGCAGCGCTCGATCATCGACATCATCTGGGCGCGCACGACGCTGTCTTCGATCGCCGAACCGGACACCATCTTCCAGACGGTCGTGGCCCGGTTGCCGCAGAACCCGGCGTGCTCGCAGATGGAGCGGTCGTCGCGTACGACCACGCCCGTGCCCTCGTAGACCGTCGCCCGCTCGCCGTAGGGGCCGGTAGCTGCCGACTCGGTGCCGTCGAAGCCCGCTCTTGCGTGGGTGCCGTCGCAGAACGGCTTGTTCGCCGACCCGCCGCACCTGCACAGGGCGACCGGGTCGCCCGCCTTCACCTCGGCAGTCGTTTGCCACGTCATCGGTTCCCGGTGCTCCGAACGGACGATCCGCCGGCGCTTGATCTTCACGGCGCCCGACACGAGGTACGGCCCGTTGGGCTGGACGACGATACGGCCGTCCGGTCGATCAGCATCCATGGGTGCTCCTCGGGTGGCGAATTGGAGCAGCATGAACGATGGCGAGGCAATCCGCAAGTGATCGGCGACGCCTCCAGGCGGTCTGGATACGCTGATCGCGAGCCCGAGCGAAGTCGAGAGAGGGAGGATCCCGTGCCGGATACCTGTAGCCACCTGAGTGACATCAAGACGACCTCGGCGAGCGGAAACGGCTGCGTCGAGTGCCTCGCGAGCGGAGGGCGCTGGGTTCACCTGCGGCGGTGCACGAGCTGCGCGCACGTCGGCTGCTGCGACAGCTCGCCCGGACGCCACGCCACCGCGCACTTCCACGAGACGACCCATCCCCTCATTCAGTCGTTCGAGCCGGGTGAGGACTGGTACTGGTGCTTCGTCGACGAGATCGCCTTCGAGCGCGACGGCGAAGGCCCGAGCCCGTCGCACACCTGAGGCGCCGGCTTGGGCTGCCGCCCGTCAGCTGCCGTCGGGAAACCCGCCCCGGTGGAGCACCATCGGAGCATGCGGCAGTGTCTCGGGCCTGGGCAATGCCGCCCGCCAACCTCCGGCTGGTGGCTCGAGGGCGCCGAACAGCGGCGATGAGGCGTCGCCTGCTCCGACCAAGCTCTCGAGGGATGCCCGGACGCGAGCGAGCCGCACGGCCCCATGGCGCGACCTCCAACGAGCCTCGGTGTCGGCCATTCGGTCCCGGGCCAGGTCTCGTCGAGCCTGGCCCTTCGCCGTCAGGCGCGCCGACACCGCACGTGAAGTACTGGCGCTCGGTCCAACGAGGGCATCACCGCCCCGCTCGAGGAAGCCGAGCGCCACGGCGATCGCCTCCTTCGACACCCCGGACCGGCGGGGCAGCTCACGAACCAGCACCTCGTCGCTACCGAGGATTCGCAACACGTTGGCGCTGACGGGCAGCGAGGTGGCCCCGTCGGCCTCGAACTCGAGCGTGAACGCCAGCAGCAGACGCGATACGAGCGTCGGCAATCCCGACTGGGGCAAGAGTGCCGGATCGGCTGCGGGCACCTCCGGCGGGTGCTGTGGTTGGTCGGGCGTGCGCATCCCGTAGCCCACCACCGGGAGGTAGTCGGGGAGGCCGGCGTCGAGTTGCTCGGCGAGGGACGCCAGCGATCGGCGGAGCTCGGTCATCGGGTCGAGGCCGTAGCGCGCCTCCCAGCGATGTTCGATCTCTGCGGTGAGCGGTCGCCAGATGTGCTGCGCCCAACGTCCCGCCGCCGTCGGATGGACGAGCCAGTCTGAAGCCGGCGGCTTGGCTCGGCTGTCGTCCGGATCCAGGTTGATGGTGAGGTACCCCCACCGCTTCATCCGCGCCAGGAGGCCGTCCAAGTCGGCGACTCGGGCTCGATCCTGCAGCTGGCGGACAGAGGTGCCAGCCCGCTCGACGTACTGCATGCAGTTCGACCACATCACCATCGAGACCAGCCAGGGCCGCTTCATCGGCCGACCGCTCGACGACACCGGCGGGGCCGGCCCGCCGGGACCGCCTCTCGTGGTGCGATGAGGCATCTGCTGCTCGAAGGCGTTGTCGAACTCGATCGTGAAGGCGACGAGCACTTGGGACAACAGGCTCGACAAGGGGAGATCGCCATCCACGGCTAGGTTCCTGTCACCCGGCGGCGCAACTCGACGTAGACCTCCGTTCCGACGACACCTTGCAGCTCTGCGGCGAGTGACTCGATGACGGGGCGCTCACCCACGTACGCCTTCGGGCCTTCGGTGCAGCACCAAGCCATCGTTTCGCCCACGACTCCCCAGTCCTTCCGGGTCCAGCGCCGCACCGTCGCCACCTCTGGACCGGGTGCGCCATCGGGGTCGTCGGGGTCCGTGGCACCGGGCTCCCAATCCACTCGGATCGGCAGCTGCCAGCACACCGACGGCTTCCATTCGACGGGCGACTCGCCGGCCTCGACAGCCGCTAGGTGCAGCGCACAACCCGCGCCGCCGGCGAAGCCGGGGCGGTTGAGGAAGATACAGGCACCTTCCACGACACGGGTGTGGAGGCGGAGGGCGTCGCCGAAGACGCCGCCGCTCACGGCTTGGGCATGATGCTCGAAGATCTCCGGCGCCAGGGTCGCCGCCAGGGCGGAGATCAGTCGGGCTTCGTCGACGTCGCCGAGATGGGCTCCGACCGAGCAGCAGCCGAGCCCGAGGTGGGCGGCCGGCTCGGGCTCGATGCCCTCGCAACCTCGGCCCCAGAGGCACGTCCACCTCGACAGCAAGAAGTCCCGATCGAAGCGCCAGATCGTCTCGCCGTCGCAGATCTCTTCGATGTCGCCCAGCGTGGGGGCGTCGTGCTGGTCCGAGAGCTCGTTGTCGATCTCGTGCGGATCGTCTCGGGGCGGGTCGGCTCCGGCGTGGTCCACGCCGACGACCCTAGGCATGTCCGGCCGGCCGTGCCGCCGTGAGAATGCTCCCGGGGGTGAGGCCCGCAGGGAAGGCACTGGTGGGACAATTCCTCCGGCGGTGGGGGATCGCAAGGCTCGGGTCCGGACGGAGGCAGCCGTGGGTGCAGAGTCTGAGGGTTTCCAGCCTCCTGGGGACATCGAGTACCACTCGCCGCCGAGCTCGGCAGCTCGTGTGGTCGGGGAGGAGGCGGCGGTGGCGGGATCGGGCCACCCGGTCCTGGAGGCGGTGGCAGCGGGCCCGACACCAACTCGAACTGCTCGCCGGAAACGAGCAACCTGGGCGGCACGGCCGCATCGGTCCTCGAAGGCGATGCCATGCAGGTGGCAGCCAAGGGATCTGGCAGCTCTCACCGGGTCAATTCCAGAACAACTTCTGAGGCAGAGGCGGTTAGCCTCGTGCGATGACCAGCTCGGGCCTTGTGCGGCCGGCGGTCATCACCTCGGTGCTTGTCCTGGTCGTTCTCGCTGGTTGCAGCTCAACCAGATCGACGACGGTGACCACGACGACGGTGACCACGACGACGGTCACGACCGTGGCTCCCGGCCCGAAACCACTCGACGACCTTCGCCAGACGGTGTACGACCGGTTTCCCACCGCCTTTGTCGAGGAGCCTGCAGGATCTGACCTCGATGGGCCCCTCGACCTGGCCGAGACGGCCAAGGCAGTCGATGATCAGGAAACGGCCAAACAAGAGGCGATTCTGCGCCAATACGGGTTCAGGAGTGCGTACCAACGGACCTGGGTTGTCAAAGGCGCCGGCGAAGTGCTGGTCATCAGAGTCCAGCTCATGGGCTCGGCCGCGCAAGCCCTTGGCTACTTTCAGGTGCTCAACTTCGACGACCGACTCTCGGCTCAACTGACGAGGTTTGCGACACCGCAGCTGGCTGACGCATCCGGCTTCACGCGCTTGTTCACGGAGGCGTCCAGACGTCAGGTGTCGCAGGACGTCAGTCTGGTGAGAGGAAGGCTCTTCTACCACCTGATCTTCACGGGACCCCGGGGGGCGGTCTCGCCCGGCGACATCTTGAGCATCGCCAGGTTTCAGAGCACCGAGGCCGCATCGCTCGGATTCGCGTGACGGGCGCTCGGCGGAGTTGTCGACGATCCTGAGACACTCATACGAAGGCGTTTCGAGACGCAGCCTCGCCGGCCTGGATCGACGATCCGTGGTTGACTTGTTCCAGCAGATTCGGAGGGGGCAGGGGTTCCGAGGCGCCAAGATCTCCAGGGGAATCGGAGTCGGACGGCTGCCAGTTCACGGGTCGTGAATGTGGCGCAGAAGCGGAGGACAAGATGGAACGAGGGGTGGGCCCGATCCGGTCGTCTGGTCGTGACACCGAGGGCAAGTCAAGGCTGAGGAAAGCGGCTCTGCGGGTAGCGGTCACGTCGGCGCTCGCTGGTGCGGGCGTGCTCGTGCCGATGCTCACGCAGGTGGCCTCGGCGACGCCTGCACCGGGGACGATGTACATCGCCGACCAGAGTTGCGCCTGCGTGTGGGAGGTGACTCCAGGCGGAGGCGGGCCGTACGTATACGAGGGCGTCGACGAGTCGCCCCAAGACGTGGCAATCGACTCGAGCGGCGATTTGTTCTGGACTCAAGCGGACAACGGTGAGATCGAGGAGCTCACGAGCGGTGGAGACGTCGAGACCCTTGCCAGTGGTCTGGACGTGCCTTGGGGCATCACCGTCGACTCGTCAGGCGACGTGTTCTTCGGCGCTTTTGGCGGCCCCAGCGGCGGTCCCGCCGGTCTCTACGAGCTCGTCGGGGGAAGCGGTACACCGACGCTGATCACCAGTGATTACGGCGTCTTCACGAGTCTCGCCGTGGACGGGAACGGCGACGTCTACGGGGCCGACAGCGCTGAGCAGCTGGTAGTGATCCCCCCCGGGAGCCAAGGAACCGTGGTGGACGTGCCCGGCGTATCCGAAGTGAACGGAGTGCGCCTCGACGGCAGCGACGACATCTACGCCTCCACCGCCTTTGGGGACGACGCCATCGAGCTGCCTGCGGGCTCGAACTCGGTGACGACATTCGGGACGGGCCTCAACTACACCGAGGGCGTCGCCGTGGACGGCGCGGGGGATGTCTTCGTCGGCCAGCCGGCGAGCGTCTCCGGCTACGGGAAGGTCTACGAGGTGTCGGGTGGCAACACGACCCTGTACACGCAGGGCGACCTGGCCGACACGGGCGGATTGGTGCTGTACCCACCCGTCGTGCCAGCTGCAAGGAGCACGGCGACGGCGACCATCAGCTCGCCGAGCCCGTCGAGCGTCAACTCGGAGCAGGTCGTGACCCTGAATGTGTCGGTATCAGGAAGCCCGACCGGCTACGTGGAGTTCGACGACAACGGCAGCTCGCTCGGCACCGTCGCGCTGAGCGGTGGATCGGCGTCGCTCACGACCACGCTGCCGGCCGGGACTGCGGACGTAGACGCCATCTTCGAAGGCAACTCGTCCGACGCGCCTGCGCTGAGCAACGCCCTCGCCTTCACCGTCACACCCATCGCCTCGAAGACCGTGGTCAGCGCCCCCGACGGCACCTCGGTGCCGGGAGACGGAGAGGCGACCGTCGAGGCGACGGTGACGGGCAAGGGAGGCACGCCAACCGGATACGTCGAGTTCTTCGCCAACGGTGACCTCGAGACGGAGGCCGAGCTGGCGGGCGGGCAGGCGACCGCGAACTTCCCACTCTCTCCCGGCAGCTCGAAAGTGACTGCACAGTATGAGGGAGACAGCGTCTTCGCCACGTCGACGAGCAAAGCGCTGAAATTCACGACGGTGCCTCCCTACAACCCCACGATGACGGCGAAGGTCAAGTACAGCAAGGACAATCCCGAGAAAGAGAAGACCGCGACCATCACGGTGAAGGTGACCGGCGTGAAGGGCAATGGGGCTCCGACCGGCACCGTCGGCGCAGACGATGGGTTCACGTGTGGCTCGTTGAGTGTGGTGTCCAGCACGGTGTCCACAGCCAGCTGCTCTGCCCTCCTCCCGAACGAGACGGACGAATACGTGGACCTCACGTACTCGGGAGACTCCAACTACAACAGCGACGAAACGGAGATCTACGTGCAGAACGGAGGCGGCGGAGGCGACTGACGACATCGGCGGTCCGGCGTGGCGCGGGCTGAAGAAGGCGCGTGTTTGTCACGGCGACCGTGGGCCCGTTGAGTGAGTATCGACCGTGTCGTCGAGCACTCCGCCCATCGTGCCGGCGCACTGCCTGCGCCTAGGTGCTCCCGTCATAGCCACGGAGGCGCTCCTCGAGTCTCCAAAGGGCTCCCCGAAAGCCGCCCGCGCCGTGGCAGAACTTGAACTTCTTGCCGCTTCCGCACGGACATAAGGCATTTCGATGGACCTTGTCGACGTGCCTTTGCTCTGTTCGAATGCCGCCGAGAGCCGGTATGCCCTGCTTCCTACCTATTCCGAGAGCATCGGTGAGCCGGTGGTAGGGCAGCCAGACCCTAAACCGTTCTCGCTTCACAACGAGACTCTACGAGACGGAAGGCACGCGACGCGGTGTCGAGGAGGCCGACGCCGAGCGTGATCAAGCGGACGAGGTTCGAGTCAGGCTCTCGAGGTGTCCGATCGCTCGGACATGAGAAAAGGTTCTGAATAGGAAGAATGGTGTCTTGACGAGAACGTGGTGGAGGTGGCGGGAGTCGAACCCGCGTCCTCCGGCTTCTTGATGGGACTTCTCCGAGCGCAGCCGGCGGTGAGATCTCGAAGCCCGTCCCGCCACCGGCGTCCGGACGGGCTTCCAGCTAACGAAGTTTTCCTCGTGCGGCGTGTCAGCACCACTGCTCGAGTAAGCCCCACTGAATGACGTCTGCTACCGGTCCGTGGGGCTGGGACCGGACAAACGTTGCCGTTTCTTAGGCGGCAAGCGCGAGCTGAGGCTCGGCGTTTGTGTTGGTTTCCGGCTCTTTAACGTGGCTCCGGAGACCACGGCTCGCTTCTCCCACCTCGACGACCGGAGTCGAAGCCTGTCACCCCCGGGGTGATTCGTGGTGCGCCAACAAAGATTGCTCCCGATGGGCTCGCACCGCGGCCGGTCGGGACGCGACCAGCCTACCGTCCCGGGCACCGCCGGCTGGCGGGGGGTGGCTCGGCCCAGCAGGGAACGGCAACCACGGTCCGATCCGCAGCCGAGGCGCGGAACTGGCGGGGCCGGAGCCCCGCCAGTTCAGTGGAACAGGGAACCTGGAGTCAGCTGACCTTGCTGCCCGTCGTCAAGGTGAGCGAGCTCACACCTTTGCCGCCGCACTCGGTGAGCAGCGTTCCGATGCTCTGCTTGATGACGGCGGTGGTCCCACCGGTGCCGGCGAACGAGCCGGTCTGGGTGGAGGTGTAGGTGAGGGTGATCGGGCTGGTCGATGTCACCGAACCGTCGGACAGTGAGAAGGCGGTTGCGGTGATCGAGCCCTTTGTGGTCGCCTTCCACTTGATCGTCCCGGCCGGGTTGGGCGTGTCGGTCAGCAGGCCGGTGCACGTCGTGCCCTTCGGTAGCGTCGCCGTCGATTTCACGGCGCCGCTGGCGATCGTGAGACCGCCTTGTGTCGTGTTCCCGGTGCACTTCGACAGCTTGCCGTTGAGCGAGATGGCGATGGTGCTGGTCGAGGCGGTGTTGGTGAGCGGAGGCTTGGCCTTGATGCTCCCCGACAGCGCGCAGCTGATGGAACCCGTGAACGTCACGCTCGAGTGAGGACGCACGGAAGCATTGGCTGCGGTGCCGGTCGCGACAACTGTGCCGAGCGGCAGCGCGATCAGACAAAGGGCAAGGAGATACTTGCGAATCACGAGTCGATTCCCCCTTCTCACGGCGTGTACCCGCCGCCCGTCCGGCAGCACGAAGGAATCACGCCTCGCTAACTATTCTCTCGGTAACTTACCGCCGCGTCAAGATCAAACAGGCAGTTTCTGGTTTACTGGCACCTGACCGTCACAAACTCGCCACCACCGCCACAGCCCAGCGGGCGACTTGTTCAGCGCCGGGACTCATACTCCTTGATCGTCCGCTGCGTGTCGCGGGCCGACTCGCGCTCGGCGATGGCGTGGCGTTTGTCGTAGAGGCGGCGACCCCGGGCGAGCGCGATCTCCACCTTGGCGCGGCCCTCCCTGAAGTACACCGACAGCGGCACGATGGTGAGCGCCTTCTGGGCGACCTTGCCGGACAGCTCGTCGATCTGCGAGCGGTGCAGCAGGAGCTTGCGCGCTCGATCCGGATCGAAACGCCCATACCCGGTGGCGTACTCGTACGGCGCCACATGGGCGCCGATGAGCCATGCCTCCCCGTGGTCGATGCGAGCGTAGGCGTCCTGCAGGGCGACATGGCCGGCCCTGAGCGACTTCACCTCGGCGCCGGTGAGCGAGAGACCCGCTTCGTAGGTCTCGAGGATTTCGTAATCGTGGCGGGCCCGCCGGTTGGAGGCGACGCGGTGAATGCCCAGCTCCAGGTCGGAACGGGCTCGCGCCTTGCGTGAGGACCCTTTCTTTGCCACGTAGCGACGCTACTGGCAGCTGGCCCTCCGCCGGTAGGGACGGCGACGTTTGATGGTCACCCAGGCTCGTTCCGGGCCATGATCTGTCCATGTCGGGCCTGCAGCTCACAACGGACCATCTGGCCGCCATGGTGGCCCATTGCATCGCCTGTGTGCCCGAGGAGGGCTGTGGTCTCCTTGTCGGCGACGAGCTCGGAGTCGTCGCCTCGGTGCACCCGACCCGCAACGCGGCCGCCTCGGCCCAGATCTACGCGGTCGACCCACGCGACCACCTGCGGATCGACCGGGAAGCCGAGGACGCCGGCCTTGCGGTGATCGGCGTCTTCCACTCCCATACCCACACCGATCCGTGGCCGTCGCCGACCGACGTCCGGCAGGCTCCCGACCCGTCCTGGCATTACGTCCTCGTCGGTTTGCGCCACGAAGTTCCTTCCACGCGCTCGTTCCGCATCGTCGACGGGAACATCTCCGAAGAAACGGTGGTTGTGCTGGGTAGATATAATCCGACCTAACCAGTCAACTTTCGGAGGCTCCGTGTCCGTCGCAATCCGCCTTCCCACCGTGCTCCGTCCCGCTGCGAGCGGCCAGTCGGTCGTGAACGTCGACGGAGCCACCATCGGCGAGGTCCTCGAGACGCTGCAGCGCACTTACCCGGCCATCGCCGGGCAGGTGCTCACGAACGATGGCAGCTTGCACCGATTCGTCAACGTCTACGTCAACGACGACGACGTGCGCTACCTGGACAAGCTCGACACGAAGGTCGCGCCGGACGACGTCGTTTCCATCCTGCCGGCGGTCGCCGGCGGATCGCGCTGAGGCCCTGCAGCCCACTTCAGCAGCGTCGGTTTCCCGAGAGCTGGTCATCTGATGGCGGCCTACAAGAGCATCCTCGAGCTGATCGGCAACACGCCGCTCGTCGACGTCTCGGCCCTCAGCCCCAACCCGCAGGTTTCGATCCATGTCAAGCTCGAGGGACAGAACCCGGGCGGATCGGTGAAGGACCGGCCGGCGCTGGCCATGATCGAGGATGCCGAACGATCGGGGCGCCTCTCGCCCGGTGCCACCTTGCTCGAGCCCACCTCCGGGAACACCGGCATCGGCCTTGCCATCGTCTGTCGCGTGAAGGGCTACCACCTGAAAGTCGTGCTGCCGACGAACGTCTCGATCGAGCGGCGGCAGCTCCTCGAGCTCTGGGGCGCCGAGATCATCGAGAGCCCGGGATCGGAAGGCTCCAACGGAGCCGTGCGCAAGGCCCGTGCCCTCGCCGAGGATCATCCGGAGTGGGTCTTTCTCTACCAGTACGGCAACCCGGCAAACCCGCGGGCTCATTACGAGACGACGGGACCGGAGATCTGGCGCGACTGCCCGCAGATCACCCACTTCGTCGCCGGTCTCGGCACGAGCGGGACGCTGCTCGGTGTCGGCCGCTACTTGAAGGAACGTAACTCGGCCATCCAGATCTGGGCCATCGAGCCTCCGGCAGGCGAGATGGTCGACGGCCTGCGGAACCTCGACGACGGCTACATCCCGCCCATCTTCACCGATCTCGGCGGTGAGGAGCTGCTCGACCGCAAGACGATCGTCGGCCCGAAGGACTCCATCGTCTGGACTCGACGGCTCACCGAGCTCGGCATCTTCGCCGGCATCTCCTCCGGGGCTGCGCTGGCCGGTGCGGTGAAGTGCGCTGCCAGCATCGACTCCGGCGCCGTCGTCTTCGTTGCGGCCGACGGCGGTTGGAAGTACTTGTCCACCGGCGCCTGGACCGGAGACATCGACGAAGTCGTGGAGCGAGCCAAGCAGATCATCTACTTCTGACGCCGGCCCGATAGCCTGCCGAGATGACGAACGAGCCGCTGAAACGCCGTGACGGGCGAGCCCCCGACGAACTGCGCCCCGTGGAGCTGATCCGCGACTTCACGGAATTCGCTGCTGGGTCGGTCCTGGCAGTCATGGGCAAGACCCGGGTTCTGTGCACGGCCTCGCTCGACGAGGACGTTCCGCGCTGGATGCGGGGTACTGGCAAGGGCTGGGTGACGGCGGAGTACTCGCTGTTGCCCGGGTCGTCGAAGGAGCGCGTGGGTCGCGAGGCCGCCAAGGGCAAGCAGTCAGGGCGCACCCAGGAAATCCAGCGGCTCATCGGCCGCTCGCTGCGCGCTGTGTGCGACATGGTCGTTCTTGGAGAGCGCCAGATCGTGCTCGACTGCGACGTGTTGCAAGCCGACGGCGGAACGCGCACGGCGGCGGTCACCGGCGCTTACGTCGCTCTACACGACGCCTGCACCCGGCTGCTCACCGCCAAGGCGATCACGGCCCACCCCCTCAGCGAGCACTTGGCCGCGGTCTCGGTCGGCATCGTCGATGCCGTCCCGATGCTGGACCTCGACTACTCGGAGGATTCGCGAGCCGAAGTCGACATGAACGTCGTCATGACGGCCGCGGGTCGTTTCGTCGAAGTGCAGGGCACCGCCGAGGGCCTCCCCTTCTCGCGGAGCGAGCTCGATTCCATGCTGCTCCTGGCCGAGGACGGCATCCGCAGCCTGCACGCAGCCCAGGCCGAGGTGATCTCGGTTCCGCCGCCGACGCGGTCATGACGGGCCGCTTCATCCTTGCCACCGCGAACGCCGACAAAGCGGCCGAAGTCCGGCAGATCCTCGCCGAGGCGCTCGGCGAGGTCGAGCTTGTGCCCCGACCTACAACGGTGCCCGAGGTCGAAGAGGACGGCGACACCCTCGAGGCCAACGCTCGCCTGAAGGCCGTCGCCTTGGCAGAGGCGACCGGAGAGGCCGCCATCGCCGACGACACCGGGCTCGAGGTCGACGCGCTCGGTGGAGCGCCCGGAGTGTTCGCCGCTCGCTTTGCCGGTGAGCACGCCACCTATGCCGACAACGTCGCCAAGGTGCTCACCGAGCTGGCGGGCGTGGAGCCGGCGCGTCGCACGGCGCGGTTTCGCACCGTGGCCCTTGCCCGCTTCCCTGACGGCTCCGAGGTCGTGGCGTCCGGCGAGGTCGAAGGCTCCATCGCGTTGGAGCGCAGGGGGAGCGGCGGGTTCGGCTACGACCCCGTGTTCGTTCCGGCCGGCGGCGGAGGGCGCAGCTTCGGCGAGATGACGCCTGACGAGAAACACGCCATCTCCCATCGCGGGCGGGCGTTTCGAGCCCTGGCCTCGGCGCTGGCCGACCGGGCGGGCGCAGCAGCCGACTGAGTCTCCGAAGTGGACTGAGCTCCGAGGTGAACCGGACTCCGAGTGGACTTGGGAGGCCTTACCAGCCCCGCAAGTCGACGGGCCAGGTCTCGAGCACCTCGCCGGTCTCGAAGTCGGCGACGTGCATCGCCTCGTGATAGGCGACCGTCGGGTCGAGGTGGGCGGGTGCGATGTAGACGGATTCACCCACCGCGCGGGGGGGATCAAAGCTGAGGTGCTCGTCCGAGCAGAACCAGACGTTCGAGCCCTCGATGGCAGGGTTGCCGTGATCCATGCCGAATGCCTTCAGGCCGGCATTGGCGACCGACCAGCCACCCGACGGCGGAGTGGACGTGGAGATGACGGTCGCAAGCACGTACACCGCCTGGCGGAACGGCAGCTCTTGCTTGCCGTAGGCCGTGTCCATGAGCACATACGTGCCAGCCTGGATCTCGTCCACCCAGGTGTTGAGGACATAGGTGCCGGTACCGCCGCCGGTCATCAGCGCTCCGCCGACCGCATCGTGGGCTGCCTGGAGGATCTCCATGGAGATCTGGCACTGCTTGGCGCGGGCCTCGGCGTCCACAAGGCCGACGACGTGACCTTCGTAACCCTGCACGCCACGCACCGACAGCCCTCGCGAGCGGGCGAGCTCGGCGAGGGTGCTCGCCTGATCCGGGGCGCAACCGCAGCGCGGCAGCCCCACGTTGACGTCGATGAGCACTTCGCGGACGCCGCCGGCGACGGCGGCCTCGATCGTCTCGGGGGAGTCGACTGTGAGCGTGACGCGATGGCCCTCGCGTACGAGCGCTCCGAGGCGGCGAGCATCGAGGATCTCGTTGGCGAGCAGCAGGTCGCTCCCGAGCCCGGCGGCTGCGAGGCCCTCGCACTCTCGAACGGTGGCGCACGTGAAGCCGAGATGGCCGGCGCCGGCCTGACGCCGGGCGAGCGACGTGCACTTGTGCGCCTTGATGTGCGGGCGGAGACGGTCTCCGGGCAGGGCGGCTGCCATCGTGGCGAGGTTGTGCTCGAGGGCGGCCGCATCGACGACGAGCGCCGGCGTGACGAGGTCGGAGAGGCGCATGCCGGGATCGTACCGGCGCCCGCGGACGGCGAGGGGATCCGGATGGATCTGCGGGGTGGACCCTCCGGCCGGTAGCGTCGAGCGGCGCGAGCGCAGCCCAGCCGGGTGCGCCGCTGTGTCGACGGAAAGGGGATCCGTGCCGGTCGATCGCAGTGTCATCGGAAAGTCAACGGGCCGGTCGAAAGTGGTGATCGAGCGCAGCCCGGTCGCCGTCTTCGCCGAGGCCGTGAAAGACAGTAGTCCCATCTACCGGGACCCGCGGGCGGCTCAAGCCGCCGGCCTGTCGGCGATCCCGGTGCCTCCGACGTACCCGTTCGTGATGAGCCACTGGGGTGCTTTCCCAGAGCTGCAGCCCGAGCGCGGTGGCGAGGCCATGTCCGGAATGGGCGAAGTGCTTGGCCCGCTGCTCGCCCAAGGCGGCCTGCTCTTGCACGGCGAGCAGGCCTTCGAGTACCACCGCCCCGTCGTGGTCGGCGACGTGCTCGTCGGCGAGGGCAAGGTGGCCGATGCCTACGAGAAGCAGTCCGGATCGAGCACCTTGACCTTTGTCGTGCTCGAGACGACGTGGAGCGAGGAGGCGACGGGCGAACCGGTCGTCACGGCGCGGACCAACCTGCTGGTGAGGACGTGACCGAGATGACGACCTTGAACTTCGATGAGCTGGAAGTCGGCACGGAGGCGCCCGAACGGCGCCATGTGCTCACGCGCACCGATCTCGTGAAGTACGCGGGCGCATCGGGTGACTTCAACCCCATGCACCACGACGAGATCCTCGCCGCCGCCGCCGGCATGCCGTCGGTGTTCGGGCATGGCATGTTCTCGATGGGTTTCTTGTGTACGGCGATGACCGACTGGGCTGGCCCGGGCCACCTCGTGAAAGTCTCCACACGCTTCTCCAAGCAGACGTGGCCGGGGGAGACCCTCGTGACCCGCATCGTCGTCACCGGCAAGCGAGAAGAGGAGGGCCGGCGTCTCGTCGACCTCGAGTGCACGCTCGCCAACTCCGACGGCGAGCCGAAGGTCGTCGGCACTGCCACTGTCGAGGCCGGCTGAGCGCTTGCTCAGGGCCCGAGCACGTCGCCCATCGTGCCGAGCGGCGGTCCGCCGAGGCTGAGGAGCGCCTCGTGGAAGCGACGCAGGGAGAACTTGCTTCCCCAAGTGGCGATGGCTTCGTCGCGAAGGGCCATGATCTCGAGCTTTCCCCAGGTATAGCGGCCGTACGTGGGATCGAAGGTGGCTCGCGTCGCCTCTGTGCGCGCAGCGGGACCGAGGAGGTAGGCGTCGGACTCGAATCGCCGCGTCGCCTCTGCCACCGTCATCGTCCCCCGGTGGACACCGAGTGCGGCCGCCAGACGCGTCACCCGCAGCAACGCCTCGATCCAGACGCCGAGGGCGAAGCGTGGATCGTCCGCTCGGAAGCCCGCCTCGACCATGAGCTCCTCGCCGTAATGGGCCCAACCCTCGACAAATGCGGCCGAGCACAGGCTCCGCCGCACGTCGCCGCGGGCGAAGTTCCGCAGCATCCGCCCGTGGGCATAGTGCCCGGGCGTCACCTCGTGCACGGTGATCGCCGGCAGCGTCGTGGCGCTGAACATCGAGCGCCACTCGTCCTTCGCCTCCTCGTCCCAGGACTCCTCCGGCGGGTTGACGTAGTACCAGGCTGGCGCGTCGGCTTCGAAGGCGCCGGTCCACGACATCATGGCGACGGCGTAGCGCCGCGACGGGGGCGCCGGACCGACGCGGCATTCGCCGCCGAGCTCGGGCAGGAGGTCGTGCTCGAGCGTGAAGGCAGTCGCTTCGTCGATGAGCGAACGTGCTTCGGCGTAGATGCCTTCGTCATCAGGGTGGTCGCGGACGAGCTGGCGGATGAGGTCGGCGGGCTTTGCCCCGGGCGAGAGCCGCTCGCACTCCTCGGCGAGCCGGGCCCGGAGGCGATCGCGCTCGGCGTCGGCTCGGATCTCGAGACGCCCGAGGTCGACCGGCATGCCCTCGCCGTCGCCCAGCAGGCGCGCGAGCGTCGAGGCACCGAGGGAGGCGTTCGGGCTGCCGTTGTCGGCCGCATGCTGCACGCGCTCGACGAGCCGGGCGTGGGCTTGCAGCGCTGCGCCCTCCTCGTCACCGATGCCGTCGGCCAGCCCGACGACGGGTCCGGCGAGCGCCTCGGCGACCGGGGCGGGGATGGCATCGAGCGATTCGAGCGAGGCGGCGATGGCGTCGGGCCATTGGGCCAGGTGGGCGGCGCGCGATGCCTGGCGCTCCTCCGCCGGGGCATACTCCCGGTCGTAACACGACAGGTCGAGGTTGAACAGGTGAGGAAGCGGGTTCCACCGATGCATCTGGGCGACTTCGGCAGAGGTCAACAGGCCCTGCTCGAAAGCCTCCAGATGACTCTCGTCGTGGCGGTCCGCCAACCGCTCGCCGTCGCCCTTCGCCCCGACCTGCGCGATAGCCGCTTGCACGCCGCTCGGGGACAGGTCCATCACCACGCCGTCGTAGTCGTGCACTCCGGCGTATTCTCGGATCTCAGGGATGTCGAGGTCCCAGACGGCCTTCAAGCGGCGGCTCACCATGCGGGCAAGCTAGTTCCGAACGCGCCGTGTGGCGACACGGGGCGAAGTCCTTTGACACACCCTCCTGCCATCCTGTCTCCATGGTCGCCCGGGAGCGAATCCGATCACGGGCTCGGCAAAGAGGACATGAGCGATGGAACCCTTGACGATCAGCTGCGACGACTGCCGGCTCGACGGGACTTCGGCCTGCGACGACTGCGTCGTGTCGTTCCTCCTCAGCGACGATCTGGGCGCTCGGGCCGCCGGCGAGACGCCGTGGCGTCCGCAGACCGAGGCGGTCATCGTGGACGCTGCGGAGGCGCGAGCCATGAAGCTGCTCCACTCGGCCGGCCTCGTTCCGACGTTGCGTTTCGAGCGGCGGGTCGGCTGACGAGCCAGCTCGCCGGACGAGCTCCAATGGCGGGAGCGCGCGGTTCGTGACCCACCTCCTCGTCACGAACGACTTCCCACCGAAGATCGGTGGCATCCAGAGCTATCTCTATGAGCTCTGGCGTCGCCTTCCCGCCGAGGACGTGACGGTGCTGACGACTCCTTACTCCGGCGCCGAGGACTTCGACCGTCGGCAGGGGTTCCGGGTGGAGCGGACGAGCTTCCCGGTGCTGCTGCCGACGCCGCAGCTGAACCGGCAGATCCGCCAGCTGGCCGAAGACGTGGGGGCGTCGTTGGTCGTTCTCGACCCTGCGCTCCCGCTCGGCCTCCTCGGCCGGCGCATCGGGTTGCCCTATGCCGTCGTGCTGCATGGGGCGGAGGTGACCGTCCCCGGACGCATCCCACTGGCGCGCTCGCTGCTGGGATCGGTGATCGGTCCGGCCGAGCTGCTCATCGCCGCCGGCGGGTACCCAGCCGAGGAAGCTCGTCGCGTGCTCGGCCGGCGGGTGCCGCCGATCGTCGTCGTGCCGCCGGGTGTGGACACCGAGCGCTTCCACCCGCTCGGTGAGAACGAGCGAAGAAGGGCGCGGGCTCGCTTCGGGCTGCCGCTCGACGCGCCGGTCGTCGTCAGCGTCAGCCGTCTCGTGCCTCGCAAGGGGATGGACGTGCTCATCAAGGCTGCCGGGCTCCTGCGGGAGTCGATCCCGGAGCTCGTGGTGGTCATTGGCGGCTCGGGGCGGGACCGCGCCCGTCTGGACACCCTCGTCAAGACCGAGGGCCTCAGCGGCACCGTTCGCATGCTCGGGCGTGTCGCCGACGACGACCTCCCCGCGCTGGACGGTTGTGCCGACGTCTGGGCGATGCTGTGCCGGGACCGGTGGCTCGGCCTCGAGCAGGAAGGGTTCGGCATCGTGTTCCTGGAGGCTGCCGCCAGCGGGGTCGTGCAGGTGGCGGGCCGAAGCGGCGGTGCTCACGAAGCGGTCGAGCATGACAAGACGGGCCTCGTCGTCGACGAGCCCTCCGATCCGACAGCCGTGGCCGCTGCCCTCGCCTCCGTCCTCGAGGACCCCGAGCGCCGGCGACGGCTCGGGAAGGCAGCCCGAAAGCGGGTCGAGGAGGACTTCGACTACGACGTTCTCGCCGCCCGCCTACGCTCTGGAATCGAGCAGGCAGGTGGCTGACACCGTGCCCGTCGTCGCGACCATCAGGCGCATGAGGGTTCGGGACGGGTACTGTCCTGCGTCGGTACGGCACCACCGAGGGTTGCCGTCCTCGAGCGCCTGAGAGGGAGGACCTGTGGCGGAGCAGACCACCGAGCGCATGGTCGTCGATGCTTCTCCCGCGCACTGTTTCGCCGTTGTCGCCGACATCGAGCGGTATCCCGAGTGGGTGGCGGACTTGAAAGAGGTGCACGTCCTCGAGAGCGACGAGCAGGGCCGGCCCGTCGTCGTGTCATTTCGGGCAGCCGCCTTCGGCCGGTCGACGAACTACACGCTCGTCTACGACTACTCGAAGGCTCCGGTCCAGTTCGGCTGGGTGCAGCGCAGCGGTGATCTCACCGACCGCCTCGACGGCTTCTACCGGTTCGCTGAGGCGCCCGGAGGCGGTACCGAGATCACGTACAAGCTCGTCGTCGAGCTGAGGGTGCCGCTCCCCGGCTTCATCAAGCGCCGTGCCGAGGGGAACATCCTGCATGCCGCCATCCGCGACCTCAAGGCTCGCGTAGAGTCCGAGGGCTGACCACGCCCGCCATCGGCATCGACGTCGGGGGGACCAAGATCCTCGGCATCGTCCTCGACGAGGACGGCAGGGTCCTCCACGAGGAGCGTCGTGACACGCTCGACCACGGCGAGGCGATCGTCGAGGACCTTCGGGCGCTGTGCGACCGCCTGTTCGCGTCGGTGAGCGAGGAAGCCGGCGAGCTCGGCGGAGCCCATCACGAGTTGCCCGTCCCTGTCGGAGTGGGCATCCCCGGCCTGGTCGACCTCGACGGCCTGCTCCGGTTCGCGCCGAACCTGCTCGGGGCCAACGGCACGGAGGTTCGCCGCGACCTGCAACGCGCCCTCGGCGACCGGGTCGTCGTGCACGTGGACAACGACGCCACGTGCGCGGCGGTTGGGGAGTGCAGCTACGGCGGGGGCCAGGGCCGAGCCGACGTGCTCTTCGTGACGCTCGGCACCGGCATCGGCGGCGGCATCCTCTCGGGCGGCCGGCTGTTGCGCGGGGCGGCGAACTTCTCCGCCGAGATCGGACACGTCGTGGTCGACCCGCATGGCCCGCCGTGTGGCTGCGGTCGGCGAGGCTGCTGGGAGCGCTACGCCTCAGGCTCCGGACTCGGCCGCATCGCCCGTGACGCCGCCGTCGCCGGCCGGGCCAACCGTGTCCGCGAGCTGGCCGGTGGCGACCCGGACGACGTGCGGGGCGAGCAGGTCGTGCTGGCGGCCGGCGAAGGCGACCCTGACGCCGCCGCCATCTTGGAGGAGTTCGCCTGGTGGCTGGCGCTCGGACTCGGCAACCTCGCCAACATCCTCGATCCCGAGATCATCGTGATCGGTGGCGGCCTCGTGCGAGCCGGTGACGCCCTCTTCGGTCCGGTCCGGGTCGCCTTCGCCGAGCATCTCGAGGCCGCCCACATGCGGCCGCCCATCGACATCGTGCCCGCGGTCCTCGGCGATCGAGGAGGAGCGATCGGTGCCGCCGTCCTTGCCGCCCAGACCGCCGAAGCGGCCGCCAGTGCCGAGCCTCCCAGCGGTCATCGCTGACCCGTCGCGCTCATGAAGATCGGCATCACGCTCCCGAGCTTCAGCCCGGACGCGGGCGCTGTGATCGCCGCCGCCCAAGCGGCAGAAGCGGCCGGACTGCACGGTGTGTTCCTCTTCGATCACCTGTGGCCCATGGGTGATCCGACCCGGCCGGCGCTCTCGCTCTACCCGCTTGCCGGCGCAGTACTGGCGCGAACGAGACGGATCGTCGTCGGGTCGCTCGTCGCCCGCATCGGGCTGCTCCCCGACGAGGTCGTGCTCGCCTCCCTCTCGAGCCTCGCAGAGCTGGCAGGCGGCCGGTTCATCGCCGCCATCGGGACCGGCGACAGCTCCAGCGCGGACGAGAACGAGCGTTACGGGATCCCGTACCCCTCGGCACAGAACCGGCGAGATCGCCTGCGCGAGGTGGCTCGTGATCTGCACACGGCCGGCATCGAGACCTGGATCGGGGGCGGAGCCGGCGCCACGAACGAGATCGCCGGGGAGACCGGCGCGACGCTGAACCTCTGGGGTGTGGCGCCCGAGGAAGTGCGGGCCGCCTCAGCCGAAGCGTCGCACGTCAGCTGGGCTGGCCCGCTTCCGAAGGACGGATCGGCGCCCCGGGTGCTGCAGGCTCTCGACGACGCCGGCGCCACCTGGTCGGTCTGGGGCTGGCCGAGGTCGCTCGATCTCGTCGTCGCGACCGCCGAGCAGGCCGATATCGGCCTCCACCCGGCGTCGGGGTAGCCTCGATCGATGGAACTGCGCCGCGTCACCGGGCTCCCGCCGTATGTCTTTGCGGAGATCAACGAGCTCAAGCTGGCGGCGCGTCGAGCCGGGGAGGACGTGATCGACCTCGGTTTTGGCAACCCTGACATCCCCTCACCCGACATCGCCGTCGAGAAGCTCTGCGAGGCGGCCCGCAACCCTCGCAACCACCGCTACTCCGCCAGTCGAGGGATTCCGAAGCTGCGCTCGGCCATTGCGGATCTGTACGAGCGGCGTTTCGGGGTCAGCATCGACCCCGACCGGGAGGTCGTGACGACGATCGGGGCGAAGGAGGGGCTCTCGCACCTCATGTGGGTGCTCGTCGGTCCCGGCGATACGGCACTTGTTCCTTCTCCGTCCTATCCGATCCACATCTATGCCCCGTTGTTTGCCGGGGCCGACATCCGCATGATCCGGCTCGAAGGGCTCGGCGGGGATCAGGCGGGAGCGGGGGAGGGTTTCTTTGCGAATCTCGTGGAGGCCTGGGACTCGGCCTGGCCGAAGCCGCGCGTCGCCATCCTCTCCTTCCCGCACAACCCGACGACGGCCTGCATCGATCTCGCCACGATGACTCGACTCGTCGAGTGGGCGCGGGAGCACAACGTCGTCCTCGTCCACGATTTCGCCTACTCCGACACGGCCTTCGACGGCTACCGACCGCCGTCAATTCTCGAGGTCGAGGGCGCCAAGGACGTCGCCGTCGAGCTGTACACCTTGACGAAGTCCTTCTCGATGGCCGGTTGGCGCGTAGCGTTCCTCGTCGGCAACGCCGAGCTGGTGCAAGCCCTCACGAAACTCAAGAGCTACCTCGACTACGGCACTTTCCAGCCGATCCAGATCGCTGCCATCGTGGCGATGAACGAAGCGCCCGACTACCCACTCGCGGTCAACGAGATCTACCAGGGTCGCCGCGACGCCCTCTGCGACGGGCTGAACCGGATCGGCTGGGAAGTCGAGCGCCCGAAGGGCACGATGTTCGTCTGGGCTCCGATCCCCGAGCCGTACCGCGAGATGGGCTCGCTCGAGTTCTCTCGCTACCTGGTCTCGGAAGGCAAGGTTGCCACCTCGCCCGGCGTCGGATTCGGTGTCGGCGGCGACGGGTACGTTCGTTTCGCCCTCATCGAGAACGAGCAGCGCATCGCGCAGGCCGTTCGGTCGCTGCGAAAGGCGCTCCCGAAGCTCTGAGCCGCTCAGGAGACAGTCAGAGCGGCCACGCCCGCGGACGAGATGCCGCTTGCCTGCGCGGTCCACTGGCCGTTGAGCCGGCCATCCTCGGCTTCGAATTTGCCGTCGCTCACGGCGCCGACGATCGAGAAACCCGCCGAGCTCGCGCCGGCACTCACCGACACGCCGGACACGCCGGTGGCCTGCAACGCAAAGCCCTTTCCGGTGACGGACCCACGGTCGGCCCACAGCTCGCCTCCCGACAGATAGGCGAGCAAAGGCGTGTCGCTCACTCCGACGGTGGTGACGGCGATCTGGCTGACGTCGCTCGCTTCGGCGGTGAACGGACCCGCCATGCCCTGACGGGCGAAGAACGTGCCAGCGCTGAGGTAGGCCTCGACGACGTCGGCCGCCGCCTCGTCCCCCCCGGCCAACGCGATGGAACTGACGTTGCCGGCGACGGTGTTCCAGGGTGTTCCCGGCGTCAATGCGGTCGGCCCCTGGCGGTCGTAGAACGTGTGGTTGCTCGACAGGTAGCCGATCACCGCGCCGCCCGGACCGGAGTCGGGCGCCACCTCGACGGCCGTGGCGCCGGTGGCCTCTGTGAGGGGCGGTTGGAACAGCCCTCCGTCGGAGACCTCGACGTTGCCGGCGTCGGTCACCCAGGCGAGCACCGGATGCCCGTTCACTCCGGGACCTGCCGCCAGGCTGTAGGACTCCACGCCCGCGGCGATCGGCGTGAGGGATCGGCCGGTGAGCCCGGGAACGTAGTAGCCGCCCTCCAGTTCGCCCGTCGTCGTCAGCGCTACGACCACCGGTGTGGGGGAGTACCCGTCGCCACCGATGACTTCTGCCGTTGCCACACCTGTCGCAACCGTCGCCTCCGGTGACCCCAAAGCGTCGCCGTCAGCGATTTCGAGATCGCCGGCGGCGTTGATGTTCCAGAGAACGGGCTCTTCCAGTGTCCAGTTGGGGTTGTGCAGCCAGCCGACCACGACGTCACCGGGACTGCCGTCCGATACGACCCAGTCGGCGACCGAGAGCGTGGCCCATCCGCTGGCTCCGGCGGGGTTGTTCTCGGTGATCACGGTGACGAAGCCGTTGCCGAGGCCGTTGACCGAAGAGGCGGACACGACTTCGGTGTGGCCGTCAGGGTCGGAGTTGTCGATGGACAGGACGTCACCGGGCTGTGGAGCCTCCCCCTTCGTGCCGTTCGCCACGTCGGTGACGTCGGGGTAGCCGGCCTCGCCGTGGGGGTAGTTGGGAACGACGCCGTTGCCGTTGGCGGCATACGGTGCCACGCCCCAAGCCATGTACATCCACCGCATCGACAGCTCTACGCACTCCCACTCGTATTCGCCCCACGATCCGGTGTAGAAGTCCGTCAGGTAGTCCTGCCCGCTCAGGCCCGAGCCGGGGCCGCAGTCCTGCAATCCGTCGAAACGAGCCGCCAGTTGGTAGGAGATGGCGTTGTCGCCGACGTCACACGGTCCGTTCCACCACGCAGGCCGCGGGAGGGCATCGTTCGCTTCCAATTTGGGCACTTCGCGTGGCACGTCGGCACCGGCACCCACCGGTGCCAGGCCGCGGGCTGCGCGTGCCCAGCGCGTGTCGAGGAGCGACTCGCCGGCCGAACGGGCGGTTCGGGCCGCTGGGCGACTCGACCGATGAGCGCCGGTGGCTGCTCCGGCGGGAGACGCCGTCGCCAGCGCGAGCAGTCCGGCCACGGCCAGGACGGCTGCGGACGCGAGAACTCCCTGGCCATCGGCACGCCGACCTCGACGCCGATCTCGTAACGCGAACTCGTGTCTCACCTTCGTCCCACCCATGGCACGTTGGCCGGACGCACCGCGTCCCGCCGACCGCACGAACGTCGCAACGCTACTGCCAGGGCCTTCTGTGGTCAATGGGGCGAAAGTGGGTCGTGATGAGATCGTCACCGAGACATCACGCGGCCCTGGGGTTACTGTGGCTTCATGTTCTACGGAGTGATCAAGGCGATCCTCTCGCCGATCTTCCGTCTCGTGTTCCGCGTGCAGGTCACCGGGACCGAGAACATCCCGGAGTCCGGTGGCCTCATCATCGCCTGCAACCACCAGGCGTTTTGCGATTCGCTGTTTCTGCCCTTCTCCGTCCCGAGGCGGGTGACCTTCGTGGCGAAGGCGGAGTACTTCCAATCCTGGAAGACGAAGTGGTTCTTCCGAGCGGTCGGGCAGATCCCGATGGAGCGATCCGGCGGCTCCGCCTCGCAAAAGGCACTCGGCGAGGCGCTCACGGTGCTCCAGTCGGGGGGCTGCATCGGCATCTACCCGGAGGGCACGCGGTCGCCGGACGAGCGACTGCACCGCGGCCGAACAGGCGTCGCCCGCCTGGCGCTGGCGGCCTCCTGCCCGATCCTCCCGGCCGGCATCAAGGGCACTCGAGCCATCCAACCGATCGGCGCTCGTATGTTGCGCCCCTTCAAGCCGGTGGACATCGCTTTCGGAAAGCCGATCGACCTCGTCGCCCGCTACGGCGAGCGCCTCGACGACCCGCTCGTCCTTCGCCAGGCTACCGACGAGGTCATGTGGGAGATCCGCCAGCTCTCGGGCCAGCAGTACATCGACCGGTACGCCTCCCGCTCGGCTCAAGCAGCCGAGGAGGCCCGGTTGCAGGCGGCGTCCGCTGGCGCGGACGCCGAGGCGGCGCCGGACAACGTCGCGGGCCCGATGCGGGTCGGCGTCGCCTCGGACGCCTGAGCCCGGCCGAGCCGCCCGTCGCCGGCGCTCAGCCCGATCCCGCCCAACCTCTCGAGCGCTCGAGGGCCCGGCGCCACTGCGCATGGTCGCGGTCCGCTTTGGCTGCCGTCGCCACGGCCTGAAACGTCGCCTGCGGGGGCGAGAGCGCTTTGAGGTCGTCGAGCGAGCCCCAGACGCCCTCGGCCAAGCCGGCGAGCATGGCTGCGCCGAGGGCCGTGACCTCGGTCGTGCGGGGGCGCACGACCTCGACCCGGGACTGGTCGGCCTGCAGTTGCAGGAGGAGGTCCATGGCGGCAGCGCCGCCGTCGGCCCGCAGTACGGTCACGGCGTGGCCGCCGGCTGCGGTCATGACGTCGATCACGTCGCGCGTCTGATACGCGATCGCCTCCACCGCCGCCCGCGCCAGATGCGCCCGCCCGATACCTCGTGACAAGCCCACGATGGTGCCCCGAGCGTCGGGATCCCACCAGGGGCTGCCAAGGCCGGTGAAGGCGGGCACGAGCACGACGCCCTCGTTGGACTCGATGGAGGCGGCGAGGGCGCCGACCTCGTCGGCTCGCTCGATGATCTGCAGTCCGTCCCGCAGCCACTGGATCGTGGCGCCGGAGGAGAAGATGGCTCCTTCCAGGGCGTAATTGAACCGATCACCGAGCTGCCACGCCACCGTCGTGAGCAGGCCGTCGCGCGGCGGAGGGCACACCTCGCCGAGGCTCATGAGCACGAAACTGCCCGTGCCGTAGGTGACCTTCGTCATTCCAGGCTCGAAGCAGCACTGCCCGAACAGCGCCGCCTGCTGGTCGCCGGCGATCCCGCTCAGCGGTACGCCGCTGAGGCGGCCCGCCGCCACGTCGCCGGACACGACCCCGAAACGTCCCGAGGAAGGTCGAACCTCTCCGAGGGCGCCAGTCGGGACGCCGAAGAGGTCGCACAGCTCGTCGGACCACGCCTGGTCGACGATGTCGTAGCACAGCGTTCTGGAGGCGTTCGAGGCGTCGGTGGCGTGAACACCGCGATCTGCGCCGCCGGTGAGCTTCCAGCAGATCCAGTCGTCCACGGTTCCGAGCATGAGGTCGGAACCGGCTGCCACTTCGCCGTGGCGGAGCATCCACTCCCACTTCGTGGCCGAGAAGTAGCTGTCGAGAACGAGCCCGGTCCGTTGGCGGACAAGGGGGAGGTGCCCCGCCGCTTCGAGCTCCTCGCAGCGCCGGGCCGTGCGCCGGTCCTGCCACACGATGGCACGATGCAAGGCTCGCCCCGTCCGCCGGTCCCAGGCTACGGCGGTCTCGCGCTGATTCGTGATGCCGACGGCAGCGACCGCCGTTGCGCGGTCGCCGGCCAGTGCAGCGGTCAGCTCGGCGAGCGTCGTCGAGACGAGCTGCCAGATCTCCTCGGCATCGTGCTCCACCCATCCAGGCTGGGGAAAGTATTGGGTCAGCTCCCGATAGGAGGAGCCGACGACGTTGCCGTCGAGCCCGATGGCAAGGGCGCGCACACCGGTCGTCCCCGCGTCGATGGCGACCACGACACCCATGAGGCCGCACCGTAGCGGCTGGCGCCTCGAGCCGCCTTGGACTCAGACCGCCGGCGTCGGCAGCGATGACACACCCTCGGCGTAGCTTCATCCTCGAGATGACGCGTCGACCACACTCGGGGCCCTGCTCGCGCTGGTGCGCAACTGCGAACCTTCGCGAGCACCCGTTGACCAGGACCGCAGGCACAGCCTTCCCGTTGACAGGCACGTAACTACGGTGCTGTAATTACCCCCCTACCTGGTGGTACCGCACAGGCAGACCACAATATCTTGTGGCGTTAGGATCAAAGCCGGTGGAACCGGCCTAGGGAGGGACGGGAAAGAATGGCTGTCGCAGGAGAGCGTCTCGGCATCGGCCTCGGCCGCTACTTCACCGAAGAGGGAAAGCACCCGTACGACCAGGTGACCTGGGAGCAACGGGATTCGCGGATCTCCGACTACCGCACCGGGGCGGTCGCGTTCGAGCAGCTCGGCGTCGAGGTGCCCTCGACCTGGAGCATGAACGCCACGAACATCCTCGCCCAGAAGTACTTCCGGGGGACGCTCGGCACGCCTGAGCGCGAGACCTCGCTCCGCCAGGTCATCGACCGGGTCGTCGACACCATCACGACATGGGGCTCGAAGGACGGCTATTTCGTCGACGCCGCCGAGGCAGCGGCCTTCAGCGACGAGCTGAAGCACCTCATCGTCGAGCAGAAGGCCGCCTTCAACTCACCGGTGTGGTTCAACATCGGAGTGAAGGGCGTACCGCAGCAGGCGAGCGCCTGCCAGCCCTACGGCGCCCTCGTCTCCACACCGGAGGGCCTTGTCCCGATCGGGAGCCTTGTGGAGGACGGCGCTGTCGGCAGGAAGGTCTTCGACGCAAACGGCGTGACGCAGATCGTGGCCGTGAAGGCGAACGGGCACAAGCACGTGCTCCGCCTGGCGACGAAATCAGGTCACCAGCTGGACGTGACCGCTGATCACCTCGTGTGGCGAGCAAGTGGACAGGAGAGCGGACGGTTCGTACCGGCCGGAGAGCTGAAGGTGGGGGATCAGCTCGCCTGGTATCGCACCGATTCTTGGGGCGAGGGAGAGGTGTCCGGTCGTGACATCGCCGAGGCGGCCCTTGCCGGCTGGATCCAGTCCGACCGCTTCTGTGGGCGCTACGACGGGACCAACCAGTCACTCACACTCGAAGCCATGACCGTGACACCGGCCGAGCTCTCCTGGGTGTCGGCGGCCCTCGACGTCGTGTTTCCGGGTGTCCACCGCCACGAGCGGACGGTCGAGACCCAGGACGAGACGCTCGACTGCCGACGCACTCGGCTCTACGGTCACGTGCTCGAGGAGTTCGTTGCACGCTGGCAGCTCGAGGAGCGCGGAGCGGAGATGTCGGTGCCGGAGCACCTGTACTCGGCGCCACTGCCGATCGTTGCGGCCTATTTGCGCAGCTTGTTCCAAGCGGACGGCTACGTCTCGATTCGTCCGAGGGCGGCGGTTGTCGCTCTCGATCTGATCTCCGAGGGGATCGTCCGCGGCGCGCAGGCACTCTTGGCGCGGTTCGGCATCTTCGCCCGGGTGTCGTTCAAGCCAGATCGTCGTGCGGACCGCCATGGGCGTTACTGCTTGAGCATCCGCCCGCTCGGGGATCGGCGGACGTTCGCCGACGAGGTCGGATTCGTCGATCCGGGCAAGGCGGCAAAGCTCGAGCAGTCGCTCGAGCTCACAGGGCTCGCATCTCGCCCGTCGAAGCGCCTCGAGATCGCCGCGATCGACGACCTCGGATCCATGGACGTCTATGACATCCAGACCGAGAGCGGCGAATACCTGAGCGCCGGCCTTCGTGTCCACAACTGCTTCATCCTCGCCGTCGACGACAAGATGAGCTCCATCCTCAACTGGTACGTGGAGGAAGGCACGATCTTCAAGGGCGGCTCCGGCTCCGGCGTGAACCTGTCGAGGATCCGTTCCTCCAGGGAACCCCTCGAAGGCGGCGGTACCGCCTCGGGACCGGTGAGCTTCATGCGGGGCGCCGATGCCTCCGCCGGCACGATCAAGTCCGGCGGCAAGACGCGTCGTGCCGCCAAGATGGTCATCCTCGATGCCGACCACCCGGACATCCGCGAGTTCGTCTGGTGCAAGGCCAAGGAGGAGCGCAAGGCCCGGGTGCTGGCACAAGCTGGCTTCGACATGGACCTCGACGGTGAGGACAGCCACTCCACCCAGTACCAGAACGCCAACAATTCGGTTCGCGTGAGCGACGAGTTCATGCGGGCCGTCCTCGAGGACAGTGACTGGGGACTCGTTGCACGCACGACCGGCGAGGTGCTCGAGACCGTCAAAGCACGCGACCTGTTCCGACAGATCTCCGAAGCAGCTTGGGAGTGCGCCGATCCTGGCCTGCAGTACGACACGACCATCAACAAGTGGCACACGGCGCCCAATACTGGGCGGATCAGCGGAAGCAATCCATGTTTCACCGCGGACATGCTGGTTCACACGGACAAGGGTTTCGTTCGCTTTGACGCCCTCGTCGACCGGGTGAATCAGGGCGAGCAGTTCGCCGTCTACACCCACGACGCGACGAATGCCGAGCCGGTCGAGAAGGCGGTGCTGTCCAGTCCAGAGGCGATCATGATCACCGGGTACAACGACATCGTGCGGTTGCGCTTTGACAACGGCATGGAGTTGCGGTGCACGCCTTCGCACAAGATCTTCACGGCCAACCGCGGCTACGTGGCGGCGGAGGACTTGACGGCTGACGACCGCGTCAAGGTGCTCGATGTTCCGGCGCCGGCGGTCGAAGCCGACCTGGCTCTTCCGGTCCCGACCGATCCTGCGACGTATCGGGAGGCGTTCGGGCGGAACGAGTTGCTCCGCTTTCCGGAGGAGTGGACCGAAGAGTTCGCGCACTACCTCGGCTGGCTTGTCGGTGACGGGTCGACGTCGGGCAACACCACGAGCACGATCTACGGTTCAGCGGAAGATCGGGACGAAGTGCTGCCGAGACACGCAGAGCTGCTCGAGTGGGTCAACGGCGATCGGCCGATCAAGCTCTCGGAGCAAGCGAACGGCACGGCACAGCTGCGCCTCGGCCGCGCCCCGTTCAAGCGGTTCCTCGAGTCCCTTGGAGTGAAGTCGGTCACCGGGGCCTACAAGCAGGTGCCGTGGGCGATCGAGCAGGCCCCGGCGTTCGCTGCTTCGGCGTTTCTCCGCGGTCTGTTCGATGCCGATGGGTGCGTCCGGGTTGATCACTCGAAGGGTTGCTACGTCGGCCTCGGCTCGATCTCGCCGGAGCTCCTTCGCGGGGTGCAGCGACTGCTGACGACCTTCGGCATCTCGAGCCACATCTACCAGACACGGAAGGACGCGCACGCAACGGGCTTCAGCTACACCCGTAAGGACGGCACGTCCACGACGTATGCCAGTGGGCCCGCCTACGACCTGCGGATCGCCTCGGGCTCCATCCGGCAGTTCGCCGCCGAGATCGGCTTCAGCCTCTCCCGCAAGTCGGCATTGCTCGACGAGGTCGCCTCGGGTGGCGAACACGGTTTCTATGACGTCGACCGCACGGTGCGTCTCGCAGAGCGGGCGGCCGACGGTCGAGAGCTGACCTACAACCTGTCCGAGCCGCGCAACCACTCCTACGTTGTGAACGGCGTCGTCGTGCGCAACTGCTCGGAATATGTTCACCTCGACAACAGCAGCTGCAATTTGGCCAGCCTCAACCTGTTGCGCTTCATGGAGGAGGGCGGTCATTTCGACGTGGCCGGGTTCCGGGCTGCCACCGAGGTCGTCTTCACCGCACAGGAGATCCTCGTCGGTAACGCCGACTACCCGACCGAGAAGATCGGCGACACCACCCGCAAGTTCCGCGAGCTCGGGCTCGGCTATGCCAACCTCGGGGCGCTGCTCATGTCGGAGGGTCTGCCCTACGACTCCGACGAGGGCCGCGCCTGGGCCGGCGCCATCACGGCGCTCATGACCGGTGCCGCCTACGAGACGTCTGCTCGCACGGCTGCCCGGATGGGCCCGTTCGCAGGCTTCCACGAGAACGCCGAGCCGATGCTCAACGTCCTGCGCATGCACCGCGCCGAGGTCGCCAAGATCGACGAGGAGGCGGTCCCGACCGATCTGCTCTCGGCGGCCCAGGAGGCCTGGGATCATGCCGTCGAGCTTGCCGAGCAGTACGGGGTCCGTAACTCGCAGTCGACCGTGCTGGCGCCGACCGGCACGATCTCGTTCCTCATGGACTGCGACACCACCGGCATCGAGCCCGACCTCGGTCTCGTCAAGACGAAGAAGTTGGTCGGCGGCGGAACGATGTCGATCGTCAACCAGACCGTGCCCCGGGCCCTTCGCAAGCTCGGGTACTCGGACGCCGAGATCATCGACATCGTTGCCCACATCGACGAGCACAAGTCGATCATGGGAGCGCCCAAGCTGAAGGCCGAGCACCTTCCGGTCTTCGCCTGCTCGATGGGTGACAACGTGATCCACTACCTCGGGCACGTGAAGATGATGGCGGCCGCTCAGCCGTTCGTCTCCGGCGCGATCTCGAAGACGATCAACATGCCCGAGTACGCCACAGTCGAAGAAGTGGAGCAGCTGCACATCGACGCCTGGCAGATGGGGTTGAAGGCGGTGGCCATCTACCGGGACAACTGCAAGGTCGCCCAGCCGCTCTCGACGACGAAGAAGGAAGGGGCAGCCGCTCCGAGCGACAACGACCCCGGCGTGCGCGACGAGCTCGCCTCGACGGCCTTTGCGGCCAAGGAGGCCGAGCTCACGGCAAAGATCGCCGAGCTCGAGGACGCGCTGCAGCACTCGCACGTGACGGCTCCGGCCGCCACGACCCGTACGCGGCTGCCGCGCCGTCGCCGGTCGAACACCTTCGCCTTCCGCGTGGCCGATTGCGAGGGGTATGTCACCGTCGGCGAGTACGAGGACGGCCGGCCCGGCGAGGTCTTCATGAAAGTGTCCAAGCAGGGCTCGACGCTCTCGGGTGTGATGGACGCCTTCTCGATCTCGGTGAGCCTCGGCCTCCAACACGGAGTGCCCTTGTCGACTTTCGTCCGCAAGTACACGAACATGCGCTTTGAGCCCGCCGGGATCACCGACGACTCTGAGCTCCGTCTCGCCTCCAGCCTCGTCGACTACATCTTCCGTCGCCTGGCGCTCGACTACCTGAGCTTCGACGAGCGCATCGAGCTCGGCGTCCTCTCCACCCACGAGCGCACACAACCGACCCTTCCCGGCTTGGAAGACGTCGATGCCGGCGATGCCGGACGCCGGGAGCGGGAGCGGTTCGGTGCCGGCGGCGACACGGCCGAGTCGGTTCCGAGCGAGCACCAGGGCGGCCATCCCGCCGGGAGTCGTTCCGCACCGTTCGAGAACCGTGACGCCCCCTTCTGCTACGCGTGCGGCAATGTGATGCAGCGGGCCGGCTCGTGTTACGCCTGCCCGAGTTGCGGAGCAACGAGCGGCTGTTCCTGACCGCCCCTCGAAAGCAGTGACGACGACCGCCACAGCCGGCCCGGGCGAGCTGCCGGCAGAGGATCAGGCCTTCCACGTCGAGCAGCACGGAATCGACTTCATCCCCGAGACCGAGCGGTGGGCGAGACCCCGTGATCTCGCCGGGCTGTGGGCCGGCGCCAGCGTCAACGTCGAGTACTTCGTGTACGGCGCCATCTTGATGGGTTTCGGCTTCAGCTTCAGCCAGACGCTGAGCCTGATCGTCATCGGGAACCTGTCATGGCTCCTCGTCGGACTCTGCAGCTTGCAGGGTCCCGACACCGGCACGACCGTGTTCGCCATCAACCGGGCGAGCTATGGGCCACAAGGGTCCAAATTCGTCGCCTTCTTCAACTGGCTGACGCTGCTCGGCTTCGAGGTCGAAGGGCTGATCTTGATCGTGGGCGCAGCCCTCGTCCTGTCGACCAAGGCGGGGTTGCACCCGGGCACCCCCGCACGACTCGTCTTCATCCTGCTGGCGGTCGGAGTCCAAATCCTGCTGCCGTTCCTCGGGCATGCCACCATGGTGAAAGTGCTGCGCTGGCTGATCGCGCCGTTCGTGGCGATCTTCCTCGTGCTCTTCGCCTACTCCGCCGGGCACGCCCACTTGCAGGTTCCCGCCAGCTCCTCGGTCGACTGGCAGTTCTACTTCGTGGGCTTGGCGTTCACGATCACCTTGACCGGCCTCGGATGGACCGAGTGCGGCAACGACTACAGCCGATACCTGCCACGTCGTGCGTCGAAGGGTGCCACCGTCGGCTGGCTCTTCCTCGGGACGGCGATCCCCGAGGCCCTCTGCATGGTCCTCGGGGCGCTCGTGTTCACCTTCGTGGGAACCGGTGCTACCTGGAACGGCGCCAACCCCTTCCAGTCCTTGACGGCGCACAGCCCCATCCCCGGGTGGTTCGTCGTCGTCTTTCTCGCGTTCGCGATCGTGCAGCTCTTCGGCATCAACAGCTTGGACCTGTACTCGTCCGGGGTGACGCTGCAAGCACTCGGGCTGCGATGGAGGCGGTACCAATGTGTGCTGCTCGACAGCGCCATCTGCCTCGTCGTCACGACCTACGCCGTGTTCAACTCGCACTTCAGCACGTACATGAAGGACTTCGTCGACGTCGTCATCGTCTGGATCGCCCCCTGGTGTGCCATCTTCCTCGTCGACTGGTGGATGCGACGGTCCCGCTACGTCGCCGCCGAGTTGCAGGACACCACGAGGACGAGCCTGTACTGGTACTCGGGTGGCGTGAACTGGTCGGCGATCATCGCCCAGTTGCTCGGTATGGCGGCAGCCATGTCGGCCCTTTCCCCGACGTTCCATGTGGCGGACTGGATGCACGAGATCACCGTGGCCACCGGCGGGCCGGCCGGGGCTGCCGGTGGAGCCGACTTCAGCGTCTTCACGGGCCTCGCGGTCGGCGGCGCCACTTACTTCCTGCTGGCACGCCGGTCCGTGGCCCGCCAGCGTGCCACTCAGGACGCCATCTTCGCCTCGGACGGTTCGACGACGTGAGGTTCAGCTGGTCGGGCCCCAGTCCTCGACCAGCGAGCCGTCGTCGTTGTGCCGGAACAGCGGGATCGAGCCGAGGGCGTGCACCTTGGCGGCGTCGGCGCCGAGAGCACTCCGCCACAAACCCCCTTCGGTGAGCAGGGCGCCGAAGGCGACGGGTTCGCCTCCCACTTTGCGGACGAGGTTGAGCGCTGCCCGGCTGGATCCACCCGTCGAGATGACGTCGTCGACGATGGCCACCCGCCGGCCTTCGACGACGTGACGGCGAGCCCGGTCGAACAGCAACCGCTGGTCACGGTCGGTCGTGATCGAGCGGACGGGTTCGTCGACAGCGTCGGCGAGGTGGATCTTGGGGGTCTTGTGCAAGATGGCGTAGTCGTCGAGCCCGAGTGCTCGGGTGACCTCGATGGCCAGTGGGATTCCCATGGTGGCGACGGAGGCGACGATCTCGACCTCGAGCGGCGCAAGAATCTCCGCCAGCTCACGGCCGGCCCTCTCGGCGAAACGAACGCCATGGTCGACACAGATCAGCAGGGCGATCGAGATCCCTGGTGCCACCTGTACGAGGGGGAGGTCGATCCGTTGGGAACCCACGGTGGCGAGATAGGTGCGATCGGCGGTCACGGCCTGACTCTGGCCGGTGGAGACGCCCAGCGCAAGCAGGCCGTCCGGACGAGGCAGGCTGGGGGGATGACCAACCTGCCGACGCCGTTTGCACCTCTCCGGCGAGAGGCGGTGTCCGCCTGGCTGGACGTCGCCCTCGAGGAGGCCGGCGCTGGGATGGCAGAGGGCGGTATCCCGATCGGTGCGGCACTGTTCCAGCGTGACGGTGCCCTGCTCGGTCGGGGTCGCAACCGTCGTGTGCAGGATGGCGATCCGTCGCTCCACGCAGAAACGGCCGCCTTCCGCCATGCCGGCCGCCGCCGCCACTACGGCGACTGCGTCATGGTGACGACGCTGTCGCCGTGCTGGTACTGCAGTGGGCTCGTGCGCCAGTTCGGCATCGGTGCGGTCGTGCTCGGCGAGTCGCGCAACTTCGACGGTGGCCATCACTGGCTCGCCGAGCTCGGGGTCGAGGTCATCGACCTCAACGACGAGCGCTGTGAGGAGATGCTGGCGGCGTTCATCTCAGCCAACCCCGAGCTCTGGAACGAGGACATCGGCCGGTGAGGCCCCGTGCCGGCAGTTGTCGTGCTCAGTCGGGCGGCCCGAACAACCGATCGCCTGCGTCGCCAAGACCGGGAACGATGTAGGCGCGCTCGTCCAGCTCGAGGTCGACGGCGGCACAGGCGACCCGGATACCCGCGTGGATCGTGTGGAAGTGCTCGAGACCGGGCACCGAGGCGATGAGGCACAGAGCCGTGACGTCGGTCGCCCCGCGGTCGGCGACGAGCGTGCACACCTGCGCGAGCGAACCTCCCGTTGCCAGCATCGGGTCGCACACGACGACGCGGCGGCCGGCAAGATCGGCGGGAAGCCGGTTCAAGTAGACGTCGGACTCGTGAGTGATCTCGTCCCGCCGGAGGCCGACGTGAGCGACCCGTGTGAGCGGCAGCAGCTCCTGGATCGACGGCACCATGCCGAGGCCAGCTCGCAGGATGGGGACGAGCAGCACCGTCTCGTCGATGCGCGGGAACGACACGCCGGCGGCTACGGGCGTGTCGAGCGCCGTTCCGGACATGGAGAGGTCCCGCAGGGCCTCGTAGGCGACGAAGGCGGAGACCTCGGAGACGAGCTGGCGGAAGATGTTGCTCGGTGTCGTGGCGTCGCGCAGCTGAGTGACCCGGTCGGTCACCGCTGGATGGTCCACGAGGAGGACGCTGCGGTCACCGGGGCCTCGTGAGCCGGTGGGCAAGGCGTGGGGTTGAGCCATGCAGCGTGTCTAGCCGCTGCGCGCGACATCGTGCCGAGCGTGCGGCGACGGGAGCAGATTTCAGTCGAGGACGCGCAGGCACAGCACCGGCGGCAAGCCGGCTGCAACGAGCCGCCAACGGTCGCCGTGGTCGACAGAGGCAAAGATCTGGCCGCTCCGGGTGCCCAGTACGAGCGCATACGGCGAGCTCTGGCCGATCGTGAAAGCCTCACCGAGCACCGTCACGTAGGCGTTCTCGTAAGGGAGCCCGTCACCGAGCACCGCCCAGTGGCCGCCGCCATCCGTCGTGCGGTAGACGCGAGGCCTGCCGCCCGGGCTGCACGGATACGACTCCGACTCGAGGGGGAACACGAACGCCGTTCCCGGTTCCACCGGGTGCGCAACGACAGGAAACCCATAGTCCGAGGCCAAACCATCCGGCTCCCCAGCACGCCCCACTGGCGTCCAACTGTCTCCCGCGTTCTCCGACCGGTACGTGCCCGAGTCGGTCTGGGCGAACAGGGCGTCCGGACTGGCGGCATCCATGGCGAGCTTGTAGACGTGGCGCCGCGCGCCGGAGGCATCCGCCGAGGCATGCACGGCCATGCCACCGTTGCGAGCGTGCCATGTCTCGCCTCCGTCGTCGGAGCGGTAGACGCCTCCGCTCTCGATGGCGACGATGATGCGACCCGGCCGATCGGGGTGCGTGAGCACGGTGTCGAGGGCGTTGCCCGGGTTGTCGCCCCAGGTGGCCCGGTCGGCGTGGTCCCACAGGCCGCGCACCAGCTCGAAGCGGTCACCGTCGATCGAGCGGAAGAGCGCCGCCGGCTCCGTCCCGACAAGAACGGGGTGCTTGCCATCCTCGCCGGACGACCCGTCGTCGACCTGAATCTGACAGATCCGAGCGAGGGTGGCGCCGGTCTCGGCCGGGAAGTCAAGCAGCGGTGTGACCGCGTCGTTCCAGCTCTGGCCGTCGTCGTTGCTCAGCCAGAGGGCGGCCTCGCCAGCGCGGGTTGTGGCCACGAGGTACCCACGCTCGGTCTGGAGGAAGGCAGCGACTTCACTGCCCTTGAAGTAGGGCCCGTCCGGTATGCCGTCGCTGATGATGAACAAGCCCTGCTCGGTGCCGACGGCGACGGCGAGGTGGTCGGTCATCCGAGCCCGGAAACCCAACCGCTCTCGCTCCACTCGAGGTGCTCCTTCGCCACGGCGCGGTCGCATGACCGGGACTTGAACTTTCACCCGCTCCGGGCCTTGCAGGAGCGTCATGGGACCAGACTAAGCCCTGGGGGAGCTGATCAGTGGGATCTCGATAGCAAGGCACGCGAACAGCACCCTGGCAGGACGCGAACAGCAGCCGACCGAGCGGTTCACTCGTAGGCGACCATCGGACGACTACGCGGCCGATCAGGTGGCAAGACGCGTACGAGGTCCAGCGCCGGAGATGCGGCTCGGGACTGCATGGCCGAGGAGCTCGGACAGCTCGGCGGACGTGGCAATCAAGAGCTCGAGGTCGATCCCGGTCGGGATGCCGAAGTCGTCGAGGAGGGCGACGAGATCCTCGGTGGCGAGGTTGCCGCCGGCTCCCGCCGCGAACGGCGAGCCTCCGAGCCCTCCGACCGCCGTGTCGAACCGCGTGACGCCGGCCTGCAAGGCCGCATAGGCATTGAGGAGTGCGGTGCCCCGCGTCTCGTGGAAGTGCAGGCCGACGTCGGTGCCCGTGAGGTCGAGCAGCTGCCCCACGAGACGAGGTGTGGCCATCCCGGTCGTGTCGGCAAGGGTGAGGGCGGTGCTCCCGCACTGGAGGAGGCGCCCGCACAGCTGGTGCACGTCTGCTGGGTCGATGTCACCTTCGTAGGGTGAGCCGAAGGCGCACGACACGACGGCATCGACTGGTGTCGTCGGCGCCGCACGATCGCAGATGAGGGCGATCTCGCGAACCGACTCGTCGATGGACCGGCGGACGTTGCGCTCGTTGTAGACCGCAGAGGCTGCAACCGTGACGGTGATCTCGTCCACGCCCGCTTGAAGCGCCGCCTCGGCGCCGCGCAGGTTCGCCACGAGCGCCGTGAGGCGGAACTCGTCGCGCCGCTGAAGGTGGTCGAGGACGTCGGCGGCGCCGGCCATGGCGGGAACAGCCCGCTCGGAGACGAAGCTCACGGCCTCGATCCGGCGACATCCGGCGCCGGCCAGGCTGTCCACGAGCTCGGCGCGTCTTGCCGGCGTGAGGGGCGCCTCCGACTGGAGGCCGTCGCGGGGCCCGACCTCGCGGATGACCACGGCCGCAGGGAGGCGAGGCGGAGCCTGAGCTGTCACCGTGGGCGCTTCGGGCACGAACGGACGATAGCGGCCAGGTCCTTGCCAGTAGCCTCAGATGCCGTGGCTGACGACGGAGAGCTCGTCCTCGAGGGCATTGTCGTGACCGGCGATCGCCGGGGGAGAGAGCTGGGTTTCCCCACGGCCAACGTCGAGGTGACGGCGATCGAGCTGCCCGAGGACGGTGTCTATTCCGGCTGGTTCGAGCGTCCCGACGGAGCCCGCTACCGAGCGGCCATCTCGGTCGGGACGCGCCCGACCTACTACCGGGACGGGGGTGGCCGGCTCGTCGAGGCCTACCTGCTCGACTTCGACGGCGACCTCTACGGAGAGCTCGTCCGCGTCGGCGTCGGTGCGAAGGTTCGGGGTCAGGTTCGTTTCGAGACCAGCGACGAGCTCATCGAGCAGATGCGCCGCGACGTCGAGGCGGTTCGTGCCGTCACCGCTGCCGGTGGCGCCGAGCCGGGCTGAGCGGCTGCCCGGCTGATCGGCTGATCAGGGGTTGCCGGGCAGCGGCGCCGAGGCCTGAAACCTCGCCTGCAGGCCGGACTTGGTGACGTAATAGAACGAGATGCCGTTGCGGGGTGTGTAGATCCACTTGCCGCCTGGAGGGATCTTCGGCGAGTGCCACCCGCCGTCGTTCACGAAGACGAGCTGTTGCGGCACCGACGTGAGGTTCGTGAACGTGAGCTTGAAGTCGACCTGGCAGTAGAGAAAGTGAGGTTCGATCGCCTTCGGCGTGATGATGATCTGCTCGCCGACTCCCTGGGCCGGACTGATCGGCCGTGTTCCCTCCTCGGGGATGCCGATCTTGTGGCCGTCGATCGTGACATATCCGGAGTAGCCCACCGTTGTCGTGGTGACGTCGGTGCTCGAGGTTGTCGTGCTCGACGACTCGGTCGTCGAGGTGGTGCCCGCGGGCGTGGAGGCGCAGGCAGCAGCGCCGAGCCCGATCGCCAACAGCGCGCCGACCACTCGGACGTATCGGCGCCGCCACAGTCTTCCGTGCAAGGAGACGCTCGACATCTAGCGACCAGCTGTCCTCACAGCGTCGCCGGGAGTAGCGCCGCCGCGTTGGCGAAACACAAGATGGCGACAGCGATGACCACCGGCGTTGCCAGCCCGTAGACCAGCCAAGTCCTCCGTGACCGACGGAGCAGGTACCAGGCGCTGAGCAGGGCGGCGACGAGCGCCAGCCCCCAGCCGATGGCGGGGGCGGTGGCGGCCGAGTCGCCGGCCAAGCCGAACTCGGCCGGCGGCAGGGCGGCGTGATTCACGGGCACCGAAGCCACCGGCTTGCCGACAAGGTCTGCGGTGACGATGAGCAACGACGAAGCCGTGACCGCCGGCGACGAGGTGACGAGTGTGAGGCGGGCCGCCCGCGTCGGTCCGGCCGGCAGATGCGACCCGGGGCTCACGATCCTCGAGGCCGCCACGGTGTAGGTGAACTTTCCGAGGGCTCCGGTCACGAGGACCGTGTCGCCCACCTTCAGCTGATCGAGCCGAGCGAAGGGCGAGCCGTACGTCGTGCGCCGGCCGGCGATGACGACGTCGCCGCCGGTGCCCGGGGGAGCTGAGCCGATGAGCAGTCCCGGACCCGCTTCGAGATCCTGGGAGGAGGTTCCTTCGATCACGATCTGGCGGATGCCGAGCGACGGGATGTCGAGGATCGCAACGGCCTGACCCTCCGGCGGGGTCTTGCCGTTGAGGGCAGCCAGACCGGCCGCCCCCGCCAACTGCTCGGCCAGCCGGTGCTGGGCGTGGAACGCCTCCACGCTCGTAAAGGCGAACAGATACGCCGCGAATGCAACGACGAGCAAACCCAGGCCGGCGCTGATCACGGCCGCCGTCAGGACGATCGAGCCCGGCCGACGCCGACGCCGGCTCCGCGCAGGCTTGTCCTCTTGGGTGAGCTCCTCGACGGTGTCTGGCACGGAAAGGGCACTGGAGCTGTCGGCTGGAGTCTCGGCCTCAGTGGCGCGCAGGCGCTGTGGCGCCGGCTCGCCTCCGTTGTCGGGGTTACTCACGTGTGGCCGCTCCGTAGTGAGCCTTCCGTCAGGCACTGTCGGTCCCACCGGCCTCACCGGCATGGCGGCGACGGAAGACTCCGACGAAGGACAGCCCAAGGCTGAGTGCGATCAAGATACCCCCAACGGCGAGGGCGACCGGAAGGGCGTCCTTGGCGGCCGCTTCCGAGAGCGTCACGTCGGCCACCGACAGCCCTGGGCCGGAGCCCTTCGTCTTCGTCGCCACAGTGGTGGGCGGCACCGTGGTCGGCACCGTCCCCCGCGTCGGGATCGTGGTCGTCACGCCGGTCCCGGTCGGCACGGTCGTCGTGGTTGCGGGTGCGGAGACAACGAGCACCGTCGTGCCGGAGGAGGGCGAGAATGCCGCCGTCCCGCCGTAGCTTGCCGTCACCGTGTCGCTCCCGAGTGGTGCGCCTGCGGCTGAGCACGTCGCCTTGCCGTGAGCCAGGCTGGCCGTGCACAGGGTCGCCGATCCTGAGGTGAAGCTCACGGTTCCCGTCGGCGTGCCCTTCGATGCCGACACCGTCGCCGAGTAGGCGACAATGCTGCCCTGCGTCGCGGCAGAAGGACTGACCGATACCGAGGTCGTGGTCGCAACCGGCGGTGGGGCGTTCTCGGCCGCCAGAGCCTTGGCCAGGTTCTTCTTGGCGAGGCTTTCCAGCTTTGCCGGCAACGGCACGTAACCGTCAGGGAGCTGGGACGCCGTCGTGATGTAGTGGACGAGCTCGTTCATCATGTCGGCGATGGGTCGGGACTGGGCCGCCGGCAACGAACCGTCGGGCACGAGGGCGTCGATCACCGTCGACATCGGGTAGCCGCCGTTCACCTTGAGACTCGGATCGGGCAGCGGGAAGCCCTGCTTCGAGAGTGGCTCGGCCGCAACCTCGGCTTGTACCGAGGCCGTGGTGGGAGCCTCGAACTGCCCGTCGGCGTTCTGCAAGCTGGCGGAGTCGAGGCCGTCGTAGCGTGCGTCGCCCCAGTCGATGGGCGCAAAGCCGGCCACCGGCGAGAGCTGGAACTCCGGCGGGACGGCAAAGGCCCGAAGGAACTTGACGGCGTGGAGCGGATCGGCCGCCTGCGTGAACAGCGTGCCGAGCGGCTTCAAGGGGGGGAACTGGTCGAACGTCGTGCACGTCTTGATCGGCCACGGCGTCTGGTTGATCGAGGTGGTGAACGTTTTCTGAGCCGTGTTCGGATCCTTGGTCAGCTTGCCGTTGATCACGAACGGCACATTCGGGGCGTTGCAGATCCAGTCCGTCAGCTCCTCGGTCACACCGGTCTCGTCGGACGGGATGTAGACGCCGTACTGGCCTGCCCCCACGAAACCCGGCACGGAGTTGATGCCTTCCATCGCCGAGCACGTTCCGCCGGCGCACTTCACCATGTCAGCGTCGTAGGGGCCCTGGTAGGCGTAGGTCGTCAGTCCGGCGACCTCGTTCGGGGTCAACTTGAAGGCGTTGAAGGGGTACTTGAGCCCTCCTTGTTCCATGGCGGCGACGTAGCCCATGACGACGGCCGAGGCGACCAGTGGGACGACCGTGTAGTGCACCTTGGCGAGGGCGGCGGCAACGTCGGTCGCCTGCGGATCGTCGATGAACAGCACGCTGTTGCTCTGCAGGTAGGGGAGGATGAGCGACGTGCTCGTCGCCGTGTTCACGGGCACGGCGGGCTGCTTGCCGGCGCAGACAACCGGCGACTCGTGCGGGATCAGCCATTCGATGCTGTTGTCGCTGTAGGTCGGCACGAGCGTTGCCGCCGAACAGCCGTTGCTCTGGGGGGCAAAGCCGAGCGGGATGACGGCGGTGTCCTCCGGCACGGGGATGGCGATGTTGGAGGGGAGGGGAGGCGTCAGCAACGCCCAGTCGACGACGTCGACCGAGCACTGGTCCGTCGCGTCGCCGCAGAAGAAATTCTCCGACGGCGCCGTCGTGTCGCCAGGGATCTGGCCGATCAAAGGCGCGTCGCCTTTCACGTTGGGATCGTCGATCGTCTGGAAGCTCAGCTCGCCGGTGCCCTGGGCGGAGATCGGCAGCTGCTGGCTCGGGTAGGTGAAGGTCGGCGAACCTTCGAGCACGCAATAGGGCGCAGCCGTGGTCGTGATGGGGTTCTGGTTGGAACAGAAGTAGATCTCCGCGGTGCTGCCGGCGGGGAAGCCGGTCAGGTTCAAGTAGATCCACTGGTTCTGGCCGAGCTCGGTCGTCGGCTCGACCGACACGGTCGGGCAAGTCGTCCCGGCCGGGCAGGGCGAAGGGATGGTCACGCACGTCGCTCCGGTGGCACACGCGCTCGGCGCAGCCGCAGCGGCTCGCGGCGTCGCCGTGGCGGCCGCCGACCCGAGTGTGAGGGAGGACAGGGCGAGGGTGGCGAGGCCGGCCGCGGCCAGCACTCTGGGCAGCTTCGTCAGGGGTTTCACGATGGATCACCTTCGGGAGCCGATGTTGCGAGATGCTCGAGCCGTCGCCTCCGGCGTGAGCGGGCCACGGTTGGCGGCAGCGCCAGCAGCAAGATGAGCAGGGCGACGGAGCCCCACATGGTGGCGGGCGAGACTCTCACACCCAGCAGGGTGAAGTCCTCAGAAGCGAGCTCGTTGCCGAGCGTCTGGCCGTCGAGGTTCGAGCCTGGGGCGGCACCCGGGACGATCTTTTGACCCGGCCACTGTCCGTTGGCGATCGAGGTGTTGCCGGATTTGACACCCGGCCCCGTTGGACCGCCGCCGTAGTGCTGGCTGCCGCCGCTCTTCTTCTTGCCGCTGCCCTTTCCTTTGGATCCCGTCTTGCTCTGGCCGGGTCCGGACGGACCTGTCGTGCCGGTTGTCGAGCTCCCCGGCACGGTGGTTGTCGTCGTCGTCGTGCTCCCACCGCCGTTGTTGTTCGGGCAGGGGAGGCCGGCGATGCAGGGCTCACCTGGCAGCACCGTCTGCCCGTCGACATACGGGTCCGAGCAGTTGGCAGCCGTGGCGACCGCCGGGGCGGGCGCCGCTCCGGGAATGCGGTTGATGGCGGCGAAATCGGCATCGACGAGGTTGGGCGGTAAAGGCGAATAGCCGAGCGTTCCCGCTGAGTTCTGTCCCGTACATGCGAGGAACCGGATGAACTGTCCGAGCACCGCTCCCTCGGCCGGCGGGATCGAGCCCGGGCCCTTCGGGGTGATCAGGTAGCTGTAGGCCGAGATCGGGTAGGCGCTGGGCAAGGGGTTGGAGTAGACGCCTTGCAGCTTCTGTTCGAGGTCGGGCAGGAGCTGCGCCTTCTCGAGCCCGACGGCGTCGGTCTCTTCCGAGGGTGCGACCCAGTTCCCGCTGGCGTTCTGGACGTAGGCACAGGGCATGTGATGCAGGAGTGCATAGGCCGTCTCCACGTAGGTGACGGAGTCATTGACGCTGGCGACGAAGTTGGAAGCGCCGTCGGACCCGTTCTGGCCCACGAAGTTCGAGAGGTTGTAATGGCCGTGGTTCGTACCTTGGGGGAAGTTGGCGCTGACGGGGTCCCCGGACTGCAGCGTCTGCACGAACGGCTGCCAGATGCCAGGCTGCAGGTAGTCGAGGTACTGGGAGAAGAGGTAGTTCTCACCTGAGGCGTCGGTCCGGAAGACGGCGACGATGGGGGCATTCGGCAGGTCGACCCCTTTGTTGAGGGCGGCGATTGCCGGATCGTCCCAGTTCGTGACCGTTCCGGTCCAGATCTTCGCCAGGACCTGCGAGTTGAGGTTCAGCGTCTGCAGCTGGTTGCCGAGGCGGCCCTTCACGTTGTACATGAGGCACGTGGCGCCGGCGACGTCCGGCAGGTACTGGTAGGGAGAGCTGGGGTTGTAGTTGGCTTGCCCCGTGGAGTAGCCGATCTCGGAAGCTCCGAAGGTCACCTGTTTCTGGGCAAAGAGGTTGAGACCGATGACCGACGAGCTCACGCTGTAGTCGATGGCGTCGCCATAGACGGTGCTCACCTGCGCCACCCAGTTCTCGATGGCGACGGCGGCATAGCTCGATCCGGCTCCGGTGATCGTCGGCCCGGCGGCAAGTGCGGGCGGTGTCGAGAGGATCGTCGCCGAGGCGCCCACGAGACCGAGCGATGCCAGCAGGCTGGCGGCGACAGCGCCGCGGGCCAAGCGGCGGAGCCGCCGCCTGCTTCGCCGCAGTCTCGCCACCCCTCGTCCAGCCTCAGCCGAAGCGTCCGTGGACATAGTCCGAAGTCCTTTCATCGGTGGGGTTCTCGAAGATCTGCTCGGTCGTGCCCGACTCGACGATGTGCCCGGGCTGGTTCTCGGCCGCCAGGAAGAAGGCACAGGAGTGCGAGACCCGCTGGGCCTGCTGCATGTTGTGGGTGACGATGACGACGGTGACGTCGTCGGCGATCTCTCTGATGGTCTCTTCGATGCGGCGGGTCGAGGTGGGGTCGAGGGCCGAGCAGGGCTCGTCCATCAAGAGCACGTTCGGTCGCACCGCCAGCGCCCGGGCGATGCAGAGGCGCTGCTGCTGGCCGC
>JBEKYM010000005.1:0-121565 GCA_049510975.1 Acidimicrobiales bacterium
CCGCCGCTCACCGCCGCCAGGGGCTCCAGATCGACGACACGACCCTGTCCTACGGCGGCGAGCGCTTCGACCTCGGGCTCACGATCGACGCTCTCTTGTCGGTCGTGGGCAGGAACGGGTGCGTCGGGGCCGGCGCTGGTCCTGAGCCGAGGACGTAGGAGCCGGCGTCGTCGATCGTGAGGAGGCCGTCGCTCACGAGCGTGGCGGCGACCCGTGCGGCGCGGCTCGGGTCGGCCGGCCAGCCGGCGGCGGCGGCCAGCCCATCGGCGGAGACCGGTCCGTCCCCTGCCGCCCGGAGCAGGCGCCCCCGACCCTGCCGGTCCGAGCCTTCGAAGCGGGCCTGGGTCGTCGAGACCCGCGCCGACCCGCGCGCAGGGTCAGGCGTGGGCCCGTGCTCGCCGGCCGCCAGCCGCGCACGGCCCCAGATGCAGCCGGACAACAAGGGGCAGTCCCCACAGCGCGGCGACTTCGGGCGACAGACGGTGGCGCCCAGATCCATGTACGCCAGGGCCACAGCGCCGCTCGAGCCGCCGGCAGCTGCCGTCTCGGCAAGGACGTCGTCTCCGATCGACTGCACCTGTTTGGCGCCGAGACTGCGGCCGGCGAAGCGGGCGAGCACGCGCCCGATGTTCGTGTCGACCGGCATGGTCGCCTCGTCGAAGGCAAAGGCGAGAACCGCCCTGGCCGTGTACGGACCGACGCCCGGCAGCGCCAGCAGCGCCGGCAGGTCGGCCGGGACGGTGCCGCCGTGCCGCTCGACGATGGCGCCGGCACATCGGTGCAGGTTGGCCGCCCGCCTCGGGTAGCCGAGGCCTTGCCAGACGCGCAGGACCTCGCCGAGCGACGCCCCCGCCAGCGCTGCCGGCGTGGGGAAACGCTCCATGAACTCCGGGTACCGCTCCGCCACGCGGCCGGCTTGGGTCTGAGCGAGCATGACCTCCGACACGAGCACCCCGAACGGCCCCGGGTCCGCCCCCGCCAGCCGCCACGGGAGCCGGTCCCGATCAGCCCGCACACCGGACGACGACCACCACGCCAGCAGCCGGCGCCGGAGCTCAGGAGCCTCCGGTTCAATCCCAGGCGTTGTCGTACGGGCGCCGGCGGGCGGGCAGGGCGTCCCGCTTCCACGCCAGGAGCTTGCGACGGAAGTAGCAGACCTCCTCGCCGCGCTGGTTGAAACCCTTCGTCTCCACCGTGACCACGCCACGGTCCGGCTTCGAGCGGGACTCGACGACGTCGAGCACTCTCGTCTCCGCGTAGATGGTGTCCCCGTGGAACGTCGGGTTCTTGTGCTGGAGCGACTCGACTTCGAGGTTGGCGATGCAGGACCCCGACACGTCCGGCACGCTCATGCCGAGCACGAGCGAGTAGACGAGATTGCCGACGACGACATTGCGACCATGGGGGGCGTCGTTCTCCGCGAACCAGGCATCGGTGTGCAGCGGGTGGTGGTTCATCGTGATCATGCAGAAGAGATGATCGTCGTACTCCGTGACGGTCTTGCCCGGCCAGTGCCGGTAGACGTCCCCGACGGTGAAGTCCTCGAGGGCCCGGCCGAACGGGCGTTCGTACGTCGTCATGGCGTCAGGCCTCTTCCTCGGCCGGCCGGGCCGCCCGGGTCGAGAACGACAGCACCCAGTCCGGGTGGCTCTCCCCGTCGATGGTCAGCCGCCAGGTGAAGCGCTTGCCGGCTTCGAGGGGAAGCGGGCCGAAATTCACGGCAAGAGCGACGTCGATGGGGCTGCCCTCTCGCAGGTTCGGCGGGCGTTCCACCATGATGTCGCCGCCGACTTCCATCGGGCGCTCGCCCTCGGGCGTCTCGACGAGCACCGAGTGGCCGTCCTCGTCCACGAGGAAGAGCTCCCAGTGGTGAGGCGAGCCGGCGGCGGTCCAGTCCACGTCGATCTTCAGAGCCACGGCCGACGGCATGGAGCCGGGACCCGTCACGCTCCAGCCTCCGCCGAGGATGTACAGCTTGCCGTCGGCCACCTGAGCTGAGTCGCAGAGCATCATGGTCACACGCACGCTCCAGACGCTATCGGCCGCCGGAGGTGCCCCGGATCTTCCACCACTACCCTGTCGGCCATGACGGTGACCGACCTGACAGGCCCGAGACGCCCCGACCTCGCCTCCGCCGCGGCCGCCCACGAGCAGGCCGTTGCCATCGTCGAGAAAGCGGCGAGGCGCCTGTCACAAGTGAGCGACGGCGGCAAGCGACTCGACGAGCACCAAGTGCTCGCCTACGACCTCGCCCATGCCACCGCCGGCGTCCACACCGCCGCCGCCGCCCTGCGCTACGGCGCCCACGGCGAGACCGAGGCCCTGCTGGCGGCGGCCTTCGTCGCGGACGTCATCGCCGACCTCGTCGCCAGGACGGCCGGGCGCGAAGCCGAGTGGGACACGGAGCCGGGTTGGCACGCCCCGCTGGCCGGTTTCCTCACGGCGGCACGCGATCCCGCCCTGCTCGGCGCCCTGGCCGAGACACCGGGGCCGACCCATCTCAAAGAGGACTTCGAGCTCGTGCAGGACAGCTTCCGCCGCTTTGCCGCCGAGCAGATCGCACCGCGAGCCGAGCACATCCACCGCGCCAACGCCGACATCGACGAGGCGATCATCGAGGGTTTGGCCGCCATGGGAGGTTTTGGCCTCTCGGTGCCAGAAGAATACGGCGGGTTCGCGACGGGCGGCGAGAACGACTACCTCGGGATGGTCGTCGCCACCGAGGAGCTCTCGCGTGCCTCCCTCGGCGCCGGCGGCTCTCTCGTCACCCGGCCGGAGATCCTGACGCGGGCTCTCGTGAACGGGGGGACGGAGGAGCAGAAGCACCGCCTCCTTCCCCGTATCGCCACCGGGGAGCTCATGGTGGCAGTCGCGGTGACAGAACCCGACTTCGGGTCGGATGTCGCCAACCTCTCGGTGTCGGCCATCCCGGCCGAGGGCGGCGGTTGGCTCGTGAACGGCGTCAAGACCTGGTGCACGTTCGCGGCCCGCGCCGATGTGCTCATGCTGCTGGCACGCACGGATCGGGACCGGTCGAAAGCACACCGTGGCCTCTCGCTGTTCGTCGTCGAGAAACCCCACTCCGACCCGCATGGGTTCACCCTCGCACAGGCGCCCGAGGACGCCGGCCGCCCGGCCGGGCTCCCCGCCGGCCGCCTGGAGGGACGGCCCATCGACACCCTCGGCTACCGCGGCATGCACTCCTACGAGCTCGCCTTCGAGAACTGGTGGGTTCCGGCCGAGAACCTCGTCGGCGGAGCCGAGGGAGAGGGGCGGGGGTTCTACTTGCAGATGGCGGGTTTCGAGAACGGCCGGCTGCAGACCGCAGCCAGGGCGATCGGCGTCATGCAGGCGGCCTACGAGGCGGGCCTCGCCTACGCCCGCCAGCGCGACGTGTTCGGCAAGCCGATCATCGAGTACCAGCTGACGCGCGCCAAGCTCGGGCGCATGGCCGCCATGATCCAGGCGAGCCGCCAGTTCGCCTACGAGGTCGCCGCCATGATGGCCGCCGGCGAAGGCTCCATGGAAGCGTCCATGGTGAAGGCCTACGTCTGCAGAGCGGCCGAGTGGGTGAGTCGCGAGGCGATGCAGATCCACGGGGGCATGGGCTACGCCGAGGAGTTCCCGGTGAGCCGCCTGTTCGTCGACGCACGCGTGCTCTCGATCTTCGAGGGTGCCGACGAGACGCTCTGCCTGAAGGTGATCGCCCGGCGCCTCGCCGAGCGGGCCTAGGCCGAGGCCGAGGCCGAGGCCGAGGCGTGGCGAAGGTCCTCATCCCGCTTCCGGACCGGGACTTCGACACGACCGAGGTGTCGGTGCCCTGGCGCCGCCTGACCGACGCTGGCCACGACGTCGTCTTCGCCACCGAACGTGGCGGTAGCCCGCCACAATGTGACCCGCGCCTGCTGACGGGCGTCCTGTTCGGACAGCTCGGCGCCGCTCCCGAGCCAGCACGGTTCTACGGCGAGATGGCGGCCGCACCCGAGTTCCGCCAGCCCGTCAGCTGGTCGGACGTCGACCCGTCGAGCTACGACGGCCTCGTCCTCCCGGGCGGCCATGCGCCCGGCATGCGCCAGTACCTCGGGAGCACCGCCTTACAGCACCAGGTGGCGGAGTTCTGGCAGCTCGACCGTCCGGTCGGCGCCATCTGTCACGGGGTCCTCGTGCTCGCCCGCACGCTCGATCCGGCGACGTCGAGGTCGGTGATCCGCGAGCGCTTCACCACGTGCCTGCCGCGCTACCTGGAGCAGAGCGCCTGGATGGCGACGGCCTGGAAACTCGGCTCGTACTACCGCACCTACCCGACGTGGGTGCAGGACGAGGTGACGGCCGCCCTGCAGGACTCCTCCCGGTTCATCCGGGGACCGATCACGCTCGGCCGGCGAGGCACGGGCAGCGACGACTCTGCGGCCTTCGCCGTGCGAGACGGCAACTACCTCTCGGCACGCTGGCCGGGCGACGCCTACCTGTTCGCGAAGAAGTTCGTGGCCATGCTGGCAGAGGACTGAGCGAGCGCCGCTACCGTCGCTGACGGCTGCACCCCACGGATCGGGAAGGGCATGGCATGGATCGAAAGTGGTGGACCCTCGGTGCTGTCTGTGTCGGGATCTTCATGCTCCTGCTCGACATCACGATCGTCAACGTGGCGCTGCCGGCCATCGAGCACGCCTTCCACGCCCCCCTGTCCGACCTCCAGTGGGTTCTCGACGCCTATGCCCTGACGTTGGCGGCCCTGCTGCTGACGTCCGGGTCGCTCGCCGACCGGCTCGGGCGGCGCATCGTCTTTGCGGTCGGCATCGCCATGTTCACGCTCGGCTCGCTGCTGTGCGGCCTTGCCACCAATGCCCTCTTCCTCATCTTGGCCCGAGGTTTCCAGGGCGTCGGCGGGGCCGTGATGTTCTCGACGTCGCTGTCGCTGCTCGCCAACGCTTTCCACGGCCGCGACCGCGGCACCGCCTTCGGGGTCTACGGCGCCGTCACGGGCATCGCCGTCGCCGTCGGCCCCGTGCTCGGCGGCGTCATCACGAGCGGCATCTCGTGGCGGTGGATCTTCTTCGTGAACGTGCCAATTGGCGTCGTGGCGCTCGTCGTCACGCTGCTCAAGGTCGAGGAGTCCCGCAACCCCATGGGACGCCGGCCCGACTACCTCGGCTTCCTGACGTTCTCGGCCGGGCTGGCGGCGCTCGTGTTCGCCATGATCCGTTCCACCGCCGACGGCTGGACCTCGAGCGTCGTGGTCGGATCGCTCATCGCCTCCGCCGTCCTCATCGCCGCTTTCGTCGCCGCCGAGCTCGCCCAGTCCACGCCGATGCTCGACTTCAGCCTGCTCAGGCTGCCGACATTCTCCGGCGGGCTCGTGGCCGCATTCGCCATCAACGGCTCGCTCTTCTCGCTCATCACCTACTTGATCCTCTACCTCCAGGACGTGCTCAGGCTGTCGGCGGTGCAGACAGGCGTTCGCTTCCTCGTGCTGACGGGGGCGATCTTCGTGACGGCGTTTCTCGCCGGCCGCCTCACGAACCGGGTGGCGATCAAGTGGCTCATCGCCCCGGGCTTTCTCGCCGTCGGCGTCGGCATCCTCCTCATGCGAGGGATCACGGTCGCAGACAGCTGGACACATCTCATCCCCGGTCTCGTCGTGGCCGGCGTCGGCACCGGGTTCATCAACGTCCCGCTCGCCTCCACTGCTGTAGGCGTCGTCGAACCGGCTCGTTCCGGCATGGCTTCGGGCATCAACAACACCCTTCGCCAGGTCGGCACGGCCACCGGCATCGCTGCCCTCGGCTCGATCTTCGCCAGCAAGATCCGCGGCACCATCACCACCCAGCTGGCCGGCACGCCGCTGCACTCGGCGGCGCCGGCGATCGCCTCCTCGGTGCTGACCGGCAACACGTCGGCACCTGCGGGCACGCACCCGACGCCGGCGCTGGTCGCGGCGGTGCGCCATGCGGCGGCGTTGGGTTTCGTCAATGGTTTGAACGAGATCCTGCTCATCGGCGCCGTCATCGCATTCGCGGCCACCGTGCTGTGCGCCGTGCTGATCCGCCAGAAGGACTTCGTGGCCTCCGCCGCCCCCGGCGCCCGCGAGGTCTCGGCTCAGGCCGTCTGAGGCTCCTCGGGGTCGCCCAGCAGCTCGGCGAGCCGTCGAGCCAGCCGGCCGTCTTCTCCACTCACGTCCACGATCTTCGTGCGCCCTCGCAGTCCGCTCGCGAGCCGGACGCGTCCAGGCGGCACCGAGAACGCCTCGGCCACCGCCCGCATGGCCGCCTCCGTCGCCCGGCCGTCCACGGCCGGCGGTGTCACGCGGACGACCAAGGTGTTGCCGTCGTAACGACCACCGACGGCGGTGGCAGCGGACCCCGGCCGTACCCGGATGGTCAAGCGCACGGGCGTCAGGACGCCGGCGTCTCCGAGCGCTTCAGCCCGGCCCGCTCGCCCCGGCTCACGAACTTGAGCGCCATCTTGCGGCTGGCTTCGTCGATCATCTCCTCGCCGAACATGACGGCGCCCTTCAGCTCGTGCTCGGTCGCCTGCTTGTAGGCGTCGAGGATCGCCCAGGCGTGATCGAACTGCTCCTGGGTGGGCGAGTAGATCTCGTTCAGGATCGTGACCTGATCAGGGTGCAGCGCCCACTTCCCGTCGTAGCCGAGGATGCGCGTGCGCTTGCAGTAGTCGCGGAACTCCTCGGGCTCGCGCACCCGCAGGAACGGCCCGTCGATGACCTGGAGGCCGTTCGCCCGCCCGGCCATGAGGATCTTCGAGAAGACGTAGTGGAAGTGGTCGCCCGGGTAGTCGGGGATCTGCACGCCCCCGGTGAGCACGGGCATCTCCATGGAGGCGGCGAAGTCCGCCGGGCCGAAGATGATCGTCTCGAGCCGCCGGGAGGCGGCGCAGATCTCTTCGACGTTGATGAGGCCGCGTGCGGTTTCGATCTGGGCTTCGATGCCGACGTGACCGACCGGCAGGCCGACGTTCTCCTCGATCTGGGTGAGCAGCAGGTCGAGGGCGACGACCTCGGCTGCCGTCTGCACCTTCGGGAGCATGATCTCGTCGAGGCGCTCCCCGGCGCCGGAGACGACCTCGATCACGTCGCCGTAGGTCCAGCGGGTGTCCCAGGCGTTCACCCGCACGCACATCACCCGGTCGTCCCACGGGAGCTCCCGGATGGCCGTGACCACCTTGGCTCGTGCCCCCTCCTTCTCCAAGGGGGCAACGGCGTCCTCGAGGTCGAGAAACGTCATATCCGCCGGCACCCCCGGCGCCTTGGCGAGGAAGCGCTCGCTCGAGCCGGGAACCGACAGGCACGAGCGGCGTGGCATGGATCGGGTGCGCGCAGACATGCCGCCATCTTCCCACCGCCGCTATGGCGCCGGCCAGATGCGGACCTCAGCCGAGATGCGACCGCAGGAAGGCGAGTGTGCGTTGCCAAGCGAGGGCCGAAGCTTCCGGGTCGTAGACCTCCGGCCGCGTGTCGTTGAAGAACGCGTGCTCGGCTTCCTCGTAGACGTGCACGGTGACGTCGTCGTTGCCGGCGTCGCGAATGGCCTGGGCCATCTCGGCCGCCACATCCGGGCTCACCCAGTCGTCCTTGCCGGCGCACTCGATGAGGACGCCGGCGGTGATGGCGGAGTAATCGGGCGCCGCCCCTTCCCAAGGGATGCCCCCGTAGAACGGCACGACGGCCTTGACGGCATCAGGACGCTGGCCGGCGAGCACGAGGGCGAGGCCGCCCCCCATGCAGAAACCCACCACCCCGACGCCGCTCCCGCTCCCCTTCTCGGCCACGACGTCGACGGCGCCGCTCAGATCCTTGGCGGCGCGATCGAGCTGCAGGGTCATCATCTTCTTGCCGGCCTCGTCGGGCTCGGTCGTCTTCTCGCCGTGGTAGAGGTCCGGCGCCAAGGCCACGAAACCCTCCGCCGCGAACCGGTCGCACAGATCGGTGATGTGGGGGACGAGGCCCCACCACTCCTGGATCACGACGACGCCGGGGCCGGCGCCGGACTCCGGCAGAGCGAGGTAGCCCTCGCCGCTCGAACCATTGCTCGGAAACTCGATCATCTCACCCATGGCCGCGAAGCTACCGCCTCGCCCTCGGTGCCGGAAGGCGTCGGCTCCCTCAGACAGAGCGGCGGATCAGCTCCAGGCCCGGCGGGCAGGTGACCTGGGCTGCGACGACGGCCGGATCGCCGGTGAGCTCCGGGCCGATGGCGAGGGCGAACCCCTCCAGGGCGACCTCGTCCACCTCATCGGCGGCGCGCTCGCGAGCGGCTTCGAAGAGCCGTTCGGGCAGAGCGCGGCCGACCCCGATGACCGCCCACGCCGGCACGCCGGCGGCCCGTGCCGACTGCACGACCGCAGCGGTTCCCCTGCTCACGAGCACGGCGTGGCGGCCGGCGGCCAGCACTTCGACGAGCAGGACTGCGGCACCCTCGAGGGCGTCGTCGGCCTCGTCCGACGACCACCCCGTCACCTCGGACGAGACGACGACGGAGAGATCGCGCATGGATCGCCGGATCGACCAGGGGCTCGCCACGAGGCGGAGCGGGTAGGGCTTGGAGGCTTCGAGCGCCGGCAGCGACAGCTCGATCGGGCTCGTGAGCACGAGGGCGTCGCTCGCCGTGAACGAGACGCGCAGCTGACGACCGATGCGGTCGGAGGTCGAGTCCGAGCACAATTCGGCTGCCGCACGCCGGCCTTCCTCGAGCGGGTCGGCGGCGGTCGCCAACCTGGCGCTCACCCACCAGAGCGGCCCGCAGGCCGGGTGGCGATCGAGGAGCCGGCGGCACGCCGTCAGCAGGGCATTCGGCTCCTGCTCGGCCAGCTCCGCCAGGGTCCAGGCCGCCTCGCTGCCAAGCGACGCTGCCGGCTCGTCTTCCGCCCTGGCGATCCAGCGGAGTCGCTCGATGGGGTGCATCACCCTCCGACGAGCCCGCCGCGCGTCATGGCGAGGACGTCGAGGGCCTTGTCGACATCGTCCTCCGACATGAGATCGAGCTCGAGGACGACGGTGCGGAGGTCCTTGCCCTCCGCCATCGCCTGCTTCACGACCTTGGCGGCATTCTCGTAGCCGATGTAGGGGTTGAGCGAAGTCACGATGGACGGTGACGACAGGGCGTAGGTGCGGCAGCGCTCCTCGTCGGCGACGATGCCGGCCACGCACTTCTCCGCCAGGGTCCGGGAGACCGAGCCGAGCAGGGCGATCGACTCGAGCAGGTTGGCGCCGATGACGGGCAGCATGACGTTCAGCTCGAAGTTGCCGGCCGCCCCGCCGAAGGCGACGGCGGCGTCGTTCCCGATGACCTGGGCGACGACCTGGCAGACCGCTTCGGGTACGACGGGGTTGACCTTGCCGGGCATGATGGACGATCCGGGCTGCAGATCGGGCAGGTGGATCTCGGCGAGCCCGCAGCGCGGGCCGGACGACATCCACCTCAGGTCGTTGGCGATCTTGTAGAGCGAGACGGCGATGGTCCGGCACACGCCCGATGCCTCCACGAGGGCGTCGCGGGCACCCTGGGCCTCGAAGTGGTTGCGGGCCTCGGTCAAAGGCAGCCCCGTGCGAGCGGCCAGCAAGGCGATGACCTGGGCGGCGAAGCCCGCCGGGGCGTTCAGCCCGGTCCCGACGGCAGTACCGCCAAGGGGCAGCTCGGCGATGCGAGGCAGGCTCGCCTCCAAGCGCTCGATCCCGTACTCGACGGCGGCGGCATAACCGCTGAACTCCTGGCCGAGGGTGACGGGCGTGGCGTCCATGAGATGGGTGCGACCCGACTTCACGACCTCGTCGAAGGCCTCGGCCTTGGCGCGGAGGGCGCCGGCGAGGGCCGCCAGGCTGGGCACGAGGTCGCCCACGATCTCTCGGGCGGCGGCCAGGTGGATGGCGCTCGGGAACGTGTCGTTGGAGGACTGCGAGACGTTCGGCTCGTTGTTGGGCCGCACCTCGCGACCGAGGCTGGCGCCGGCGAGATGGGCGAGCACTTCGTTCATGTTCATGTTCGTCGAGGTGCCGGAGCCGGTCTGGAAGACGTCGATGGGGAATTGGTCGGCGTGACGGCCCGATGCCACTTCGTCGGCTGCCGCCTCGAGTGCGGCGGCGACGTCGCCATCGATCGCTCCGAGCTCGGCGTTGACCGTGGCCGAGGCACCTTTGATGAGCGCCAGGGCGGCGATCAGCGCCGGATCGACCGGCTTGCCCGAGATGGGGAAGTTCTCTACCGCACGCTGGGTCTGAGCGCCCCATTTGGCACCAGCGGGGACACGAACTTCACCCATGGAGTCATGCTCGACACGGAAACCCGCCATTGTGTCGTCCGGCCCATCTACGCTCGCCTCAACCGTCATCTTCTCAAGGTACCGGAGCGACAGGTGGACAGCCGAATTCCTCAGAGCCGTTTATCCGATTGCTGTTACGGGTATGTGACACATGCTCGGAGAAGTCCGGTGAAGCTTGCGCAACTTTGCGGGGCACGTTAGGTTCGCCTCATTGTGAGACCTGCCGAGGAAAGCCTCGCGGCCGCACGTCCCCGGAGAGTCCTCGGACTCAGGGGCAGATTCGAGAGGCGCCCACGCCGCCTCTCGTTCGTTGCCCTCGCTGCTGGAGCCTTGCTCTGTGGCGCCGCCGTGCCCGTGATTGCCCAGACACCGGCCACGGCCGGCACGATCCAATCCCTGCAGGCGAGGGCGGCTGCCCTGGCCAGCGAGATCGACAGCGCCTACGCCAAGTTGAGCGTCCTCGACGAGGCCTACAACCAGGCTCAGACGCGGGTGTCGGAGCTGAAGACGTCGATCTCGGCCGAGAACCGCGACATCGCCGCCAGCAAGCAGCAACTCGCCGCCGATGACTCCCACCTGCGCACCGTCGCCATCGACGCCTACGTCACCGGCGCCTCCGGCGGGATATCGGTCTTCCTCAACGGCAACCAGCAGCAGCTGCCGATGCAGCAGGCCTACCTGTCGGCCGCCTCGGGCAACCTGAACGAGGCTGTGGCCAGCGTCCAGACCGCTCATCACGAGCTCTCGGTGCACAAGGACGCCCTCCTTCAGTCGGAGGCATCGGAAGTCACCACGCTGCACCAGATCGCCAAGGACGTGGCGCAGGCCAAGGCCGTCACCGCGTCCCTCGAGACCACGCTCTCGCAGGTGAAGGGCCGCTTGGCGCAGGCCGTCGCAGCCCAGGAGAAGGCCCAGGCGGCCGCTGCGGCCGCTGCTGCCGAGAAAGCCGCCGAGCAGGCAGCCGCTCAGCAACCGCCGCCTCCTCCGCCCCCGCCCGTCACGAACCCGAACCCACCTCCCAACACCGGTGGTGGCGGCGGTTCCGGTGGCGGCGGATCGGGTGAAGTCGCCGTGCATGCGGCCGAGTCCCAGCTCGGTGTGCCCTATGTCTGGGGTGGGGCGACGCCTGGGGTCGGTTTCGACTGCTCCGGCCTCACGATGTGGTCCTGGGCCCAGGCCGGCGTACAGCTGGCCCACGGCGCCACGGACCAGTACTACGAGATCGCTCACGTGTCGATGTCCGACCTGCAACCCGGTGACCTGATCTTCTACGGCGACGCCAGCTACCTCTACCACGTCGTCATGTACGTGGGATCGGGGCCCTACGGCTCCGACACGGTCATCCAGGCAGAGGAGACGGGGACGAACGTGATGTACTCGCCGATCCCGCCGGGCGCCTACGGAGCCGGCCAGCCTTAGGCCTTCCGGAGCTCCTCGTCGGCGGCCAGACCCGCCGGCGGCGTGCGCCCGGCGACTTCGCCTCGGGGCCCCGGCACGTTGGCGAAGCGGTACGAGAGCGGTTCCCGGTTCATCTGGCACACCCAGGCCTTGCCGGTATCGGTCCCCACGACCCGCCCGAAGACGGCTTCGGCGATGTCGGTGGCCGGGATGAGCGGGAAGTTCGCCGCCAGGACGAGGTCTCGGGCGTCGGCGCCGAGGAGCGGGGTGTCCACGAGCCCGGGGCAGATGGCGTTGATCGTGATGTTCTTGGCCTCGAGTTGCGGTGCCAGTGCACGCACGAGCCCAACGACAGCGGTCTTCGTCATGGCGTACACCGGATCGGGCGAGTAGGCGATCAGGCCGGCGAGTGACGCCGTGGCCACGATGGCACCGCCACCGCGGCGCTCGAGAGCCGGCGTGACGGCACGCACCCCGAAGAAGACGCCATCGACGTTGGCCCGCAGGATGCGGCGGTACTGCTCGTCGGTGACGTCGCTCACGACGGCTTGCGGCGTCGTCACGCCGGCGTTGAGGAAGGCGATGTCGATGCCGCCGAGGGCGTCCTCGGCTTCGGCCACGACTCGCGCCCACTCGCCCGGCTCGCCGACGTCGATCTGGGCGAACCATCCCCCGAGCTCGGCGGCGGCTGCGGCCCCCCGCCCGGCGTCGAGGTCGAGAACGGCGATGCTGGCACCGGCGGCGTGCAGCCGCCGGGCAGAGGCCAGGCCGATGCCGGAGGCGGCACCGGTCACGAGGGCGACCTTGCCGTCGAGCTCGCCGCTGGTGGGCTCGGAGTTGTCGAGTGCGCTCATGACGGGACCGTAGCCGAGGCGCACCGGCGCCGGCACGTGACGCCTACAGTGCCAGATCGTGCGAGCAGTCGTGATCCATGACGGGCAGGTGAGCATCCGCGAACGTCCGGACCCCGTGCCGAAGGCGGGCGAACTGCTCGTGCAGGTGGAAGCCGCCGGGCTGAACGGCGCCGATCTCATGCAGCGGGCGGGGTTGTACCCGCCGCCGCCGGGCTTTCCTCCCGACATCCCCGGTATGGAGCTTGCCGGCGTGGTCGTCGCCACGGGCGGCGGCTGCAGCCGCTTCGCCGTGGGCGACCGCGTGATGTCCATCGTCGGCGGCGCCGCACAGGCGGAGCTCGCCCTCGTGCCGGACGAGACCGCCATGGCTGTTCCGGCGACGCTGGAGTGGGCGGAGGCGGGAGGGTTTCCCGAAGTCTTCATCACGGCTCATGACGCCGTCTGCACCCAGGCCGGGCTGCGGAAGGGCGAGCGACTCCTCGTGACGGGTGCCGGCGGCGGAGTCGGTCTCGCCGGCGTGCAGATCGGTGTGCTGAAAGGAGCCGACGTCACCGCCAGCGTGCATCGCAGCGAACTGCTCGAACCGGTGGCCTCCTTCGGGGCCAGCGCCGTGGAGGTGTCCGAGGTGGCAGCACACGGCCCCTACGACGTCGTCCTCGAGCTCGTCGGGGCGCCCAACCTCGCCACGAACCTGCAAGCGCTCGCCATGGGCGGGCGGATCGTGGTCATCGGCGTGGGCGGCGGTGCCCGCACCGAGATCGACCTCCTGCAGATCATGGGCAAACGTGCCGTCCTGCGAGGCTCCACGCTGCGGGCCCGCTCGCTCGCCGAGAAGGCGGCCGCCACCCGCCTCGTCGAGGACGAGCTGCTCGGCGCGCTCGAAGCCGGCTCGATCCGCGTCCCCGTCGAAGCCACCTATGAGCTGGCGGACGTCGGCGCGGCGTACGAGCGCTTTGCAGCCGGCGGCAAGCTCGGCAAGATCGTGCTGCTCGGCAGCGGCGGCGGGGCGGCGTGAGGATCGTGCAGGAGGGCGACCTCCTGTTCGAGCCGACACCGGCTCGCATCGAGCGTGCGCACATGACCGAGTTCATGGGCTGGCTACGCGAACGTGACATTGTCGATGTCACGACTTACGCAGACCTGCACGCCTGGTCCGTCCGCCACCTGGACGCATTCTGGGGAGCACTGGCGGAGTGGGACGGCATCATCTGGCGCCGCCGTGCCACCGGCGGTCAGGTCCTCGTGGCGGGCAACGGTGCCGAGGGTGGCCACTTCTTCCCCGGGTCAGAGCTCAACTACGCCGACCACGTCCTCCGGCAGCCGGCCGGCGCCCTGGCGCTCATCGCCGTCGACGAGCAAGGCAACCGCAGCGAGCTCACCTACGGCGAGCTCATATCGCTGGCGGGAGCCGCCGCCGCCGGCCTGCGGCGCCTCGGCGTCGGTTCTGGCGACCGCGTGGCCGCCGTGCTGCCGAACGGCGTCGAAGCCGTGGCGGCGTTTCTCGCCGTCGCCAGCCTCGGCGCCGTCTGGTCGAGCTGCGCGCCCGAGTTCGGGGCGGCCAGCATGGCGGACCGCTTCCAGCAGATCCGCCCGCGCGTGCTCCTCATGGCGACGAGTTACCGCTACGGCGGGCGCGACTTCCCCCTGTCGGCCAAAGCCGACGAGCTGGCGGCGGCCCTCAGTGGGCTCGAGACTGTCGTCGAGGTACCGCCGGCCGGTGCCGGCGAGACGGCCCCTTCGACGAACGGTCGGGGCTCGGCGCCTTCCCGCCTCAGTTGGTCCGAGCTCGTAGGCGAGCCGGCGGCCCTCGAACCGGTGGCGGTGCCGTTCGAGCACCCCTTGTGGATCCTCTACTCGTCCGGCACGACCGGCCTTCCCAAGGCCATCGTGCACGGCCACGGCGGCATCGTCCTCGAGCACGTGAAGGCCGTCAAGCTCCACAGTGACTTCGGCCCGGGCAACCGGGCGTTCTGGTTCAGCACGACGGGCTGGATGATGTGGAACTTCCTCGTCGGAGGGCTGCTCACCGGGACGACGATCGTGTGTTACGACGGGAGTCCCGTCTACCCCGACGAGATGGCGCTGTGGCGGATGGCGTCGGCCGAAGCCGTGACGTACTTCGGGACGAGCGCCCCGTTCATCGAAGCCTGCCGCAAAGCCGGGCTCTCGCCCCGCAGCGAGGTCGACTTGTCGGCGATCCACTCCGTCGGATCGACGGGCGCTCCCCTGCCGCCGGAGGGGTTCGGCTGGGCCAGCACCGAGATCGGCGACGACGTCCTCGTCGGCTCGGTCTCAGGTGGCAGCGACGTGTGTACCGCCTTCCTGCATGCCTGCCCACTCCTGCCCGTGTACGCCGGCGAGTTGCAGTGTGCCGCCCTCGGCTGTGACGCCGAGGCGTTCGGTGCGGAGGGCAAGCCCGTCGTCGACGAAGTCGGCGAGCTCGTGGTGACGACGGCGATGCCCTCGATGCCGGTGAGTTTCTGGGGCGACGACGACGGCAGCCGCCTGCACGCCAGCTATTTCGCCGAGTTCCCCGGCGTGTGGCGGCACGGCGACTGGGCGAAGCGGACCGAACGAGGAACCTTCGTCGTCTACGGACGTTCCGACGCCACCTTGAACCGCGGCGGCGTGCGCATGGGCACGGCGGAGTTCTACCGCATCGTGGAGGCGATCGAGGGGGTGGTGGAGAGCCTCGTGATCGACACGAGCGAGCTCGGGCGCCAAGGCGAGCTCGTCCTGCTCGTCGTGCCCGAGGCCGGCGCCGAGCCGGGCGACCTCGAAACCCGCATCCGCTCGAGGTTGCGAGAGCGCCTGTCGCCGCGCCACGTCCCCGACCGCGTCCTGTTCGCCGACGGCATCCCTCGCACCCTCAACGGAAAGCGGGTCGAGGTCCCCATCCGCCGCATCCTCCTCGGCAGCGAGCCGGACAGCGCCGTCTCGCGGGACTCGCTCACGAACCCCGGAGCCCTCGACCAGGTCCTGGAGGCGTTGCGGGGAGCCGAGCTGCTCTGAGGCCGAAGCGGACCTCGGCCGGCTCGGGACGACCGTCTCCTAGGCTCTCGGCGTGACCCGACCCCTGATCCGCGGCCTCGTCGTGGCGGCTGCGGCCTGCCTCGCCCTCTCGGCGTGCTCGAAGGCGACGCCGGCGGCGACCGGCTCGAGCTCGAGCTCGAGCACGACGACGACCACGAGCGCCGCCACCACCTCGACCCTCGCGATCCCTCCCGCCATCAAGAAGATCTACGACGAGATGCTGGCTGGCGTCTCGCGCTCGACGTCGGTGCACTTCGTGGCCAAGTCGTCGGCGACCGACTCGGGCAACACCACGACGCTCCAATTCGTGGGCGACGTCGGGGCCGCGGACGGTGCCGAGGTGGCGACCTGGTCGGGAGAGGGGCAGAAGGGCACGTTCACGGTCGTCGGCATCGGTTCGACCCGGTACCTGAAAGGGGATGCCGACTCGCTGGCGACATTCTTCCAGGCCGTGCCGGACACGAGCGCGGCCGCCTATGCCGGGAAATGGATCTCCTTCACGCCGAGCGACAAGCTGTACGCCGCCCTGCAGAGCGATCTCGACATCGCTCTCGTCGCCGCCAGCCTCAAGTTCCAACCGACGCATTCGGTCAAGACCGCTGACACCGTCGAGTTGATCGGCAAGCCCTTCGAGACCGCCGGGACCCCCTCGGGCGAGAAGGCGACGGCGACGACGACGATCTCATCGGGCACGCGCCTTCCGATCGTGCAGTCGTTCCAGGCCTCCTACGGCGGATCATCGGAGACGAGCTCGATCACCTTCACGCACTGGGGCTCCGCCACGTTGCCGACCGCACCGTCGGGTGCGCTCACCTGGACTTCGGTGCAGACAGCGATCGCCGCCACGAGCACGACGGCCGGCTGAGGGGACAGCTGCCCGGCGGTCGCGCCGGCGTGTACGTTTCGAGTGGGAATACTTCTTCAGTCGAAACGTTTGACTCATGTGATGTCCACGACAGCCCTCCACCGGGCCCAGCTGACCGAGCGAGTGTTCGAGCTCCGGCCCCTGATGAAGCGTCTCTTCGGCGCCGGCATCTACCGCGAGCTCCGCGAGGAGCTCCACTCGGTCACGATCCACCAGCTCACGGCACTCGGACACCTGAAGGGCGGCTCCGTGACGATGCGGGAGCTGGCGCGGGATCTCGACGTGAGCGAGAGCTCGGCGACCGCTGTCACCGACCGCCTCGTCCGGCAGGGCCTCGTCGAACGCCAGGACGACCCCGCTGACCGCCGGGTGGTGCGCCTCGCCCTCAGCGCCACCGGCCGTGCGCTCGTGGAGCGCCTCGACGAAGCGGTCGCCAGCAAGACGAGCGAGATGCTCTCGGCCCTCACCGACACTCAGCTCGAGCAGCTGATCGACATCCTCGAGACGCTGGCGGCCGCACAGCCTGACGACACCTGCCCGCACCGATCCCCCGGAGTTCAACGATGAGCACGACGCAAGCGAGACCGATGGCGGCGGCGGCGCCGTCGAGCCCCGAGACACCCCTCAACCACCGCCAGATCATGGTGGTCTTCTCCGGCCTCATGCTCGGGATGTTCCTCGCCGCCCTCGACCAGTCGATCGTGGGCACAGCCCTGCCCACCATCGTGGGCGACTTCCACTCGCTGAGCCGCATCACCTGGGTGGTCACGGCCTACTTGTTGACCTCGACGGCGAGCGCTCCGCTCTACGGCAAGATCTCGGACCTCTACGGGCGCAAGAAAATCTTCCAATTCGCCATCGTGCTGTTCCTCGCCGCCTCTGCATTGGCAGGGCTCAGCCAGAACATGGACGAGCTCATCATCTTCCGCGGGTTGCAAGGGCTCGGCGCCGGCGGCCTCATCGTGCTCGCCATGTCGATCATCGGCGACGTCATCCCGCCGGCACAGCGCGGGAAGTACCAAGGGTATTTCGGAGCCGTGTTCGGGATCGCCTCGGTGATGGGGCCGCTGGCGGGCGGGTTCCTCGTCGAGTCCATCTCCTGGCGCTGGATCTTCTACATCAACCTGCCGATCGGCATCCTGGCGCTGTTCGTGACGAGCGTCGTCCTGCACGACCGCTCCGTTCGGACCGAGCACCGGATCGACTACCTCGGAGCGAGCCTGTTGCTCGCCGGCGTGTCCGGCCTCCTCCTCACGACCACGCTCGGCGGTTCGCCCGAAGGGTTCCCCTGGGCGTCGTGGCAGATCGTCACGATGGGCGTCGCCGGGGTGATCTTCGTCGGGCTCTTCGTGTGGCGCGAGTTCCGGGCACCCGAGCCCATCGTGCCGATGTACCTGTTCCGCAAACGGGTGTTCACGGCGGCCAACGCCGCAGGTTTCGTGCTCGGCCTGGCGATGTTCGGTGCCATCATCTACCTGCCCGTGTACCTGCAGGTCGTCAAAGGCGTCTCGCCGACGATCTCCGGCCTCATGTTGCTGCCCCTCATGGTGGGCATGCTCGGGACGTCGATCTCGAGCGGCCAGATCATCGCCCGCATCGGCCGCTACAAGATCTTCCCCGTCGTCGGAACGGCCGTCATGACGCTCGGCATCTTCTTGTTCTCCCGCATGGGGGTGCACACCTCCGATGTGACGGACTCGCTCTACATGTTCATCGTCGGGGCCGGCCTCGGGCTCGTCATGCAGGTCCTCGTCCTCGCCGTCCAGAACGGCGTCGATTACAAGGATCTCGGGACGGCGACGTCGCTCAACAACTTCTTCCGCTCGATGGGCGGTGCCTTCGGAACGGCCGTCCTCGGCGCCGTCCTGACCGACCGTCTCGACGGGCACCTGCTGTCGGCGCTTCCGCCGGCCTACCGGCCCCACATCACCCAGATCGCCCAGGCGATCCAGGGAACCCCGGCCGCCCTCAAGCGTCTGCCCCCGGCGCTGCACACCGCCGCCATCCAGGCGTACGTGCACTCGATCGACGACGTCTTCCTCGTGGCGACGCCGATCGTCGCCCTCGCCTTCGTCTTCGCCTTGCTCCTGCCGGAGATCCGGCTTCGTTCGACCGTCCGCACCTCGACCACGAAGGCCGGTGACGACGGCCCGGGCGACGGAGGCGGGCCGGCGGTCGGACCTTCGGCGGCCGAGGCGATGCTGGCCTGAGCGACCCTGACTGGGACCGGGATCCCGCACCACCTAACCTCGGTGCCATGTCAGAGATCGAGAGCCTTCCGGAACGCGGGCCCGTGCCGGTGACGGCGCCGCCCGCCGATCCACGCAAATGGGCTGCGTGGGCGCGCTCGGTCCCCGGTGGCCACCTGCTCGTGCTCAGGGCCTTTCTCGGCGTGACGTTCTCTTACGCCGGTCTGCAGAAGCTGGGGACGAGGGGTTTCTTTCAGGCGAGCAACCCGGCGTCGATCCAGGCACAGTTGAAGGCGTCCGCCCTCACGACTCCGGTCGGTCACCTGTTGCACCCGGCCGTGCACATCGCCGTCGCCGTCGGGCTGCTCATCTCCTTCGGCGAGCTCGCAGTCGGGATCGGCACGCTGCTCGGGCTGTACTCGCGAGTGGCCGCCGCCGGCGGGATGGTGCTCGCTCTGCTGTTCTTCCTCACGGTGAGCTACAACTCGAGCCCGTACTACTACGGCCCCGACATCGTGTTCCTCTTCGCCTGGACGCCGCTGGCCTTGAACGGCGCCGGGGCGATCTCGCTCGATGCCTACTTCCTGCAGCGACGGGAGGCCGAGCGAGCCGCGCTCGACTCGGCGCCGGAGCTGGCCGTGGCGGACCGAGCCGTCGTCGACCGGCGGACAGCTGTGGCCAAGGTGGCGGCAGCCTCGTTCGTCGGCGCTGTGGTGCTCTTCCTCGGCGGTGTGACGGCGGCGGCGGGCCGGGTGCTCGGCCGCCGTGCCACGTCGCTGACGGGGCCGACGTTCCCCGCAGCCGGGTCGACGTCGACGACCACGGGGAGCAACAGCACCTCGACGACGACGGGGAGCAACAGCACCTCGACGACGACGGTGGCGAGCGGCGCTCCGAAACCCAAGGGCAAGCTCCTCGGGCCGGCGAGCGCGGTGGCGGTCGGCGGTGGCGTCGGCTTCACCGACCCCTTCCAGCAGATCCCGGCCTACGTCGTGCAACCGAAGCAAGGCGAGTTCCTCGCCTTCAGCGCCGTGTGCACTCACGCCGGCTGCACCGTCAGCTTCGTGCAGTCGGCCGAGCAGTTCCAGTGCCCGTGCCATGGATCGATCTACTCGGCCGTCACCGGCGACGTGATCCAGGGTCCCGCTCCCCGACCGCTTCCCGCCATCGGCATCGAACTGTCGGGTACTGACCTGTACGTGACAGACTGAACCCCGGTACAGCTTCGGCCGCACGGCTCGGGGCAGGTATTGGCACAGACATGGCGGTCGGCGGAGGTGCGGCAAATGGCAGAAACCCGGCAATATTTACCGAAAGTTGGCGGAGTCACTGACTCATCGCAGACCCAGTACCGATACGATGTCCCGCGCCGGCGGCCCGCCGGCTCTTCCCCAGGGGGTGATTTCCACGCCAGCGCCCGATAGGACCCACCGCGGCGAGAGTGCCAACGACGATCATGCGGACGGGCGAAGGCTGCGCGCCGAGCGCAATCGTGACGCCGTCGTCCAGGCCGTGCTCGACATCATCAAAGGCCAGGGGGGCGGCCCGTTCCCGAGTGCGGGCGAAGTCGCCGCACGCGCCGGCGTGTCGGAGCGAACGGTCTTCCGCCACTTCGCCGATCTCGACACGCTGTTCCTTGCTGCCGCCGCACATCAGCGGCCCGTCCTCGTGACCTATCTGGCGCCGGTTCCCGACGCGCCCGAGCTGGAGAAGCGCATCGCCGCCATCGTGAAGCTCCGATCGAAGCTCTACGAGGAGATCGCCCCGGTGCGACGGGTGGCCGTCCGCCTCGCCGCCGGGCACCCGGTCATGGCCGAGACGCTGAACGAGGCGTACCGCGGCGCCCGCGCCCAGTTGAGCGCCGTGTTCGCCGCCGAGCTCAACCGAGCCGGGCGGTCGAAGGCGACCGTGCTCGACGAGATCGACCTCGTGCTCAGCTGGCCGGCTTGGGACACGCTCCGGAGCCGCCAGGGCTGCTCGGTCGACCGCTCGCGCAAGCTCGTCACCGAGCTCGTGACGGCGGTGCTGGCTCCCTTCGAGGCGCCCGCGCCCAAGCGCCGCAAGCGCTGACCCGCCGGCATCGCCGCCGCAGGGAGATCCGCCATGACCCGAACGGTGTTCACGGGAGGCCGCCTCTTCGACGGCACGGGAGCGGCCTTGAGCGAGGCCGACGTCGTCATCGGCGACGGCAGGGTCCTCGAGGTCGGGACGGGTCTCGACGGTGACACCTCGGTCGACTGCAGCGGCAAGACGATCCTGCCAGGGCTGTTCGACTGCCACGTTCACGTCACCGCCAACGGCCCCGATCTGCTCGCCGCCCTCAACAAGCCCTTCTCGTTCCCGTACTACGAGGCCGTCGTCAACCTGCGGCGCACGCTCGATGCCGGCATCACGACGGTGCGGGATGCCGGAGGGGCCGATCTCGGCGTGAAGGAAGCCGTCGATCGGGGCCTCATCGAGGGGCCGAGGATGAAGATCTCCGTGACGATCCTCAGCCAGACCGGCGGGCACGCCGACGGCTGGATGGTCTGCGGCGTCAACCTGAACGGTCCCCCGGTCCCCGGCAACCCGACCCCGCTCGTCGACGGTGTCGCCGACGTCCGGCGCAAGGTGCGCGAGCTGATCCGGGCCGGCGCCGACCAGATCAAGGTCTGCACGTCCGGCGGCGTGCTCTCGCCGCGCGACGACCCCCGACACGCCCACTTCCGCCCCGACGAGCTCGAGGAGTTCGTCGCGCAGGCTGCGGCGGCCCACACCTATGTCATGGCGCACGCCCAGGCGACCGACGGCATCAAGAACGCCATACGCGCCGGCATCCGCTCCATCGAGCACGGTGTCTTCCTCGACGAGGAAGCCATCTCGATGATGCTCGAGCGAGGCACCTGGCTCGTGCCGACGCTCTCGGCACCGCTCGGCGTGCTCGAGGCGGTGGAGGCCGGCGCCAACATGCCGCCGCAGATGGTCGCGAAGGCCCGAGACGTCATCGGGGCGCACCGCGAGTCGATCCGCCAAGCCATCGCCGCCGGCGTGCGCATCGCCATGGGAACCGACTCGGGAGTCGGCCCGCATGGCACGAACCTGCGGGAGCTCCAGCTCATGGCTGAGCTCGGCATGGCACCCGAAGCGGTCCTCCTGTCCACGACCTCGTCGGCGGCAACGCTGCTCGGGGTGGAGTCGGAGCTCGGGACCCTCGAGACGGGCAAACGAGCCGACCTCGTCGTCGTCGGCGGCAACCCGCTCGACTTCGCCGGCCTTCGCGAACGCGTCGAGCAGGTGTGGAAAGACGGACGCCTCGTCGCCGGCGGCTGAGCCGGCGCTAGCGGCAGAGTCGCCGGCGGGTGAGCCGGCGCCAGCGGCAGAGTCGCCGGCGGCTGAGCCGGCGCCAGCGGCAGAGTCGCCGGCGGCTGAGCCGGCGCTGTTCCCGTTACGGTGCTGCAGATCCTCATCGGCACGAGAAGGGACACAGCCATGACGATGGAATATCGGCGCCTCGGTTCATCCGGCCTGAAGGTGAGCCTGCTCTCGTTCGGATCGTGGGTCACCTTCGGCCCGCAGCTGAACGACGACCTTGCCATGGAGACCATGACGGCGGCCCGCGACGCCGGCGTCAACTTCTTCGACAACGCCGAGTCCTACGGCGGCGGCGACTCCGAAGCCATCATGGGCCGAGTGCTTGCCGAGCTGGGCTGGCCGAGACGCTCCTACGTCGTCTCGACGAAACTGTTCTGGGGCCTGTCGAGCGACGTCAACATGAACAACACGCTGAACCGCAAGTACGTCATGCAGGCGATCGACGGCAGCCTGGAGCGGTTCGGGCTCGATTTCGTCGATCTGCTCTTCTGCCACCGCGCTGACCCCGAGACGCCGGTCGAGGAGACCGTCTGGGCGATGCACGACATCGTCGCCTCCGGCAAGGCCCTCTACTGGGGCACCTCGGAGTGGCCCGCCGAGGCACTCCTCAAGGCCTACGAGATCTGTGACCGCCACCACCTGCGCCGCCCGACGATGGAGCAACCGCAGTACAACCTGCTCAGCCGCCAGCGCGTCGAGAGTGAGTACCTGCCCATCATCGAGCGCTACGGCCTCGGGCTCACGACCTGGAGCCCGCTCGCCTCCGGCCTGCTCACGGGCAAGTACCTCGACGGCATCCCCGAGGGGAGCCGCGGCTCGCTCGAGGGCTACGAATGGCTCCGGCGGGCGCTCACGAACGAGAAGGGCAACGCCAAGGTGCGCCAGCTGAAAGCCATCGCCGATGGCCTCGGCTGCACGCTGGCTCAGCTGGCACTGGCCTGGTGCGCCCACAACCCGCACGTCTCCACGGTCATCACGGGAGCCTCGCGGCCCAGTCAGGTCGTCGAGAACATGGCGGCTCTCGAGGTGCTCGAGCGGCTCGACGAGGACGTCATCGCCCGAGTGGAGGCCGCCACAGCCTGATCGCCTACCTTGTCGGGAGCCGATCCGACGATGGATCGCCACCACCGAGAGGAAGATCACAGCATGGACACGAAGGCCCCGGGCGTCCTCAAAGAGTTCAAGGACTTCATCATTCAAGGCGACGTGGTCATGCTCGCCGTTGCGGTCGTCATCGGCCTGGCGTTTCAGGCGGTTGTGAAGGCATTCGTCACCGACATCCTCACGCCGATCATCGGGATCTTCGGCAAGACGAACTTCGAGTCACTCACGTTCACGATTCACGGCAGCACGTTTCTCTACGGCGACGTCCTCAACTACATCATCACGTTCCTCGCCGTCGGTGCCGCCGTCTTCTTCCTCGTCGTGAAGCCCTACAACGCCATCACGGCGCGGACCGCCCGCAACGCGCCAGCCGACGACCGGGCCTGCCCCGCCTGCCTCACGCACGTGCCCATCGCAGCCACACGATGCTCGGCCTGCACGAGCGACCTGCCACCGGTCGAGCCCGCAGGCGCCTGAACACTGGGCCGTGGGATCGATCGACGTCAACGGCGTCAGCTTCAGCCTGCCTGACGGGCGCCCGCTCCTCAACGACGTCTCGTTCCGGGTCGACGAAGGTTCTGTCACCGCCCTCGTCGGCCCGAACGGAACGGGCAAGACGACGCTGCTGGCGCTCGTCGCCGGCGACCTGGCGCCCGAAGCCGGTTCGCTCTCGGTCAGCGGCCAACTGGCGGTGATGCGCCAATTCATCGGGTCGATCCGCGACGAGACGACGATCCGCCAGTTGCTCGTGGCCATCTCGCCGGCCGCCATCACGACGGCCGCCGCCGCCCTCGAGGCTGCCGAGGACGCCATGATCGAGTCCGAGGGCGAGCGTGAACAGCTGGCCTACGCGCAGGCGCTGGCCGACTGGGGCGATCTCGGGGGATATGAGACCGAAGTCGCTTGGGACAGCTGCACGACCGAGGCGCTGGGGTTGCCGCTGGCAGACGTGGGATGGCGTCGCGTGGCCACGCTCTCGGGCGGAGAGCAGAAACGCCTCGTGCTCCAGTACCTCCTCGCCGGGCCGGCGGACGTGCTCCTGCTCGACGAGCCCGACAACTACCTCGACGTGCCGAGCAAGCGGTGGCTCGAGGCGCGCCTTCACGAGACGCGAAAGACCGTCCTGCTCGTCTCGCACGATCGGGAGCTGCTGGCCAACGCCGCGACCCGGGTCGTCACGCTCGAGCCGAGCGCAGCGGGTTGCTTCGCCTGGGTGCACGGAGGCGGGTTTGCCACCTACCACGCCGCTCGCCAAGCCCGCCAGGTTCGCCTCGAGGAGCTGCGCAAGCGATGGGACGAGGAGCTCGCCCGCCTGAAGGCCATCATCGTCGAGTACCGCAGGAAGGCGTCCTACAACTCGGACTTCGCCGCCAAGCTGCGCAGTGCCCAGCACCGGTTGGACCGTTTCGTCGAAGCCGGACCGCCCGAAGAAGTGCCGCGGCCCCAGCGCATCTCCATGCGGCTGCGGGGCGGGCGCACCGGCAAGCGGGCGCTTGCGTGCACCGGTCTGGCATTGGACGGCCTCACCGAACCGTTCGATCTCGAGGTGTTCTACGGCGAGCGCGTTGCGTTCCTCGGAGCCAACGGCACGGGCAAGTCGCACCTCCTCCGCCTGCTGGCCGAGGGTGGCGGAGACGCCTCCGATGCCGGCGCCGCCAGGGCGTCGGCGGTGGCCCACCAGGGTTCAGCCGTGCTCGGCGCTCGCGTCCGGCCCGGGCACTTCGCCCAGGTCCACGACCACCCCGAGCTCGTCGGCCGGAGTCTGACCGACATCCTCCGCAAGGAGTTCGACCTGGCGGCCGAACGAGCGATCGCCGCCCTCGGGCGCTACGAGCTGGCCGGCGCCCGGCTGCAGTCCTTCGAGACGCTGTCCGGCGGCCAGCAGGCCCGGCTGCAGATCCTCATGCTCGAGCTCTCGGGTGACACCATGCTGCTGCTCGACGAGCCGACCGACAACCTCGACGTCGAGTCGGCCGAAGCGCTCGAAGCCGGCCTCGACGGCTTCGAGGGGACGGTGCTGGCGGCAACCCACGACCGCTACTTCGCCCGCTCCTTCGACCGTTTCGTGCTCTTCCGGTCGGACGGGCGCGTGGTCGAGACCGACGGGCCGGTGTGGTCGGACACCGAGCAGCCGGCCCGCGGGCGGAGCGCCTCAGGCGGCACACGCGCAACGGTGGCCGCGGCGCGCCTGCGGCGGCGCTGAGAGCCCTCAGCGCAAGTGGCGGCGGCGGAGCACCGGCTCGGAGGCCGCCGGCAGAGCGACTCTGATCTTGGCGTCGATGATCATGCAGCCCCTCCCCCGCGGCCAGGCGACGACCGGGTTGAGATCCATCTCCACGACCTCGGGGACGTCCTCGGCGAGACGCGCCACCCTGCACAGCACCTCCGACAGGGCATCGATGTCGACCGGGTCGGCGCCCCGGTACCCGCTCAGCAGCGGCGCCGACTTGAGCGAGGAGATGAGCCGCCCGGCTTCGGCCAGGCTGAGCGGCACGAGGGAGAGCGCCCGGTCGCCGAGCACCTCGGTCGCCGTGCCTCCGAGCCCGAACATGACGAGGGGACCGAAGGCGGCGTCCTCCACGAGACCGCAGATCAGCTCGAGTCCGGGTTCGACCATCTCCTGCACGACGACGGCGGCGCCGTCGCCGAACCGGTCGAGCAGCTCCGAGGCCACCGCATGCACCTCGTGGGGGCTGGAAAGCCCGAGGTGGACGCCGCCGACGTCGCTCTTGTGGACGACCCCGGAGATCTCGAGCTTCACGGCGACGGGCACGCCGAGGCGGGAGGCTGTGGCGGCCGCCTCCGACGCCGACGTCGCCCGGAAGCTCTCGACGACTGGGATTCCGTAGGCCCCGAGCAGCGCCGCCGTCTCCGTTGCGGCCAGCCACACGCCCGCACGGTCGTCGCTTCGGCCGAGGGCGCCGCTCACCACCGCCCGGCCGGCAGCCAGATCGATGCGTTCGAGCTCGGGCGGTTCTTCCTCCGGCCTGGCTCGCCAGACGGTGTAGGGAACGATGCGGCCGAGGGCTCGGGCGGCCGACTCCGGGTAGGCGAACCAGGGCACTCGGCGGTCACCACTGCGCAGCGTCTCGATCGTGCTGGGTTGGGCGAGGAAGTTGGCGAGGATGGGCTTGTCGGCGGCGACGGCGACCGACGCGACGGCCTCGGCGACGTCGTCGGCCTCAGCCGCCAGCGGCGGGGTGAAGCTGACGATGACCGAGTCGATGGCGTCGTCGGCAAGCACCAGCTCGATCGCCTTGCGATAGTCGTCAGCCGTCGCCGACGCCAGGCAGTCGACCGGGTTCGTGACGGCGGCTCGGGATGAGAGAACGGCCCGCAGCTGCTCCTGGGTCGCCGCCGACAGTTCCGGGACGGACAGCCCGTACCCCTCGCAGGCATCGGCGGCGAGCACGCCGGGACCGCCGGCGTTGCCGACGATGCCGACGCGAGCGCCCTTCGGCAGCGGCTGGTGCACGAGGACGTCGGCGACGTCGAAGAGCTCCTCCAAGGTGTCCACGCGGATGACGCCTGCCTGGCGGAACAAGGCGGCGACGGCGGCGTCCGGCGTGGCCAAGGCGACGGTGTGCGAGCCGGCTCCTCGGCTCGCGGAGGGGGAGCGGCCGGCTTTCACGGCGATGATGGGTTTCTTGCGGGATATCTGGCGCGAGATGCGAGCGAAGTGTCGCGGGTTCCCGAACGACTCCAGATACATGAGGATGACCGCCGTCGCCGGGTCTTCCTCCCAGTAACGGAGCAGATCGTTGCCACTGACATCGGCTTTGTTGCCGACCGAGACGAAGCTCGAGACACCGAGATCGCGATGCGTCGCCTCGTTCAGGATGGCGATCCCGAGCCCACCCGACTGGGAGGAGAACCCGAGACTGCCGCGCACCGGCGCCACCGGCGAGAACGTGGCGTTCATGGCGATCTCGGGGTCGGTGTTGACGATCCCCATGCAATTCGGCCCGACGATGCGCATCCCGAACCAGCGGGCGATCTCGACGAGCTCACGCTCTTTCGACCGGCCGGCGGGGCCGGTCTCGGCAAAGCCGGCGGAGATGACGACGAGACCGCCGACGCCACGGCGCCCGCACTCGGTCACGACGGCGAGCACTTGATCGGCCGGCACGGCGATGACGGCGAGGTCGACGGTCTCGGGGATCTCCGAGACCGACGGGAACGCCGTCAAGCCGGCGATCTCGCCACCGGCGAGGTTCACGGGGTAGAGGCGCCCGGTGTAGCCCGCCGACATCAAATTGACGAGCAGTTCGTGGCCGATGGTCTTCGGGCTGCGGTTGGCGCCGACGACGGCGATGGACGAAGGCCGCATGAGGCGCTCGATGGAGCGCACCGCCGCCCTGCGGTCACGCTCCTCCACCTTGGCGAGGTAGTCGGGCACCGGATCGAGCTCCATCGTCACGCGCACGACGCCGGCCTCGAATGCAGCCCGCTCCGCGAACCCGGCCCCGCGGAACACGCCGAGCATCTTGGAGTTCTCCGAGAGCGTGTCGGCGACAAAGCGCCGGATGCCCCGCCCGCGAGCCGCCGAGGCGAGGTGCTCGAGCATGATCGTGCCGAGCCCGCGTCCCTGCTGGTCGTCGCGAACCGTGAAGGCCACTTCAGCTTCGTCGCTCCCCGGCGGCCGGTCGTAGCGGGCGACGCCGACGAGCTCGCCGTCGACAAAGGCCACGAGGGCGAGCCGGTCGAGATAGTCGACACAGGCAAAACGCTCCAGCTCGGCATCCGACAGCGTCCGGTGGAACGTGAAGAACCGGAAGTAGATCGTCTCGTCCGAGAGGCTCGCATGGAGCGCCCGGATGCGCTCGCCGTCGGCCGGCACCACTGGACGGAGCGCTGCGGGCCTGCCGTCGGCGAGGAGGACGCCGGCTTCGAGGTCGCGCGGGTACCCGGCCGGCTCCTCGGACTCGGCGAGACCCGGCGGGCCGGTGCCGACGGTCAATCTCGTCACCTCCGCGCCGCCGTCCATGTGTGCCTCCGCCTCCAAACTACCGGTCGCCGCGGCGGCTGTTAACGTGACGGGCGGCGATGGAGCTCGCCGCAAGTGCCGGATGGCTGATGGCTCCTACCGGAATCGGATGCGCAGCTCGCTGCGGCGACGACTGGAGGAGGAGCCGATGAACAGAACCGGCCGGCGGCGGCAATTGGCAGTTCCCGCCGCTGTGGCCTGCGGAGGTGTCATCGGTGCGGTCGCCCGCTCTTACCTGTCGGCCACTTGGCCGACCGGAAGCGGGCAGTTCCCATGGACGACGTTGTTCGTGAACGTGTCCGGCAGTGCCTTGCTCGGCTGTGCGCTCCGCCTGCTGGCCGAACGCTTCCCCCGCGACCGTCTGCTGCGACCGATGCTGTGCACCGGGCTCATCGGCGCGTATACGACGTTCTCGACCTGTGCCGTGCAGGCGGTGCTCCTGGCTCGCGCCGGAGACGCCACGACCGGAGTGCTCTACGTCCTTGGCAGCGTTGCCGCCGGCATCGCCGCCGTCGTCCTCGGCCTCACGGCCGCCGGCGCCGTGATGAGGACCGAGCGTTTCCTCGTTCGACGTGGAGCTCTCGGGAACGACTCGAGCGAGGAAGGCACATGACGAGCGAGCAGGCTGTCCGCGCAACGATCCTCGTGTCCATGCACGACCGCGTCGGGCGGCACTCGCTCGTCGTCGAGCTCGTGGCCAGGGCGCGCCGAGCCAAGCTCGCCGGGGCGACGGTGTTCGAGGCGCGGGAGGGTTTCGGCGAGTCGGGGCGGATCCACCGCGTGCACGCCCTCTCCGACAATGCACCGGTCTCGATCGTGATCATCGACGCCCGAGAGCCCGTGGAGGCGTTCCTGCTCGGGGCCTCCGACCTCCTCGAGGGCGCTCTCGTCGTCGTCGACGACGTGACGATCGTGCGGCTCTGAAGGCCGTTCGTGACTGCGAGCGACCTCCTCGTGGTGGCCGCCGGCGGCGCCGCCGGCGCCCCGGCTCGCTACTTCGTCGATCGCGCCGTCAGCGCCCGGCTCGAATCGGACCTCGCCTGGGGCACGTTCGTGATCAACGTCTCGGGGGCGATCCTGTTCGGCCTTCTCACGGGGCTGTCGATGCACCGGTACCTCGGTCCGCTCGCCCTCGAGCTGCTCGGGACGGGTTTCTGCGGCGCTTACACGACGTTCTCGACGTTCAGCTACGAGACCGTCCGCCTGTTCGAGTCCGGCCAGTGGCCGGAGGGCCTCACGAACCTCCTCATGAGCCTGCTCGCCGGCCTCGCCGGCGCCGCCGCCGGCCTCGCGCTGGGACTCGTGGCGTGAGCCGGCTGGCACGCTCCGACCCGGCGGGGCAAAACTGGGGCCACCGATGACGACGACGGCGAACCACCGCATCGACGACGAGGTCACCGACTCCGGCGAGCCCGCACCGGCGGCACCGCCGGCGGCCGCAGTGACGAGTGCAGCCGACGCCATCCGCCCCCTCCTCGAGCGGTTGTTCCCCCGGGGGCTCCCCATCGGATTCACGTTTTGGGACGGCAGCACGCTCGGCCCCGGGAGCGGACCCGGCCGCCTGCGGCTGAGCTCGCCCCGAGCCGTCAGCCGCCTCCTCTGGGCGCCCGGTGAGCTCGGGGTGGCGCGCGCTTTCGTCGCCGGCGACCTCGACACCGAGGGGAACGGCTTCGAAATCCTCCGCCTCCTCCACCAGGCCCTCAACAGCGAGCTGAACGCCGGCTTCGGCGAGCTCGGGCTGGCGAGGTCCGCCCTCGGCGCCGCCCGCCGCCTCGGTGTGATCGGCCGGCCGCCGGCACCGCCGCCGGAGGAGAGCCACCTGCGCGGCCTCCGGCACACCAAGTCGCGCGATGCCCGCGCCGTCACTCACCACTACGACGTCGGCAACGAGTTCTACCGGCTCGTGCTCGGTCCGACGATGACGTACTCGTGTGCTCGTTTCTCCAGCCCCGAGCTGAGCCTCGAGCAGGCACAGACGGCCAAGCACGAGCTCGTCAGCCGCAAGCTCGGCCTCGCCCGACCGGAACCGGGCGGCGGTACGTACCGGCTCCTCGACGTGGGCTGCGGTTGGGGCACGATGGCGCTGCATGCCGCCAAGGAGCACGGCGCCACCGTCGTCGGCATCACGCTCAGCTCTGCCCAGGCCGAGCTCGCCCGCCGGCGGGTGGCCGAGGCGGGGCTCGAGGGCTCCGTCGAGATCCGCCTGCAGGACTACCGGGATCTCGGCGGCGAGACGTTCGACGCCATCTCCTCCATCGGCATGTTCGAGCACGTCGGGGCGAGACGCATGGCCGACTACTTCGACACGCTCGTCGGCCTCCTGCGACCCGGCGGCCGGCTGCTCAACCACGCCATCTCGAGCCGTGGCGGCTCCAAGCTCGGACGCCGGTCCTTCGTCGGTCGGTACGTCTTTCCCGACGGGGAGTTGATCGACGTCGGCGAGGTGGTGCTGGCGATGGAGCGCGCCGGCCTCGAGGTGCGCGACGTGGAGTCGCTCCGCGAGCACTACTCGGCCACGCTGCACGCCTGGGTCGCCAACCTCGAACAGCACTGGGATCGGGCCGTCGAGCTCGCAGGTGTGGCGCGTGCGCGGGTGTGGTGGCTGTACATGACGGCCTCCGCCAACGGGTTCGACGACGGTGGCGTCTCGATCCACCAGGTGCTCGGGGTGTTGCCAGCCGCCGGCGGAGCGAGCGGGATGCCGCCGACGCGAGACGGCTGGTAAGCCTCAGCCGTGCAGCGACGGGCTCCGGTCCCACGGGTTCGGCTCCCAGGACCAGGTGCCCTTCTCGAACGCCCGTCGCCAGAACGCCAGCATCTGCGACCAGGTCCGATCGCCCGGCGACTGCTCGAGGGCGCCGAGGATGACCTTGCGGGCGTCCTCCATGAGCCGACGGTCGCCGGCGGCGAGGGCCACGAGCTCGTCGGCCGGCGTCTCGACGCTGTCGAGCGTGCTGACAGCCAGCTGCCGGCAACGTTCGATCCATCGCGCCACGGCGTCGGCGGAGGCGGCTCGATCCTCGGCGTTCGTCATCGGCCGGACACTACCCGGGCGGCGGCGTTCTGGCGCACCGAGATGATCCAGAAGGTCCCCAGCACGATGGCGAGGAAGCCCACGTAGACCAGCGCCTGCAGGACGGTCGGCCGGTCCGCGTAGCCGAACAGGGAGTGGAAGATGTCGCCGACGGCGGAGTCCTCCGACAGCACGCCGGTCGAGTTCCAGAGCTGATGGGTGAACACGTTCACCCATCCCAGCTGCTGGAGGTTCTCGGCGGCGTCGGCCAGCAGCCCGGCAGCAAAGACCGTCAGGACGGCGCCGAGCACCGAGAAGAAGCGGCCGAGGTTGAGCCGCTTGCCGAGGCGGTAGATCGAGAACGCCACGGCCAGCGCCACGATGAGGCCGAGGCAACCGCCGATGACGGCGAAGTGACCGCCCTGACCGGCGGCAAAGACGATGGCGAGCGTGAAGACCGCCGTCTCCAGGCCCTCTCGCCCGACCGCTTGGAAGGCCAGAAACCCGAGGCCGAACCGCTCGGATCGCTCGAGCGCCCGCTCCGTCCGCTCCCGCAGCTCACGCGAGATCGTGCGGGCGTGCACCCGCATCCAGAACGTCATGTAGGTGAGCACGACGGCGGCCAGCAGGTAAGTGCAGGTCTCGAAGATCGTCTGCACGCGGGAGCCGGCGTACGCCCGGATCGTCAAGTAGGCGGCGACGCCACCGCCGGTCGCCAGCAGGATCGCGAGGGCGCATCCGATGAAGATGTCGCGGAAGTGGCGTCGCTGGCCGATCTTGTCCAGATAGGCGAGCAGCACGGCCACGATCATGCTGGCCTCGATGCCTTCACGGAGAAAGATCACGAACGCCGCCAGCATCAATTTCAAGTTAACCAGATGAACTTACTCAGGGCAACCTGACAAATACGTCCCGCTGCAGGCGAGCTGGCAGGTTCAGGTGTACCTTACCTGCGAGATCAAGTCAGCCGAAGACTCGCCCGGGTCGTCGGCGGGCAGGCGGAGGCCGTCGATGGATCAGGACTTCCACGGAGCGGCGGAGGAATATCTGGAGGCGATCGGCTGGCTCGGCGAAGAGGGCGCACCGGTCATCCAGGCGCGGCTGGCGGAGCTCCTCGACCGATCGACTCCGGCGGTCTCCGAGATGCTCGAACGCCTGGTCGCCGCCGGCCTGGTCGAGCGGTCGGGACGCCACCTCCTCCTCAGCGATGCGGGGCGCCTGCGGGCGCTGGCTGCCATCCGCCGCCACCGGCTGGCCGAGCGTCTGCTCGTGGACGTACTCGGCCTGCCGTGGCGGTCGGTACATGTGGAGGCGGGTCGTCTCGGTCGGGTGATGTCCGAGGAGGTCGCCGAGCATCTCGTCGTGCTCCTCGGCGATCCGTCGACTTGCCCGCACGGCAACCTCATCCCGGGCCGCCCATCGCCGCTGCCCGGCGCGGCGGGACAGCGTCGCCTTGCCCGCTGTGCTCCAGGGCAGGCCGTGGCGGTGGTGCGCGTGACCCAGGAGGTCGAGGGCCACGAGCCGTCGCTCGGCTATCTCGAGGACGGGGGTTTGCTTCCCGGAACTGTCGCCACCGTGGTCGAGCGCGGTCCGGACGGAACGCTCGTCGTCGCCATCGCGGAGCGCAACCTCGCCCTCAGTCCGTACCTCGGTGAGCAGATCGTGGTCGTGCCCGCCTGAGCAGGACCTCAGCCACCTGCCCTCATGCGGTTGCGGATCGTGCCGATGCCGTCGATCGTGCTCTCGAGCACGTCGCCCGGCTGCAGGAAGACCGGAGGCTGGCGAACCCATCCGACGCCTGGTGGCGTGCCGGTGAAGATGACGTCGCCGGGCAGCAACGGGACGACTGCCGACAGCTCCTCCACGAGGCGAGGCACGCTGAAGACCATGTCGGAGGTGCGACCGTCCTGCATGACCTCGCCGTTGAGCCGGCAGGTGAGGTGCATGTCGTCGGGCTCGGTCAGCTCGTCCGGCGTCACGAGGAACGGACCCATCGGCCCAAAGCCGGGAAACGACTTCCCGAGGCAGAACTGGTTGCCGGCCTCTCGCTGCAAGACGCGCTCGGACAGGTCCTGGCCGACGGTCACGCCCGCGATGTAGCTCCACGCCTCCCAGTCGGCCACGTGGTGGGCGCGCTGGGCCATCACCACGACGAGCTCCACCTCGTAGTCGACCGAGCCCTCCGGCAGCTCGACCTCGTGGAAGCCGCCCACGATGCAGGTTGGGAATTTGGTGAACGTCGCCACACGGCTGGGAAGCTGCATCCCCGTCTCGGCAGCATGCGCCCGGTAGTTGAGCCCGATGCCGAAGACCTGGGTCGGCCGCGGCGCCGGCGACAGCAGGTCGCTCTCGGCGAGGTCGGTGTAGTCGAGCTCCCCGTCCGGCGTGCCGAAATGCCCGACCCAGTTGAGGAACTCGCTCCAGCGTTCGTAGAGGGCCTGCGGGTCGGCGGCGAAGCGGCCCTCCGAGCGCCGCTCCACGTCGTAGCCGCCGCCGTCGGTGACGATGACGGCTCGTCCTGCGAGGTTTGCTAGCCGGGCCACATGGCTCCTTCAAGTCGCGGGGACCGCATCGGCGGGCGGATCGTGATCAGGTTAGGCCAGCCACCAACGGGCTGGAGCCAGGCGGGCTACCATGACGAACCGGCCGGAGCCGGAGAGTCTGAGCCTCAGAGATGAGGGGGAGAAAGAGGGTGCCCTGCAAGGGGCGCCCTCTTTCGCGCCCCGGCTCGGTATCCCTTGACAGCTGCCACCCATTCGTGTAATCGTTACCAAAACTCAATGTAATCGTTTAACCTCAAACGTTACAAGGGCAAACTGAGTCAGCCAGCTCGGCCGCGCAGGCCGGATCTGGACGAGGTGTCGCGCGCTGAGAAGGGGGGGTAGCGCCATGCCTGACGGTTCGTCGATGGACGGTTGCCGTCCCTGGACAGCGTCGCCGCCGTGACCCGGCCGGTGACGATCAAGGACGTGGCCGCCGCCGCCGGCGTGTCGACCGCCACCGTGAGCCGCGTGCTCACCGGGGACACCGCCATCAGCGCCGCCCGCAGGGCAGCCGTGCTGAGCACGGCGAGGCGCCTGCAGTACCGACCCTCGGCGGCCGCTCGCCGGCTTCGCACCAAGTCGAGCTCCCTGCTCGGCGTCGTCGTGCAGAGCGTCGGGGACGGCTACGTCGGCGAGGTCGTCCTCGGGATCCAGAACCGCGCCCGCGATTTCGGCTTCCAGCCGCTCTTCTTCGTCTCCGAGGGCCAGGCCCGCCTCGAGGCCGAGGCACTCGAGGTCTTCTTGTCCGAGCAGGTCCGCGAGCTCATCTCGGTGTCGCCGACGGGGCGCCCGCACCTGCTCGGCCAGGCCGTGGAAAACGGCCTGCACGTGAGCGTCATCAACTGGGACCTCGAGGTTCCCTCCCGGCTCTTCTCCGACCTCGAGCACGGTGAGGCCAAGAGCCTCCCGCGCTTCGGCTCGAGCGCCGTCGAGAAGTCCATCTGCCACATCAACTTCGACGACGTCGGCGCCGGCATCATGGCGACGTCCCACCTCCTCGAGCTGGGCCACCGCAAGCTCGCCTACCTGCGCGGCCCGGACGTGCGCTCCAGCCTGCTGCGCCTGGCCGGCTTCCGGCGGGCGCTCGAAGCTGCCGGTCTGTGGCCACAAACGGTCCTCACGGCCGAGTCCCCGGTGCTGCAGAGTCGCGAGATCGCCATCGCCGCCTTCCTGTCGAGCCAGCGGCCGCCGCTCGGCATCGTCGCCTACGACGACCTCTGCGCCGTGGCGACGCTGCGGGCCGCCCACTACGCCGGCTGGCGCGTGCCGGAGGATCTGTCGGTCGTCGGCATCGACGACATCCAGTTCTCCGCGTACACCAACCCCGGCCTCACCACGGTGGCCCAGCCCAAGCAGGAGCTCGGGGCGCTTGCCGTCGACGCCCTCCTCAGCCCGAGCGAGACGACCGCCGGCAAGCGGATGCTCGACGGCAGCCTCGTGGTGCGTGAGTCGACGGCGGCGGTCGATGCCGCCCTCGAGAGCCGGGGGCGCAACGGCAAGGGTGGCCGGGCTGCTGCCGGCGGTGGCCGATGAGCGTCGACACCCGAGTCGCCGAGCAGGAGATCGGGGCGCACGGCGGTCTGCCGGCACCGGTCGGTATCCGCAAGCAGGCGATGCGGCGGCTGCGCCGCGACCCGGTGTTCATGTTCGCCTTCAGCGTGTTCGTGTTCCTCGTGCTCGCCGCCATCTTCGGCGGCCCGCTCGCCGCTCACCTGACGGGCCACCCGCCCAACTCGCAGTACGCCAACGCCCTCGGCGTGAACGCCCTGCCGATCGGCATCATGCAGCGCACCTACCTCGCCAACGGCGTCACGCACAACCCCCACGGGAGCCTCTTCATCTTCGGGGCGGACGCCCTCGGGCGCGACGAGCTCGTGCGAGTCCTCTACGGCGCCCGTATCTCGCTCCTCGTGGCGGGCGGCGCCACCGGGCTCGCCCTCATCATCGGCGTCTCGCTCGGGCTGCTCGCCGGTTACCTCGGCGGCTGGGTGGACGGCCTCGTCAACCGACTGACCGAGACGGCAATGGCGTTCCCGAACCTGCTCCTCGCCGTCGGCATCGCCGTCGTCATCGGTCCGGGCATCCTCAACGTCGTCGTCATCATCGCCTTGTTCACGTGGTACTACCCGGCACGAATCGTCCGCAGCGCCACGGCTGCCACCAAGCAGATGACCTTCGTGGCGGCAGCTCGCACGATGGGCGCCCGGCCGCGGCGCATCCTGCTCGTCCACCTGCTGCCTCAGGTCTGGGGGCCGCTGCTCGTCTATGCCACCTCCATCATCGCCAACAACATCTTGTTCGAGGCGGGGTTGTCCTACCTCGGCGTGGGCGTGCCGGAGCCGACGGCGAGCTGGGGATCGATGCTCTCGGACGCCGTGCAGTCCTCCATGTACCTCGTCGACCTGCCACTGGCGCTCATCCCCGGGCTGGCGCTGTTGATCACGATGCTGTCCTTCAACCTCATGGGGGACGGGCTCCGTGACGCCCTCGACCCGAAGGGAGTCCGCCGATGAGGCGAATGATCTTCCGCCGGCTGCTCGGCGCCGTCATCCAGCTGTTCGTCGTGACGATCCTCGCCTGGTTCCTCTTCTTCGTCATCGCCCGCTTCACGGGCGCTTCGCCGGCGCAGCGGATCGCCGGCAAGACCGCCAGCGCCGCCCAGATCGCCCTCGTGGCGAAGATTCTCGGCCTCAACAAGCCGTACTGGGACCAGTACTGGATCTTCTTGAAGAACCTGCTGCACGGGAATTTCGGCTACTCCTACTTCCAGGACCGCAACGTCTCGGCCATCCTCTGGCCGGCCACGCGGGCAACGGCCTCGCTCGTGCTCGGCGCCGCCGTCATCTGGCTCGCCATCGCGGCGCCGATCGGCGCCTACGGCGGTCTCCGCCCCCGTTCGATGGGTGACATCGCCGGGCGGGCGCTGGCGATCTTCGGGATGTCGATCCCGGTGTTCTGGCTGGCGCCCATGATGTCGTACTTCTTCGCCTTCGAGCCCACCCAAGGCCGCATCCTCGGCCTGCCCATCCTCCATCGCGGCACCACGCTGTTCCCGATCACCGGCTACGTCGACTTCGGCACGAGCCCACTCGAATGGGCGTATCACCTCATCTTGCCGTGGCTCACGCTGGCGACGGGTTTCGCCGCCGTGTACATCCGCTATGTCCGCACCCTCACCGCCGAGCAGCTCGGGGAGGACTACACCCGGACCGCAAAGGCCAAGGGCGCCCCGACGAGCCGGATCCTCATCCGCCACGTCGGCCGCAACATCGCCCCCACGATGACGGTGCTGCTCGGCGCAGACGTCGCCACGGCGCTGAGCGGCGTCTTCTTCGTGGAGACGGTGTTCAACATCCCGGGGCTCGGCTTCACCGGGGTGTACGCCATCCAGACCCTCGACTACCCCGTCATCACCGGCGTCGTCATCGTGTCGGCCATGATCGCCGTCATCGCCAACACGATCGTCGACCTCCTCCACGGCGTCCTCGACCCACGCGTGCGACGGGTGGTGGCCCGGTCGTGAGAGGGATCTCCGAAGCGTTGTTCACGAACACTGATTGAGAGGGAAAGGGTGACCTGCTGTGACCACAATGAGACAAGACGAAGGGAGCACGTCATGAGGAAACTGCCCGGCCGTCGCTGGAGAAGGACCGGCGTCATCGGCCTCGGCTTGCTGCTGACGCTGTCCGCTTGCTCCTCCGGCTCGAGCGGTGGGGGAACGGGTACGACGGCTGCGCCGTCGGGGGTGAGCGGCACGCTCACCGGCGCCATGGCCGCCGGCGCCATCGACACCTTGGACCCGAACCGCTGGTACTTCGCCGTCACGTGGGGACTTGCCAATGCCATGTGCACGACGCTGATCCGCTACAAGGACGTCTCCGGCACGGCCGGCACGACACTGGTTCCCGGCACCGCCAACCTGCCGACGATCAGCTCGAACGGCCTCACCTACACCTACACGCTGCGTCCGGGGGTGAAGTTCGCCAACGGCCAGCCGATCACGCCTGCTGACATCAAGTACACCTGGATGAGGTTGATGGCACCTGCCATCGACACCGGCACGGGCTACTACTTCACGCTCGTGAAGGGCGCGGCGGCCTACCTCGCCGGCACCTCGAAGACGCTGCCGGGCATCACGACGACGTCGAACTCGGTGACGTTCCACCTGACTGCTCCCGACGGTGCCTTCTTGTACAAGACGGCGCTCCCGACCACCTGCCCGGTGCCGGTGGGGACCTCGATGAAGCCGGAGAACAACGGCAACATCGAGGAGACCTACGCCAGCGGTCCGTTCAAGTTGCTGTCGTACTCGCCGGGCCGCCAGCTCGTCCTCGGGTTCAACAAGAACTACGACCAGGCGCTCGGCGCTCGCGGGCACGTCTCCAAGATCCAGTTCACGATCGGGGTGCAGTCGACGCAGGCGACCGAGGAGATCCAAGCCGGCACGCTCGACTTCAACACGTCCAACCTGGACACGGCCGACATCATCAAGATCTCCCAGAACCCGTCGCTGGCCGCCCAGGTGCACACGTCGGCTCGCCCGGACATCACCTACCTGTTCCTCAACTACGAGGTGAAGCCGCTCAACAACGTGGACGTCCGCAAGGCGATCAACTATGCGATCAACCGCACGGCCATCGAGGCGCAATGGGGTGGGCCGCTTGCCGGCACGCCGACGGACCAGATCGTCCCGCCGGCGCTCGTCGACTACAAGAAGTACTCCATCTACCCGAACACGCCGGACCTCACCAAGGCCAAGGCGCTCATGACCGCCTCCGGGGTGAAGCTGCCGGTGTCGCTCGACATCCGGACCCAGAACGACGCCCCTGGCTTCATGAACATGGCCGCCGTCATCCAGAGCGACCTGAAGCCGATCGGCATCAACCTCACGGTCGAGGGCACGCCGAACAGCGTCAACAGCTCCTACATCTCCAACTACAAGGACCACGTCCCGATGGGGATCGAGCCCTGGTCGGCGGACTTCCCGGATGCGGACGCCATCATCAACACCGGGCTCGACCCGGCGACACCGAACTTCGCGGCGAACTTCTCCCACTTCGGGGTCGCTTCGTTCATCCCGCAGTTCAACGCCGCCGCCGCCGCCCTCGGCGCCACCAGAGTGAAGGACTACCAGCAGCTCGACTACAACCTCATGTCGCAGCAGGCTCCGTACGCGCCGCTGTTCAACCCTCGCTGGTACGACTTCGTGTCGTCCCGGCTCGGTGGCTACGTGTACTCCGAAGCGATGGACGCCATCAACTACAACACGCTCTACATCAAGAGCTGAAGTCCCCCTCAACATGACGGCGTTGCCCGGCAGAGTCGAGTCCGAGCGCGGTTCCACGCGCTCAGGTGAGTCCGCGCCTGCCGGACAACGCACGTCATCGGAGACGTCCACGTCGAGCGAGGGCGCCAAGCCCTTGCTCGACGTGACGGATCTGACCATCTCGCTCGCGACCGAGGGTGGCGTCATCGAGGCCGTGCGAGGGATCACGTTCTCCCTCCGAGCGGGCGAGACCCTCGGCGTGGTCGGTGAGTCCGGGTCGGGCAAGACCATGCTCTCGCTTGCAATTCTCGGCCTGCTGCCTGGCGCGGCCAACGTGACGGGATCGGTCCGGCTCGAAGGTCAGGAGCTGTTGACGGCCTCAGCCAAGCAATGGGACCGCGTCCGCGGCGCCCGCATCGCCATGGTGTTCCAGGACCCCATGACGGCCCTGAACCCGATGTACAACATCGGCTGGCAGGTGGCCGAATGCGTACGGCTGCACTCGACGATCAGCCGCCGGGCGGCCCAGCACCGCGCCGTCGAACTGCTGGACATGGTGGGCCTGCCGCAGCCCGGACAGATCGCCCGCCGCTTCCCTCACGAGTTGTCCGGCGGCATGCGGCAGCGGGTCGTGATCGCCATCGCCATCGCCAACCAGCCCGACCTGCTGATCGCCGACGAGCCGACGACGGCCTTGGACGTCACCGTGCAAGCCCAGATCCTCGACACTCTCCGCTCGATCCGGGAGGAGACCGGATCGGCCATGATCCTCATCAGCCACGATCTCGGCGTCGTCGCCGGCGTGGCCGATCGAGTGCTCGTCATGTACGCCGGCAAAGCCGTCGAGATCGGGCAGGTCGACGACGTCTTCACCGCTCCTCGAATGCCGTACACGATCGGCCTGTTGGCCTCGCTCCCCTCCATGGACGAGCGTCGCGGCAAGCTCGCCTCCATCGCAGGCACGCCACCGTCGGGCAGCGGATACGACGAAAGCTGCTCCTTTGCGCCTCGTTGCCCGATCGCGGCGCCGCAATGCGCGAAGGAGCCGGCGCTCGTCGCCGTCGGCCCCGCCCACAGCGCCGCCTGCGTCTTTGCTCTCGATTCCGGCCCAGCCGGCGGCGGGCCCCGCGGCCTGGATCAGCTCAACTGGGACGAGGGCGATCCCGTGGCGGCAGATCCGGCGGTCACGTCGCCGCCGGCCCCAGAGGCGGAATCGAACGGCGGCGACGCCGTCGTGATCGCCGTCTCCGGGCTGAAGAAACACTTCCGCATCCGCGGTGAGCAGTTCCGCTCCGTCGTCTCGTTGCAGGCCGTCGACGGCGTCGACCTCGAGCTGCGGGCTGGGCGCTGCACGGCGCTCGTGGGCGAGTCGGGTTGTGGCAAGTCGACCTTCGCCCGCTTGCTCCTGCGGCTCGAGGACGCCACAGCGGGCACCATCACGATGAACGGGCGCGACCTGACGACGCTCGACGACCAAGCCATGCGGGGCCTCCGCCGCGAGATCCAGATGGTGTTCCAGGACCCGTACTCCTCGCTCAACCCCCGCCTGTCGGTCGGCGAGATCGTCGCCGAGCCGCTCATCATCCACAAGATCCCCGATCGCGACCGGCGGGTGCGGTCGCTGTTGTCGAGCGTCGGCCTCGACCCGGCTGCGGGCGTTCGCTTTCCGGGCGAGTTCTCCGGCGGGCAGCGCCAGCGGATCGGGATCGCCCGGGCGCTCGCCCTCGAGCCCTCCACCCTCATCCTCGACGAGCCCGTCTCGGCGCTCGACGTGAGCATCCAGGCGAGCATCCTCAACCTCCTGCGAGACCTCCAGCGCGAACGGAACATGTCGTACCTGCTCATCGCGCACGACCTTGCCGTCGTACGCCAGATCGCGCACGAAGTCGCCGTCATGTACCTCGGCAGGATCGTGGAACAGGGTCCGGCCGACCTCATCTACCGGCGCCCCGCCCATCCCTACTCGACCGCCCTCATGTCGGCGGTTCCGATCCCGGACCCATCTCGGGAGCGCCGGCGGCAACGGATCCTGTTGAAAGGCGAGGTCCCGAGCGCCGTCGACCCACCGTCCGGTTGCCGCTTCCGAACCCGATGCTGGAAGGCCGACGCCCTCTGCGCCTCCGAAGTACCGATGCTCCGCCTCGTCGAAGGCGGTCACCGCGTTGCCTGTCACTACCCCGAGAACGGCCCTTGGGCTGGCGCCGAACCGGAGTTCGCACGAGCCGAGGGATCGAACGAGGAGGCACGATGACACGCTGCTATGCCTGGCCACTGACGGTGAGCTCGGGGACCGAGCTCGCTCTGCACGTCTCGACGGAGGCACCGAAGTTCGGCGTGCGGTTGTTCCGCTGCGGGGCCAAGGTCGAGGAGGTGGCAAGCGACCCGGCGGTGCACCAGGGCCGCGATCTGCCGCTCGGCCGGCCCGACGAGGCCTGGGGATGGCCTCGCATCGCCGTCAGGATCGGTGCCGAACTGGCTGACGGTATCTACGTCGCCGTGCCGGTCCCGGCCGGCACCGACGGGTCGCTGTCGCCGATCGAGGCGGGCCCCGAGGTCATGACCCGTACCGATGGAGCCTTGTTCGTCCTGCGGCGCCGGCAGGAGAAACGGCCGTCGGTGCTGTTCAAGCTGCCGACGGCCACCTACACCGCCTACAACCAGCTCGGGGGCGTCAGCTTGTACGCCGGCGTCCACTGGACGAGGGACTGGTCCGGGCAGGGCTACGTCGCCAGCTTGCAGCGCCCCGGCAACGGCGGTGTCGGCGGGCAGGTCATGCACGGCGACGCGCCCGACGCCTACCACCGCAGCTCGCGGCGCCAGACCTTCGCCCACTGGGATGCGCCGTTCGTCGCCTGGCTGGAGGGTCACGGCTACGACGTCGGCTACTGCACCGACTTCGAGCTGCACGACGACCCGCACCTCCTCGACGGGGTCACCCTGCTGCTCAGCTGCGGGCATGACGAGTACTGGAGCGCCGAGATGCGCCAGCGCGTGCTCGAGTTCGTGGACGGCGGCGGCAATGTCTGCTGGTTCGCCGGCGACGTCGCCTGTTTCGTGATCGAGATCGCCGCCAACGGCGAGCGCCTGTTCTGCCGCAAGATCGAAGGCGGTTCACCAGAAGGCGCCTCCCACACCGTCGGCGCCCTCTGGCATGTCGAGGACCCGGAGGACTGGCTCACGCTGTCGAGCGGCGCCTACGGCGGCGGCTGGTGGGACGGCGTGCGGGCGATCGACGGCTACCAGCCCGTCATCGCCGCCCACTGGGCCTTCGACGGCGTGGAGTTCCCGCCCGAGGGCATCACCGGCGGGCCCGACACCCCGGTGATCGGCTACGAGACCGACGGAGTGCCGCTCGAGCGCGCCTCCAACCCACCACGGCTCAGCCAGAACCGCAAGGGGGGCGACGGCGGGCGGGTCCTGCTGGCGCTCGCCAAGCTGTCGGACGGCTGGGTCGCCGGCCGGGAGGAGGCCAATGCCGCCATCATGATCCGCACGGCCGCCTCGGGTGCGATGGTCGTTTCCACCGGTACGACGGACTGGCCGCTCGCGCTCGCGAGCGACCCGCTCGTCAGCCGCATCACCGACAACGTCGTGCGCCGCCTCGCCAACCGCCCGCTGCGCATCCACGGCCCGACGCTGGCGACGGGCGACTACGTCGGCGAAGGCGCTGCCGTCGGGGCCGACCTCGACGTCAGCTGGTACCTCGACGGGAGTCAGTCCGGAGCAGTCGGATTGAACGACGTGCAGTGGGCGGTGGTCGGCGCTGCTCATCGCTTGAGCGAGGACGGCGCTCACCTGGTCACCCGCTCGAGCGAGGGCGAGCAATGGCTGACCGTGACCGCGACCGGGCGAGACTCGGCCGGCAACGGCTACTTCGGCAGCCAGACCGTGCGGGTGCTCGACCGAGAGGAGTACCTGCGGCGCCGGATCGTGCGGGTGCTCGACTTGATCGCCTACCCGGACGAGCAAGGCGGCGCCCTCGTCGACCAGGACGTCGGCGAAAGCGAGCTCGCCAGCCGCGTGATCCCGGTACGACTCGACTGGGTGCTGCAGCACGTCGAGACGCTCGGCGGGCTCATGAGCGAGCTGAAGGAGATCTGGACCCGGTCGGGACGGATGGACGAGGGGTCGTTTCGTGACAACGAGCGCTGACGGCGGGCAGTTCCGGCTCGGGCTCATCGGTGCGGGAAGGATGGGCCGGACGCATCTCGAGGTGCTCGCCGCCTCCCCCGGCATCTCGATCGCCGGCGTCGCCGAGCCGAACGCCGGCGCCCGAGGCTCGCTCCCTGCCTCGATTCGCACGTTCTCGAACGTCGACGACCTCCTCGCCGGCTGCGAGCTTGACGGCGTGCTCGTCGCCGCCCCGACCGACCTGCATCTCGAGCTCGTGTCGCGCCTGATGGCCGAACAGATCCCGGTCCTGTGCGAAAAGCCCTGCGGCTTGACCGTGGCCGAGACCGAGGAGTGTGCCCGTGCCGCCGAGGCGGCCGGCTGCCTCCTGCAGGTGGCGTACTGGCGGCGGTTCGTCCCCGAGCTCGTGCAACTGCGCCAGCGGGTGCTCGCCGGTGAGCTCGGTGCGATCCTCGCCGTCAACTGCTACCAGTGGGACCAGAGCCCGCCGCCGGCCGAGTTCCGCGACCGCAGCGGCGGCATCTTCATCGACATGGGCGTGCACGAGTTCGACCAGGTTCGCTGGCTGTTGGGGCAGGAGTTCGACTCCCTCGGAGTCGTGGCGTCCCGGCTGGGCGCCAACCTCGGGGACCCCGACTGTGGCCAGCTCGTGGCCGAGCTCGACGGCGGCGCCACGGCGCTCGTCAGCCTCGGGCGCTGGCACCCCGACGGTGACAGCTGCAAGGTGGAGGTGTTCGGTACCGCCGGCACGGCAGCCTCGTGGTTCCTCCGCCCGGCCGACGGCGACGCCGTCTTCCGCCAGGCGTTGCGACGTCAGGCCGAGCACTTTGCCCGTTCGGTCACCCGGCTTGCGAACCCGGGCCAGGACGGCGACGCTGGCGCCGCCACGGTGAGCGATGCCGTTGCCGCCCTCAAGGTGGCCGAGCTCGCCGTCGACCGGCTGGCGAGAGCAACTCCCGCATGAGCCGCACGACTCGGGCGGCAGCTGCGTCACGATGATCGACGACAAGGAGCAGTGATGATTCGGATCGGTAACGCCCCGGTGAGCTATGGGGCATTCGAGGTCACCGTCGGCCACGACGACGGCGTGCCCGATGCCGTGCAGGTCCTCGACGCCGTCCGGGACGCCGGCTATGAGGGGATCGACCTCGGCCCGGTCGGCTACCTCGGGCTCGGCGACGACCTGCGCGACGCCCTGGCCTCGCGCCAGCTCCTGCTCGCAGGCGGCTACGTCGAGATCGACGTCTCTGGCGACGATGCCACTCACCAGGGTTTCGCAGAGCTGGCGGACGTCTTCGACCAGTTCGACGCCGTTGCCGGCGACACCGAGGCGACGTTCCTCCCCCGCCCGACGGTGGCCCTCGTCGGCGCCTCGGCCGAAGCGGTCGGCGAGAGCGAGTCGGCGCGCTGGGACCGCATCGAGCGGGTCATCGGCAAAGCCGTCCTTCACTGCGACGAGCGCGGGTACCAGGCATGCCTGCACAACGAAGTCGGGACGATGCTCTCCAGCCAGGAGAGCATCGAGCGGGCCCTGGCAGCCACGACGGCGCACCTCTGCCTCGACACCGGGCACCTCGTGGCCGCCGGTGGCGATCCGGTCGCCATCGTGGAGACCTGGCGGGAGCGAGTGAGCCACGTTCACTTGAAGGACGCCCGGCCGGCCCCGTCGGGGCAGGCCTACACCGAAGCGATGGAGCTGTGGGAGAACGACGTCTTCTGCCCGCTCGGGGAGGGCAATGGACGTATCGAGGAAGTGCTGGCGTCGCTTCGCGCCGGCGAGTACGCCGGCTGGATCCTCGTCGAACAGGACGTGCTCCCTCGCAGCGTCGCCGCCTATGAGCTCGCTCGGGTCCATCAGATCAACAACCGCCAGTACCTCCGCGACCGCGGCTGGTAGGTGGCAGTGACCGGGAGGGCGCCGGCGAGCACGAGCTACGACGTGCTCACGATGGGGCGCGTCGGCGTGGACCTCTACCCGCTCGAGGCGGGTGTGGCGCTCGAGGACGTCACGGCGTTCGGGAGGTTTCTCGGCGGCAGTGCGACGAACGTCGCCGTGGCCGCGGCGCGTCACGGCCGGCGAGCGGCCGTCATCACCCGTACCGGCGAGGACCCGTTCGGGCGCTTCGTCCACCGGGCGCTCGCCTCCCTCGGCGTCGACGACGCCTTCGTGAGCTCCGTGCCGGGGCTGCCCACGCCGATCACGTTCTGCGAAATTTTCCCGCCGGACGAGTTTCCCCTGTGGTTCTACCGCTTCCCGAAAGCGCCCGACCTCGAGATCCGCCCGGAGGAGCTCGACCTCGGGGCCGTGCAGGAAGCGGGGGTGTTCTGGGCGACGGTGACCGGGCTCTCGCAGGAGCCGAGCCGGACGGCCCACCACGCCGCTTGGGAGGCGCGCCGGCGCCGGCGCTTCACCGTGCTGGACCTCGACTATCGACCGATGTTCTGGACCTCGCGCGAAGCTGCTCGCGAGCAGGTGGCTCGGGCGCTCCCGCACGTGAGCGTCGCCGTCGGCAACCTCGACGAGATGCGGACGGCCGTCGACGAGGTCGAACCGGAGCGGGCGGCTCAAGCGCTGCTCGATCGCGGCATCGAGCTCGCCATCGTGAAGCTCGGCCCGGACGGCGTCCTCGCCCTGACCCCTGACGAGCTCGTGCGGGTGCCGCCGGTCGAGATCGCCGTGCTGAACGGGCTCGGGGCCGGTGACGGCTTCGGCGGCGCCCTCTGCCACGGGCTGCTCGCCGGCTGGCCGCTCGAGCACGTCGTCCGCTTCGCCAACGCCGCCGGCGCCATCGTCGCCAGCCGGCTCGAGTGCTCGACGGCCATGCCGACCACGACCGAAGTCGAAACCCTCCTCTCGGCAGTGGGCTGTGGCTGACGCCGACATCGAAGCCGTGCGGGCACGGCGCGCGACCGACCCGGGCGCCACCCTTGCGGCCGCCGCCGATCGCCAGCGCCGGCCGCTCCTCGACGCCAGTGGCAGGCTCCTGCTCATCGCCGCCGACCACCCTGCCCGCGGCGCCCTCGGTGTGCGCGACGACCCGCTCGCCATGGCGGACCGCGCCGGGCTGCTGCAGCGGTTGCTCGTCGCCCTCTCGCGGCCGGGCGTCGACGGTGTCCTCGGCACGGCCGACGTGCTGGAGGATCTGCTCGCCCTCGGCGCCCTCGAGGGCAAAGTCGTCGTCGGTTCCATGAACCGTGGCGGCCTCCGCGGTGCAAGCTTCGAGCTGGACGACCGCTTCACCGGCTATGACGCCGAGACCATCGAGGCGATGGGTTTCGACGGCGGCAAGATGCTCTGCCGCATCGCCCTCGACGATGCCGCCACGCCAGCCACGCTCGAGTCGTGCGGCCGAGCCATCACCGATCTTGCCCGGCGGGGACTCGTCGCCATGATCGAGCCGTTCATGTCCTCCCGCAGCGGTGGCTCCGTGACGAACCACCTGGACGCCGACGCCGTCATCCTGTCGGTGGCGGTCGCATCCGGACTCGGTGCCAGGAGCGCCTCGACGTGGTTGAAACTGCCGGTCGTCGACGAGATGGAGCGCGTGATGGCTGCTACCACGCTGCCGACGCTGCTGCTCGGAGGCGACCCGCACGGCAAGGCGGACGAGACCTACGGCCGCTGGGAACGAGCACTCGCCCTGCCAGGTGTCCGCGGCCTCGTCGTAGGTCGCGCCCTGCTGTACCCGCACGACGGCGACGTGGAGGCGGCCGTCGACACCGCTGCCCGGCTCGTCCGCCCGCAGCTGGCGGCGACGTGACGTCGCCGCTCCACCGCCCGGCGGGCTCGTCCGCCAACGGAGCCTTCTCCCTCGAGCTCACCGCCGAAGCAGCCGGCTGGTCCTTCTGCTCGCTGCGCGTGCTCGTGCTCGGCGCCGGCGAGTCGCACGTGCTCGACAGCGCAGAGGAGGAGCTGCTCGTGCTGTCGCTGTCGGGATCGTGCAGCGTCGCCTGCGGGACCGAGCGATTCGAGATCGCCGGCCGCTCCAGCGTCTTTCACGGTCCGAGCGACTTCGCCTACGTCCCACGCCGCAGCACCGCGGTCGTGGCGAGCCCGGGCGGGGGCCGTTTTGCCGTGCCGGGCGCCAAGGCAGGGCGTGACCTGCCTGCCCGCTACGTCCCGGCGGCAGCGGTAGCCGTCGAGCTGCGCGGGGCAGGTTCGTGCTCGCGCCAGGTCAACAACTTCTGCACGCCGGCGGCCTTCGAAGCAGACCGGCTCATCGCCTGCGAGGTGTTGACTCCAGCCGGCAACTGGTCGTCCTACCCGCCGCACAAACATGACGAGGACCGCCCCGGCGAGTCGGTCCTCGAGGAGATCTACTACTTCGAGGTGGCCGCAGGTCCCGCCGGCCCCGGCGTCGGCTACCAGCGCCTCTACGGCACGCCGGCGCGACCGATCGATCTCCTCGCCGAGGTCGCAAGCGGCGATGTCGTCCTCGTACCCCACGGCTGGCACGGGCCGTCCATGGCGGCGCCCGGCTACGACCTCTACTACCTGAACGTCATGGCGGGACCGGGCGAGCGGGCGTGGCTGATCTGCGACGACCCGGCACATGCCTGGGTGCGGGACACGTGGCTCGACCAACCGGTCGACCCTCGCCTTCCCTTTCCGCTCGAGGCACCCAGGAGCTCACCATGACGACAGTCCGGCTGACGGTTGCACAGGCGACCGTCCGCTTCCTGTCGTCCCAGCACAGCGAACGCGACGGCCGCCGGCACCGGCTCGTCGAAGGCTGCTTCGGGATCTTCGGTCACGGCAACGTCGCCGGTATCGGCGAGGCGCTGCTCGAGGCCGAGCTCGAGACTCCCGGTGCGCTGCGGTACTACCAGGGCCGCAACGAGCAGGCGATGGTGCACGCCGCCGCCGGCTTCGCCCGCATGCGCAACCGGATGTCGACCCTTGCCTGCACGACGTCGGTCGGACCGGGGGCGACGAACATGGTCACGGGTGCGGCACTGGCCACCGTCAACCGGATACCGGTGCTGCTGCTGCCGTCGGACGTCTTCGCCACGCGCACGGCCGAACCGGTCCTGCAGCAGCTCGAGCAGTTCGGCGCCCGCGACGTGTCGGTCAACGACGCCTTCCGGCCGGTCTCGCGCTTCTTCGACCGCGTCATGCGTCCCGAGCAACTGCCCGACTCGCTCCTCGGCGCCATGCGCGTGCTGACCGATCCGGCCGAGACCGGAGCCGTCACCATCTGCCTGCCCGAGGACGTGCAAGCAGAGGCGTTCGACTGGCCGGAGGCGCTGTTCGCCGAGCGGACCTGGCGGATCGCCCGGCCCGCCCCTGATGCGGCCGCTCTCGCCGAGGCCGTGCGCTGCATCGTGGCGGCCCGCCGCCCCCTCATCGTCGCCGGCGGGGGTGTCATCTACTCCGAGGCCACCGATGCCCTACGAGCCTTCGTCGAGGCGACGGGCATCCCCGTCGCCGAAACCCAGGCAGGCAAAGGCGCCCTCCCCTACGACCACCCGCAGGCGGTCGGCGCCATCGGCGTCACCGGGTCGACGGCCGCCAACGCCCTGGCGGCGGCCGCCGACGTCGTCATCGGCATCGGGACGCGCTGGTCGGATTTCACGACAGCCTCGAGGACGGCCTTTCGCGCCGACGGCGTCAGCTTCGTCAACTGCAACATCGCCGCCTTCGACGCCGCCAAGCACGCCGGCATCCCTGTCGTCGGAGACGCCCGCGTGACCCTGGAGGCGCTCCGAATGGCCGTCGGAGCCTGCACCATCGAAGCGTCCTACCGGGACGAGGCAACCGCCCTCGCCCACCGCTGGGACGCCGTCGTCACACAGGCGTACGCGGATCGTGGCGGTCCGCTGCCAGCACAGTCGGAAGTGATCGGGGCCGTGAACGCCGCCTGCGGTCCACGCGACGTCGTCGTCTGCGCCGCAGGCTCCATGCCCGGCGATCTGCACAAGCTCTGGCGCACGCGGGATCCGAAGGGCTATCACGTCGAGTACGGCTACTCCTGCATGGGCTACGAGATCGCCGGCGGCCTCGGCGTGAAGATGGCGGCACCCGACCGGGACGTGTACGTGCTCGTCGGGGACGGCTCGTACCTGATGATGGCCCAGGAGCTCGTCACGGCAGTGCAAGAACACGTCAAGCTCACCGTCGTGCTCGTGCAGAACCACGGCTTCGCCTCGATCGGGTCGCTCTCGGAGGCGGTCGGCTCTCAGCGGTTCGGGACGGCCTACCGCTACCGCAACCCCGAGACCGGTCGGCTCGACGGGGACGTGTTGCCCGTCGACCTCGCCGCCAACGCAGCCAGCCTCGGCGTGACCGTGACACGGGTGCGCACCATCGTGGAGCTCGCCGCCTCGCTCGAGGCGGCACGCTCGGAGGAAGGACCGGTTCTCATCCACGTCGAGACCGACGTCTCGAAGGACGCTCCGAGCAGCCAGTCGTGGTGGGAGGTGCCGGTGGCCGAGGTCTCCCGGCTGGCAACGACCCAGCAGGCCCGCGAAGCCTACGAAGCCGACCGGGCTGCCCAGCGGTGGTTCCTGTGACCGTGGGGCCTCGCCTGAAAGTCGGCGTCATCGGCGCCGGCATGATCGCCCAGATCATGCACCTGCCGTACCTGCGAGAGCTCGAGGAGCACTTCGACCTGCGCGCCCTCTGCGACGCCTCCCGCAGTGTCGTCGACGGATGCGGCCGGCGCTTTGGGGTCGAGCGACTCTTCACGGACTGGCGAGAGCTGCTGGAGGAGGACCTCGACGCCGTGCTCGTGCTGACGTCGGGAAGCCACGCCCCCGTGGCCGTGGCGGCGGCCGAGGCCGGGATGCACGTCCTTGTCGAGAAACCCATGTGCTACTCGGTCGCCGAAGGCGCCGGGATGATCGAGGCCGCCTCGGCCGCCGGCGTGGTCCTCATGGTGGGGTACCCGAAACGGTACGACCCCGCCTACCGCCGCGTCCGCGACGAGGTCCGAGGTCTCGGCGACCTCCGGTTCGTGCGGCTGACGACGATGGAGTCGCCGTTCCAGCCCTACGTCGCCCACTACCGCCTCCTACGCGGTGACGACGTCGCCCCCGAGCTCGTCGAGCAGTGGCGCGCCGACAGCGACCGGCGCGTCGACGAGGCGATCGGCGAAGTGAGCGAGCTCGAGCGCCGCAGTTATGCAGGCGTGCTGCTGGACACGATGGTGCACGAGTTCAACTTGCTGCGGGGCGTGCTCGGCGAGCCCACGGAGCTCAAGTTCGTGAGCTTGTGCGAGTCGACGACGACGGTCGTTCTCGACTTCGACGGCGTCGACTGTGTCGTCGCCTGGCTCGATCTCCCAGGCATCGCCCGTTACGAGATGGAGGTGTGCTTCTACGATCCGGCCGAGCGCGTCCGCCTCGCCTTCCCGTCCCCCTATCTGAAGAACGCCCCCCGGCTCGTGGACATCGAGACGGGCGAGCTCGCCGGCCCCGCGTCAGCGGCACAGCGCGAGCTCGTCTCCTACGAGGAGCCCTTCAAGCTCGAGCTGTTGGAGTTCCACCGCGCCATCGCCGACGGCGTGGCGCCGCTCACCTCCGGTGCGGACGGGCTGCGCGACATCGCCCTGTGCCAGAACGTCATCGCGTCGTCGAGCTCGAGCAGCGCCATTGCCTTCCCGACGGCCGTGACGGCGCCATGACCGGCCCGCCGGCCGGCACGCGTCGACCCGTTCGCATCGGTGTCATCGGCTACGGGGCGATGGGGAAGGCACACGCCTATGGCTACACCGCCGCCCCCGTCATCCGCGCCCTCTCCGTCACACCCGTCCTCGCCGCCATCTCCGGCCGGCACGCCGCCGGCGTGGAGGCGGCCGCAGGCAAGCTCGGCTTCGAGAGCTGGACGACCGACTGGCGTGAGATCGTCGAGCGGCGCGACATCGACATCGTCGACATCTGCACGCCTCCCGGCACCCACACCGAGATCGTCGAGGCCGCTGCCGGCGCCGGCAAGGCGGTCGTGTGCGAGAAGCCGCTGGCGGCCTCTCTCGCCGATGCCGAGTCGGCCCTCGCCGCCGTCGAGCGCAACGGCGTCCTCAACGCCATCGGCTTCAACTACCGGCGGCTGCCGGCGGTCGCCCTCATGCACGAGATCGTCGCCAGTGGCGAGATCGGCGAAGTCCTGCTCTGGCGCGGCAGCTGGCTGTCGGACGAGTTCTTGGATCCGGCCATCGCCTTCGACTGGCGCTTCGACCGCGAGATGGGGGCGACGACCATCGCCGACCTCGGGAGCCACCTCGTCGATCTGGCGGAATGGCTGGTGTCGCCGGTCGATGCCGTCTGCGCCCAGTCGGCCACGTTCACGAACGCCCGCTCGCAGCCCGACGGGGAGAGCGTCCGCGTCCGCGTCGACGAAGCCTCGAGCGCCCTCCTGCGCTTCGAGAGCGGTGCCCGCGGCGTCCTCGAGGTCGCCCGAACTTGCGCGCGCCGGCCGTGCGACTTCACCGTCGAAGTGAACGGGACGAGGGGCACGCTCGTGTTCGACTACTCCCGGCTGAACGAGCTGCGCCTCGGGCGGGTGGCCGACGACGAGCACCTGTACGGCATGCGCACGATCCGGGCCGAGCATCCGAGCCACCCCTATGCAGCCGACTGGTGGGCGATCGGCCAAGGCGTCGGCTACGGCGCCAGTTTCGTGAACTTCTTCGGCGACCTCCTGGCCGCCTGGCCGGACGGGCCATGGGCGCCCGACCTCGCCGTCGGCCTTCGTGTGCAGCGCGTCTGTGACGCCATGGAGCGCTCCGTCGGCGAGCGGCGCTGGATCGATGTCGTCGGGTGATCCGGGCCGTCAGCCGCCGGCGATGACCCTCGGCCCCCGCCGCCACGACACGTATCGCCAGGCCCAGTTGAGCAACACCGACGTGCGGTTGCGCACGCCGACGAGGAACACGATGTGGAGCGCCAGCCAGGCCAGCCAGGCAGGCGTGCCCCGCAGGCGGATCCCTCCCGGCAGCTCGGCGACGGCGGCGCGGCGGCCGATGGTGGCCATGATCCCCTTGTCCCGGTAGCGGAACGCCGTCGTCGGCTCCCCGGCCATGAGTCGCCGGATCTGCTCGCCGGCGTGAAGGCCCTCCTGGATCGCCGGCTGCGCCAGCTGCGGGAGGGCGGTGGCACCGCCGGCGGCCGCCATGTCGCCGATCGCAAAGACGTTGTCGTGCCCCTCGACGCGCAGGTCGTCGCCGACGACGATCCGCCCCCGCACTTTGGCGAGCTCGAGGGCGCCGGTGAGCTGGCACGGCCCCACGCCGGCCGCCCAGATCACGAGCCCGCAGGCAAGGACCTCGCCGGAGGCGAGCACGGCCCGGTCGGCGAAGACCTCCTTCACCCCCTCGCCACATCGCACCTCGACACCACGGTGGGCAAGAACCGAGGCGGCATAGGCGCTGAGCTTCGGGTGGAAGGCGCTCAACAGCCGGTCCTGCACCTCGATGAGCACGATGTGCGACAGGGTGGCGTCGAGATCGGTGTAGTGCGTGGCGAATTCCATCTGGCGCAACTCGGCGAGGGCTCCGGCCATCTCGACGCCGGTGGGGCCGCCGCCGACGATCACGACCGTCAGATCGCCCTCCGCCGCCCCGTGGGCGGACGCTCGCTCGACACCCGACAGCACGGTGTCCCGGACCGCCATGGCGTCGTCCATCGTGTAGATCGCCTTGGCGTGCTGCTCGGCGCCGGGAATGCCGAAGAACGTCGTCCCGGCGCCGGCCGCCAGCACGAGATAGTCATAGGACAGCTGCGGCCCCTCGGCGAAGCTGACGAGCTGGGCGTCGAAGTCCACGGCGGTGACGAGGTCCTGGCGGAACCGCACGTTCGGGTGGCTGCGTGCGTAGCTGCGCACCGGGTAGGCGATATCGCCCGGGTTCAGGCCCGCCGTGGCCACTTGGTAGAGGAGCGGCTGGAACGTGTTGTAGTTGTGCCGGTCCACGATGACGATGTCGACCTCGGACTCCGAGAGCGCCTCGCAGACCCGCATGCCTCCGAAGCCCGCCCCGATCACGACGACCCGCGGCCGACCGCTCACGCCGCCCACCTCCCTGTCGCAAAGCTCAGGCCCCGGTTGCCCACGTACAGCAGCACTGCAGCGCCGAAGATACAGGCACCGAGCACGCCCACGCCGAGGTGCGCCGCCAGCAGCCCGAAGAGGGCGACGGCGACAGGACCTCCGAAACAGGCCGCCGCGATGGAGACACCGACCGCCTGGCCGGTCCGCGCTTGCCCGACCCGCCGGGGCATGAGGGCGACGAGCACCGGGAAGACCGCAGCCGCCCCGAGGCCGGCGATCGGGAGCCCGATCACGGCCAAGGTCCCCGGCAGCAACCAGAGCAGACCGCTGCCGACCATCACGAGGAGGCAGCTCAGCTCGAGGACGAGGGCGGCGGCGAAGCGATCGCCCGCGGCGGCGAGCGCGAAGCGTCCCGCAGTCAACCCCGCCCAGAACATCGCCAACGCCAGGGCGGCCAGCGTTCGTGAGACGTGCCGGTCGAGGATCAGATAGCTGTAGCCCCAGGCGATCGGACCGTTCTCTGCCGCCGCGTAGACGACGAACACCGTCACCGTCGCCAGCAGCACGAAGCGCCGCACCGGCACGGGCGGGGCGGGAACGGGCGGGGCGGGGGCCTGTTCGTCGACGGGCTCAGGTGCGCTCAGCGGTGTCGCCGGCCGCCGCGCCAGCACCGAGAGCGGCGTGAGCGCGAGCGCGCCCACGGCCATCACGACGACGGCCGCCCGCCAGTCGTGCGCCCAGGCGAGGACGGCGGCGACGAGCAAGGGCCCGAACATGCCACCGATCGCCCACGAGCCGTGCAGCAGCCCGAGGCGCCGCATGCCCCCGGCCATCGCCGCTTCGGCGTTGACGGCGGCATCGACGACGCCCTTGGCAAAGCCGAGGAGGGCGACAGCGACGAGCACCGTCGGCCAGTCGGCTGCGGTGCCCCAGGTCACGAGCGCGACGAGAGCGAGCACGCAGGAGGCCGCCAGGACGTTGCCGACCCCGAGCCGGCCCCGGATGCGGTTCGCCAAGAGCCCGCCCGTGAAGTAGAGCGCCGTGCCGGCGACGCTGAGGACGCCGAGGTCGTCGAGGGGCAGGTGGAACGTCGCCCGCATGCTCGGCCAGAGGACGCCGAGGGCTCCGTCGGTCACCCCGAGGATGAGGACGAACGTCCCCGCCTGCACGACGAGTGGGAGGCGCGTGGCGGCGCGACCGATGCCGGCATCGGAGGCGCTCGCGAGCATGCACGAGTTCCTAGCCGATTTCGCCGCCGGCCCGGACGCCTTGCGGAGCGCCGCGGCGGCGAAACGTCGATGATGGGGGGATGGAAACGGTGATGGAGATCGGGGAGGGTTTCGTCGGGGAGGGCGTGAACGCCGCTCACGTGAACACGGTCCTCGGCGAGCGGTCCGGTCCGGTCGGCGCCGCCTGGGCGGCGGGCCTGGCCGGGCCGACCGTCGGGCACGCCGCCTTCATGGTCGTCGGCCAGCCGGGCACGGCGGCGGTTCCCCCCACGCTGTTCGTCAACAAGGCAGCCATCGAGGGAGACGCCCACGGGCTGCTCACCTGGGGTCCGGCGCAAGCCGGCGTCGCCAAGGGCGTTGCCTTGGCGCTCTCCGAGGGTGTCGTCGCCGCCGAGCGCGCCGGCGAGCTCGTTCTCATCGCGGCGGTGTGGGTGAACCCGGTCGCCGACGACGCCGGGGCCGTGTTCGCCAACAACACCGAAGCCACGTTGCAAGCGCTGCGCAACGGCCACGAGGGCCGACCCACGGTCAGCGAGGCGGTAGCTGCCGGCCTGTCACCCTGGAACCCGTTCTTCCGACCCTGAGGCAGCCCGGGCGGTCATCGCAGCGGCGGCAGCCCGGTGAGGAAGTCGACGACGGCACCGCGAAACTCCGGCTGCACCACAGCCGAGAGGTGGTCGCCGGGCACGAGCTTGGCGCGGGCGCCCCCGATGGCCTCGGCGAGGGCCTCCGGCGGGCCGGCGAGGGTGTCACGGTCGCCGTTCACGACGAGGGTGGGGACGGCGATGTTGCCCAGATCCTCGAGGCTCGGGAAGGGGCTGCCCGACCGCTGCACGGCCGCCAGCGCGAGGCGGTCGGCGCCGGTGGCGTCGGCGAAATTGCGGAACGCCCGCGCCATCGGATCGGTGACGGCCGCCGGGTCGCCCGCCTCGAGGGCTTCGGCGATCCGCAGGGCAGCGGCCGGCTGGCGCGTGCGGATCTGGCCCATGCCGGCGCCACCGAGGACGAGCGAGCGGACGCGGGGCTCGGCCGGCGTCAGCCGCATGGCCACGAACGAGCCCATCGAATACCCGACGAGGTGGACCCGGTCGAGCTCGAGGACGTCGAGCAGGCAGGCCACGTCCCGCACCATGGCGCCGCCGGCATAGGCGGCCGGGTCGTGCGGCTTGCCGGACTCGCCATGGCCTCTGGCGTCGATGAGCACGACCTGGAAGCCAGATGCGAGCACGTGCTCGGCGACGCCGGCGCGCACCCAGTTCGTCACCGACTCCGAAGCGAACCCGTGGTGCATCACGACGGGATCCCCCTCGCCGAGGACGTCGTAGGCGATCTCGACCCCGTCAAAGCTGGCGAAGCGCTTCATTCGACCACGATCCTCACGCGCTTGTTCCCCTTGCCTTTGGACTCGGTCTTGACGACCCTCACGTGCCCCACTTCCGCCGTCGATCGCACGTGGGTGCCTCCGTCGGCCTGCTTGTCCAGCCCGACGATGTCGACGACGCGCACCTCGCGCACGTGCTCGGGGACGCGATTGGTCTTGGTCCGGATGAGATCCTCGTCTTCCAGCACCTCGTCGGGCGACAGGAAGGAGACGACGACGGGACGGTCGCGGCGGACCTCCTCGTTCACGCGCCGTTCGATCGTTGCGGCAAAGCCCTCCGGGAGCGGGTCGAACTCGAAGTCCATCCGGGCCGCCAGCGGCTCCATGTTGCCGCCCGTGACCGCCTTGGCGTACTCGTTCCAGATCACCCCGCACAAGATGTGCAGTGCCGTATGAGTTCTCATGAGGGCGTGGCGCCTCGGCCAGTCGATGACACCGTGCAGGCGGTCGCCGACCGCCGGCATCGGCCCCTCCAGAGCGTGCCAAGCCACGGCGCCGTCCTTTGACACCTCGACGACACGAGCCTGCCCGAGCGTGCCGGTGTCATGGGGCTGGCCGCCGCCAGTGACGTAGAAACCCGTCTCGTCGAGCGCCACCCGGTCGCCCTCGACCGCCACGACGGTGGCGTCGAACTGCTCGGCGTAGGCGTCACGCAGATACAGCAGCTCCGTCGCCGGCAGGTCCCCCATGCGGCAATGCTGTACGCGGCGGCCGTGCGCGCGCCAGCCCGTGCCGACCGGCGCCGTTCATGCGCCGTTCAGGTGTCGGCGTGCCGGCGGGCCGGCGAAGGCGGCGACAGCTCACAGCCTGCGGCCGTGCCTGTTGATAACCGGAGGCGGCCCGCGCCGCCGCCTACCGCGATGGGCTGGGCGTGACGCGAAGCAGCTCTCGGCGCCGCCGGTGGGACGCAACACGATCCCGAGACTGTGGATGAAGGGAGTGCACAGGCCGACCCGGCAGGTCGTCTACCTGCTGTTTACCCAGGGTTCACGCTTGGCCGGCGTCTCCGCCGAGCTGTCAGGGCCGACCGGCGCTGACGAGTCCGCCGAAGTAGACCGGCGTGTAAGCCACATTCGTGCCCGGCTCGGCCGCCTGGATGGCTGTGGCGGCCCCGTACGGGCCCGATCCGAGGTACATGACGACGTGGGTGATCGGCGTGTTGCCGTCGTTGGCGAAGTGGTAGAAGAGCAGGTCTCCGGGCCGGAGGTGGTTGAGGGCGACGGGCACGGACTCTTCCCACTGCACGGTGGCGGAGTGCTCGAGCGAGACGCCGGCGGCCGCCCAGGCGAGCATCGTCAAGCCGGAGCAGTCGACGCCCTTCTTGCTGGCGCCCCCGAAGACGTAGGGCACGCCGAGGTACTTCCGAGCTGCGGCGGCGGCTGCGAGGGCCTGGAGGGGACTGGCCGCCTTCACGGCGTCGATGTCGGCGAGGTTCTTGCCCTTGTAGGGCGAGCCGGAGGGGTCGATCGAGAACAGCCGCGAGAACACTTTCGGTCCCACCAGCCTCATGAGCTTGGCGTCGATGGAGAGGTACTCGAGGGACGCCCGTTTGACGAGCTGGATCGCCTGAGTGTGGAGGGCGGCGACGCGGGCGACGGTGACACGGATCTCGCCTTGGGCGGCGACGGCCTCGCTGCGGCCCGTGTTGATCTCGTTCGTGATGGCTTCGAACTGCTTGAGCGAGGCCATGAGGTTGCTCTGCGCCGATCCGGCGTAGACCGCCGCCATCTCGCCGTCGTTGGCGTTGTTGCTCAGCAGCGGCGAGTTGACGCTCGTGAGCTGGCCGGTGACATAGGCGAGGATCGCCTGGTTGCGCAGCCGCAACTTGGCGGCGTTCACGCTGCGCTCGGCCCTCGCGACTTCGGCGTCGCAGACGAGCACGAGCCGGTGGGCGGCCTTCAATTTCACGACCTGCTCGTCGTAGGCCTCCGAGAGCGTGGCAGCTTTGGCGTTGGCTGCCTTGATCTGGGCGGCCGTGTTGAGCAGCCCACGCAGCAGCGGGTCGGCGCTGGAGGGGATCGTGCTCGACGTCGTCGTCGTTGTCGACGAAGTCGGCTTGCCGCCTTTGCCTCCCTTGCCTTGTGACGCGAGAGCGGTCGCTTGACCACTCAGAGTGGCGATAATTACCGCCAAGATAACCAACAGCAGTTTCTTCTGGGTCACGAGCTCACTCTCCAGCCGTCGCTCAGTGAGTAGTTCATCGGCCGATGCCCGCGGGCAATCAAGCGATTTCCGCAGGTCAGCCTACATGAGCTGCGAGTTCCTACGATACGAGCGACGCAAACGAGGCTCGCCTGGGGTCGCTCAGGGCCTCAGGCGGCCCGCGATCCCCCTGGTGAGGCCACTGCGGCCCCCTGATTCTGTTGGGCGACGGCCTGCAGTGTCCAACGGTAGAGGACGCCTACGACGTGACCGTCGTTCATGACGGCCAATTGGTGCCGCGGGAAGGCCGAGAACGCCTCGAGGGCGGTCGGGTAGAGCGGCTGGGTGGCGTCGAGCACCGGCGCGGTGCGGTCACACGCCTCACCGACGGTCGCTCCCGGCCGGGCGACGAGATCCTCCACGGCTGCGATCCCCACGTAGCGATCGGCCTCCACGATGGGCACTGCCCGGCCCGGATAGGCCTGCAGCCAGGGGAGCAGTTGCTGGACGGTGACTTCGGCGAGCACCGTCGTCGGGTCCTGAGCCATGACGTCGCCGACTCGCAAGCCGCTGAACGAGGCCTGCACGGTGGCCACCCGCCGTTCGCTGTTCGCCCCGAGGATCACGAACAAGCCGATGAACACGAGCCAGTAGTCGTACTCGAGGCCGAAGATGACCATGGCGACACCGAGCACCATCGCCACGGCTGCGGCGATCCGGGTCGCCTTGAGGGGATCGCCGCGGCCCGCCAGGATCGCTCGCAGTACCCGGCCGCCGTCCATCGGCAGGGCGGGCAACAGGTTGAAGCCGCACAGGATGACGTTCATCCAGGCGAGGTTGGCCAGCAGCGACCCAGTGAGGAGCGAGGGCGGCCAGAGGCGACCGCCGCTCGCGAAGGCCGCCAGGCCGAGCAGGATGGCCAGCCCCAAGCTGGCCGCAGGCCCGGCAATGGCGATGTCCCGCTCGATTTTCGGCGACGCCGGCAAGCCGTTGATCTCCGACACCCCGCCGATCGGGAGCAGGATGATGTCGCGAACCGTGAGCCCGCGCCGGCGAGCCACCGCGCAGTGGGCGAGCTCGTGGATGGTCACGGCGGCGAACAGGGCGACGAGCCAGACGATGAGCGGCCAGATCTTCGACCAGGTGGTGTTCGTGTTGCCGAGGAACACGATCGCCACGAGAAACGAGAAGCTCCAGTGCACACGGATGGGCACACCCGCCACGCGACCGATCTTGACCGATCCTCTCATGTCTGCGACGACTCCCTCCTGCCACGTTGGCCCCACTAGTTTGCCGCACAACCCTGTGAGCCGGCTGTGCACCGCCTGAACGCCCGCTTCGACTCCGTCCCAGCCCGCGCCGCACAGCGGGCAGGATGGAGACATGACTTTGGCGTCGATCGACCTCAACGCCGATCTCGGCGAGACCGACAACGATCTCGACCTCATGGGGGTGCTGAGCAGTGCCAACATCGCCTGCGGCGGGCACGCCGGCGACACGAGGTCGATGACCGCCGCCGTCCAGGCTGCGATCGCTGCCGGCGTTCGGGTCGGGGCGCACCCGTCGTACGCGGATCGGGCGGGTTTTGGGCGGGTCGAGCTCGGGCTCGGGCCGGCCGAGATCGCCGCTGCCGTCACCGAGCAGGTGGAAACGCTGGCCGCCGTCGCCGGCGCCGCCGGGATTGCGATCTCCCATCTCAAGCTGCACGGCGCCCTCTACCACCGAGCGGCCATCGACACGGACTGTGCAGAAGCCATCCTCCGATCGCTGCAGGAGGCCGAGATCGGTCCCCTGGCCGTACTCGCCCCGCCCGGTGCCGTTCTCGCGGAGGCCGCCCGCCGGCGTGGGTGGACCGCCTTCGAGGAGGGTTTCTGCGACCGTGCCTACCGGGGCGACGGCTCGCTCGCCGATCGGTCTGAACCCGGTTCCGTGCTCGCCACGCCGGCGGAAGCCGCCGCTCAGGCCGTCGAGATCGCCGTCCTCGGCGGAGCCCACGCCACGGACGGATCCTGGGTGCCGCTCCGGCCGGCCTCGCTCTGCGTCCACGGCGACAGCCCCGGCGCCCTCCAGATCGCCACAGCCGTCCGGCAGGCCCTCGAGGACGCCGGGGTCGTCGTCGCTCCCTTCAGCGAGCCGTGAGCCCGGGGGGCCCGGCCGGGCGGAGCGTCGCCGAGCTCGGTGAGACCGGCGGGCTCGTCTTCACCGCCGGCCATCTGGAGGCGCAGTCGCTCGCACAGGCGCTCCGGGCCGAGGCCGTGCCGGGAGTGCGCGACGTCGTGCCGGCGGCCGACAGCGTCGGGGTCTTCGTCGACACGGCGGTGGCTCGGGTCGCCGATGTCCTCGAGTTCGCCAGCAGGCTCGTCGCCCCGCCGCTGGCGGGCCGTGGCCGCCGGGTCGAGGTTCCCGTCGTGTTCGACGGGCCAGATCTGGGCGCCGTTGCCGAGTGCGCCGGCTTGAGCCCCGACGAGCTCGTCGTGCTGCTCGAGGAGGAGCCGCTTCGGGTCGGCTGGCTCGGGTTCATGCCCGGGTTTCCCTACCTCGTTCAGCTGCCTGCCGCCCTCGCCTCCATACCCCGGCTCGAGCGCCCACGAGCACGCGTGCCTGCCGGTGCCTTCGCCCTCGCCGGCGGCTGCGCCGGCATCTACCCCCAAGCCACGCCCGGAGGCTGGAACGTGCTGGGCACCACCGCTGTGAGACTGTTCGACGCCGCCCGCACCGACCCGGCGACGTTCGCACCGGGGGATCTCCTCCAGCTGAGATCCGTCGCCGCCCTCGGCGGCGAACCGACAGCGCCGCCACGGCCGGCGATCACGGCGCGGGGCGGGCGGCGCTGCAGCGTCGTGTCCGGCGGAGCCCTCAGCCTCGTCACGGACCTCGGTCGCGGCGGCGTCGGCCATCTCGGCGTCCCGCCGGCCGGGCCGGCGGACCCGTTGCGGCACCTCATCGCCAACCTCGCCGCCGGCAATGCCGGGACGTGCGCCGCCATCGAGGTCACGCTCTCCGGTCCGACGCTCCGCTTCGGCTGCGACGCCTTCGTCGCTCTCGTGGGGGATTGCAGCCTGTCCATCGACGGCCGGCTCATGCCGGCCTCGAGCGTGCAGCTCGTCGAGCGCGGTCAGAGCGTCTCGGTCGGCTCGGTGCGTGGCGGGCTGCGCGCCTACCTCGCCATCAGCGGCGGAATCGACAGCCCGGCGGTCCTCGGCAGCAAGTCCGCCGACGGCGCGTCAGGGCTCTGGCCGGGACCGCTGCGCCCGGGCGACGAGCTCGACCTGGGCATGCCCGGCCGGGCGAGGGGACGGTGGGTCGATCCGCCGGCGGGGCCGATGGTCCTGCCCGTGACACCCGGACCGGACGCCGGCGGAGCCGGAGCCTTTCGCCTCCAGGCTCTGTTGGAGTCGACCTTCGAGGTCGCCGCCGAGAGCAACCGGGTCGGCACCCGGCTGCGTCAGGCCGGCGGGGGCGCCGCGCTCGGCGGCGCGGGCGCGGGCGGGGCCGGCGGTGGGGCCGGTGGGCAAGCCGTCGCGGGCGGCGCCCGGCCCGTGGCCTCACGGGCGATGGTCGTCGGCGCCGTGCAGGTGCCGGCGGACGGTTGCCCGCTCGTGCTCGGTCCCGACCACGGAACGGTCGGCGGGTACCCCGTGCTCGCCGTCGTCAGCCGCGACGGGCTCGAGCGCTGCGGGCAGCTCCGCCCCGGAACCCTCGTCCGCTTCGAGGTGGCGGATCCGGTCGGGCTCGACACCGTCGCGAAGCGGGCCGCCGGCTCGCTCCGCGGCTGGATGTCGACCGAGCTCGGCACGAGCGGTTAGGCCGGCGGCCCACAAGGCAGCGGCAGCCCGGTCGGCGACTCGTGCGCGGACGAGGCATGATCGCACCATGCCGACCACCGTCATCGAGCTCGAAGAACGGCCGACGCCGATCGACGGGCTGCGCATCGTCACGACAAAACAAGTCGAGGACGAGCGCGGCACCGTCCGCGAGATCTACCGGGACAGCGTCCTTCGTGCCGTCGGCGGCGGTTCGATGGGCGCCAGCCGCCAGGTCAACCTCACGAGCTCTCGCCGGGGAACGATCCGCGGCCTGCACGGTGAGGACATGACCAAGCTCGTCGGCGTCGCCACCGGGCGAGCGCACGGCGCGTACCTGGACGCACGAGCCGGCTCGGCCACCTTCGGGACGTTGCTCACCGTCGACCTGCAGCCGGGCACGCAGGTGCTCGTGCCCCGCGGCGTCTGCAACGGCTTCCAGGCGCTCACCGACGGATGCCTGTACCTCTACTGCTTCGATGCCGAATGGGTGCCGGGCATGCCGGGGTTGGCCGTCAACCCGCTCGACCCTGATCTCGCCATCGACTGGCCCCTCCCTATCGACCCGACCGACCGCTCCCTCATCTCGGAGAAGGACGTCTCGGCGCCGAACTTCGCCGAGCTCGGGCTCGCGCCGGACCCGGTGAGCTAGCGCCATGGCCCTCAACGTGCTCGGCACGGACCTCGAGCCCTGCAGTTTCGAACCGCTCACCGGCTTCTACCGGGACGGCTGTTGCAACACCGGCGGCGAGGACGCCGGAGTGCACACGGTCTGCACGCTCGTGACGGCGGAGTTTCTCGAATTCTCGAAAGCCGCCGGCAACGACCTCAGCACGCCGCACCCGGAGTGGGGCTTCGGCGGCCTCAAGCCCGGTGACCGCTGGTGCCTGTGTGCTGCTCGTTGGCAGGAGGCCTTCGAGGCCGGCATGGCGCCGCAGGTCGTGCTCGCCGCCACCCACCGGGCGACGCTCGAGTGGGTCAGTCTCGGCGATCTGCAGGCACACGCCGCTCCATGAACGGGCGGTCCGACCCCGCCGGCGAGGCCGGCCCGCCCCAGCGGTACGGGTGCCTGACGTTGACGACGGACTATGGGTTCGGGGCGGGTTTCGTCGGGGCGTTGCACGCCGTAGCGTTTCGGATCGCCCCGAGCGTGCAGGTGATCGACCTCGACCACGGCGTGCCCCCGCAGGACGTGCGCCTCGGGGCGCTTCGCCTGGAGCGGTTCATGCGCTTTGCTCCGCCCGGGGTCCACGTCGGCGTCGTCGACCCGGGCGTCGGCTCCGACCGGGGCGCCGTGGCGGTGGCCGCCGGCGCCCACGCCTTCGTGGGGCCCGACAACGGCTTGCTCCCGTGGGCGGCCGAGGCCGCCGGCGCTCCCCTGCGAGCCGTCCTGCTCGACCGCCCGCAGTTCTGGCTCGAGCACTCCTCGCGCACCTTCGACGGGCGCGACGTCTTCGTACCGGTGGCTGCTCACCTCGCGAGTGGCCGGCGGCTCGACGAGGTCGGGAGCGAGATCGACCCTGCCGGCCTCGTGCGCCTCGCCAGGCCGACCGCACTCGTCGACGCGGGCACGGCCACCCTCGAGGTTCTGCAGGTCGACACGTTCGGCAACGTCCAGCTGAGCGGCGGCGAGACCATCGTCGAGGCGCTCGGCTTGCACGTCGGCGACGCGGTTCAGGTGCAGGCCGGCGGTCTGGCGCCGCTCGAGGCCCTCTACGGCGAAACGTTCGCGTCGGTCGCACGAGGGGGCACGGTCGTGCTCGTCGACAGCGACGGCTGCATCGCCGTGTCGGTCAACGGAGGTCGGGCGGACGTGCTCTTCGGGCCGTCGCCGCCGGCGGCCGTCAGCCTCCGCCGCGGCTGAGAGGCCGCCGCCGGATCAGGGAAGCAGCCGGGCGCCGCCGCCCTGCGGGATCGAGCCGGCAAACGTCACTCGGGTGGCGCCGCTCAGGCCGATGGCCGACCCGAGCCTGTGCCAAAACGCCGCCGAGTTCGCCGACCGCACCGAGAGAGCCCCGCGGACGGTCTCACAGCCCCACGGGTCGAGGGCAACGGCGGCAGAGGCTCGCCCGAGGGAGAAGTCGACGTTGTAGCCGATCCCGACGTCCACCGGGCAGCTGAAGAGGCCAGGAGGGAACCTCGGCAGGCCACAGATCAGCTGAGCCACTTGTCGGGCGGCCGGCCCCGAGACCGTGATGACCGGCGGGATGGAGAACTTCGGGTGGTTGGCCGGGAGCGACACGACCCGGCGCACGACCGCACCGGTGACCGAGCTGATCTCACCGCACAGCCCGGTGGCACTCGTCAGATGGCCCTGCACGCTCGTGCTGTGAGGCGAGACCGGCGCTGCCAGCCGGGCCTGCCCGCCGGCGGCAATGGCGCCGAGGCCTACGCCGATGACCGCCAGAACTCCGGCGGTGAGGATGAGGAGGCTTCGCATGATGGCTTTGACGCCGGCGGGCCCGGATCGGTTCCCTGTGTCGGGCGACGGAGGTGGAGCGGGTGGTGTCGCAGCCGCAGCCCACGCATCCCTAGGTGATGTCGACGATGCGGCAGGGGATGTCGGCGTTCTCGTCGAGGTGGTAGCTGGCGCAGATGCGGTGGTAGCCGTCGGCGATGGTGAGCGGCACGCCGCGCTGGAGGCGGCCGCGGACGAGCAGGACCGGCGAGAGGCGGTTTCCTTGGTCGACCTTCGCCAGGTCGGAGGCCACGTGGGCGTTGTCCGGCGGGAGCAGGGCGAGCCCGCTCGCCCGCAGCAGGTCCTTCGCCTTCTTCGTCGTGCCGGTGGCGTGCCGGAGGGCGCCGGCGGTCGATCTCGCCGTGTCGGGGTCGACGAGCAGGCTCAGGTAGTCGACCGCCGCCGGGAAGTCGTGGTCGTCCGGCTCCGTCTTCCAGTGCTCCCTCGGGCTCTTGTCCATCATCGCCCCCCCCTTTGGCCGGCCACTGAGGCCCTCTCGCGCCGGCGTCGCCTGAGCTTGTCACCCCAGGGGCCGGCGCCGGCGAACCGTGTGCACGAAGTGACCGCCCGGGGCATGTTGCGGTCACTCTGTGCACACGGTTCGTGCCGGGCGCCCGCGCCCGGTCTGCTAGGCAGAGGTCGACCTGCCGACGCCCGAACTCTGGAGGCCGCCCATGCGCGAAACCCCCACCGAGCTCACCGAGCTCCAGCAACTCCTCGACTCGTCGCACGCACGCTCGGGCCCGCACCTGCAGTCCATCATCGAGGCAGGCCGGCGCACGCCATCGGCTGCCCAGGTCGTGGCCGAGCTCACCGGCATGAAGGTGCTCGTCGTCACGACGGTGAGCCCCTCTGGGCGCCCCCGCTCGAGCGCCGTCGACGGCCACTTCCTGCATGGGCATTGGACGTTCTCGACGAGCGGCGACGCCGTGAAGGCGGCCGACCTCGCCAGCCGGCCGGCGGTGAGCGCTGCCTACGTCGACGGCGAGCGTTTTGCCCTGTTCTCGCACGGTGACGCCGAGCTCGTGGCCGTGGGGCACCCCGATTACGCCGAGCTCGAGGCCTACCTGACCGAGTACTACGGCAGCTCCCCCACGACGTGGGGGCCGAGCATCGTCTACTACGCCGTCCGGCCGCGCTACATGGTCTCCTACGCGCCGGACGCGGAGGCCTTGCCTGCAGGCTGAACGCTGCCGGCCCGGTGCGCTAGCATCGAACGGGTGTTCGACACCATGAGCTGGGACGAAGGGCTCGACGAGGGTCAGATGCGGGCCGTCACCCACGACGACCGGCCGCTCGTCATCGTCGCCGGCGCCGGCACGGGCAAGACTCGGACCCTGACGGCGCGGGTGGCCCGCCTCCTCGAACGGGGCGTACCGCCCGAGCGCATCCTGTTGCTGACGTTCACCAGGCGGGCAGCCGACGACATGCTGGCGCGGGCGGCCTCGCTCAGTGGGCACGGCGAGTACGGCCGGCGCCTGCGCGGAGGAACCTTTCATGCCGTCGCCCACCAGATGGTGAGCGCATGGTGCGAGCCGTTGGGGCTGCCTTCGGGTTTCTCGGTGCTCGATCCGGCCGATGCTGCTGACGCCATGGATCTGCTGCGCGACGAGCACGGCCTGAGCGGCCATGAAGTGCGGATGCCCCGCGCCGGCACCCTCGTCGACATCTACTCGCGATGTGTCAACACGCGCCGCTCCTTGGGCGAGGTGCTGGCGGTGGACTTTCCCTGGTGCGAGCCGCACGGGCCCAAGCTGGCCGGACTGTTCCGCGCCTACGTGCAGCGGAAGCGCCAGGCCGGCCAGCTCGACTTCGACGACCTGCTGCTCTACTGGCGGGCGGCCCTCGCCGACGAGCGCCTCGGGCCGCACCAGGCAGCCATGTTCGACCACGTCCTCGTCGACGAATACCAGGACGTCAACACGTTGCAGGTCGACATCGTGAAGGCGCTGCGTCCGGACGGGCGGGGGCTCACCGTCGTCGGCGACGACGCCCAGGCGGTTTACGGCTTTCGCGGCGCCGACTCACGGCACCTGCACGATCTCGCCGGCGCCCTCCCCGGGGCCACCGTGGTGGCGCTCGATCGCAACTTCCGCTCGTTGCAGCCGATCCTCGACCTCGCCAACGTCGTACGGCCGGCTGAGGCGGGCGTGCGGCTCGTGCTGAATGGGAACCGCATCGGCGGCCGGCGCCCGGTCTTCCTCCGATGCCACGACGCTCCGGGCGAGGCACGGGCGGTCGTCGAGCGCCTGCTCGACAACCACGAGCAGGGCATGGCGCTGCGTGAGCAGGCCGTGCTCGTCCGGGCGGCCCACCACAGCGACCTGATCGAGCTGGAGCTCACGGCGAGGCGCGTGCCGTTTCGGAAGTACGGCGGGTTGCGCTTCGTGGAGGCGGCGCACGTGAAGGACTTCCTCGCTGCCTTGCGGGTGGTCGACAACCCGGCAGACGACCTCGCCTGGTTCCGCCTGCTGCGCTTGCACGAGGACATCGGGCCGGCACGTGCCCGTCACCTGCTCGGCATCCTGGCGCCCCACGCCGGCGGTGCAAGCGGTGCCGGCGATGCCGGCGGAGAGGACTGGGCGGAGGTCGTGGCGGCGGCGCCGGCGCGCACGCGCCTCGAGCTCGCACGAACCTTCGAAGGGCTCGGGCGCGCCCGCCAGCTCGCCGGCACGGCCGACAAGGTCGAGGCCGTGAGAGCCGTCGTGCAGCCGCTCGTGCTAGCCGGCTACGCGGATGCCGCCGCCCGTGCCGACGATCTGGAACGGCTCTCGGCGGCAGCGGCCGCCGTCGGCGACCTCGGTGCCTGGGTGGCCGAGATCACGCTCGATCCGCCCGTCTCGACCGGGGATCGGGCCGGGCCGCCCCATCTCGACGAGGACTACGTCGTCATCTCGACGGTGCATTCGGCAAAGGGTCTCGAATGGACCGCCGTCCACCTCCCCCACCTCGTCGACGGCGCCTTTCCCTCCGACATGGCGCTCACCTCGGCAGCCGGGCTGGCGGAGGAGCGTCGCCTTTTCTACGTCGCCATCACTCGGGCGAGGGATCAGCTCACGCTGTATGCACCGTTGCGCATGCCGCATCACCGGAGGTCGCGCGATGACCGGCATTCGATGGCGCCGGCGAGCCGTTTCCTCGACGAGGTGGCGCTGGATCGGGTCGAGGTGCGAGAGCAGGTGCCGGCACGCACGCCGGTCCCGAGCGGGTTCGCCGGGCCGGCGATCGCCGTCGACCTCGACGCCCTTTGGAACTGAGACCGCCGGCGCGTCGCCAGCTCAGCTCGGCCGTGCCTCGTCGCCGGCGGCCGGGCTCAAGGTGAGGGCGCACGAGTTGATGCAGTAGCGCTGCCCCGTCGGGGCGGGGCCGTCCGGGAAGACGTGCCCGAGGTGACCGCCGCAGGCGCGGCAGCGCACCTCGGTGCGCTCCATGAACAGGCTGCCGTCGCGATGGAGCGTGACGGCTTCGGCCACCTCCGGCTCGGTGAAGCTCGGCCAGCCCGAGCCGGAGTCGAACTTCGTCGCCGAGGAGAACAGGGCGGCGCCGCAGCCGGCGCAGTGGAACATGCCGTCGGAATGGTCGTTCCAGAACGCCCCCGTGAAGGCGCGCTCGGTGCCGCCTCTGCGCAGCACCTCGTACTGAGCGGGCGTCAATTCCTGGCGCCACTCCTCGTCGCTCTTTGCCACCGTGGGCTCGACGGTGTCGGTCGTGGCAGTACGTGCCTCTCGCTTGAACATGTGATGTAGTCCCTCCAGAGCACGGCGCGTTTCACTGTGTGGCGGCGCCTCGCTGCCACCGTACCGGTCCGGCGCTGCGGCGCTGCCGGCGAATCCGTCAGACCGGGCGCCCCCGCGACTGGCGGTAACGCCGGACGAGCCCGGCCGTGGAGGTGTCCTGCCCGGACAGATCGGGGACGTCTGCGTCGGTGAGCGCCGGCGCCAACTGCTTGGCCATGACTTTGCCGAGCTCGACGCCCCACTGGTCGAACGAGTCGATCCCCCAGATCGCCCCTTGCACGAACACGATGTGCTCGTAGAGCGCGACGAGCTGCCCGAGCACCGATGGCGTCAGCTTCGGGGCGAGGACGGTCGAGCTCGGCCGGTTGCCCGGCATGACCTTGTGGGCGACGACGGCCGCAGGAGTGCCGTCGGCGGCAACCTCGGCAGCCGTACGTCCGAAGGCGAGAACGGCGCTCTGTGCGAAGCAGTTGGCCAGCAGCAGGTCGTGCTGCTCGCCGATGTCGGCGTTCGGCTCGGCGAAGGCGATGAAGTCCGCCGGCACGAGCCGCGTGCCCTGGTGCAGCAGCTGGTAGAAGGCGTGCTGCCCGTTCGTGCCCGGCTCGCCCCAGTAGATCTCGCCCGTGTCGTAGTCGACGGCGGACCCGTCGAGGCGGACGGACTTGCCGTTCGACTCCATCGTCAGCTGCTGCAGATAGGCGGGGAAGCGGGCCATGCGCTGGCTGTAGGGCAGCACGGCGTGCGACTGGGCGCCGAGGAAGTCGCCGTACCAGACGTTGATGAGGCCCTGGAGCACGGGCACGTTCGCCTCGAGGGGTGTGTGCCGGAAGTGGGTGTCGATGGCATGGAAGCCGGCGAGCATCTCGGCAAAACGCTCCTTGCCGATCGCCACCATGAGCGAGAACCCGATGGCCGAGTCGTAGGAGTACCGCCCGCCCACCCAGTCCCAGAACCCGAACATGTTGGCGGAGTCGATGCCAAATGCCGTCACGGCGGCCGCGTTCGTGGAGACCGCCACGAAGTGCTTGGCGACAGCACCGTTGCCAATTCCGGCGCTCTCCCCCAGTCCCGCCAAGAGCCAGTCCCGGGCGGCGGCGGCGTTCGTGAGCGTCTCGAGGGTGGTGAAGGTCTTCGAGCTGACGACGAACAGCGTGCTCGCCGGGTCGAGGTCGTGCGTCTTCTCGAGGAGGTCCTCGGGGTCGATGTTGGAGACGAACCGGCAGCTGATGCCGGCGTCGGCAAAGTCCTCGAGCGCTTCGTACGCCATCGCCGGCCCGAGGTCGGAGCCGCCGATGCCGATGTTGACGACGTGGCGGATCCGCTCGCCCGTGGCACCTGTCCATTGCCCGCTGCGGATACGGTCCGACACCTCGCCCATGTGGGCGAGCACGGCGTGCACGTCGGCGACGACGTCCTGGCCGTCGACGACGAGTGAGGCGCCGGCCGGCATCCGCAAAGCGACGTGCAGCACGGCCCGGTTCTCGGTGACGTTGATGTGCTCGCCGGCGAACATGGCGTCGCGGCGGGCGGCGACGCCGGCCCGCTCCGCAAGCGCCAGCAGCAGTCGAAGGGTCTCGCCCGAGACACGCTGCTTCGAGTAGTCGAACACGAGGTCGCCCGCCTGCAGTGTCATCCTCTCGGCTCGGCCGGGGTCGGCGGCGAAGAGCTCGCGCAAGTGCACGCCGGCGATCTCGTCGGCGTGGGCCGAAAGCGCCTGCCACTCGGGCGTGGCGCGGGGGTCGAGCGGAGCCGGCAGCGTCATGCCGGCTTCTCGGAGTGGCCCCCGAACTCCTTGCGCTGGGACGACTGGATCTTGTCGGCGAACAGCGAGGCGCCTCGAGAACCGAAACGACCGTAGAGCGCCGTCGTCAGCAGCGGCGCCGGGATGCCCTCGTCGATGGCGGCGATGTTCGTCCAGCGACCCTCGCCCGAGTCGGACACCCGGCCGGAGAACTGCTCGAGGTTGGGATCCTCGAACAAGGCCGCCGCCGTCAGGTCGAGCAGCCAGCTGGCGACGACGCTGCCGCGTCGCCACACCTCGGCGATCTCGGGGAGATCGAGCTCGTAGCGGTAGTACTTCGGGTCGCGCAGCGGCGTGGTCTCGGCGTCGGCTTCCACGGTCGAGTTGCCGGCGTTGGCTCCCTTCAAGATGTTGAGGCCTTCGGCGTAGGACGTCATGAGGGCGTACTCGATGCCGTTGTGCACCATCTTCACGAAGTGGCCGGCGCCGTTCGGCCCGCAGTGCAGCCAACCCTCCTCCGACGGGCTGGCATCACCCGTGCGACCGGGCGTGCGCTCGGCCGTTCCCAAGCCGGGCGCCAGCGCCGAGAAGATCGGCTGCAGGTGGGCGATGGCCTCGTCGTCGCCGCCCATCATGAGGCAGTACCCACGCTCGAGCCCGAAGACGCCGCCGCTCGTGCCCACGTCGACGTAGTGGATGCCTTTCGGGCGCAGGGCCTCCGCCCGGTCGATGTCGTCGCGGTAGTAGGAGTTGCCGCCGTCGATGATGATGTCGCCGGGCTGCAAACGAGCGCCGAGCTCGTCGACCATCTCGCCGGTGATGGCGGCCGGCACCATGATCCACACCGACTTCGGCACGCTCAGCTTGGCGACGAGGTCGTCGAGCGAGCTGGCGCCCACGGCACCTTCGGCCTCGAGGGCTTTCACCGTCTCCGGCGACCTGTCGTAGACGACGCACTCGTGTCCGGCGGCCATCAGCCGGCGGACCATGTTCGCCCCCATCCGTCCCAGTCCAACCATGGCGAGTTGCATCGTCGTCTGCCTCCTTGTCGTGCCCTTGGTTGTAGCGCCTGGCGAGGCCCGAGTCACCCGCGCCTCGCCGGAGGGCTCGTCGCGGCCGGCCGGCCGGCGGCTCAGCCGATGAGACCGTGGCGGTGCGCGTAGAGCACCGCTTGGGCGCGATCGCGGCTGGCGGTCTTGGCGAAGATGTGGTTGACGTGGGTCTTCACCGTCGCCTCGCTCACGAACAGCTCGGCGGCGATCTCGGCGTTGGACTGTCCGGCGCCGATGAGCCGCAGCACCTCGAGCTCGCGCGAGGTGAGGCCGTCGGGAGCCTGGGCGCCGTCCGGTGCGGGCTCGGAGGCATCCGTGCCCGGCCACCCGAGGCCTCCCTGCCAGAGCCGGGCGTGAACGCCCGAGTCGAGCACGGCTTGCCCCGAGGCGGCGGCTTCGATCGCCCGGGCGATGGCGTGCCGGTCGGCGTCCTTCGTGAGGTAGCCGAGGGCGCCGGCCGACAGGGCAGCCACGATGGATTCGTCGTCGGCGTACGTCGTGAGCACGACGACCTGCGTGCGGGGGTGGTCGCGACGGATGGCAGCGGTGGCGGCAGCGCCGTCCATCCGCGGCATGCGCAGATCCATGAGGACGACGTCGGGATCGGTGGCGGCCGTCAGCTCGACCGCCTCGAGGCCGTCGGCGGCCGCTCCCACCACCTCGACGCCCGGCATGAGGCTGAGGAGGGTGACGAGTCCCTCCCGTACGGCCGCCTGGTCGTCGGCGACGACGACTCTCACTCCGGCGCCGACCCGTTCGACCCTGGGCGGCCGGCGACGGTAGCCGGCCCGCCCGTCCCGGCGCCCACAGGCAGGTCGACGCGCACGCTCCAGCCCGCCGGCCCGCCTGGCGGGAGCGGACCGGCCGCCAGGGATCCCCCGAGCAGCTCGACCCGTTCGCGCATGCCCGCCAGCCCGTAGCCAGGGCTGCCCGTGCCGGCGCCGACGGCCGGAACCACGCCGGGCCCGTACTCGTCGACGATCTCGATGGAGGTGCGATCGGAAGCGAAGCTCAACACGATCGACACGGCTGCGCCCGGGGCGTGCTTCCGGGCGTTCGAGATCGCCTCCTGGGCAGCCCGGTAGAGGGCGAGGGCTGCGTCCGCCGGCAAGGGCCGGTCGGTTCCCTCCACCGAGAACGCCGCCGAGTCGCCATCGGCCAGCGCGGCCACCCGCTCGGCGAGGTCAAGGGGGGCGTCTCGCAGGGCGTGCACGGCGCGGCGGGTTTCGGCGAGTCCCTCGACAGCGAGCCGGCGGGACGTCGCGACCGTTGTCTTGGCGCGCTCGATGTCGCCATCGCCGAGCAGGGCGTCGAGGACCTCGAGCTGCACGGCAAGCGCGCCGAGGGAGTGGGCGAGCACGTCGTGGACCTCGCGAGCGATGCGGTTGCGCTCGGCGAGGGCCGCGGCGTGTGCGGACTCGGTGGCGGTCCGCTCCCGTTCGAGCAGCAGCTCCTCGGACTGCTCGGCGCGCAGCCGGTACTGGCGGCGGTTGAGGCCGGCCAGCGCCCCTCCCGCGCCGGACAGGACCGCCCAGCCGATGAGCTCGTAGGAAGCTCCGACGGCGGTCACGGCCACGGCGAGGGAGGCGAGCGCCAGCGCCAGGAGGCCAAGGGTCACCTCGCTCCGGAGTCGCTCGCCGGCGGCGATCCCGAGGACGGCACTGAAGGCGATGCCGACGCCCGAGAACGCCCCGAGCGCCCCGCCTCCGATGGCGAGGAGGCCGAGGAAGACCGTCGCCGCCGTATCGCTCGGAGCGCTCCGCTGGCTCGACCATCCGAGGTAGGCGGCGAGGGCGAGGACGACGAGGGCGACGAGGGCGACGCGGCGGTCGATGCCGGTCTCGTGACTCGAGGCGAGTGTGCCCCAGGCGAGGCCGGCCATCATGAGCAGGCGGATGACGGTGAGTGGTGTGCCGAACAGGCGATTCGCCGACCCGGCATTCGGGGCGGCGAATCGGCTGAACCTCGTTGCTCGGAGCGAGCGGTCGGTCACGGGTGTGTCCTCAGGCACCCGATCATCGCACCGATGACACCCGGTCGGGCGACCCGAACGCCGTGGCAGGCGCCGCCTGGCCGGCCGTCAGGTGCCCGCTCCGCCACGCCCGCCAGTAGATGCCGCCGCTGCGGAAGGCGACCTCGGCAAAGGCCATGAGGATGAGGGCGGTCACCCAGGCAGCGGGCGTGATGTCGTGAGCGACTGAGAAGCGCCCGATGCTGTCGGCGCCGCCATGGGTGGCGAACAGCTCGAGGGCGAGCCGGCTGCCGATCCCCACCACCCACAAGCCGGCAGCGACAGCGCCGGCCTTCACGACGGTGAAGCCTTGCGGGTCCCGGTACAGCAGGCTCGACCAGGCACACCCGAGACCGAGGAGGGCACCCGCTGCGAGGCATCCGAGCTCGAGGACGAGGTCGTTGCCGGCGGTCGGGAAGCTCCGCAGGTAGGTGACCGCCACGTAGCCGACGACGCCAAGTGGCAGCAGGAGGTTGCGAAGGGTCAGTCGCCGCCCACGGATCTGGAGGAAGACGAGGCCGATGAGGACTGCATTGAGGAGATAGTCGGTTGCGCTCATGTCCATGATTGTGCGCTCACGACCGCTCCGGTACATCGGCGTGGGGGTGGAGACGGGGGTGGGTTTCTTACGGGGGAGTCTCCACCGAGCGGTGGAGAGCGGAGCAGGGTGGCGCGCCGGGCCGGGATCTGGCAGCGTGATCTCATGAAGCCTTTTCGCCTCGTCGGCGCGCTCGACGGTGGATCGTCGTTCATGCTGCGGGCCATCGACAAGGCGAAGGCGTACGCCACCGTTCCGCTCGCTTGGGCGTATCGGGCGAGCGACCAGCAGGACGTCATCGATGCCGACGTTCGGCGCTGGCTCGACGTCTTCCAGTCGGCCGAAGGCGAGCACTCGTTGCACAGCTTGCTGTATGCCTTCGAGGAGTTTCGCAGCGTCTTTTACTACCGGCTCTCGCGCGGCAACGCCACGGGAGCCCTGCTCGCCCGCGTGCTCTCCCGCATCTGGAAACCCGTCGCCAGCCTCCACCTCGCCACCCCGGACATCGGGCCCGGGCTCTTCGTCGCCCACGGTTACTCGACGACCTTGGCGGCTCAGAGCATCGGCGCCAACTGCTATGTGCACCAAGGCGTCACGGTCGGCTGGGACTACCGGAGCGACCGCGCCCCCATCATCGAGGACGACGTCTTCATCGGCACGGGGGCCGTCATCGTCGGCGCCGTCACGATCGGGCGCGGCGCCCGTATCGGCTCGAACGCCGTCGTGCTCTGCGACGTCCCTCCGGGTGCGACGGCCGTCGGGGTCCCGGCTCGGGTCTTCAACACCGGCGGCGTCGTCGTCGAGCTCCGGCGGGAGGAGTCGGGCGGCTCCTGACGGCCGGTTGCACCCCCTGTGGAGGGTCCCGGGAACCGACGGCGACCGCTTCTAACCTTGTTCGAGGCCACGAGGCTGGACGACCAAGGGAGCCGCAATGACCGACGCCACGATCCCGCAGCACAAGCACGGCGAGCTGAAACGGGTCTTCGAATACTCGATCCACCCGCGCACACGAGCACACGCCGAGGGCGCCGTGCCGCCCCCTCCGAAGGTGAGCGACGAGCTGGACCGGAGCAATGGCGCTGCCCGTTTCAACGCCTGGCTGGCCGTGAAGATCACGAACCTGGTCGGCTCGATGTGGTGCGCGTATGCCTTCACCGTGCTGGCTCTCGCCGGCCTGCCGATGGCGCTGCGGCCCGGCGGCGAGGGCCTGATCTCCTGGATCGCCCAGACGTTCCTGCAGCTCGTCCTGCTGTCGGTGATCATCGTCGGCCAGAACGTGCAGGCGGCCGCATCCGACCACCGTGCGGAGAACACCTACGAGGACGCCGAAGCCATCCTGCACGAGGCCGGGCAGATCCAGTCGCACCTCGAGGCACAGGACAAGGTGCTGAGCGATCTCATCGCCCAGATGCTCCAGGTCGTGCGGGCCGAGCACCCGGGTCCCATCGCTCCCGCCGGCGGGGCCGCCACCTAGCGACGCCCCGGTGGGGGTGGCCGGGCGCCTAGGGCCGCACTGGCTCGGCCACGGCCGCCTCCAGCACGGCGAGCAGGTCGTCGCCGTACTTCTCGAGCTTGGCGGGACCGATGCCCTTGCAGCGCGCCAGCTCGCCCAGCGTCGACGGGCGAGAAACGGCGATCCCTTCCAGATGGGCGTCGGAGAACACGACGTACGGCGGAACCTTGTCGCGGCGAGCGGTGTCGGTCCGCCAGCTCCGCAGCGCCGACATCACCGACTCAGCCGCCGGCGAGAGCTCGGGGCGCGTTCCCGCGGCGGCAGCTTTGCGACCGCCCGGCGCAGGGTGGCGCCCTCCAGCGGCAGCCGTGCGGGCATCGGCGGTCCCCAGCCGGCCGCGCCGCCGCTCGTCGGGTGCGTGAGCGCCGGCTGCGGCCGGCGCCGCAGCCGGCGTGAAGAGCTCCTCGCAATACGGTGACGGCGCCGCCGCGTCGGCGACCACGACGGCATCCACCGAAGCGCGTGTGACGGCGACGTGGAAGACGCGCCGCTCCTCCTCGCTGTCGCCGGCCAGGCGGTGTGGGAAGAGCCCTTCGTCGGCTCCGTAGACCACGACGTGCGGCCACTCCCTCCCCTTCACGCGATGCACGGTCGAGAGCACGACGCCGTCGGGCACTCCGCTTCGCCCGAGCACCTCGGTCAACCACGACTCGAACGTGAGCGGATCCGGGTGCAGCCTCGCCACGCCTTCGAGGGCGGCGAGGTCGTCGAGGTGGGTCGAGCGGTCGAGGTCGCCCTTTGAGCTGTCGAGCACGTCCATGGCGCTGCCGAGACCGATCTGGAGGCGGATCGTTGCCAGGGCGGCTGCCGTGTCGCCGGCGGCGACCTTCCGCGCCACCGTCTCGAGGTCGTCGGCGTACCAGCGGAGCTTCTCGACATCCGCGCCCGAGAGGGCCCGCGACAACCGCAGGATGTCGTCGATCGAGGTGACGGAGCGCTTTTGCAGCATGTCGGTGACGTTGCGGGCGATGCGACGGCTCGGTCGCCGGATCGTCTCGGCCACATCGGCGCGGCTGATGTGCTCCGGATCGGCCCCGATGCGCAGATAGGCCAGCGCCGAGCGGATGCCGGTGCGGGAGAGGATTGCCGCCCCGAGCGGTGCCGAGCACGGCAGACCGTGCTCCATGAGCGTGACCTGCACCGGCAACAGGGCCGAGTTGACTCGTGCCAGGACGGCGATGTCCGCCCAGGCGGCGCCGCCGTCGACCCAGCGCCGGACGTGATCGGCCGTGGCGGCGGCGTGCGCCTCGGGGGCGAGGCGCTCGACGATCAGATCCTGGCTCGATCCGGTCCGGCCCGGCGGCGACATGATCGACTTGGCGACCCGCCGGCGGTTGTGGCCGAGCAGCGTCCGCGCCCCGTCGACGATGGCCGGCGGGCAGCGGTAGTTCGTCTCGAGGGCGTAGGCCGCCGCGCCCGGAAAGTAGCTCCCGTAGTCGATGAGGTACTCCGGCGAGGCGCCGGCATAGCTGTAGATCACCTGGTCGTCGTCGCCGACACCGAAGACGTCGTAGGTCGGCGCCGAGAGCAGGCGGATGAGCAGCAGGTGAGCCGGCGTCAGATCCTGGAACTCGTCCACGAGGAGGTGGCGCGCCGCCCGTTGGTCGTGACGCCGGGCCTCGGGGTCTCGCACCAGGATCTCGATCGCGAGGTAGATCTGCTCGTCGAAGTCGACGAGCCCTCGCTCGGCGAGCAGCTCCCGGTAGCGCGGGAACAGCTCGGCCACGCCGGCGGCGTCCGGGAAGGCGTCCTCCACCTCGGCCGGATCGCTCAGCCCGAGCCGGATGGCGGAGAGGGCATCGAGGTAGACCGCCCACGGATCGGTGTTCTGCTGGCGCTTCACCCGGAGCAGCGACTCGAGGAGCTGACGGACCTCGACCTCCTCGATGACTCGACGAGAAACCCCGGTTCGGGCAAAGGGCAACGTGCCGTTCACGATCGCCAGCCCGAGCGAGTTGAGCGTGCGGAGGTGGGCCGGTAGGCCCTCGGTCCGCTCGGCCAGCTCGTCGGCGGCGCGCTTGTTGTAGGCGACGGCGGTCACCGTCGCCGGCGTCACGCCCCGATCGGCGAGCAGATGGCGCAGCCGCTCGGTGAGCACTCTCGTCTTGCCCGATCCCGCTGGGGCGATCACGCGGGCGGCGCCCGCACCGTGTCCGACGGCGGCCAGCTGATCAGCTGCGAGCTCGGCGGTGACCGCTGCGCACCGATCCGGTGTCAGCTCACCGGCTTCGATGGTCTCCCGGTGCACCACGACGGCCTCTCCCACCTCGAGCGGCTGCCGCGGCCCGCCGTCGCAGAATGCCGGCCGGCCATCAGCGAGCAACACGTCGCATCCCTCGGAGCCCTCAGGTCCGGGGACGACGGCTCCGAGCCGCTCGGCCCGGCGCCCATGCCACCAGACGGGCTCGTCGCCGTGAACGTCGTAGACGTTGGTCCAGTCGTAGTTGTTCGACCACACGAGGTACTGGAGCCGCTCGCGAGCGAACTCGAAGCGCTCCTCGAGCTCCCACACCTCCCGCTCATCGCGCTCGGGCGCTCGCAGCTCGGCGGGGTCGACGCCGAGCTCCACGATGCACGGGCGGCGTTCCAAGAAGTGCTCGTGCAGCTGGTTCGCCGCCGAGGCGGGATCGGCGAGCACCGCCGCGTCGATGACGACGATCGGCCAGTCCGAGCAGACCGGAGGCAGCCGGCGCCCGGCCGTGACGACGACACCGCGGCCGAGCACCGCTGGACCGGGAAAGACGGGCATCTCGGCTCAGGATACGCAGGGGGTGCGCGCCGGCGACCGAGCGCCGGGATCAGGCCATAGCGGCTTGGGCGGCGGCGAGCAGCTCCGATCCGCTGTGGGGCTCCTCAGGGCTCTCGAGGTAGGCGACGACGGCACCGACCTCGACGGGCAGTTCCGAGTCGACCCGGAAGGGCACGCTCAGACGCTCCTTCACGCGTGCGGCGATGTCCGCCAGGCGCTCTCCGTCGAGAGAGCCGGTGCACACGACGGCGATGCCGTCCACGTCGACTCGGTAGAGCTCGTCGGTCATGCGGATGAGCGAGTTCACGCGGCGGGCGGCCACGCGGATGACCTGGTCGGTGGTGAAGCCCCCGAGGGTGACACGTAAGTCGTCGAGGGCGCTCAAGCGGATGCAGACGAGACCGGGGCGTTGGCCGGCGGCGATCATCTCGTCGAGCGAGCGCACGAGCGTCTCCCCCAACGGCAGACCCGTGACGACGTCGACGTCGGAGGGCCAGGGCTCGAAGTTCCGCGCCACCGGGGCGAACACGCCCGCCCGGCCGAGGGCATGGGAGGCGATCTCGACGGCGTAGCGGAACGTCGCATCGCCGGCCGGCGACAGGACGGGGTCCTTGCGCGCCCAGGCGACCAGGCAGCCGACGACGCGGTCGCGATGGTTCGCCAGCACGGGGAAGCACCGCAAGGCGGAGTAGTGCCGGCGCAGGGCAAACTCCTGCAGCCCAGGTTCGAGGGCACTCACCACGAGGTCGACCGAGTCGAGCTTGGCGGAGAGAACGTCGTCCCAGGGCCCTTCGACCGGCACGTCGGCGAACTCGGGGGCGTTCGGGCACAGCTGCAACTCGTCGGAGTTGGAGGAGAACATGAGGAAGTAGCAGTCGTGGCCGACGGGCTCGCAGCCGAGCACACCGACGATGGTCTCGAGGGCGTCGTCGGCCAGATCCATGGCCGAGGGCTCGTCGGAGTCCTGCCAACCGACATGGGGGATGAGGGCGGCGTTGAGGCCGTGGCGCACGGTCTGGGGCCTCAGCAACACGACCGTCGCTCCCCGGGTGGAGCCGTCCGCCCGGTGAGCGGCCGACACCTCGACGAGCCGTCTGGAGCCGTCCGGCTGGTCGAAACGCGCCACGATGCTCGACGGCACCGCCCCGCCCGCCATCGAGCGGGCCTCGTGGATGACCGAGCCGACCAGGCTGGCATCGCCAGGGTGCACGAAACGGAGCAGATCCGAACCGATCAGATCGACGACCGGCCGGCCGAAGACCGAGGCGAACCGCCCCGAGACCTCGGCGATGCTGCGGCGATCCCGCAGGAGCACGACGGCGGCAGGCATGGCGCCGATGATGGCGGCGAGATCCTCGGAGATGGGGCTCGTCGAGCGCGACTGGGAGGGTCGTTTCATCTCCGGCAGCCCCGGCGGGGGAAGTTCATCCTGCTCCTTCGTTGAGTTGCGCGATCGAACGCCGCCGATCGCCCGATCGAGAACTCCGGTCGCCCCCGCGACTCCACCGCGACCGGGCGAACCTACTCCGGCGAGCAGGGCGGCGGCAACAAAAGCCGGCTCATGACCGCCGGCGGGCACGGACGGGAATCGCAGCGCACCGAGCGGGGTTGTGCCAGTCATGGTGTCTCTTTCGGTTCTCGACTTGGCGACGGTGGCGACCGGGTCGTCTCCGGCGCAGGCCCTTGCCGAGACGTCCGAGCTCGCTGTCGAAGCCGAGCGGTTCGGCTACGAGCGGTTCTGGGTGGCCGAGCACCACGGCATGCCGGCCGTCGCCAGCTCGAGCCCGCCCGTGCTCATCGCCCACCTGGCCGAGCGCACCACGACGCTTCGTGTCGGCTCCGGCGGCGTGATGCTGCCGAACCACTCACCGCTCGTGGTGGCCGAGCAGTTCGCCACCCTCGAAGCCCTCCACCCCGGGCGCATCGACCTCGGACTCGGCCGCGCCCCCGGCACGGATCCGACCACGGCCCGAGCGCTGCGACGTCATGGGGATCTTGGCGCCGACGAGTTCCCCGACGACGTCGTCGAGCTGATCAACTACCTGGCCCCCTCGGACGGGCCGCTCGGGCATCCCGCCCCCGTGCCGGGCCGCGGCTATCTCCCGCAGGTCTGGCTCCTCGGCTCGTCGCTGTTCAGCGCCGAGCTGGCCGGCATCCTCGGCCTGCCGTACTCGTTCGCCTATCACTTCAGCCCGGCCCACCTCGATGGCGCGCTGGCGCTCTATCGCTCGTCGTTCCGTGCCTCCGTCTTCCTTCGCGAGCCGCACGCCATGGTGGCGGTGTCGGTGCTCTGCGCGCCCTCGATCGAGGAAGCACGCTTCCTCGCCGAGTCGTCCGCTCTCTCGATCCTGCAGCTGCGCACCGGACGCCTCGGCCGTTTCCCCTCGCCTGAGGAAGCAGCCGCTTACCCGTTCTCGAGAGCCGAGCGGAGCCTCGTGGACGAGGCCATGGCGACCCACGTCATCGGCGATCCCGCCACCGTTCGAGACGGCCTGGCCGAACTGCACCGCCGGACCGCCGCCGACGAACTCATCATCTCGACGCGAGCCCACTCCTACGAGACGCGGCTCCGCTCACTCGAGCTCGTGGCCGCGTCGGCCGGCAGTGTCAACCCGGCCGCGCCTGCCAAAGCCAGCTGACTCACCAGCCCGAGGAGGACACCGGTGACCGAACACGACGGCGAGATCCGCAGGATCGACAAGCCGGTGCGGATCGAAGCCGCCGGCGTTCCCCCAAAGCTCATCTCGGAGTTCGTCGGCCGCGTGGCGACGGCGACCGAGTCGGTGTCCATCGCCGTCATGGAGAGCCCGACCGGATGGAGCGAGCCGGGGCAGACGCCGGACTTCGACGAGTATTCGCTCGTGCTCTCCGGCGAGCTCCTCGTTCGGACCAAGTCGGAGACGATCGCCGTCGCCGCCGGGCAGGCGGTCCAAGCACTCGCCGGCAACTGGGTGCAGTACTCGACGCCGGCGGCCGGCGGAGCGCGCTACGTCTCGGTCTGCGTGCCCGCCTTCTCACCCGACACCGTTCACCGCGATCCCTGAGGTGCCGCGTCGAACGCCGTAAAGTGGCGCTCGCTCGCCAACTCGGGACCTTCGGCTCTAGGCACAAATCCGGCAGATTCGTAGGCTCGATTCGGATCGCGCAGTCGGAGTTGTCTGGCTTTGTCTTGACCGAGCGCATGGCGGCAAGGAGGAGCAGGTGATCAATACCGGTGACACGGCATTCGTCCTCATGAGCGCCGCGCTCGTGATGGTGATGACCCCTGGCCTGGCCTTCTTCTACGGCGGGCTGGTCCGCCGGAAGAACTTCCTCGCCATCATGATGCAGAGCTTCATCTCGATGGGCGTCGTCACCGTGATCTGGGTCGCCGTCGGCTACTCGCTGGCGTTCTCGGGCGGCTCGGGAGGCTTCATCGGCAATTTCTCCTGGATCTTCCTGCGGGACGTCGGCACGCAACCGGGGCCGTGGGCGCCGCACATCCCGGCGCTCGCCCACTTCGTGTTCCAGGAGATGTTCGCCATCATCACGCCTGCGCTGATCACCGGCGCCTTCGCCGACCGTGTGCACTTCAAGAGCTACCTCAAGTTCCTGGTTGCCTGGAGCCTGCTCGTGTACGTGCCCCTCGTTCACTGGATCTGGGGCGGCGGCTTCCTGGCGAAGTGGGGAGTGCTCGACTTCGCCGGAGGATTGGTGGTGCACACGAGCGCCGGCTTCGCCGCTCTCGCCTCGGTCTGGGTCGTCGGGGCACGCAAGTTCTCCCCCGGTGAGAAGACGCTGCCGCACAACGTCGCCTTCGTCGGTCTCGGCACTGGCTTGCTGTGGTTCGGCTGGTTCGGCTTCAACGCCGGCTCGGCGCTGGCGGCCAACGGCGTCGCCGCCCATGCCTTCGTCAACACCGACATCGCCGCTTCGGCTGCGATGTGCACCTGGACGGCCATCAGCTGGTGGAAGCTGGGCAAGCCGAGCGTCATCGGCGCCTTCACCGGTGCCGTCGCCGGCCTGGCCTGCATCACGCCGTGCGCCGGCTACGTGCCGACGTGGGCGTCGTTCATCATCGGTTTCCTCGCCGGCTGCATCTGCTACGGAGCGGTCGCATTCCGCGCCCACATGAAGTGGGACGACGCCCTCGACGTGTGGGCGGCTCACGGTGTGGGCGGGCTGCTCGGCTCCATCCTGCTCGGCGTCTTCGCCGAGCTCACGATCAACGCCGCCGGCCAGAACGGACTGCTCTCGGGCGACGCCGCCTTCCTCGGCAAGCAAGTGGCCGCCGCCGCCCTCGTGGCGGCGTATGCCTTCGGTGTCACGTGGCTCATCTTGAAAGTGTTGAACCACTTCGAGCCGATCAGGGTCCCCGACTCGATGGAGGCAGCCGGCCTCGACACCGAGCTCGAGGAAGATCAGGCCTACATCCTCAACTGAGGTGATCACATGCTCAGCAACGTGCTCGATGTCTTCAGGCTCCGCCAGTACTTCAACGTCATCACGCGCACGCGTGAGCTCGTGGACGGCGTCCGCGACGATGCCGGCTTTCTCCGCGACGCCCGCCGAGCCGTGCTGACACTCCCCTTCGAAACCCGCCCGACACCCGACCTCCACCCCTTCCCGCCACCGAAAGCGTTCCGGGCTGACGACCTTGCGGGCAAGCGGCTCGCCCTCGTCGCCACCGGAGGAAGCGGCGCCCTGGCGTCGGTCGTCGGGGCGGCGCGTGCACTGGAGGAAGCTGGCGTCCGCCCGGCCGTCATCTCGGTGTGCTCGGGCTCCTCGCTCTTCGGCTTCCCTCTCGCCGCCGGGCTGCCGGCCGCGGAGGTGGCAGCTTTCACGATCGGGCTGCGGCCTGAGGAGTACGTCGACTTCGACTGGCGGCGCCTGGCGACGCTCGTGCCGACGGCCGCCCAAGGGTTCGCCGGCGTCGTGAAAGGCGAGCGGATCGAAGCGACGTATCGAGCCCTCCTCGGGGACATGCGGCTCGGAGACCTGCCCATCCCCGCCTACGCACCGATCTGGAACATCGAGCAGAACCGCGTCGAGTACATCGGCCCGCGCACGCACCCCGACCTCACCGTTGCCCGGGCCGTCCACATGGCGATCGCCCTTCCACTGTTCATCGAGCCGGTCGAGCTCGACGGGGGGTGGTGGTGCGACGGCGGCATCGTCGACATCTTCCCCGTCCGCCCGGTGCTCGACATCGAGGAGCCCTGTGACGTCGCCCTCGCCATCAACGGCTTCTACCCGGCCGGCTTCGCCGGCGAGAACGCCAGCGGGTGGCAGGATCGCCGCGGCAGCATCCTCTATGTCGCCAGCCAGGTCCGGACCTGCCAGCAGGTGGAGCTCGCACGTGCCAATCTCGCCCGCCTCGAGCAGCAGATGGACGTCCACATGATCGAGCCGGTCCCGTACTCGAAAGTTCGAGGAGTGGGTTTCTATCGCCAGTTCCTCAACACCGAGGACTGGGGAGGCTTCATGACCGCAGGGCGGGAGCAAGCTCGCAAAGCCCTCGACGGGACGGCGGGCCGAAGCGTCCCCCGCGCCCCGGTGTCGCGGGCGTCCTGAGCCGGGGACCGCTCCTCGTCGCCGCTGCGGGGCTGCCACATCTCTGCGAGGCTGGCCGAGTGGGGGGATCCGATCAGGCGACCACTGAGCTCGAGTCGGTCTTGCTGGACGAGGTCCAGCAACGGCTCGATCTGTGGCGGCTGCGCTACGCCGGCCGGAGCGACCTCGAACGATCGCACCTCGCCATGCTGGCACTCGAGCGCGAGCAGATCGTGGCCGTCGCCTACCGTGAGGAAGCCGTGGCCGGGCGGGTCGCCGAACTGCAGGTCGACGACGACGTCAAGGCGCTCGTGCGCCAGATGCTCGTGTGGGTGTGGAAGGACGAACAGCTGCATGCCGAGTACTTGCGCGGCGAGCTGCTCGCCTCCGGTCACACGCTCTCCCATGTAGTCGTCTACGGGCGACAAATCCAGGGCACGTTGTCGGGTTGGACGTCGGCGACGGCCAATCATCGTGATCCACGCACGGCGCCGTTTCGAGCGGGCGCTGCCGGCGCGCTGGTGGCCATCGCCGGGCTCACCGGTCAAGCGCCGCCTGCGCTTCGGCGCCAGCTCAAGTTCCAGAGCTTCCGCCGCTACTGCGAGCTGAGCGTGGCCCTCGAAGCAAGCGCCGCCCTCGGCTATGGACGCTTTGCCGAGCTCGCCGGCTCGCCCGAGGCGCGGGCCGCCATCGAGCAGATTCGCGACGACGAGGAGCGTCACGTGGCGGCGTTCCGAGTGCTGGCGGCGGCTTTCACCGAGGAGGGGCGCCTCAGCCCCGGCATGACTTTCGCCCGGCTGCGCCAGGACCTCGAGGCGATCAGCCCATGGTTCGTGCCTGCCGCATTGCGGCCCCCCGAGCTGGGCGGGTCCCGCCGCCGCTCCTTCGGCTCCGGATCGCCCGTGGCCGTGCGGAGCGCCTCCTCCGACAGCCAGCGGCTCGAAACCCTGACCGAGTGCCTGGATGCCGCCGGGCTGGCAGAGCTCGCCGGCACTGCCACGACGGCCGCCGTGCGCGTCTCGTTCATGCTCGGATACGACCGCCGTGACCGCTCCAACGTCAACGACCCGGTCCTCGTGGAAGGGCTGGCCCGCTACCTGCGGGATCACGGCGTGAGGGAGGTGGCCGTGCTCGAAGCACCCACGGTGTACGGCAACATCTTCGCCAACCGGTCGGTCGCCTCCGTCGCCGCCTACTTCGGCTTCGAGTCGCCTCACTACCGGTTGGTGGATGTGAGCAAGGACTTGCGCCCGTTCCACTTCGAGCGAGGTTTCGTGCAGCGGGCGATCAGCGCCACGTGGGTCGATGCCGACCTCCGCGTGGTCATGCCCAAGCTGCGCACCGATCCAACCGAGTTCGCCCACCTGTGCTTGTCGAGCCTCGAGGGCAGCACGGGCGACATCGACGACACGTTCTACGCCGGGCGCCGAGTGGACTTCCGTTCCGCAACGATGATGCTCCTCGACGTGGCGCCACCCGACTTCGGTGTCGTCGACGGCTGGGCACCCGTCGCCGACGGCGCGTTCGGCGTGATGGCGTGCGCACGGCCCGCCGAGGTGCGCTGCATCTACGCCGGCGCCGACGTCCTCGCTGTGGACGAGGCGGTGCTCGGCGATCTCGGTGTGAGCGACCCGCGGCAGGCGCCGATCGTCCGGCAGGCCTACCACTGGTTCGGGCTCGGCCCCTGCCACCCGGACGTCGATGGCGAGCGCCCCCCGCTCGCCACAGCGCTGCGTGGCGCCCACTCGTCGCGACTGCTGAAGGCGCTCGGCGTGGCGTCGTACCCGATCTACATGTACCTGAGCGACGCCGGTGAACGTTTTGTGCCCGCGATGGACATGACCGCCTTTCCAGAGCGGCGCCCTCCGCACTGGCCGGCACGAGCCATGCGCGCGGCGACGCAACGTGCCTTCGGCCTGCACCCGCCGGGGCGCACGACCGCCCAAGCGGGCGGCCATCGGGCGTAGCCTGGTCGCGATGCGAAACGCGGCAGGAGCGGTCACGGGCTTGCCCGTCTTTGCCTTGATCTTCGCCGCCTCGATCGGCGCCGAGCACGTCTGCGACGACGGGGCGATGATGGCGCCGTCGGAGCCATCCTGATCGAGGCATCCCAGATGCCGATACCCACGGGCGAAGTAACGCTGCTGTTCACCGACGTGGAAGGGTCCACACGGAAGTGGGAGGAACAGCCCGACGCCATGGCAGTGGCGCTGCCCCGACACGACGACATCCTGCGCCAGGCGATCGAGGCTCATGGAGGTTTCGTCTTCAAGACCGTCGGCGATGCGTTCTGCGCCGCCTTCAGCAGTGCCGGCGCCGCTGCCGAGGCAGCCCTCGCCGGCCAGCAGGCGCTGGCCATGGAGCCTTGGCCCGAGCCGATCTCCATCCGGGTCCGTATGGGCTTGCATTCCGGCACCTGCTCCGAGCGCGAAGGGGACTACTTCGGCCCGACGGTCAACCGGACGGCTCGGCTGGCGGCCACGGCGTACGGCGGCCAGACGGTCGTATCGGCCGCCACGGCCGTCCTGCTGCGCCCGTCACTGCCCGACGGTGCCTCCCTCCGGGACCTTGGTGAGCACCGCCTGAAGGACCTCGGCCAGCCCGAGTGGGTGTTCCAGCTGAACGCACCCGGGCTGCAACAGGACTTTCCTCCCCTTCGATCCCTCAGCCACCCCCAGCTGCGCCACAACCTGCCCGCTCAGTTCACCTCGTTCGTCGGCCGGTCTCGCGAGCTGGCCGAGATCAGGACGCTGCGGGCGACGAACCGGCTCGTGACCTTGACCGGCTCCGGCGGCGCCGGCAAGACACGACTCGCCCTGCAGGCGGCCGCCGACGACGTCGACGACTCGGGATCGGAGGTCTGGCTCGTGGAGCTGGCGCCGGTGCGGGAGACCGAGCTCGTCGTCGCTCGCACCGCCGAAGCCGTCGGAGTCCGCGAGGAGCCTGGCCGGCCATTGCTCGGGGTGCTCGTGGACGCGCTGAGGACCCGCCGTGCCTTGCTCGTCCTCGACAACTGCGAGCACCTCGTCGGTGCTTGCGCCGAGCTGAGCGAGACCTTGCTGCGATCGTGTCCCGACGTGTCGATCCTGGCAACAAGCCGCGAGCCGCTCGGGATCCCAGGAGAACAAGTCTTTCGCGTGCCCTCGCTCTCCGTCCCCGCCACGAGTGGCACCAACGGCGACGCCTCGACATCAGAGGCCGTGCAACTGTTCATCGATCGCGCCCGCCAGCAGGTGCCCGACTTCGAGCCCACCGGTCAGATCGCCGTCGCCATGGCGTCGATCTGCCGGCAGCTCGACGGCATTCCGCTCGCGCTGGAGCTGGCAGCGGCGAGCCTGCGCCGGCTCTCGGCCGTGGAGATCGCCGAGCGGCTCGACAACCGCTTCCGGCTGCTCACCGGCGGAAGCCGAACGGCGATGCCGCGTCAGCAGACGCTGCGGGCCACCGTGGACTGGTCCTTCGAGCTCCTCAACTCCGCCGAGCAGCGGACGCTGAGCCGGCTCTCGGTCTTCGTGGACGGTTGGTCGTTGGCGGCAGCCGAAGACGTGTGCGCCACGGACGAGGTCGGGCGGGACGACGTCATCGAGGTCCTCGGATCGCTCGTCGACAAGAGCCTCGTGCAAGCCGAGTCGATCGGGTCGATCACTCGTTATCGGCTGCTCGAGACCATCCGCCACTACGCAGCCGAGAAGCTGGTCGGCTACGGCGAGGACGAGGTGCGCGCAGCCCGGGCCGCTCATGGCCGCTACTTCGTCCGGTATGCCGAGAGCCGAGCGGGGGCAGCCGAGACGGCGCTGTATGCCGGCGGTCCGATGGACTGGCTCGACGAGGTGGACCTCGAGAGGCCGAACATCCGGGCCATGGTCCGCCACAGCCTCGGCGAGGACGCCAACTCGGTGCTCGTCCAGCGCGTCGTCGTCGCCCTTCGAAGGTTCTGGCAAGTGCGCGGAGACGTCGCCGAAGGTCTCGAGTTCGTCGAGGAGGCGCTCGCACATGATGAAGCGCCGGCAGCCACGGCGCTTCGAGCCGCCACGTTGTTGGTCGCAGGCGATCTCCTTCAAGTCGGCGGGCACTTCAGCGCCGCCATCGAGCCCCTGACGAGAGGTCTCGAGGTCGCCAGGAACTGCGACGACGAGCTCCTCCTGATCGACCTCGTCTCGGCTCTGTGCCTCGTCGCAGCGATCGCCGGGGACCTCGAGACGGCTCGTTGGGCCGGCCAGGAGGCGGTCGAGCGGGGCCGCCGACAGGACGATCCCTGCCGCCTCGGAACGGCTCTCGACTACCAATCCGTTGCTTTCACCATGCTCGGCGACGAGGCGAGCGCCCGGGCGAATGCGGCCGAGGCGCTTGGGCTCTTTCGGGCTGCCGGTGCGCCGCTTGGCACCGCCCTCGTGCTCATGCACGCATCGATCGTCGAGATGGCGTCGGGCGACCTCTCCGCCGCGCGGGCCAGCTTGGCGCAGGCGCTCGACTTCGCCTTCGCCATCCGAGCCGACGGCCTGATCAGCTATCTGACGATCAACCTTGCTGTTGCCCAACTGCTCGACGGCGAGAGCCAAGCTGCAGAGCAATCGTTCCAGCGATGCCTGGTCGAGGCGCTCCGAGTCGGCAACCGATCCAACACCGCCCATGCCGTGCTCGGTCTGGCGCTGTGTGCGCTGGGTTCCGGCGACGAGATTGCGTCCGCCCGCTTGCTCGGTGCCGCCGAGGGCCTCATCGAATCGTCTGGGGCGCCCTTTGGGGCGATCGAGGCAAGCCTGAGCGAGGACGGGCGGCAACGTCTCCGGCGGGCGCTCGGCGCCGACGTCTTGGAGGCCAACCTTCGAGCCGGGCGCCTGATGGAACCCGCCGATCTGCTCGAGAGCGCGCCCGACAGGCGGCAGCGTTCCACGAGCGTTTCTTGAAGCGATGTGCGAAGATCTCGGCGAGCGACCGAGGGGGTAACGGCAATGGCAGACGCGGCCGGCGAGGCGCCGAGCGACCTGGAGATCCGCGTGACCCGGCTGGAGCAACAAGTCGCCGACCTGTCGTCGGCGGCCGGCGGATCCGCCGGGCCGGTGGATGTGCACGTGCACGTGCACCATCACGGGCACCAGGCCTGTTGGGCCGGACACAGCCACACGGCTTGCTGGGCCGGGCAGGGCCCCGGACCGACGGCTTGCTGGGCCGGGCACGGTGCTCATCCGTGCTGGGCGGGGCACTCCCACCATGCATGCTGGGCCGGACCTGGGCCCGGTGGAGCCTCCACGGCATGCTGGGCCGCTCCGGGTGGGGCGTCGCAAGAGTGCTGGGCACCGAGTCCGGCGGGCGCAGCGACGGCCTGTTGGGCACCGAGTCCGGCGGGCGGAGCGACGGCCTGTTGGGCACCGAGTCCGGCGGGCGGAGCGACGGCCTGTTGGGCACCGAGTCCGGCGGGAGGAGCAACCGCGTGCTGGGCGGCGAGTCCGGCGGGAGGAGCGAGTGCGGCGGGTGCAGCGACGGAGTGCTGGTGGGCGGGAGCTCAACACGGGGCGGGCGCCGGCGCACAACCGGGCCCTGCAGCGCCGACCGGATCGCCGGCGAGCACCGAGCCGGCGGCCCCGAGCGACGGCTCTGCATCTGCTGAGTGAGCTCTGCATCCGCTGAGTGAACCGGCACCCGGCTCGATCCGCCGCTTTCGCTGGCTGGCCTCGTCGACGATCACACCGTCGGCACAAGGCCTGATCGTTCGTACGACGGCGGGCTCGTTTCTGCTCGACGGGACCGACGCCGCCGTCATCGGTCAGTTCGTCAGGCTCCTCGACGGAGCCCGCACCATTGAAGAGCTCGCAGCAGCCCTGCCGCAGTACTCGCGCACGAGCATCGAAGCGGTCGTGGAGACGCTCGTCCAGAGCCGGGCTGTCGAAGCGACGACGGAACATCAGACGCAGTGGGGCGATCCGAGTGCGGCAGCTCCTGGCGACTTGAGTCAGGCACGCCTGCTGCTCGTCGGTCTCGAGCCTTGGGGACTCGTTGCCGGAGCGGCGCTGGCCGCCGCCGGCGTCGGACACTTGCATGTCATCGACGAGCGCCCGGTGAGCGAGCGAGACGCTCGCGGTCTGGCCGGCTGGGGCACTCCGCTCGTGGGAGTGCCCCGCAGTCAAGTGCTTGCCAACGACGTCGCCGAGTCAGCGCCCACGAGCCACGTCGCCAGCACTCCCCTGTCCATTGGCCCCTCGGGTGAAGTCGAGCTGCCGACGGAGCCGTTCGACCTCGCCATCGTCGCCACGGCGGCTGAGGAGTTCGGCGTTCTGTTGGCTGTGGCCCGCGCTGCCCAACGCCGGCGGCTCCGCTCGCTGTCGGCTTCGGTGCAAGGGTCTGAGGCGGTCGTGGGGCCTGGCGTCGTCCCAGGGTCGACCGCCTGCTGGAACTGCTACCACCATCGGCGGATGGCGGCGATGGAGGACCCGTGGGCGGCGGATCGCCTCGAGCGGGCCGCCACCTCCGGGCAGCCGAGTGGACCGCCGATCAGCTACCTCGCCCCCGCCGTGGGTCTCCTCGGCAACCTTGTCGCCCTCGAAGCCATACAAATGCTGGACTTCGCCACTCCCAGCCGGCTGCTCGGAGGCGTCCTCGTCCAGGACGTCGTCACGTTGGAGACGAGCCGTCACCGTCTCGTCCAGTTGCCCTGGTGCCCGGTGTGCGGTGGAGCGGCTGACAATCCTGTTTCGTTCGAGCTGCCGAGGACCCGGGGCCACGACAGGTCGGGCGAACCGCCGTCGCCCGCCGTCTGGCCGCCTCCCCGGGATGGCGACCCGGGCGCCCGTATGTCCGACGCCGGAAGCCCGGCCGAGGTCCGCCAACAACTGAGCGAGTGGGTCGACAGCCACTGTGGGATCATCCGCTCCGTTGCCGTCGATCATCACCCGCCGGAGGACCCGGCGTTGCCAAAGACGGCCACGGCGGTCCTCAGCTGGTGGGGAGATCCGTCCCGCGGAGTCGACCACGCCGGCGGCAAAGGCCCGAGCGATGCTGCCGCCATGATCGGCGCCGTAGCCGAAGGGCTCGAGCGGTACTCGGCGTCGCGGGTCCGGCCGCAGGATCTCCGCTTCGCACGTCTCGACGAGTTGCCACCGGAGGAACGGCTCGACCCTCGAGATCTCGGGCTGTATGACGACGAGCAGTACGAGCGGCCGGGTTTCCCGCATGCTCGCTTCGATGCCGGTCGGCCGCTGTGGTGGTCGCGGGGGTGGTGGGTGCCGTCGTGGCGGCAGGCGTGGCTGCCGGCGCTGGCGACCCACATCGACCTGCCCGTCGCCCCGGAGGACGACTTCGTGCAGGTGACGTCGAACGGCCTCGGCGCCGGAGTCACGCCGGCTGCTGCTGCCAGGGCCGCCGCCTTCGAGCTGATCGAGCGAGACGCTCTCGTGATGACGTGGCTGACACGACAGGCGGGCCGGGAGCTCGCCATCGACGCAACCCTCGGCGCGGACGCCCTCGAGATCGTGCGGCAGATTCAAGCCTGCGGTGCCGTCGTCCGTCTTCTCGCCATCTCGGCAGCCGTCCGCGCCCCGGTGGTCGCGTGCCTGGCGTTCGGCGACGGTCACACGTGGCCGGCCGTCACCTTGGCGTCGTCATCTGGTCCGGATCTCCGCTCGGCCGCACGCCGAGCGGTCTTCGAGCAGGGCCACGCAGGACCAGCCGTTCGACGGGCGATCCGGTCAGGGGCACCCGTTCCCATCCGCCCGGAAGGCGTGCGGACGCCGTTCGATCACGCTCTGCTGTTCGCGCCCGCCGGCCGCAGCGATGCGGTGGACTTCCTCTTCGCCTCGTCGGAGCCTCCAGCGACGATCGCCGATCTCGAGGACGACGTGATCGTCACGGTGGAGGACTGCGGTCGGCGCCTCGAGGAGGCCGGCGTGCAACTTGCCGTTGCCGACGTCACCTCGGCGGATCTGCGCCTCGGCCCGTGGACGGTCGTGCGCGCCCTCGGCGCCGGCGCCCAGAGCATCCACTTCGGCTGGGGGATGGAGCGCCGGGGCAGCCCTCGGCTCGCACGCCTCCTGAACGGTCCGCTCAACCTGCTACCGCACCCGCTCGCCTGACCCGATGCCGAACTCTGAGCCCGACATCGCTGCGGTGTTCCACCGGCACTCCTCCTACGACCCCGAGAGGTGGCCGGAGCAGGGTGACGCCGACGCGGCGGCTTCGGCCGGCTCCGCCACCACGTACCCCGGCAGCACCCGAGTCGACCTGCCCGGCCGAGACGCCCGCATCGAACTGAGCCTCGGCGAGGCGCTCGCCGCCCGCCGTTCGGTCCGCCACTTCTCCGGCGACGAGCTCGCTCTCGCGCCGCTCGGTGCGCTCCTCTGGGCGTCCTTCGGCATCAGCCGTCGGGATCCGCCGGCCGCCGATGAGCCGCTGGAACGGCGGCCATCTCCGTCCGCCGGCGCCCTCTATCCACTCGAGCTGCATGTCCTCGCGCACAACATTGCAGGCCTCGCCGACGGGCTCTACCACTACGACCCGCGATCGCATCAGTTCGAGGTGCGCCACCTCGGCGCGTGGCAGAGCGCCCTCGCTGCCGCCACACTGCAGGGTCCGGTGCTGTCGAGCGCCAATGCCGTCGTAGTCGTGGTCGGCGTCCCCGGCCGCTCGATGGCGAAGTACGGGCAGCGCGGGTACCGCTTCATGCTCCTCGATGCCGGCCATCTGGCCCAGAACCTCTGTCTGACCGCCGCCGCCTTCGAGCTCGGCGCACTGCCCATCGGCGGCTTCTACGACGGCCGCCTGCACCGCCTCCTCGATCTTCAGCCGGGCGAACTGCCGCTGTACCTCATCGGGCTCGGACTGCCGACGATGGATGCACGACGGTAACTTTCGGACCGACCGAACGGAGGCAGGACCCATGTCGGTGTTCGACTTTCCCCGCATCAACGTCGCCGGCACGTACCTCGTCGACCCGCCGACCGGCAACAACGACGTTCCCCCCATGGCCTACCTCTCCGACAACGGAGCGGTGGCAGCGAACACGGGGCCAATGCACGACGCAGCGTTCGTCGCTTGGGCGTCGAGCCTCGACGAGAAGGGTCTGTTGCGAAGCAGTTGGAACTACTACGGCGACATGAGCCTCCGGTTCCTCGAGGTGTCGGTGACCGGCGTGCAACTCGGTCCCGGCACCGTCGTCACCGACCCCGCCGCCGATCCGCTCGTCGGCGCTGCAGTCAGCCTCGACGACGGGGTCATGTGCGACGTCGATCCCGAGGGGATCGACGCCACCCAAGTGTTCGCCGGCAGTTTGCAGATCCACGCGCCGGCGGCGCTGCGCGACCGGCTGTTCATCAGCCGTCTGCCGACGAGAGCGACGGAGCGGAACCTCAACTTCTGCCGGAACGTGTCGTTTCTCAGCAGCATCGGCCCGACCTCGAGCGCCCATGCCGGCGGGGGCTCGGCTGTGTTCCAGTTCTCGATCGAGGTCCTGCCCGACGATCTGGTCGCCGAGACCGCCATGAGCGCAGGAGCCGGCCAGCAGTTCCACAAGCTGATTGCCGAGCCGGCGTCGGCTGCTGCAACAGCCCTGACGGACGCCCTACGACGACCGGGGATACGCGGCCTCGTGCTGCGCCTGACGACCTACATGACTCATCCGTTGGTGAGCGATCCCGACCTCGCTGCCGCCTTCGCCCGCGGGGAGCCGATGCACAACCCGGCCTATGGGCTGGTCGCAGGAACCATCGCCCCGTGGCGCTCCGACGAGCCGGCGAGTGTGACGATGGGCCGCTTCCTCAGGCCCGCCGGCACGTACCTCACGCCGACGAAAGTCCCGTTCGAGCTTGGCTGTGCCGTCGCTCGCCACGACCCGGAGCACAAGCTGCTGTCGATCGACCTCGTCAACTCGCTCCCCGAAGACGGCATCGACGGGGAGAAGTTCGACTTGGGCACCGTCTCGGTCGGATTGCGAGCCGCCACCCCGCCGGGAACCGATCCCGCCACCAACTCCGCCCCCGTCACGGTGATCGGCGACATCACGAACGATCGCCTCACCTATCTGCGCAACGGAGGGCTGTACGACCTCGGCTACGACCAACTGTCTCCGCGTGAACAGGGCCTGCTCGAAGGGGAAGGCGAGCTCGTCGTTCAGCACGCCGTCGCCGGTTCCACGACCGTGTTGCTTGCCGAGAGCGAGTTCATGGTGGCCTCGGACTGCGCCGCCAGTTACCTCGACCAGCCACCCCCGGGGCTCGGCTGGGAGGCGGTGCTGCCGGCCTCGCCCGCCGATGCCGCCCAGGCCGCATGGAGCGGTGTCGCACCGATCCTCGTGCGTCGCCGGGGCCGTCCTGTCGAGTCTGTCGAGCTGACCGTGGAGCTGTGGCGCATGACGCCCTCGCGGAAGAAGGGACCGCCGACGGCGTGGCGGCTCCCGCACTTGTTGGGGTCGCAGACCGTGTCGGTGTCCGGTGGGTTCCTGCTCTTCCCGCTGCGACCCCCCACCGAGCTCGGTGTCTACGACTACCGGTTTCTTCCCCCCGGCTGGTGGCCCGTCGAGGTGAAGCCGCCTGATTTCATGGGCGAGTGTGGGGAGGAGTTTCGCACGATGGTGCGCGTGCTCCCCTACGACGACTACCGCGACCTACCCGACCAACACGTGACGTTCGAGTTCGTCTATGGCGAGGTGCTGCGCGCTTACAAGCTGATCTATCCCGCCATGAGCGAGCATCTGGACCTGGCCGACTCGACGTTGTGGACGACCCCGTCGGCCGCCCACTACCTCTCGAAGGTCATTCAGCCCGAGCTCTGGCACACACCGATGGCGATGCCTCGTTCGAGGGATCTGTCGGCGACGCGACGCCAGCTGCTGGAACGGTTCTGCCGTCTCGTCATCGACGGAGGGGCGGCGCCGGGAGCAGGCGGGCCGGCGCCGGCGGCAGCACCCGCGCCCGCCCAGCCGCCCGAGGCGCAGCCCGCGGTCGCCGATGCGGGCGAGGACGCCCCTGTCGCCAGCACGCGAGCCAGGAGGGAGCTCCCCCGATGACGATCCGCCTCTACGACCAGCCGAGCCTCGGCGACACCGTCTCGACCGGCATCCAGCCGCTCTTCAGGGACCCCTACCTCGAGCTCGTTCGCCTCCTCACCGAGGCCGCTCAGCTCGAGCACACGCTGATGCTGGCGGATCTGCGTTGTCTCTTCTCGATCAAGCCGGAATACGCCACAGTGCGCGGCGCACTCGGCGGGGACGACTACTTCGAACGCGACCCGCAGGCACCGCCGGGAACCGCAGCCTTAGAAGGTCACTACTCGATGCTCGACGTGGCCCTCGAGGAGATGCAGCACCTCGATTTCGTCAACATTTTCATGGCGGATCTGCAGGCGAGTCCCTGCCTCGTGCCGCACTCGTTTCCCGATGTCGACGACATCTACCCGTTCCGCCTTCCTGCCCTCGGGCTCGACCGGTATGCGGCTGCAGCCTTCATGTGGGTGGAGGCCGACTCGTGCGCCCTCAGCCTCGACGCCCGCTGCGCGGGTCGATCCGAACCCGACGCAGAGCTCATCCGCGAAGTCCGCCGCACGCTCGCGACGGGCGAGGGACACCGCTTCCCCGGTCCGGACGAGGGCGGCCCGAGCCACATCGGCAGCCTGTACCACCGCATCCTCGAGCTCACGGCTGAAGTCATCGCCAAGCCGCCGGCGCAGTTGGAGAAGGCGGACATCCCGTGGTCGACGCACCTGCAACAGATGAGATGGGTCACCCAGGAGGGCGAGATCGGCCACTACCGATTCTTCCGGGACGTCTTCACCGGCGTCGCCTTCGGAAGCGACAGCCGGATCTGGGAGCCAGGCAACCCGGACTACCCGGCCATGGCGTTGCGCAAGGGCACCGCCTATCCGCACAAACCGCGCTGGACGATCGCCGACGAGGGCACGCGCCAGCTCGCCTGGCTGGCCGACCTGCACTACTGGGTCATCCTCGCCTTGCTCGACGCCCGCTACCGCCGCACCGACCAGAGCCTCGCCTATCACGCCGTGGACGTGATGACGCTTGGGTTGTTCTCCCTCGGCGAGGCCATCGCTGAGCGCGGCTTCGTCCTGCCGTTCGACCCGCTCGGCCCCGGCTACGTGCTCGGGCGAGGCGAACGCGGGCAGTATGCCTACGCCGCCCATCTCGTCGCCGAGACCGAACGGCAGGCTGACGCCCTCCGCCGCGCTGGGTTGCTCCCGGCCGCCTACGACAGCGGCATGCTCGCCACCGTTGCCGCGTCGCTGGCCGCCGGAGCGCTCTGACCCCGCGGAGTGCCTCCCACCGCCGGCCGGTCGGTACCTCAGGCGTCACCAAGTGGGCGGTCGACGGCGACCTGTCGCATCGTGGTCAGTGCGAAAACGGCGAGCTCGGAGTCCTGAAAGAAGCGGGTCGCGACGAAATGAGTGCGGCCGCGTTGGCGCTCCTCGGTGCTCTCGATGACGAACGTCGGCCCGACGATCGGCTCGAAGTAGTCGACTCGCATGTTCGTGGTGACGAGCCACTGCCCTCGCGGCGTCTCGCTCCGATCACGACCGGCGCGCACGGTGAAGAGGGCGACGAGGTCGACATAGGTCGGCGTGAAGCCTCCGAAGAGCTGGCCCCGTGGGTTCTTTGCCCGGTCGGGCAGCCCGGCACGCAACTTGAGGTAGCCGGGACGCTCCTCGAGCAGCTCCCAGTCGAAGGCGTCGAGGAAGTCTCCGGCCGGGTGCCCTCGGGCGATCAGGCGACCCGGAGGCGCCGATGACCACGCCCGGCGCGCCATGCCCGCATCGGGCACCCGCTCGGCATCGGCAATCGCCGCCGGCCCCGCCGGCGCCGCCCCAGGCGCCTCGGCGCCCCCGCTCTCGTTGCGATCCATGCCGCCGTGTTAGCAGACCGGCACAGGAAGTGCCCGGAGGACGTCATCGCTCCACCCGGGCAGCCGAGGGCTGTCAGGACGGCGTTCCCTCAGGCTCCTGGCGCGTCGATCTCGACGTCGATGGTGTGGCTTGCGGCGTCGATGAGGCGGACGGCGCCCTCGGCCCGGACCGCCGATCGGCCGCACAGCTCGGGATGGACGGGGGCGTCGCTCGTGAGCTCCACCACGAGCCTGCGGCCGTCGCGACGCACGACCGCACGCCACGTCTCGGCGCAGCCGGCGCTCGCGAGGACCTTGTTGGCGGCCTGCTCGGCGGCGGCACCGTGAACCCGCAGCGGGGCCGCGGCGGCGGCGGCCAACGTGGCGTCGAGCTCGTCGAGGTCGCACACTGATGTCGCCCACCTGCCGAAGGGTTCTCCGGGAGAGGCCGGGTCGTCGGTCGCGACCACGAGCGGCAGGAAACGACGCAGCGCGCACAGCACACCTTCGTCGGCCAGCGACGCTGCATCCTCGCGATCGACATGCAGGGCGACGTCGACGTTGTGCGCCTCGAGCGGGCAAGGATCGCCCCGAAGGGCCGCGCACGCCACCGCCCGCTCGGTGCCGTCGCCGCACGTCACGATCTCGTGGCCCCGAGCCTCCAGCAGCGACGCGGCGGTCCTCGCACGGTCGGTGACGATCTCGGTCATCAGGATCTGCACGCTCGCCCTCCTCCAGTGATGCCCCTGCTGGGCGGTGGTCACCGCTTGGGAGGAATCGTGCTCCGATGCGCGGGTCGGCACTAGGGCCAAAAGTCCCGCCGCGACTACGGGCCGCCGTGAGCTCAGTCGACGAGGGCCTGGTAGACGAGCTGTCGCAACTGACTCCGGATGGGATGGGTGCTCGACGGCAGGAGCTGAGTGAGAAACACCACCGTGAGCTCCTCAGTCGGGTCGACGAAGAACGTCGTGCTCGCCGCCCCACCCCAGGAGTACTCCCCTCTCCCGGAGAGCACACGGGCGGCCACCGGGTCGATCGTGACGCCGAAGCCCAGCCCGAAACCGACCCCGACGGGCGGCGCCTCGGCATTGATGGGCGTCCCGAAGGAGGCGATGTCGACACCGCCCGGAAGGTGGTTCTGTGCCATGTAGTCGACCGTGCGGGGACCGAGCAGCCGGCGCCCGCCGAGCTCGCCGCCTTGGCGCAACATCTCGGCGAAGCGCTGGTAATCCCCGCCCGACGAGACGAGCCCGCCGCCTCCGGACAAGCTGCGCGGTGGGCGGAGAGCAGCCTCCCCCATCGTCGGGGCCGAGCGAGCGCGACCGGTCGCCTGATCGGGGACGTACAACGCCGCCAACCGCCCGGCGTGGGCGGCATCGACGTGAAAGCTCGTGTCGCCCATCTCGAGCGGCTCGAAGATCCGCTCGGCGAAGAACCTGTCGAGCGTCTGGCCGGAGACGACTTCGACCACCCTGCCGAGGACATCGGTCGCCACGGAGTAGTTCCAGGAGGTTCCGGGTTGGAACAGCAGCGGGAGCGACGCCCAGATGTCGCACATCTGAGCGAGATCGAGGTTCGGCGGACCACCGAGCTCGAAGCCGGCGGCGCGGTACATGGCATCGACCGGGTGGGCGAAGTGGAACCCGTAGGTGAGGCCCGCCGTGTGCGTCAGCAGGTGCCAGATCCGGACCGGCTCGTCGAGCGGTCTCGTTACCGGATCGGCGGCCGTACCGCCGCTCCAGACCCTCATGTCGGCGAACGAGGGGATGTAACGACTGACCGGATCCGTCAGCTCGAGGCGTCCCTCCTCGTAGCAGATCATGGCCGCCACCGACGTGATCGGCTTGGTCATCGAGTAAATGCGAAACAACGTGTCGAGCTCGACGGGAGCGGCTGCGTCGACATCGCGCATCCCAGCGGTCGCCAAATGGGCCACCTTGCCCGCTCGGGTGAGCACGAGCAGCCATCCCGGTAGGCGGCCGTCGTCCACGTAGCGCTCGAAGTGCCGGTCGATCCGTCCGAGTCGGGCTGGGTCGAGTCCCACCTCGACGGGGTCGACCTCGATGCGAAGCTCAGCCACTCAGTGTCCTTTCTTGCCCAAGGTTGTCTTGCCCAAGGTTGCCTCTGGGGGCCACGCCGCGCCTCTGGAGCCGACCTCTCAGCCGGGTCCGCTCCGGCCCTCGGTGAACGGCGCCCAGCGGCGGACGGCGACGAGAGCGGCGATGAAGACGGCGGCCGTCGAGAGGAACAACGCGAACTGCGGGGTCGACAGCTGCACCTGGTTGCCGAGTACGAAGAGGAGCTTGCGGATGGCGGCGATCAGGGCCACGACGATGAACGGCTCCGGGTGCAGCTCGTGCGAGCGCAACGAAAGCATGACGGTGTGGACGATCTCCACGAGGATGAGCACGAGCAGCACCTGGTCGAGGAATCCGCTCGCACGGGAGGCGACGGGGCCGCCGGCCTTGAAGAAGTGGAAGACGGCCGCACCGAGCAAGGCGACGGCGAGGGCGATGAGCGCCACGCCGACGAGCACCGTGACGACGTCCTGAGCGCCTTCGAGAATGGTCATGGCAAGGCGAAGCTCACCGGCCGGAACCCGACCGCGACCAGGCCCGGTGTCGCCTTGGCGCACCCGACCCTCGTCCATGCGGCGCCCCCTATTGGCCGAAACCCCACGTCATCTGACCTCCCGATCGTAACCCCGCAGGCTGGCGCTGGGTGGCTTCGCATTCGCAGGCAGGACCGGGAGCGCGGCAGGGCGGTTGGCAACTCGCGCAAGGGCACAGACGCGAGGCTCGGGGTTGTGACTTTCGGCACTGTTTCTCGCTGTGACTCCAGCCCAGCATGACTGGAGACGCATTGGGAGGTCCCGTGGCTTACACGAGCGGGTCGTTCATTCACCGGGGCCGGCGGCTCGTCTATGACAGCTACGGCGAGGGCGAACGCCTCCTTGTGTACCTGCACGGCCTGCTCCTCGACTCCGAGATCAACCGAGGGATCGCCGAGGCGCTGGCCGAGCGCGGCAACCGGGTCGTCCTGCTCGACCTCCTCGGCCATGGACGCAGCGACAAGCCTCGCCACGCCTCCGACTACCGGATGGACACCTACGCAGCTCAGGTGTTCGCCCTGCTCGATGAGCTCGGAGTCGAGCAAGCGGTCATCGGCGGGATGTCGCTCGGCGCCAACGTCAGCCTGTTCGCGGCCGAGCGTCACCCGCAACGGGTGCGGGCGCTGATCCTCGAGATGCCCGTACTCGAGCGGGCCGTGCCTTCGGCCGCGGCCGTCTTCGTCCCGTTGCTCGTCCTCGTGCACTACGGACGCCCGCTGCTCCGTTGGACGTCAGCGGTGCTTCGACGAGCTCCGCTCACACACTTCGGGCCACTCGACAGTTTCGTGCACGCGGCTGCGCTGCCGCCCGACTCGATGGCGGCCGTGCTGCACGGCATCCTCGTCGGTCCGATCGCTCCCACCCAGGAGGAGCGAGCCCGCATCCACACCCCGACATTGCTGCTGGCGCACCGCAACGACCTCGTGCACCCCTTCGACGACGCCGTCGCTCTCACCAAGCAGCTGCCGAGCGCCACCCTCGTGAGGGCCCACTCGCCCCTCGAGCTGCGCTTGTGGCCGCATCGCCTCACCGACGAGATGGCCGGGTTTCTCGACGAGGCCTGGCAACCGACGGAGGTGGCTGAGCCGACAGCCCGTCGTCCGCTCCGCCGCCCGGCGACGGCGAGGCGCAAGGCCGTCTAGAGCCTTCCTACTGCGGCGCGGGTGTGCCCCCAGCGGCGGAGGTGTGGCAGCGTTGAGCCATGCGTCGGCGTTGTGCGAGACGGGGGCCGGCCGGAACCATCCTCGTCGCCGCCACCGTGGGTCTGGCCCTGTCCGCCTGCAGTTCCACGCCGGCGGGCTCGCCACACAACCCATCGAGCACGCGCCCACCGGCCCTCACGACGAGCACGACCGCGCCGCCGGCGACCACTACGACCACGACCACGACGGCGGTCACGACGACGACGACCGATCCGGGGCTGCTGCCACAGACCGAGACCGAGCCGCCAGTCGCCGGCTCCGCCCTGCGCGCGACGCTGCAGCCGCTCTGGGACGCCATCGTGAGCGGCTCGCAGTCCGAGGCGCTCCCGGTCTTCTTCCCCGAAACCGCCTACGTGAAGATGAAGACGGGCCTGCTGCCCAGTCCCGTTTCGGACTACACCGATCGCCTCATCGCCTTCTACAACCTCGATCTCGCTGCGTACCACGAGGCTCTCGGCCCCGACCCGTCGAGCGTCCAGCTCCTGCAAGTCGACGGCTCGCCCGCCGATGCCGCCTGGATCGAGGCCGGGGACTGCGAGAACCTCATCGGCTACTGGCATCTGCCGGGCGTGCGCTTCGTCTACCGCCAGGGCGGAGCAGTGAAGTCCTTCGCGGTCGCCTCCCTCATCTCCTGGCGGGGCGTGTGGTACGTCGTCCACCTCGGACCCAACCCGCGTCCGGAGAACGTCGGCACCGTCGACCAACCAGCTGCCGGCGCCGGCACACCCGGCCCGCCAGGGGGCTGCTGACCGACGCTGCTACCAGGGCGTCGTCGTGTCGCCTGGCACGCGGCGGTAGACCGCGAAGAAATCCTTCGTCGCCGGCGAGAGGAACCGCTGGGGGATCGAGGCGGGGTTCGGCACGAAGATGGAGGGCGACGCCGCGTCGGGTCCGCCGTAGGTGATGAGGATCGGCCACTCGGGGTTGATGTCGAGCTGCATGCCGCGCACGGCGCCAACGTCCACCAGGATCTGGGCCAAGCTGGCCGAGGTCTGGTCGGCAGCTGCGACGTAGATGAGGTTGCCCTCGGCGTCGATGCCGAGCGCCGTCCTCCAGACGGCGGGGACTCCACCAAGGGTGACACCCCATTCGCTGTCGTTGGCCGACAGCGGCGTCGGTTGACCCCCGTCCACGAGCAGCGGCAGGTTCTGGCGTGCCATGACGATCCCTGGACCTGGCGTCGAGCCGCCCTCCCAGTCGACGATGTCCACTCGGCCGTCGCTGTAGGCAACCACCGTCGCCAGTCCCTTGATCATGGGGAAGTACAGGGTTCCATGGGTGTAGAAGCCGGCTGCCGAATCCTGCTCGTAGAAGCCGGAGTTGAACGTCGTGAGGAGCCTCGGCCAGGCGGACTGGGGCACCATCTCAGGCCCGCGATCGAGCGGCGTTGCGCCGGGGCCTTCGTAGCCGAGGTAGAGCGACAGCTGCGTCGTCGCGGTGCGGATCCAGGCGCAGTAGGCGACGATGCTCGGCTGGGTCGGATCCGGTCGAAACGTCGTCGTCAACACCGATGGCGGCCCCGGGTCCCAGGTGTCCATCGCCACCCACTTGCCCTCTCCGGCCAAGGCCGGAGAGATCTTGGGTGTGATCCGGGGCGGCTCGTAGGGGGGCGAAACCGTCGTCGTCGTGGTCGGGGAAGCTCGAGTCGTCCCGGTGGTGGAGGGGTGTGGCGTCGTCGGGGGCGCCGCGGCCTTCGGGGTTCCACCGCTGCCGGCCAGCCATGCGATGAGCAACCCAGCGCCGAGGACGAGTATCACCAACGGGATGAGCCGCTGCCTGCGACGGCGTCGCATGAGCTGCCGCCGCGCAGCCCGCGTGAGCGGAGGGACGCCCGACGGCGGCAGGTTTGGGGGTCCCGTTCCGCCAGCAGCAGCCATGATGGCCGTGATCATAAGGAGGCGTCCTCGGCGACTCAATCATTTGCCGCCCATCGGTCTCCGGGTCGTTTGGCCCTATCTCGGAACCGGTGCGCCGGCGCACCATGAAGGTATGTCGACACCCACTTCGAGCCCGCGCCGAGTCGTCATCCTCGGAGCCGGCGGCCGCGACTTCCACGACTTCAACACCGTCTTCCGCAACGACCCGCTCACGCGGGTGGTGGCCTTCACCGCCGCACAGATACCCGGCATCGCCGGCCGGCGGTACCCGGCCTCACTTGCTGGACCGGCCTACCCCGACGGCATCGCCATCGTGGACGAGAGCGAGCTCGTGGCGCTGATCCACCGGGAGGCGGTGGACGACGTCGTGCTCGCCTACTCCGACCTCGCCCACGCCGACGTCATGCACAAAGCCTCCACCGTGCTCGCCACCGGCGCCAGCTTCCGCCTCCTCGGGCCGCGCGAAACGATGCTGAAGAGCACGCGGCCGGTCATCGCCGTCTGTGCCGTCCGCACCGGGTGCGGCAAGAGCCAGACCACGAGACGTGTCGGCAGGATCCTGCTCGACGCCGGCTTCAGAGTCGCTCTCGTCCGCCATCCCATGCCGTACGGGGACCTCGAGCAGATGCGCGTGCAGCGTTTCGCCTCGGTGAGCGACATCGACGCCTCGCACGCCACCGTGGAGGAGTACGAGGAGTACGAGAAGCCAGTCGAGATGGGCATGGTCATGTACGCCGGCGTCGACTACGAACAGATCCTCCGCCAAGCCGAGACCGAGGCCGACGTCATCGTGTGGGACGGAGGGAACAACGACTTCCCCTTCTACGCGCCGGATCTTCTCATCACCGTCGTGGATCCGCTTCGTCCCGGGCACGAGCTCGGATACCACCCGGGCGAGACGACGCTTCGCATGGCCGACGTCGTCATCGTGAACAAGATCGACTCGGCAGCCGAGGGCGACGTGGCCACCGTCCTCGCCAACGTGGCGTTCGCCAACCCTTCGGCCACCATCGTGAAGGCGGAGTCACCGGTCATCCTCGGACCCGGCCCGTCGATCGCCGGCAAGCGCGTGCTCGTCATCGAGGACGGCCCCACGATCACCCACGGCGGCATGCCGTTCGGGGCCGGCACGGTGGCTGCCCGCCAAGGTGGTGCCGCCGAGCTCATCGACCCGCGGCCGTACGCCGTCGGCTCCATCGCCGACACCTTCGCCCGCTACCCGGGAATCGGTGCCGCCCTGCCGGCCATGGGCTACGGCGACCAGCAGCTGGCCGATCTCGGAGCCACCGCCGCCGCCGTCGAGTGCGACGTCGTCATCGTGGGGACTCCGATGGACCTCGCCCGCGTCGTCGACCTCGGCCACCCGTCGCGGCGCGTCAGCTACGACCTCCGCGAGATCGGGAGCCCGACCGTGGCCGACGTGCTGAAGCCCTTCATGGCGGCGGCAGCGCTGGGTCGGGCCTCCTGAGCCCCGCTCGGACGGCGACCCCGACGACCAGGAAGCGTCAGGGGTTCTGGGCGAGGCGGGCAAGGAAGTCCTCGCCGTTGCGCGGGGCGATGAACAGCCCCTCGGCTTCGGCGAGGGTGACGCCGTCGAGCTGGCAGCTGCCGACGATCGTCCGCTTGCGACCCTCGACTCGGTCCACGTGGGCCCGTAGGGCGAGGGTGCGATTGAGCGGCGTCGGCCGCACGTAGCGGACCGTCAAGGTTGCCGTGAACCCGGGCTTCTGCTGGGCGAACCCGAGCAGCTCGTCGAACATCGCCGCCACCCACCCGCCGTGCACGTGTCCGGGAGGGCCCTCGTAGGCAGGCCCGAAACGCACCTCCCCTTCGATGTAGGTCCCGTCCGGCCCCTCGGCGGGCCAGAGCGTCACGGGGGGTGAGATGGCATTGCTCCGCCCGCTCACCGGGCTGTAGGCGACGAAGTCACGCGGCAGCAGGCCTGCCTCGCTCACTTCCCACGACCGCGTGCGCTCGGGCAGCTGCTCGAGCCGGTCGGCGAACACGGCGGCCGCCTCCGCCGCCTGGCGCAGCTCCTCGGCCGGCGGCCGAACGACCGCGAGACGCTCGATGATGCGGCGCATCTCGTCGGCGAGGCGTCCGGCGCCGTCTCTCGGTTCGTCATCGGCCATGTTGGTCGCCTCCTTCGGTGCTCGCCGCCCCGCCCGACCGTATCGCGACGCCTGCCGGTGAGCCGCTGCCGGCAGGGAAGCGGTTGCCCCGGCGGGGCTACCAGCTGTCGATGCAGGGGCGTTTCTTTCCGGTGCGAGGTGGCAGCGACGGCAGGGACGAAAGGGTGTTGACGATCCGGCGGCGGGACTCGGCAGGGTCGATGACGTCATCGATCTCGAGGTTCGCCGCCATGCTGAGTGCCTTGCCGCGCTCGTAGGCGTGCGCCACGAGACGGCCGAAGAGCTCGTCTCGCTCGCCGGCGTCGGCGACCGCCTCGAGCTCGCGGCGCATCGACAGCCGCACGGCGCCCTCGAGCCCCATCCCGCCGAACTCCCCCGTCGGCCAGCTCACCGTGAACAGGGGCGATCGGAAGCTGCCCCCAGCCATCGCCTGGGCGCCGAGTCCGTACCCCTTTCTCAGCACGATCGTGAAGAACGGCGTCGTCAAGCTGGCGCCGTTCACGAACATCCGGCTGAAGTGGCGAACCTGGGCACTCCGCTCGGCGTCCGGCCCGACCATGAAGCCCGGCGTGTCGCACAGGAACAGGATCGGCACGTCGAAGGCGTCGCACAGCTGCATGAACCTCGCCGCCTTGTCGGCCGCCGGGGTGTCGATGGCGCCTCCGAGGTGCGCCGGGTTGTTGGCGATGACCCCGATCGGGCGCCCTTCGATACGGGCGAGGGTGGTGACGACACCGATGCCGAATTGCCGGCGGAGCTCGAGCACCGATCCGGTGTCCGCCATCGCCTCGACGACGCCGCGGACGTCATAGACACGGGCGCGGTTCTCGGGTACGAGGTGGCGGAGCACGCGCTGGTCAGCACACTCGAACGAGGGGAAGTCGCCCTGGAAGTAGGAGAGGTAGGCCTTGGCGACTTCGACCGCTTCTCGGTCGTCGGCCACGACGACGTCGATGACGCCGTTGGGCGCCTGTACGTCGACCGGGCCGATGTCCTCCGGCGCGAACACGCCGAGGCCGCCCCCTTCGATCATCGCCGGACCGCCCATCCCGATGTTGGCATCTGCCGTGGCGATGACGACGTCGCTGCAACCGAGCAGGGCGGCATTGCCGGCGAAACACCGGCCTTCCACGACGCCGACGAGCGGCACGAGCCCGCTGAGTTTCCCGTAGAGGGCAAAGGCAAGCGTGTCGAGCCCGGAGATGACCGGGACGTCGGTGTCGCCCGGACGGCCTCCGCCGCCCTCGGCGAAGAGGACGACCGGAAGGCGCAACCGCTCGACGAGATCGAACAGCCGGTCCTTCTTCTGGTGGTTCCGCTGACCCTGCGTGCCGGCAAGGACCGTGTAGTCGTAGGACAGGACCGCACAACGGGCGCGCTCGGGCCCGAAGATGTCCCCATTGACCCGGCCGATGCCGGCGACGAGGCCGTCGGCGGGCGTGTTGGCCCTCAAGTCGTCGATCGATCGGCGGGACGCCTGCGCCGCCACGGCGAAGCCTCCGTATTCCTCGAAGCTGCCGGCGTCACAGAGATCGGCGACGTTCTCGCGGGCCGTTCGCTTGCCGGTGGCGTGTCGCCGTTCGACGGCGGCCGACCGGGCCTCGTCACCGAGGAGCAGGCGTCGCTCCAGCAGCTCGGCGACATCGGGGCGGACGGCGTCGAGGTCGACGGAGGCGGTGGTGCTCGGCGCCTGAGCGGCCTCCTCGGTCGGCTCCAGCAGGGCCACGACCTCGCCGGCGCCCACGGCAGCTCCGGGCGTCACGAGGATGTCTCGGACGATGCCGGGCGAGCCGGCGCTGACGAGGTGCTCCATCTTCATCGACTCGACGATGGCCACCGTCTGCTGCAGCCCCACCGTGTCGCCCACGGCGGTCTCGACGGCGACGACGACGCCAGTCATGGGCGAGGTGACGGCGACGAGTCCATCGTCGAGGTCGTCGCTTCCGGGTGCTTCAAGGCTCGACGTCCCCGCTGCGGCGGCGAGCCGGGCGACGTTGGTGTCGACGAAAGCGGTCGTCGCCGTACCCGAGGTGACGGCCGGCTCTTGCAGCAGGACGCTGAGCAGCGGCGCGTTCGTGCCGACGCCCTCGATCCTCAGCTCCGAGAGAGCCCTCACGAGCTTGGCGGTCGCCTGCTCGAACGACGACGAGCGGGAGCGGACGACGACCTTGGCGAGGAGCGAGTCGAACCGGGGGTCGGCCCGAAAGCCGGCGTGCGCCGCCGTGTCGACGCGCACGCCCGGCCCCGACGGCAGCTCGATGGATGCGATCGAACCCAGCGACGCCACGACGTCGCCCGCCGGCGTGAGCGTCTCAGCGTTCACCCGCGCCTCGATCGCATAGCCGGGGGGGACCACGAGCGGCTCCGAGAGGCCGATGTCGTCGAGGGTGGCGCCGGCTGCCAGCTGGAGCTGCACAGCGACGAGGTCCAGGCCGAGGAGCTCCTCGGTGACCGTGTGCTCGACTTGCAGCCGGGGGTTGGCCTCGATGAAGGCGAAGGGAACCTCGCCGAGCGAACCGTCCGTTGCGAGCAGGAATTCGAACGTCCCGATGTTCCGGTAGCCGCCGGCGGCGGCGAGCCGGACGGCCGCTTGCAAGATGTCCGTCCGCACCTCTGCAGCAAGAGCGGGCGCCGGGGCGACCTCGACGAGCTTCTGGTGGCGGCGCTGCAACGAGCAGTCGCGCTCCCCGAGGTGGACGACACCGCCGCAGTCGTCGGCAGCGATCTGCACCTCGATGTGGCGAGCAGCCCCGACGTAGCGCTCGAGGTACACGAGGCTGCCAGCGGCCGCTCCCACCTCGGACTGGCTGCGGCGGAGAGCCGTTTCGAGATCGTCGGCCGCTCGCACGACCCGCAGCCCCCGGCCTCCACCGCCTCCGACCGGCTTCACCATGACGGTTGCGCCTACACCGAGCGAGGCGCGGAACTCACGCGCACCGTCGAGGTCGACGGGGCCGGCCGTGCCCGCCAGCACCGGCACGCCGGCGCCCGCTGCCAGTGCCCGGGCCTCGAGCTTGTCGCCGAAGCGGTGCAGCACCTCTGCCGGTGGTCCGACGAAGACGATTCCGGCGTCGCGACAGGCCTCCGCAAGTGCGGGCGTTTCGCTGAGAAACCCCCACCCCGGGTGCAGATGCGAGCAGCCCTGACGGCGAGCGATCTCGAGTAAGCCGTCCAGATCGAGGTAGGCGGCCGGACCCGACCCCGGCAGTTCCGCCACCTCGTCGGCAAACCGGCAGTGCAGGCCGGCTGTGTCGTCGGCGGCACGGACCGCCACCGTGCGGTAGCCGAGCGCGCCGGCGGAGCGGAGAACCCGGAGCGCCACCTCACCGCGGTTGGCGACGAGCAGCACCGGTTCAGCCACGTTCACGCGCTCTCGCCTCCGTCCGGCCGCAGCCCGGGTCCTTGCAACAGTACGAGCACGACACCCCCTCGGCATCAGGATCATTCACCTGGGTCAAGTTGGCAACACCGCCCGCTCGCTAGAGTGAGTCATCTTGACCCGAGGAGGTCGGCGCAATGTCCCAGGTCTCTGATGCTCCCTTGACCGTCGACGATATCGACTTGTCTTCCATCGAGTTCTGGCTCCGTCCGGAGTCAGAGCGCGAGGCTGCCTTCGCCCTCCTGCGGGCGGAGCGTCCCGTGCCCTTCCATGCCGAGCTCGAGTTCGAGAGCATCCCGCCTGGACCGGGCTACTACTCGCTCACAAAGTTCGACGACGTCATGTTCGCCAGCCGCCATGCGGACATCTTCTCCTCCGGCAGAGGCTCCCAGATCGCCGACATGCCCGATGAGCTCAACGAGATGCTCGGCTCGATGATCAACATGGACTCGCCTCGCCACACCAAGCTGCGGCTCATCGTCAACAAGGGGTTCACGCCTCGCATGGTCGCCCGCATCGAGGAATACGTCCACGACATCGCCCGCGAGTGCGTCAGCCAGATCGCCGACAAAGGCAGCTGCGACTTCGTCACCGAGGTGGCGGCTCCGATGCCGCTGCGGATCATCTGCGACATGATGGGCATCCCCCGCAGCGACGCCGCCTACATCCTCGAGCAGACGAACCATCTCCTCGGCGGGCTGGACCCCGAGTACAACCAATCGCTCACCGAGTTACTCGCCGGCGGGTGGAACATCTTCGACTACGCGCAAAAGCTCGGAGCCGAGCGGCTGAAGGATCCGAAGGACGACATCACGACGACACTGATGCACGCCGAGGTGGACGGCCAACGACTCACGGCCGCAGAGCTCGGGTCGTTCTTCGTGCTGCTGTGCACTGCAGGCAACGAGACGACGCGCAACGCCTTGTCCCATGGGCTGCTCGAGCTCACTCGCCACCCCGAGCAGCGGCGCCTCCTGCTCGAGGACCCCGAGGCGCGCATGGCGGGGGCAGTCGAGGAGATCGTTCGCTGGTCGACACCCGTGATCCACTTCCGCCGCACCGTCACCCAGCCCGTGGAGCTGCCGAGCGGACGCCACAGCTTTGTGGAGGGCGACAAGGTCGTGCTCTGGTACAACTCGGCCAACCGGGACGAGGACGTCTTCGAGCGGCCGCAGGAGTTCGACATCACGCGGTCGCCGAACGAGCACGTGGGTTTTGGCGGAGGCGGCCCGCACTTCTGCCTCGGGGCCAACCTTGCCAGGCGAGAGATCCGGGTCCTGCTCGCCGAGCTGTACCGGGTGCTGCCCGACATCGAGGCCGTCGGCGAGCCGGCGATGCTGCAGTCGAACTTCATCCATGGTGTGAAGCATCTGCAGGCGGAGTTCACGCCCGTCGGGCCCTCCGCGGCCGACTAGGCGGCTCGGAGGCGTCCTTCGGCGGGGCCCTGCGGAGTTGCGCGACCTCGGGCGCTCGGGCGAGTGTGTGTGACCGGGGAGGTCGTGTCATGGAAGATCTGGAAGGTCGGTTCGCCGTTGTCACCGGCGGAGGCTCCGGAATGGGCCGCGAGCTCGTCCAGCAGCTCGCTGCCAGCGGCTGCCACGTCGCCACCTGTGACGTGGCCGCAGACGCCCTTGCCGAGACGTCGGCGTACGCCCTCGAGACCGCTCCGGCCGGAACGATCGTGACGGGCTTTGTGGCCGATGTCTCCGACGAGGAGCAGGTGCTGGCGTTTCGTGATGCGACGGCATCGGCACTGCACACGGATTACATCAACCTGCTGTTCAACAATGCCGGTATCGGCGGAGGCGGCAGCTTCGTCCTCGACAAGCGGGAGGAGTGGGACGCCACCTTCGCCGTATGTTGGGGTGGCGTGTACCGCTGTACGCGTGCCTTTCTCCCGATGCTGCTGGCGAGCAGCGAAGGTCACGTCGTCAATACGAGCAGCGTGAACGGCTTCTGGGCATCGCTCGGCCCCAACATCGCCCACACTGCCTACAGTGCCGCCAAGTTCGCCGTGAAAGGCTTCACCGAGGCGCTCATCACCGATTTCCGTCTGCACGCACCGCACCTGCACGCGTCGGTCGTCATGCCCGGTCACATCGGGACCTCGATCGTGCTCAACTCGGGCCGCTACTTCGGCCGGAACCCGAAGGACCTCACGGCCGAGCAGGTCGCCGAAGTACGCCAGCGGTACGCCCGGATCGGCATGGACACGACGGGCGCCTCGGACGAGGACATCCGCCAGGGGATGCAAGCCCAAGGCGAGATGTTCCGCGACGCCGCACCGATGAGCGCCTCGGAGGCTGCCACGGTCATCCTCGAGGGTGTCCGCAACAACCAGTGGCGAATTCTCGTCGGAGCCGACGCCGACGTGCTCGATCGGTTCGTACGAGAGTCGCCCGAGGATGCCTACGACCCGTCCTTCTTGTCGAGGTTGCAGGCTGAGGGTGCTTTCGGGTTCGCCGGCTGAAGCAGCGGGAGTGCTTGTCTCAGCCCTCGAGCTGTGAGGCGAGCGTGGCTGTCCCCGGTTCAGGCCCTCTTCGAGGGGCTGTAGAGTTCGCGCACGATGCGTGGCCTCAACCTGCGCCGAATGGCGCGGCCCGCAAGGGCGGTCCCACTCGTAGCCGTCGTCGTCCTGCTGGCTCCGCTCAGTGCTTTCGCCTCCGGAGCGAGCGCAACGAGCCGCCACGATCGAGGTCACGCGGGGGCAACTGCCCGCCCGCAGACCGCTGTGTCGCCCGCCAGCTCGTCGAGCTTGCCGGCGGGCTCGCGGTTGACCGGGGGAGAATCTCTCGTCAGCCCCGGCGGTCGCTATCACCTGACGATGGAGACCAGCGGAGATCTCGTGCTGAGCTGGCTGTCACAAACCGTCTGGACGTCGAAGACCTCTGGGGCCGGCGCCTTCGCCACCCAGCAGACCGACGGCAACTTTGTCGTGTACGACGGAGCGAAGGCACTGTGGAGCTCACGCTCAGGCGGGCACCCGTCGGCGGCGTACACGCTGTCGCTGCTGTCCGACGGCGACTTCGTGATCACCGAGCCGGACAAGGCCGACCTGTGGTCCTCCCACACCGAAACGTCCGGAGTCCGTATCCAACCGCAGGCGACCGCCGCCTTCAACGGCGACGCCGGCGACCCCGATGTCGTGCGCTCAGGCAGCACCTACTTCGCCTTCACGACGGGGACGCCGCTCGGCAATCACATCCAGGTGCTCGTCAGCACGGCGCCGTCGAGCGGTTGGCACTCGTATACCGGCAAGACCTACGGGTCCTCCGCGCTGCCCGACCCGCCCTCGTGGGAACAGTCCAACACCCAGACGTCTCCCGGCGTCTTCGAGTACGACCACCACTGGGTGATGTTCTATGACGCCTCGCTCGCCGGGCATGCTCAAGGCACCGGCTACGACTGCATCTCGGTGGCAACCGCCACGACGATCAGCGCGACGTCCCCGGTCTTCACCGACAGCTCACACGGCCCGCTCATCTGCCAGGCGTCCTATGGGGGCGTGCTCGATCCGTCTCCGTTCGTCAACCCCGCCACGAACAAGGCCTACGTGATCTGGAAGTCGAACGACGGCTCGTCGTCGCAACCATCCCATGTCTGGTCGCAGGAGCTCGACGACGAGGGGACCGGCGTCGTCGACGCCCCGGTCGAGATGTTGACGAACGACACGGCCCGTTTCTCCTGGGAGACCACGCTCGACGACCCGTACATGGTAAACGCCAACGGCCGAGACTTCCTCATGTTCTCCTCCGGGCGCTACACGTCCTCCAGCTACGTCGAGGCCTTCGCCACGTGTTCGGGGGCGACCGGCCCTTGCAGCCAACCTGCGGGCGGGCCGTTCCTCGCCACCTACGGGCACGCCTACGGGCCGGCGGGTGGTTCCTTGCTCCTCGATGCGTCCGGCAACTGGTGGATCGACTACGCGGCGTGGAACTCCGCCACCTGCCAGAGCTACTCCTGCGGCGCCAAACGGATCCTCTACGTCGCGCCCATCGACCTCGGCGGCTGAGAGGCCCGCGCCCGCCGCTTGGCCGGCACATCGCCGTGGACGGGGCAGCCCGGCCGGCCATAGGCTCCTCGCAGCGGGAGGCGGTGCGAGCGCCCGCCAGAGGGGGTAGCGACATGCGCGCAAGGTCCACACGCGCCGCCAAGTTCGGCGTCGTCTTTGCTGTCGGCGTGGCGCTTGCCACCGCGGCCGTGCCGGTGGCTTCGGCAGTGCCGCAGTCGCGCGCCGCCGTGGGCACCGCCGCCAGTGTGCCCCGGCCGCCCGCTCCCTACCGTCGCGGAGCGTCGCACCCTCCGGTGGGCGCCACGGCGGCGACGCCCTTCACCGGTGCCCCCGGCAGCCCGTCGCCCTGGCAGTCACTCGTCAACCCGCCGCCGTTCAACCCGGGCGCCATGTTGCTGCTCACCGACGGGACCGTTCTCGTGCAGGATCAAGGTGCCGACAACAACGGCTCGGGCAATTGGTGGCGCCTCACACCCGACAGCTCGGGCAGCTACGTCAACGGCACGTGGAGCCAAGTTGCCTCGTTGCCTTCCGACTACGCCCCGCTGTACTTCGCCTCTGCCGTGCTGCCGGACGGGCGGGTGATCATCGAAGGCGGTGAGTACAACTTCGGCAACGAGGTCTGGACCAACCTCGGAGCGATCTACGACCCGGTCGCCAACACCTGGACCGCGGTCAAGCACCCGAAGGGCAGCGAGTGGGTCCGCATCGGCGACGCCCCGAGCTCGGTGTTGGCGACGGGCAAGTTCATGCTCGGCGCCTCGGGCTATTCCGGAACCACAGCCCAGGCAATCCTGAACGCTTCCACGCTCAAGTGGAAGGCGACCGGCGCCGGCAAGGCAGACGGCAACGGCGAGGAGGGGTGGTCGCTGCTGCCCAACGGTGACGTCCTGACCGTCGACACGACCGACACGGACCCGCCGCAGAACACCGAGATCTACACGCCGTCCACCGGCACGTGGGCGAGCGCCGGGGTCACGCCGGTCCCGCTCATCGACAGCGTCGGAGAAGTCGGACCGCAGGTGCTGCAGCCGGACGGAACGGTGTTCGCCGTTGGATCGACCGGCGACAATGCCCTCTACGACACCGCCACGGGAACTTGGTCGGCAGGCCCGAGCTTCCCGGTCATCGGCGGTCTGCAGTACGACTCCGCAGACGGCGCCGCCGCGGTGCTGCCCGACGGCAACGTCCTCGTCGATGCGAGCCCCGGGGTCTACCAGACCCCAACCCACTTCTTCGTCTTCGACGGCACGAACCTCACCCAGGTCGCCGATGCCCCCAACGCCGCCAGCCAGTCGTCCTACGACGGCTTCATGCTCGTGTTGCCGACCGGCCAGGTGCTCTTCAACGACCGGATCGGCGACATCGAGGTCTACAACGACAGCGGGTCTCCCCAGGCGAGCTGGAGCCCGGTCATCACCAAGGTGCCGAAGACCCTCGCCGCCGGATCCACCTACAAGGTGTCGGGCCGGCAGCTGAATGGCCTGACGCAGATGTCGGCCTACGGCGACGACTACCAGAGCGCCACGAACTATCCCCTCGTGAGAATCACGAACACGGCGACGGGAGACGTGTTCTACGCACGCACCTCTGAGATGACGTCGATGACGGTGGCACCAGGGGCGAAGTCGTCTGCCGATTTCACGCTGCCGGCAGGGATCGAGCTCGGCGCCAGCACCCTCGTCGTAGTGGCGAACGGGATCGCCTCCAAGCCCGTGTCGGTGACGGTGACGGCCGCCGGGTCGTAGTCAGGCCCGCGCCGTCTCGCGAGCATGATGTGATCATGCCCGGCCGAGCTCTCCCCGAGAGGAACGTCACGCTCGTCCTGCTCGGACGAGGCGGCGACGTGCTCGGGGCGACGGACCCGTTCGCGGTCGAGACCCCGTGGTGGCTCGACACCGCGCCCATCGTGGAACGCTTTGCAGGCATTGCGGTCCTGCGCATGCTCGAGGTCGAGCCGGCTCCCGGCTTCGAGATCGGTGGCAACGTCACCTATCTCGTCGAAGCACTCGATCCGCTCGAGGAGGCGGGTGCGGCGCTCGGCCCGTTGCGACCGTGGCCGGGTCGGATCGGGCCGGATCCGCTCCGGATGCCCTGGGCAGAGTCCGGCGGCCCGGCGGCCGATCTCGCCTGGGCTGCCGAGCACGTCGAGATCGCCGGTGCGCCGCAGCAGCACCGCACCTGGAACCTGTCCGCCATCTGGGCGCTGCCGACCCGGGACGGCCAAGTCTGGCTCAAGTGCCTGCCGCCGTTCTGCGCCCACGAGCCTGCCGTCCTCGGATTGCTGTCCGACCAGCGCGTGCCGCGGGTGCTCGCCTCGGAGGGTCACCGCGTGCTCCTCGCAGATCTCCCCGGTGAGGACGGGTACCTCGCGTCGGTGGAGGTTCGCCGAGTCCTGATCGACCTTCTCGTCGGCCTGCAGAGCTCGACGCGCGACCGCATTGCCGACCTCCAGTCGTCCGGAGTCCCGGACCGGCGGTGGCCGGCGCTACTGTCCGCCGCCGAGAAGGTCGTGATGCGATGGGCGCCGGACGATCGCATCCTGCGCCGGTTGATCGACACCTCCGGGGAGCGCGTGCAGGCGATCGGGGCCTGCGGCGTGCCCGACGTGCTCGTGCACGGCGACGCCCACGGCGGCAACGCCCGCATCGGCCGAGGTGCCGATCCCGGTATCTGGTTCGACTGGGGCGACTGCCGGATCGGTCACGCAGTCCTCGACGTCGCCGTCCTCCTGCGCAGCGGAACCGAGGCCGCCGACACGCTCATCGCTCATTGGCTGGACTCCTGGGCGAAGGCGGTACCTGGCTGTGACCCCCATCGCGCCTGGCAGCTCGTCAAGCCCTTGGCGGCGCTGGGTGATGCCGTCGTGTATCAGGGGTTTCTCGATCAGATCGAAGCCAGCGAGCAGCCGTATCATCGAAACGACGTCCTGCCCTGCCTGGCGCGAGCCGCCCAGCTCGCCTCCCTCTCGGACTGAACCCGGGCCAAGCAGCTCGTGGCGGTCCCAGTGCCATCAACTCGGGGCAGGCCGAGGCGGGCAGTGACGCGCCCACGGATTGGCGGACTCATAGCGAGCAGACGCAGCGAGCACGAGGTCCTCGCGAAAGCGCGGACCGATCACTTGCAAGCCGACTGGCAGCCCCGCTGCCGTGAGACCGCTGGGGACGCTGATCGCGGGAAGGTTGACGAGGCTGGCAAGAAACCCGAGCACGACCGACATGCCCCCGTGCACCGCGAACCCGTTGATCTCGGTCGGCATCGGCCCCTCGGCGGCAAAGGGCGGGACCGATGCCATCGGAGTCAGCAGCAGGTCGACGTCGTCGAACACCGGGGCGATCTCGACCACGAGATGGCGGCGTGCTGACTCGACGGCGGCCGCTTCCGGCAGCGTGTTGCGACTGAGGTGCGCCCAGCCCGGGGCGGACAGCGGGTCGAGCTCCTCGAGGCGGGTCTCCCACAGCGTGCGGTCGACCCCGACGAACTTGTCGACGCCCTCGATGTAGGCGTAGGTGAGCGTGTAGTCCCGGAGCACGAGCGGGCGGTCGACGAGAGCCGCTCCGATGGCCGAGGCGAACGCGGCGGCCGCTTGCTCGCACAGCGCCGCCACCTCTGGGTCGACGACGGCGAACCCGAGGTCCCGGGACCACGCCACGCGTAGGCCGGAGAGATCGAGCCGCTCGAGCGCCTCGGTGTAGCTGCCGATCGGCGATGGCAGGCAGGTGCGGTCGCGGCCGTCCGGGCCGGCCATCACGTCGAGCAGCAGCGCCGTGTCGGCAACCGTCGTCGTGAGCGAGCCGACGACGGCGTTCTGGGCGAGGTGGGTGTCCCCGAAGGTCGGCACCCTGCCATAGCAGGCCCGCAGCCCGACGAGCCCGGTGAAGGCGGCAGGCGTGCGGATCGAACCACCGCCGTCACTCGCGGTGGCAAAGGGGACCATGCCGGACGAGACAGCGGCACTTGATCCTCCGCTCGACCCGCCTGGTGTCCGGCTCAAGTCCCAGGGGTTGCGAGTGACGCCGAGCAACGGGCTGGCCGTGTAGGCCCAGGCTCCGAACTCGGGCGTAGCCGTCTTTCCGATGGGGATGGCGCCGGCGGCGCGAAGGCGAGCGACGTGAATGGAGTCGGCCGTCTTCGGAGCACCGTTGGCGAACCAGCGGGACCCGCGTGTAGTGGGCATCCCGGCACAGTCGTCGAGATCCTTGACGCCGAAGGGCACGCCGGCAAGGGGGCCGAGCTCGTCGCTCCTGCCCGCCCTCACCATGTCGTCGACGGCGCTCGCGCTCGCCAGCGCCCGCTCTTCGTCCATGTGGACAAAGGCGTTCAGGTCATTGTTGCCTGCCGCCACCGAGTCGAGGCATCGGCGAGTCAGGCGCGCCGCCGACTCGTGACCGCTGCGTATCGATCGTGCGGCTTCTGTGACAGTCGGCATGTCCATAGTGCTCAGCTTGGCGCGTCTGGGATTGGTCTGCCCCCGGAGCGCGCCTCACCCGAGGTGCGGCAGCCTGACCGAATCTCGACTAATACCATTGCATTTATAGTTAATAGGACATAGAGTGTCGTTCCGACAGCCGCTGGGCGGATTCTGCCGAAAGGACTCGGAAAGACACCACATGAGACGGGCCCTCTCGTTGACCTGCGTGATCTGCTTCGTCGTCGCCGGCAGCGCCGCAGCCGCCGTCGTGCCGGCCGCTGCAACGTCCACAAGTGACCTCTACCGCTGGGGCTCCTTCGGCCTCGGACCGAAGGCGAACAACGAAGCCGCAACTCCGGTCCCGGTCGGCAACGTTCCACGGACCATCGCCATCGCTGCCGGCAACGCCTCCGACATGGCGCTCGACTTCGACGGCCACGTGTGGACCTGGGGAGACGGCACGGACGGCGTGCTCGGCGACGGAAGCACGACGGATCACATCTCTGATGCCGTCCAAGTTGCCGGCTTGCCGTCGATCGTCAAGATCGCCGAAGCCGACAACACCGATGTCGCCTTGGACTCCACCGGACACGTGTGGGGCTGGGGATGGAACGAGTCGGGACAGCTCTGCCTTGGGAACAGGACCGACTACGACACTCCGCAGGAGCTGCCGCTCTCTGGAGTCGAGGGAATCGCCGGTGCGGGTGCCCACATCCTGTACCTGTTGACCGACGGCTCCGTCGAAGCCTGCGGCGACAACAACTACGGTCAGCTCGGCGACGGGACGTTCTCGAGCAGCACGGTACCCGTAGCCGTCGAAGGGCTGCCGGGCGCCGTCTCGGCCGTCTCGGCCGGACAAGTGGAGTCCACGGCGCTGCTCTCCAACGGCCAGGTCTGGGACTGGGGCTACAACGCCTTCGGCCAGCTGGGAGACGGCACGACAACGAGTGCGGACGTCGCGATGTACGTGGACCTGCCCACGACCGCCCGCGAGGTCTACACCGGCGGCGACGAGTACAGCGATGGCCAGTCCTTGGCACTGCTGTCGGACGGCACCGTTTGGGGCTGGGGCAACGACCGCTACGGCCAACTTGGTGACGGCAAGACCGCCGACGCCCTCGTTCCCGTGCAGGCATCGAAGCTGCCGAGCGGCAAGACCTGGACCGCAGTCGCCTCGGGAGGCACGGACTCGTTGGCGATCGACTCCGACGGCAACGTTTGGGCCTGGGGCAACAATGTCGAGGGCCAGGTCGGTGTGGACAGTCCCGAAAAAGTCACGACGCCGGTCGAGATCCTCGCTCATGCGCAAGCCATCTCCGCCACCGCTGACGACGCCGTCGCTCGGGTGGCGCTTTCGTCGTCGTCGCGCCGAGACGGACCTTCGGGGCGCGGCAGAGCCGGCCTGCAACCCGGCGCGAGCCGTGCGACGAGACGCGCTGCTAGTCCGGCGTCGTGATGGGTTCGAGGGTGTCGCGGACTTTCGTCAGCAGCTGGGACTCGGAGAACGGCTTCTCGAGGAGACGAACTGTTCCGTCGCCGACGGTTCGGCCAAGCACCGGCTGCGCGTAACCCGAGATGAACAACACGGGCAGATCCGGTCGGAGCTCTCGAGCCCGATCGGCTACCTCTGTCCCGAGCATGTGGCCCATGATGACGTCGGTCAGCAACAAGTCGATGGTGCCGGAATGGCTCTCCAGCAATGCGATCGCCTCACGACCGCTCGCGGCCGTCAAGACCGAGTAGCCGTTGCGAGCAAGGATCCGGCGGGTCACTTCGCACAGCGCGTCCTCGTCGTCCACGACGAGGACGGTTTCGCTCCCGCCGAGCCGGCGTGCAGCGCTGCCAGGGTCGTTGCAGACCCGTGTCCGAGACGTCATCGGAAGCAGAATCCTGCAGGTCGTCCCGACGCCGGGCTCGGAGGAGAAGCGGATGTCGCCGCCGGCCTGGAGGACTATGCCGAATACCATCGGCAACCCGAGGCCAGTCCCTTTGCCCAGTGCCTTTGTCGTGAAGAACGGCTCGAAGATGTGTTCGAGCACGGACGGGTCCATCCCGGCGCCGCTGTCGCTCACGAGCAGCTGAACGTAGGACCCGCCGGCGAACCCTGGAGGCGTCTCGGTGTCGCCTTCCTCGATCTCGACGTTGGCGATCTCCACGCGGACAATTCCGCCGTCGACCATGGCGTCGCGGGCGTTGACGACGAGGTTCACGAGTACCTGCTCGAGCTGACCGGGGTCGGCCTCGACGCATGATTCGTCCGCCGACAGCGAAATGACGAGCTCGACCCGCTCGGTCATCGTGCGACGAAGCAGTTGCTCGACGCCGGTGACGACGTCGTTGAGATTGAGGACCTGAGGCTTCAGCACCTCTCGGCGGGCGAAGGCGAGGAGCTGGTGGGTGAGCGCGCTAGCCCGGTTCGCCGCCATGCGAATCTGCTCCAGATCGGCTCGCGCCGATGGTTGGTCGACGAGTGCCTCGTCGACGAAGCTGGTGTAGCTCAAGATCACCGTGAGCAGGTTGTTGAAGTCGTGGGCGACACCGCCGGCCAGTCGCCCGATGCTCTCGAGCCGCTCGGACTGGTTGAGCCGCACGTCCAGGCTGCGCCGCTCCCGCTCGAGCGTGAGCCGACGCGTGATGTCGTGCCCCACGACGGCCGCGCCGGTGATCACACCGTCCTCGTCGTGGATTGGCGAAATCGTGACCGACACGTCGAGCACCGTTCCGTCCTTGCGGATGCGCTTGGTGTCGTGCTGTTCCACGAGACCGCCGTGAGCGATGCGGATCAGTGCCTGGTCGAGCACCTCCCGATGCTCCGGTGCGGCCAACAGCGAGATGTGCTTGCCGATCACCTCGTGCTTCTTGTAGCCGTACATCACCTCGGCTCCGTGGTTCCAGCTCGTGATGTAACCCTCGAGGGTCTTGCTGATGATGGCGTCCACGGACGAGTCCACGATGGCGGCGAGCAACGAGGCGGAGTCACGTCCGCTTGCGAGCGCCTCGTCGACGACATCGGCCTGCGAGAGGTTGCTGACGGTCATCGCGGCCCCCGGCGCGCCGCTCTGTCGCCTCGGCGTTCACCCATTGATGAGCTGGCTGTGCGAGGGCTGGTTCTGCGATTCGTGCGCACTGCGCCGCTCCGTCTCTCTGGTGTGTAGCGCTCTATCGGTGCAGTCGCTACCAGGTCCGGAGTAACGGCGGTCGGCGGGACACAGGTCGGCAGGACACGATGGTTCGCGCCGGTACCTGCACTGCCAGGCTACCCGCCGGTACCGCCACGAAGCAACAGCTGTTCGGCTCTCTACGAGCTACATCTGCCAGGAAAAAGAATCGCTCAAGTTGGCGAGACGATGTGCCGATAAGGTGGCGGGCAGGTGGGATTTCAGCCTCTGCCAGCGGGCGGCGCGGACCGACCTAGCTTTGCGGCGCGGAGCCTGCGCGCGCGAGCACGTGGGCACGAGCGGCCTCTGGTGTGCGAGGTACGCCACCCGCGTTCCCCATCTCGATGACGAAGGCTGTGGCAGCTCTCACGCCATTGGCCAGCAACGTCTGCTGCTGCTCGACAGTGAGGTCGAAGTCCGTAGCCGTGAGACCGGCGCTGTCGACAAAGATCGTCCGCCCGGCAGTGGTGGCATCGACGTTGTAGGTGTCCCACTCGTTCAGCGCGGTCCGCATGCATCGGATCCCGACGGCCAGCGAGCTCTCGCACGCACTCGTGACCGGGAAGTTCGTCGGCAGAGCCGACAGCTTGATCCCGATAGTGGGCCATCGCGGGGGGTTGCCGTCGATCCGATCGAAGGCGGAGATGGGGAAGTTCCGCAGCATGCCGCCGTCGACCCACGTGACCGTGCCGCCGGCGTAGCGCTGGGTGACGGCACCGCCGCCGGGGCTGGGCACGTCCACCACGGCCGGCAGCGCCGTGAAACAGACAGGGTCGAAGAAGAACGGAATCGACATCGAAGCTCGCACGGCGGCGACGACATCCTCGCTGTCAGGGTCGTGCCCGTAGATGGGGTAGTCCCAGGGAAGCCTGACGAGGCACGCTCGCGTCACGTCGGAGGTGTGGACGACGACACGGTACTCGTGGCCGGGCGGCAAGCTCATTCCTGGATCGTCTTGCGTCGTCAGCCGGAGGTCGGCAAAGGACTTCACCCCGAGGTCGTCATGAAGAATCGGTCCGAGCCAGTCGAGCAGGTAGTCGCCGTTGTAGAGGCCAAGCTTGTGACTGAGGATGGCGGCGTCGGCAGCCATCGAACCGACCTTGCCGCCGTGATGATCGAGAAAGTGGTGGATCTTGCCCTCGGGCATGAAGTTGCTGAAGTCCAGAGTCTCCATGTACTGCTTGAGACCGACCATGGATCGGCCGCCCTTGCTCAAGGATGCGATCAGGGCCGCAGCGATAGCGCCGGCGCTCGTTCCGGCAACGCCCCGGAACGAGTAACCCGCTTCCTCGAGCACGAGCACGGCACCGACGAGGCCGATGCCCTTGACGCCGCCACCCTCGAGCGCCAGGTCGGCGACGAGCTGTCGCTGTCCGCCGGCCTGGGTCGCCGGCACGCCGTCGGCTTCGAGCAACTTCGCCGCGGCCGCCGCGAAGGTCTCCTGGAGTTGCGGAGTCCGGCGATAGCCCCGCTCTTGTGTCGGATCGATCAGGATGCCACCTGAGTCCGCGGTGATCTCGCTCAAGGATTCCTCCGTCTCTCGAGTGGTCCTCCTCCCGCGAAGAGTAACGCGGCGGGATCGGCTCGGGCTCGGAGCCGCCTCGGCGAGATCGACGTGGGATGGACGGCATTCCGCCAATACAAGTCTTGTGTTTCTAGTTATTAGAGACTTGGTAAATATAACTAGAATCAATGTTATGATATGACATATGGAGGACTGGCGCATACTCACACGGCACGCCCGCGTTCTCCTTTGTATCGCCGAGGATTCTCACATCAGGCTGCGAGACATCGCCTCCCGACTCCATATCACCGAGCGCAGCGCCTACGGAATCGTCAACGACTTGACAGCCAGCGGTTACGTGGTGAAGCGGAAGGAGGGTCGGCGCAATCGCTACGAGATCCAGGGCCACTTGCCAATGAGGGATCCCGTCGGCCGACAACCGACGATCGGCGAGCTACTCGATGTCCTCGTCAAGGTCAGGGACTTCTAGCGCAGGTGCGCGCGGCTGTCGTCGGGGCGGAACAGGGCTGTGTGCGGGGAGCATGCCGCCGTAGGCCCCGGCCCTACTGTTCCGCGGTGGCGTGGAGCCTCTCCTCGGCATGCTCCACGCGATTACGACCTAATTGTTTGGCTCGGTACAGAGCATCATCAGCCTCTTTGAGCACGTCGTTCATGGACCGCTGACGACTTGAATCGAGGGTAGCCAGACCTGCGCTGACACTGACGACACCGGTCCTCGTACCGAGGTGTGGGATGCTCAACTGCTCCACGGCGACTCGCATCCGTTCTACGGCGATGGCACCGTCGCTGACAGATTGCTCGGGGAAGATACAGAGGAATTCGTCGCCGCCGTATCGATAGAGAGCATCACCGCTCCGGGCTTGAGTTCTCAGCTCTGCCGCCACCGCGCACAGGACTTCATCTCCCGCTTGGTGACCGTAAGTGTCGTTGTAGGTCTTGAACTGATCGACGTCGACGAGTGCGATGCAGTAACTGTGGCCATAGCGGTTCACGCGTGCCTCGAGGAGCTCGCGATCCTCCGTCAGGGCACGTCGGTTGCCCAGCGTGGTGAGGGGGTCCCGGCGGGCGAGCTCGGCGAGATCGTCGTTGAGTTGCTCGAGCTCACGCTGTTGGCCCGCCAGCTGCTGGTAGAGCGACGAGACCCGGGCGGCTGCAACGAGACGAGCCTGGAGGTCGTCGGTGTCGAGCGGCTTGATGAGATAGTCGTCGGCGCCCGCATGCATTCCCTCGAGGATGTTGGCACGGCCTCCGTGGCTGGTCACCAAGATGAAATAGACGTAGTCGCCTGGCTGTGCCCGAATGTTGCGACACAGGTCAAGGCCGGTGAGTCCGGGCATCGCCCAGTCGCTGATCACCACATCGGGTCGGAATGAGCGAAAGGCCTCCCACGCCTCGACCCCGTTGCTCACCGATTGGGGCACGTGGCCGAGATGGCGGAGCACGACCTCTGCGATGAGCCGGGAGGACTGCTCGTCATCGGCGACCAGGATTCTCATGAGATCGGGCTGCCAGGGTGGAGGGCGGCGCACACCCGCTCGAGCTCGCGTTCGATCGCCGCCACGAGCTCGA
>JBEKYM010000006.1:0-118924 GCA_049510975.1 Acidimicrobiales bacterium
GAGGCCGCCGGCGTCCGGAAGGATGACGTCGTGGTCGAGCGCTTCTTGCACAGGATGGTCGTGACCCACTCACTCCCGCTGCCCGGCTCCGGCCTTGCCGGTCGACCTCCGGTGGAGCTGGCGGCCGCACCCGGAGTCTTCGTCGCCGGCGACTGGGTGGGCTCCCTCGGCATGCTGGCGGACGCCGCCCTCTCGAGCGGGTCGCGGGCGGGCAAGCGGGCCGCCGCCACCGCCGGCGGCCTGCAGCACGACGACAGCGCCAGCCGGCCACCGACCGGCAAGACGACCGTGCTCGGAGGGGCCACAGGGGGCGCTCGCCGGAGTGCGCAACGGCTGGTCGGCTGACCCATGGCGCCGCAAGCCGACTCGTCCGCACTCGAGACGGGCAACGGCGACGACGTCTTTGCTCACGAACGGCGCCGGTTGCTCGGGCTCGCCTACCGGATCCTGGGGAGCTTCGGGGATGCCGAGGACGTCCTGCAGGAGGCGTGGCTGCGCTGGTCTGCGACCGATCAGACGTCCGTCGAGCGACCGCCGGCCTTCCTCACCACGGTCGTGACCCGCCTCGCCCTCGACCGCGTCCGCTCGATCGAGCGGCGCCGGGAGCAGTACGTCGGCCCCTGGCTGCCCGAGCCCGTCTCGCTGCAGCGCGGGCCGGAAGAGCACGCGGAGATGGCGGAGTCGCTGACGTTGGGGTTTCTCATGGTGTTGGACCGGCTGAGCCCGACCGAGCGCGCCGTCTGGCTGCTTGCCGAAGTCTTCGGGGAGCCCTACGCCCTCATCGCCGAAGCGGTCGGCAAGTCGGAGGCGGCATGCCGGCAGATCAGCTCGCGGGCGCGTCGGCACCTGCGCGAGGAGCGGGCCGCACCGCGGGGGAGGCTCGAAGTCGAGCTGCTCACTCAGCTGCTGGCGGCGGTTGCCTCGGGCGACGTCGACCGCACCCTGGAGCTCCTCGACGCCGACGTCGTCCTCGTGGCCGACGGCGGGCCGGACCACCGTGCCGCCCGGCGGCCGGTGGTGGGGGCCAGCCGGGTGGCGCGTTTTGTCACGAACCTCGCCGGACGCTACCCGGAGGCGGAGCTCGAGCTCACCGAGATGAACGGCTCCGCCGCCCTCGTGTTGCGGGCCGGCGGCATGCCGGTCCTCGTCACCGGTGAGCAGCTCGACGGCAAGGTGACGCGCCTCTATCTCATCGTCAACCCCGACAAGCTGCAGGCACTGTCGGAAGGGCCGGCCCCGTTGGACTGAGTCAGCCGGGGCCCGGAACTTCGGCGCCGGCAAGGATGGCCTCCCAGCCGCCAGGAGACAAGGCGTAGTTCTCGACACTGCCGGAGGCGAACCACGACCAGGTGCTTGGTCTGACGAGGGTGGCGAGCGACGCCATGGCCACGGGCACGAAGGCTCGGAGGTCGTGGCCGGCCGGTGTCAGTTCCTCCGTGCTCCGGGTGTAGTTACCGGATCTGCGCGCAGCGGCCAGCAGCTCGTGGGCGACGCGCGAGCGGACGAGCCGCAGGCCTGGGACAATTGCGTCCGTGCCGGGCATCCAGGCTGTCGAGACGTCGCGGCTCCCGTTGGCACGATTCGCCCCGCTCATCGGAAGCGAGCGCTACGCCTCCCTGCAGGAGCGGGCAGCGCAGGCTCGCGAGGAGCTGGCGGGCGTCACGGTGTGGAACGTCAACTCCACCGCCGCCGGCGGCGGCGTCGCCGAGATGCTGCGGGTCCTCGTCGGCTACACACTCGACGCCGGGCTGGACGTGCGCTGGAGCGTGATCACGGGCGATGACGCCTTCTTCGACATCACGAAACGCCTCCACAACCAGCTGCACGGTTTCCCCGGCAGTGGCCCCCTCACCGGGGCGGACGCTGCCCACTACGGCGAGCTCACCGACGCCCTCGGCGCCGAGCTCGCCGCCCAGGTGCACTCGGGAGACGTCGTGCTCCTGCACGACCCGCAGACGGCGGGGATGACCCGGCGCCTGGCGGCCGCCGGCGCCCACGTCGTCTGGCGTTGTCACGTCGGGGTCGACCACACGAATGCCTGGACGGAGGCGTCGTGGGGTTTCCTGCGGCCGCACCTCGAGGAGTGTCAGGCGTTCGTGTTCTCGAAACTCGCCTATGCGCCACAGTGGATGGCGCCGGAGTCGGTGATGACGATCCCGCCGTCGATCGACCCGTTCTCGCTGAAGAACACCGAGCTGTCGGCGGCGGAGATCACCGGCATCCTGCGCGGCGCTGGCGTGCTCGCCGGCAGAGCTCGGAGGTCCAAGTCACGCAGCGGCCGGCGTGCAGCCATCACCCGCACGGCCACGCTCACGAGCGAGGACGGGCCGATCGACCCGGGCGCCCCGCTCGTCGTGCAGGTCTCGAGATGGGACCGGCTGAAGGATATGCAGGGCGTCATGGAGGGCTTCGTCGACGGGGTCGCCGGCAAGGTCTCCGACGCCCATCTCGCACTCGTCGGGCCGGCGGTCAGTGCGGTGAGCGACGACCCCGAGGGCGCCGAGATCCTGGCGGAGTGCACGGCCGCCTGGGAGGCGCTGTCGCCCCGGCTGCGGCGGCGGGTCACGCTCGTCACCTTGCCGATGGACGACCTGGACGAGAACGCCCTCATGGTCAACGCCGTGCAGCGGCATGCGTCGGTGGTCGTGCAGAAGAGCTGGGCGGAGGGTTTCGGCTTGACGGTCGCCGAGGCGATGTGGAAGGCGCGGGCCGTCATCGCCTCCGGCGTCGGTGGGATCGTCGACCAGATCGCCCCTGGCACCGGCATCCTCCTCGACGACCCGAAGGACCTCGAGGAGTTCGCACGGGTGCTGTCGGGGCTGCTGCTCGACCCCGCCGAGATCGAGCGGCTCGGCACCGCCGCCAAACGCCGCGTGACGGACGACTTCATCGGCGACCAGCACCTCGCCGCCTACGCGGCGCTGATGGCCAAACTGCATTTGCACTGAGCTTCGCGGGGCGAACCTCAGGTCGTTTGGGCGATGAGCACCGAGCAAGGCGCCTCGTGAGCCACCGTGTTCGGCACGCTCCCAAGGACGCGGCGAACGCCCGCCATCCCCTTGTTGCCGACGACGACCAGGTCCGCCTCCACCCGCTTGGCGACGTTGATGATCGCCTGGGCGGGATCGCCGCTCTCCGGGTGGACCTCGACACCGACGCCGGCGATGCGGGCCTGCGAGGCGAGATCGGCCAGCAACGACTCGGCCACGCCACCGGAGTCGAGCGACTTCGCGTACTCCTGGCCGCCGGAGCTGTACTGCTGCGGCTTGTAGGCGGTCACGATATGAAGGGTGCCGCCGACGAGCTTCACCAGCTCGACCGCCGTCTTGACGGCTTCGGCCGCCGTCGGCGACCCGTCTGCACCGACGACCACGGTCTGGAACATGGACGCACCTTCTCCTCACTCGAGCGCGCTGCAGCGGCTCTCTCCGACCAGATACCCAGGTTGCCCTGCAGTTCTAGTCGATCGGCGCCAGCCGTTGCCGAGGAAGGCGCCGGCGCGCGAGCGGCGCCGGGTTTGGGAAACTGGCGCCATCATGAACAGCGCCTTCGACCGGATCGCCGAGGAGCTCTACGGGCTGGCGCCTTCGGAGTTCACGGCCCGCCGTGACGGCGAAGCCGCCGATGCCCGTCGCCGTGGCGACCGGGAGCTCGCCGTCGCGATCAAAGCCCTGAAGCGCCCGACGAGCAGTGCCTGGCTCGTGAACCAGCTCGTGCGGCAGCGGCGTGAGCCGGTCGACGAACTGCTCGAGCTCGGCGAGGCCCTGCGCCAGGCGCAGGACGAGCTCGCGGGCAGCGATCTGCGCCGGCTGTCGCAGCAACGCCGCCAAGTCGTCGGGGCCCTCGTCGCCGCCGCCAAAGGGCTCGCCGCCGCGATCGGCCAGAAGGTCAGCGAGGAAGCGACCCGCGAAGTGGAGTCGACGTTGGAGGCGGCACTGGCCGATCCCGCCGCCGGCGAGGCCGTCCGATCAGGGCGGCTCACGACGGCGCTGTCGTCCTCGGGGCTCGGCTCCCTCGGCCTCGAAGCCGCCGCCTCGGCGCCGGCTCGCACGCAGCCGACCCCTCCGCCCGCGGCGTCGCCGACGCGGCCTCGTGCCGCCGGCGCCGGACGTGAGGCGGCTCGGAGCCTCCGGCTGGAGGCGGCCGAACAGGTTCTCCGGGAAGCCGTGGCCGAGGCGGCATCGACCGCCGAGGAGGCGGCGCGAGCCGAACAGCGAGCGACCGCGACTCGAGACGGGCACCGGCGCCTCCGCCGAGCCATTTCTGAGCTCGAAACCCACCTCGCCGAGCTCCAAGCCGACGAGACGCAGGCGACTCAGCAGTTACGCGTGGACGAGCGCAGCGCCGAGGATGCAGGCCGCTCCGCCAAGGCCGCCGAGCGGCGAGCCGAGCAGGCACGGCGAACGCTCGAGCGCCTGAAGGACTGAGGCCAGAAGCACCGAGAGCGGGGCTCGCCTTGCGACAGGGATCCGCGTATGAGAGTTTCGCTCGTACGGCCGATCCGAGGAGGGTCCGATGAAGGCAGCGGTCTACTACGAAGCAGGCGGCCCCGAGGTCTTTCGCTACGAGGAGGTGCCCGATCCCCACGTCGTAGACGACCAGGTCCTCGTCGGCGTCGAGGCCGTGAGCATCGAGGGCGGCGACACCCTTGCCCGCAGCGGTGGCGAGCTGTTCGTGGTGCCCCACATCGTCGGCTATCAGTGCGCCGGAACCGTGCTCGAGACCGGGCCGAAAGTCCTCGGACTCACCGTGGGCGACCGGGTTGTCACCGTCGGCCTCGACGGCTCTCATGCGGAGTTGCGGGCGGTGCCGGAGGGTTTCTGCTGGAAGATCCCCGACGGCGTCTCGACGACCGAGGGTGCCTGCATCCCGGTGGCGTTCGGGACCGCACACGACTGCCTCTTCGAGTTCGGTCACCTCGAAGCCGGCCAGTCGGTCCTCGTGCAGGCCGGGGCGAGCGGCGTCGGCATCGCCGCCATCCAGATGGCCAAGCATGCCGGCGCCCGCGTGCTCGCGACCGCCTCGCGTGACGACAAGCTGGAGCGCTTGAAGGTCCTCGGGCTCGACGAGGGCATCAACTACACCACGACCGACATGGTCGCTGAAGTTCGCCGCCTCACCGGCGGGCAGGGCGTCAACGTCGTCCTCGAGTCCGTCGGCGGCGACAACCTGCAGGCGAGCGTGAGCTGTCTGGCGTACCGGGGCTACTGCGTGTCGATCGGCGACGCAGGGCGTGGCGGCGCTGCCCGCGTGGACGTCTCCACGATGCGGCCGAACAACCTCACGCTCACCGGGTACTTCCTCGGGATGGAGCTGTTCATGAGCCCACGGGCCCGCGCCGTCATCGCCGGCATCCTCGAGGACCTCGCCGCCGGCCGCATCCATGCCGTCGTCGACCGGACGTTCCCGCTGTCGGAGGCTGCGGCTGCCCACGCCTACATCGAGAGCCGGGATGCCTTCGGCCGGGTCCTGCTCGTTCCCTGAGCACGCCGCGATGACAAGCCTCCTCCTGCCCAGCCCCGTCCTGATTGAATGGCGTCATGCCTGAGCTCGTGCTGCCGACGACAGCCGTCCACCAGTCGTTTCTGCAGGCGATCGACGAGTTCGTGGACGAGGGCCGCGGCGCCACCGGCGACGACTCGCTCGTGGCCCGCGAGCTGCGGGAGTTCGGTGGGGCTTGGAAGTCGGAGGCGGGTTTCTCGCAGTATGTGCAGCACCTGCTGGCCGACTCGCAGGAGGCCACGATGCGGGCGTCCTACCTCGTGCCCAGCACGACCTACTGGTGGGTCGACGGCACCGAATACCTCGCCCGCATCTCGATCCGCCACCGGCTGACGCCCCGCTTGCTCGAGATCGGGGGCCACATCGGCTACGACGTCCGGCCTTCGGCCCGCTTGCGAGGCCACGCAACGGCCATGCTGCGAGCCGTCCTGCCCCATGCCCTTGCCCTCGGGATCGACCCGGCGCTGCTCACCTGCGACACCGACAACGTCGGCTCCCGCAAAGTCATCGAAGCAAACGGCGGCGTGTTCGAAGACGAGCGCAGCGGCAAGCTTCGGTTCTGGGTGCCGACGAGCGCGCCCGACTGAGCCAGTCGCCGGCGCCAGTCGCCGGCGCCCATCACGCCTCGGCGACGACCTCGAAATGCTCGACGACGGGCGGCGGGTCGTAGAAGTGATGCAGGAGCCGGCGCCACTCCTCGTAGGCCGGCGACGCCCGAAACCCCTCCAGGTGATCGCTCAACGTCTCCCAACCCACGAGCAGGAGGTAGCGGCTCTCGTTCTCGAGGCAGCGCTGCAGCTGCAGCCACTGCCAGCCGGGCGAGGCCATGATGAGCGGCTTGGCCTCGGCGAAAGCCGCCTCGAAGGCGTGCTCCTGCTCCGGGCGGACGTCGAGGACGACATGTTCGAGGACCATCGGCGAATCCTTTCAGATGTGGCCGGCCAGGCCGGAGTCGCCCGGCTTCTCAGGTGTTGCTGGCGCAGACGGTGCCCACCGGCGGTCGATGCCCGCTGACGAGGTAGGCGTCGACCCAGCCCTGGACACAGGTGCTCGAGAAGTAACCCGTGTGTCCGTCACCGGTGCGGGTGAGCAACCTCGACCCGGCAAGCTCGCTCGTGAGCGCCTTCGCCCAGGCGTACGGCGTTGCCGGGTCGTGGGTGGAGCCCACGACGAGGATCGGCAGTGACCTGGACAGATGGACCGCCATCGCCCTCCCGGTCGGGGCGACCGGCCAGTAGTTGCACGGGAGCGAGCCCCAGGCCTCGGCTGCGCCGAAGTCGGGCGCCGTCTTAGCGAACTGCCGCGCCAGCGCCGGCAGGCTGGCGGCCGGTGGCGAGGGGCGGTCGAGGCAGCTGACGGCCAGGTTGGCCGAGACGAGGTTGCCGGCAGTCCCGTTCGCATTGAAGTCGGCGTACTGGTAGGCGAGCTCGGTCAGGACGGTGCCGTTTCCCGAGGCCGCTTCGGCCAGGCCCTCGGCCAGGTAGGGCCAGTACGTCGTCGTGTAGAGCGACGAGATGACGCCGGTGAGGGCAACACCGTAGGTGACCTGCTGGGTGCCACCGAGCGCGCTCGTCAAGCCGGCGGTCAGCGTGCCGCCGCTCTTCAGACGGGCGATGACGTTGCCGTAGGTGGCGGCCGCCCCAGCCGGCAGTTCCTGCTGGCAGGTGGCATTCGTCGGGCACCAGGCGAAGAAGTCGTGCAGGTCGACTTCGAAGGAGTCGGCTTGCTCGATCTCGAGAGCGGCGGCGCTGAGGGATGGGTCGATGGCGCCGTCGAGCACCATGTTGCCGACGTGGGACGGAAACTCCTGCGCGTACAGCGCCCCGAGGTAGGTCCCGTACGAGAAGCCCAAGTAGTCCAGCTTGGGCTGCCCGAGTGCCGCCCGCAAGCGGTCCATGTCCCGCGCTGTCACGGCCGTGGAAAGGTTGGCGAGCAGGTCGCGCGGCGTCCGGCAGGACCGATCGAATGCCTTCACGGCAACGACGAGGGAGCCGACGGCCGACGGCGTGGCGGGATCGGGGTCGAGGGCGATCCAGCGTCGGAGCCCCGCCGGGCTGGCGCATACGACCGGATCGCTCTCGCCGACGCCGCGAGGATCGAAGCTCACGAGATTGAACTTGGCCCGCAAGGAGGCGGGGAACTCGGAGGCGGCACCTTGCAGGAACTGGACGCCACTCGCGCCGGGGCCGCCAGGGTTGAGGACGACGTCGCCGGCCGACGACGCCGCGCCGGTCGAGGGCAGCTCGATGACGGCGAGCTTGATCGTGCCGTCCTGGGCATCGGAGTAGGAGATGGGCACGACGAGCGTCGAGCACCGGAAGGTCCCGCATGTGCGCCACACGAGCGGTCGCACGGGCGGCAACCCGTCAGGCCCGCCGCCGCCAGGCTGCGTCGAGCTCGTGGGAACCTTCGTCGTGGGGGTCGGCGGTGCGGTCGTCGTCGTCGTCGCCTTGCCGACCGAGAGCGACATACTGCAGGAAGCTGACAGCAGGGCCACGACGGCGAGCAGCCCCAGAGTGACCGGCCTGTATCGCCTGCCGTCGCCGCGAGGTCGCTGCCGCATCTGCGAGATCCTTCCACGGGTGCCCGAGCCGGCGACGGCACTCATGCCTTGCGGATCGCGGCGCGGCCTTCGCGCCCGTCGCCTCCCGAGATGGGGCTCGAGGCACCGTCGGGTGCGGCAAAGTCGAGCCGGGAAGCGAGCACCTCACGAGCGATCAACTCGGCGTCGGCTGCAAGGTCGTCGAAGCCTTCCAGGAGGACCTCGACGCGGTCCGACAGCTCGAGGCCGGCCAGCTTGCGCAGGTCCTGCAGCTGGCGCACGACCTCGCGGACAAGCCCGCGATGCAGGAGGTCGTCGTCGAGCTCGAGGTCGAGGGCCACGGCCAGCCCGCCCTCGCCGGCAGCGGTGAAGCCCTCCCGCGGCGTCGTGCGCACCTCGACATCGAGGCCGGCGAGCTCGACAGGACCCGAGTCCAGCGTCAGCGTGACGGTGCCGCCGGTGCCGAGCGTCTCTGCGGCGACGGCGGCCTCGGCCGGCGTCAAAGCAGCGAGTGCGGCCCGGACCTGCTGGCTGGCCGCCCCGAGACGGGGACCGAGTTGCCTGAAGTTCGGCACGAGCTCGACCCTCAAGGCGTCGCTCAAGGTGTCGCTGACGACGACGTCGTCGACGTTGAGCTCCTCGGCGATGTCGTCCCGCTGCAGCTCAGGGCTACGAGGGGGGACGACGACGACCGCCCGCCGCAGCGGCTGGCGGACGCGCTGGCCGGCGAGGGCACGAGCGGCCCGACCGAGCGACACGACGTGCCTCGTGAGGACGGCGGAGGCTTCCAGCCCTGGATCGAGCAGGTCCGGCTCGACGGCGGGCCACTTCGCCAGGTGGACCGAGTCGCCGGCGGCCGATCCGTTCAGCGAACCCCACAGCTCCTCAGCCAGAAACGGGCAGAACGGCGCCATCAGCAAGGCCACCGCCCGCAGCACCTCCAGCAAGGTGGCATGGGCGGCGAGCACGTCCCGGGCCGAAGTGGTCGGCTCCGTCCGCCAGAACCGCCGCCGGCTCCGCCGCACGAACCAGTTCGAGAGGTCGTCGACGAGGGTACCGATGGCCGTCGAGGCTTCGAGGGGGCGATAGTCCTCCATCGATGCGGTCGCTCCGGCGATGGTGGACTGCAGCCGCGAGAGGATCCACCGGTCGATTGCCGGCCGCTCCGCCGGCGGCGGGATGCCGGTGTCGCCCGGGTCGAAGCCGTTCAGGCCGGCGTAGGTGGCGAAGAAGCTCCACGTGTTCCACAACGTCACGAGGACGTCAGCCGTGGAGGCATCGATCATGGCCAGGCTCGTTCGCGTGGACGTCCACGGCGAACCCTGGTGGAACATCCACCACCGCAGCGGATCGGCGCCGCGTGAGTCGAGGATCGTCCAGGGGTCGATGACGTTGCCGAGGCTCTTCGACATCTTGCGCCCCTCGGCGTCCACGATGTGGCCGAGGGCGAGGACGTGGCGGTACGGCACTTCGCCATGGACGAGGACGTTGATGGCGAGCAGTGAGTAGAACCAGCCTCGCGTTTGGTCGATGGCCTCGCAGACGAACTCCGCCGGGATGGCGAAGCGCTCTCGAGAGCCCGGCTCCTGCGGATAGCCCCACTGGGCGGCCGGCATGGAGCCCGAATCGAACCAGGCGTCGATGACGGCCCCCACGCGGCTCGCCTCCCGGCCGCATTGCGGGCAGGCGAAGGTGACCTCGTCGATCGCCGGCCGGTGCGGGTCGAGGTCGGCAAGATCCGTACCGGCAAGCTCGGAGAGCTCGGCGAGCGAGGCGACGCAGCGGTGATGGCCCTCGGCGCAGCGCCAGATCGGAAGCGGCGTCCCCCAGTAGCGGTCGCGGGACAGCGCCCAGTCGACGTTGTTCGCCAGCCACTCGCCGAAACGCCCGTGCTGCACGTGCTCGGGCCGCCACCCGACCGTCTCGTTGGCGGCAATGAGGTCGGCCTTGTGAGCGGAGGTGGCGACGTACCAGGAGGGCTTGCCCCAGTAGATGAGCGGCGTGGCGCAGCGCCAGCAGTGCGGGTACTGGTGGCGGAACTCCTCGGCGCGAAGGAGCAGCCCGTCGGCGGCGAGACGCTCGAGGATGGGGGCGTCCGCCTCCCTCACCCCCCGGCCGGCCAACCAGCCGGCAGCGGCCGTGAAGCGCCCGTCGGGGCCGACCGGGTTGAGGCTCGGCAGGCCGAGGGCTCGGCCGAGCGTCCAGTCGTCGGCTCCGAACGCGGGGGCGATGTGGACGAGCCCGGTGCCGTCGCCGGCGGTGACGAACCCGGCCGGCACGACGGTCCATCCGGCGGCGCCGGTGTCGGCGGGCACGGCCACGGCGTCGATCGGGCGCCGGTAGGCAAGGCCGGCGAGGGCGTTGCCGGCAAAGCGAGCCGAAGCCCGTTCGAGCGCACCGTCACCGAAGACGGCGTCGGCCCGTTCGGCCGCTACGACGACGCCGTCGACGACGGCGTACTCGATGTCGGCACCCACTGCCACGGCCGTGTTCGACGGCAGCGTCCAGGGCGTCGTCGTCCAGATCGCCAGCGCCTTGGCATCGCCAAGTGCCTGCGGCGCCGGGCTCGCAAGCGGGAAGGCGACGTACGCAGAGGTGTCGGCCACCTCCCGGTAGACCTCGGGCTGGCCGAGCTCGTGGCTGGAGAGCGCCGTGCCGCACCGGGGGCAGTACGGGACCACTTTGACGTCCTCGAAGAGCAGACCGCGCTCGAAGAGCTGAGCGAGGTGCCACCAGACGGACTGGATGTAGGCGGGCGACATCGTCCAGTAGGCATCGTCGGTGTCGACGAAGAAGCCGATCCGCTCCGTGAGGACCTTCCAGTCCTCCACGTACTCGACGACGGACTGCCGGCAGCGCTCGACGAAGGCGGCCACGCCGTACTCCTCGATCTGGTCCTTGCCCGAGAAGCCCAGCTCGCGTTCCACCTGCACTTCGACGGGAAGGCCGTGAGTGTCCCAGCCGCCGCGTCGCAGCACGCGAAAGCCTCGCATCGTGAAGAACCGGCAGAAGAGGTCTTTGTAGACGCGGGCCCACACGTGATGGAGGCCCGGTTTGCCGTTGGCGGTGGGCGGACCCTCGTAGAAGACGACCGCCGGCGCGCCCGGGCGGTTCATCGAGGCCTCGAACACGCCGTCGCGCCGCCAGAGATCGAGCACTCCGCGCTCGAGGGCTGCAAAGTCAGGAGGCAGTGGAGGCTGACGGAACGGCGCCGGCGATCGACTCACGGCCTCAGGGTGTCCTTTCGAAACGCATCTCGAGATCGGCCCACGTCCTTCGCGCGTCCGGAACGGCGGACGCTACCGGAGCAGCCGCCCACAACGGAAAAGCGGGGCCCGGAGGCCCCGCTTCCCGAAGTTCTTCTCAGCAGAGATCGCTAGGTATTGCTTCGGAACCGGCGGCGGCGGCCGAACTCGATCAGCCCGAGGCCGGCGACTCCGGCGGCACCTGCCAGCACCCAGTAGAACTGGCTGGCCCATGGCTCACCGGTGGGGCTCGTCGGCACGGTGGAGCCCGACGTGATGAGGATCGACGTCGAGGTGGTCAGCGTCTGCCCGTTCGCACCCTTGCCGGTCGCCGTGATCACACACGTCGTGCCGGGAACCGCATTGGTGGGGATGGTGATCGTCGTGGTGAAGTCACCCTGCGAGTTGGCCGTGACCGTGATGGTCTCGAGCCCGCAGATATTGATGGTGACAGTTGCACCAGGGGCGTAACCATGCCCGCTCAAGGTGACCGTGCCTCCGGGAGGCGCCGAGCCTGAGCTCGTCGTCAGACCTCCACAAGCAGGTCCCGGGTACCCGCAGGACGACGAGGTTCGATGGGTCTGCGCAAGCGCAGTACCGCCAGTGAAGGCAACCGTCATCGACCCGACGATGAGAAACAACCCCCCCATCGCCAGTAGCAGTTTTCGCATCCGCGCCACGATTGCCCTCCCTCTTGGCAACGCCCGACGACGTCGTCTGATCAATCACAATATATGAGGGCTGATGAAGTGCCAACTACTGCATCTCTATCACTTGTCCCTCGCATGGCTTGCAGCCACTCTGAGGAGCCTACCCCAAACGCCCTCAAAGGGAAACTGCAAATGAGACATGCTCATTCTGCCAGTTCAGGAGCCTGATCCGCAAGCCCGCCCGTCAGCGACCATGATAGGGCGCTGTGGACCCGCCTCCGCCGACCGATGACGGTGATTCGCCCGTCTCGGCCCAGGTCACGCCGATCCGCGACGGCGTGCAGGAGTCGAGACGCCACATGGGCACAAGAGCGGACCAGGGGCGTCTCAGGGCAACCACAGGTGTCACGGCCCTGCTCTGCGTCACCGCCGGCATCGCCACGGCTTTGGCTCCGGGCGCGCCGACTCAGATCCATCCCCTCGACATCGCCCTGAAGGTCCTGCTGGCAGTCGCCTGCGTGCTGGCCGGCCGCTTCACGCCGTGGCCTTTCGTCGCCCTTGCCGCCGTCGTCGCCACCGTGGGCTCATACCGATCGCCCGCCGCTCTCGTGACCGTGGCGGTGTTCGGGATCGCCATGTTCGGCTGGCAGGCCGCCAGCAGGAGCCGGCGGTACCGTCCAGCTCTCCCCGACCGGCTTCCGGCGCCGGCGGAGGAGTCGATACCACGCATCGTCCTGGAGCCGCCCGTCGCCGACGAGCTCGCCGGCGCCGGGCGCCCGAGAACCCGCCGCCGGACCCCCGGCCGGCTCGGGACCAGCTGGCTGCCGGTCCTCCGGGCGGCCGCCTGTGGAACCCTGGTCGGCGTCGACGTCCGATCGTCGTGGCCGCGCGTGAGCCTGGCTCCCTCCCTCGTGGCGGCCGTGAGCATCCTGCTCATCCTCGTGCCGGCGGTCGTCGCCTGCCCGCGGCCGCTCCGACGACAGGTGCTCAGATGGAGCGGCCTCGTCGCCCTCGCCGGCCTCCTGCTCGTGCTCGTCGCCGGCATCACTGGCTACGAGGCTCGCTCACCGCTGCGCACGGCGCTCGACTCGGCCCGCAGCGGGCTCGTGGCGGCCGAACACGGCGACCAGGCCGCCGCCATCGCCGACTTTCGCAAGTCGTCGTCCGCCTTCCAGTCGGCCGAGAACGATCTCGCCTGGACACGTGCCGGCGAAGTCGTCCCGATCGTCTCCCAGCAGGTCCGGGCGGTACGCGTGGCCACCTCGATCGGTGAGTCGCTCGCACGTGCCGGGCTGAAGACGGCCTCGACGGCGAGCGTGAGCGACCTGAAGCTCGTCGACGGTGCCTTCCCGATCGCCCGTCTGGAGCAGTTCCAGCCCGTCTTCGCGCAGGACCTGAGCGTCCTGCGCACGGTCGGCACGGAAACCTCCTCGTTCTCGTCCCCCTGGCTCGTCTCCGCCCTGCGCAGCCGGCTCGAGGCGGTCAACTCCCGAGTGCAGCGAGCGACCCACGACGCCCAGATCGGCCTGCTCGCAACGAAGGAGGTCCCCGGCATCCTCGGGGCCGACGGGCTGAGGACCTACCTCGTGCTCGTGGAGAACCCGGCGGAGAGTCGCGGCAGCGGCGGTGTCATCGGCGATTACGCCGAGATCACGGCCGATGCCGGGCACCTCCATCTCGTGAAGGTGGGCTCGGTGGGAAACCTCAACCGCGACGGTGTCAAGCCGAAGCTTCGAACGCTGCCAGACCTCCCCGACTTCGTCGACCGCTACGGCGCCTATTACCCGCAGGACCACTGGGAGAACATCTCGATGTCGCCAGACTTCCCGACGGTTGCCGAGGTCGTCGAGGACCTCTACCCGCAGTCCGGCGGAGTCCAGCTCAACGGCGTGATCAGCGTGGACCCGGTGGCGATGGCGGGGTTTCTCAAGATGGTCGGACCGGTGACCTCGAAGGGGCTCGACGTCGAGGTCACCCAAGCCAACGTCGTCAGCTTCCTCGCCCACGACGAGTTCGTTCGGTTCCCCGACAACAGCTTGCGGGTGCAATTCGTCGAAGGCCTGCTGAAAAAGGTCTGGCACGAGCTCACGTCCCGTCCGCTGCCGGCGGTGCCGAAGCTCGTGAAGGATCTCGAGCCGGCGGTGAAGGGCGGCCATCTGCTCATGTACAGCGCCTCGAGCGGGGCCGAGTCCTTCTTCGATCAGATCCACGTCTCCGGTGCCATGCCGCCGGTCGACGGCGACTTCGTCGGAGTCGTGACCCAGAACAGCGCCGGCAACAAGATCGACTGGTACCTGCGGCGGACGATCGACTACGACGCCACGCTCAACCTGCAGTGGCACACGATCACGGCCACGCTCACGGTCAAGCTCCACAACACCGCTCCCACCTCGGGTCAGCCGGCCGTCGTGATCGACGGGGCTGCCGGCGTCAACACCGCTCCAGGCGAGAGCCTCACCTGGGTGAACCTGTACACGCCCTGGCAGCTTTCCGGGACGGCGACGCTGAACGGTCACCCGCTCATGATGGAGAGCCAGTACGAGCTGGGCCGGCAGGTGTACTCGGCAATCATCGGGATTCCCTCGGGCGCCACCGACGTCGTGACCGTGCATCTCACGGGCAGCTGGCCGGCTTCGTTGTCGCACTACGAGCTCAGCTGGTACCACCAGCCGGTGCTGTTCAAGGACGTCATCTCTTCGAAGGTGAGCGTGATCGGCTGAGCCCGCCCGCTCCGGCAGCGTCCCGGGCGCCTCGGCGATCGCTGCGCCGGCCGGGCCGACGGGGGCGGATCGCGTCCCGCCTAGGATCGCCTAGTGTTTGCGGGTCGCGCCCGGCAGGTGCGACTGCGGATCGGGATCGAGTCCTGATCCGGACTCTGGACCTGTGGTGCAGCTCGGAGTGCACGCCGGCCTGTCAAGCCGGAGGTCGCGGGTTCAAATCCCGTCAGGTCCGCTCGCCGAGTGGTTCGACCAACTTCGGCGACTCGTGGTCCGCCACGGGGGTCGGGTAGCTCAGTTGGTAGAGCGCGCGCCTGAAAAGCGCGAGGTCACCGGATCGATGCCGGTCCCGACCACTCAAGCAGTCACCGCACATGGCTCGCCGCTGACGCCGCTCGACGTGGGGAACCCGAGCGTCTCGTCAAGGCGTCGTTGTAAGGCCAGCCGCTCCGTCTCGGCACGCAGGGCGAGGTCGGCGGTTAGTCGCGCACGGCCCGACCGATGATGTGGAGCGCCGCTGGCGCCGACAGGAAGCTCGGCTTGAAATCGAATTGGCGACTGCTCTCGATGCCGAATCCGCTTGCCGCGATGGCCGTCGCTGTGTCGCGGTTCGGGTGGCACCCTCCAAGGAGGCGCGACCAGATCCAGTCGACCCGGTCCTGGAGGCGAGCCGATCGCGGGTCGCTCGATCGGATGTGCTCGTAAAACCGAAGCTCCCCGCCCAGTCGTACGACCCTCCGAATCTCTGCGAGCGCTCGCGCCTGGTCGGGAACCGAGCACAGCACGAGGGAGGTGACAGCTGCGTCGAAGGTTCCGTCGTCGGCAGGCAGGCGCTCGGCGGTGCCGTCGACAACCCGAGTCGGGATGCGAGCACCGGCCGCTGCCCTGGCGGCGATGACACGCATGTGGGCCTCAGGCTCGACGGCCAGCACTTCGGTCACGCCACTCGGGTAGTGCTCGAAGTTGAGTCCGGTGCCGGCTCCGACCTCGATCACTCGACCGGAGAGGCCGGCGAGCAGTTCAGCGCGATGCTCGGCCACGCCTCCCTGCTCGGCGACCGCGGCCATCCGGGCATAGAGCCGTGCGAACAGCGGATGATGCACGTCGGCCATGGCCACAGCCTGCCAACCTGTCGCTCGGCTGTCGACCCGATCGGCTCGTTCGTCGACCGGTTTTCCGTCAGGCGAGTTTCATGAACATGCGCTCGACTGCGGCGATGGGATAGCCATCTGCTTCGGCTTCCTCAGGGTGTTCGACGCAGTACGTCAGCCCGGCGGCGACGAGTCGGAACCCTGCCTGCTCCAGCGCCTTGGTGGCAGCCGACATCTGCGACACAACGTCGCGACACTCTCGACCTTGGTCCAGCATGCGCTCGATGCCCTCGAGCTGGCCGACGACACGATGGAGCCGCTTGCGGACGTCCCCGACGACTTCTTCCGGCAGCTGCATCGCCTCTCCTCGAACTCGGAGATCCGGTGTCCCACCAGGCACTCCACCGGCGATCATATACCCCCGGACGTATCATCGGGTCGTTTCCTACACTCTCAAAGGAGGGCCCGGCGCCAGCTAGCGCCGTGGGCGCCGCCGTCGCTGGCTCCGTCGGGTGCGCAGGAGCCGCTGCAACTTTCGGAAAAGAAACCCCATCGCGGGCATGCTAGGCCCGGTCCGTCCATGACCTGGTAGGCGGGACCGGAGAGATCGCGACCCGTGGGACAATGGTGAGCGTGATTGCTCTCCTTCTCGCGCGGATGGGGCCGGGCCGCGGCCATCCGTTCTTCGCGCTGCTCGTCGGCCTGCTCGTCCTCGTGCTCATCGTCCTCGGCATCGTCCTGCTCGTCCGGCTGCTGCGTTCGCCGAAACACGACACGGCGCCGTACGTCGACCGCTTCCCGCCCACCGCCGGACCGACCCCGACGCAGTTCGACCCCATGTTCGCCGAGCTTCGGATGCGGTACGCCCGCGGTGAGCTCGGGCGGGACGAATACCTGCAGCGTGCCGCCGACCTCGGCTACGGGCTGCTGGCCGCGAGCACTCCCCCCGGACCAGGTGGTCCGCCGGCGACGCCGATGACCGGCGTCACACCCGGCTGAAGCCTCGCCGGTCCTCGCCGGCGGTCATTTGAGCCGGAGCGCCGCCGCCAGCTCGGCGTAACCCGCCGCCGGAAACGTGCCGTCCCCGCCCACGACCTGGATGCAGACGTGGTCGGCACCGGCGTCGCGGTGCTCGCGAAGGCGCCGTGCCACGACCTCTGTCCGTCCCCAGGGGACGAGGGCGTCGACCAGGCGATCGCTGCCGCCGTTGCTGACGTCCTCCTCGGACCAGCCGGTGTTGCGGAGGTTGCGCACGTAGTTCGGAAGCGTCAGGTACATCGCCATGTACGTACGGGCCGCCGCGCGAGCGGCGGCGGCGTCGGTCTCGAGCACGACGGCCACCTCCGGCGCCAGCACCGGGCCTTCACCGAGGATGTCACGGGCGAAGACCGTGTGCTCGACGGTGACGAAGTACGGGTGGACGCCGAGGGCCCGGTCTGCGCCGAGGCGAAGCATCTTCGGCCCGAGCGCCGCCAACACGCGCCGGGCCTTCGGCACGGTCGGGCGGGCGGCGTCCAACTCGTCGAGAAACCCGATCATCTGCGTCAACGGCCGCTCATAGGTCATCCCGCTCCCGTCGATGAGGGGGGCGTGGCTGACACCGAGACCGAGCAGGAAGCGCCCGGGGTGACGAGCGTCGAGGGCGGTCACGGCCGATGCCAGCTCGGCCGCCGGCGTGAACCAGGAGTTGATGATGCCGCTGGCGACGTTGACGCGGGTCGTGGCGGCCAGCAGGCGCTCGAAGCGGCTCGACACGCCGGGCTTGAAGCCGCCCGACAGCCAGATCGTGCCGTATCCCAGGCGTTCCAGCTCGGCTGCGGCCGCGTCCATGCCGTCGCCTTCCTGCCAGCCGCTCCACCAGATCCCGAAGGCGCCAAGATTCATTCCGGTGAGGTTATGGGATCACCGCCCCTCGGCCTTCACCGGCCGGTGCTAGGACCCGGATGGGACCGGCGCCGGGTAGAGGCCCGTGAGGCAGGCCCGGCAGTAACCACTGCCCTCGGCGTCGGCGCCGACGGACGACATGAGGTTCCCGAGGGAGAGGTAGCCGAGCGAATCGGCCCCGACGTGGGCACAGACGTCGTCCTCCGACATACGAGCGGCGATCAGCTCCTCGCGCACCGGTGTGTCGATGCCGTAGTAGCAGGGCCAGGCGAACGGCGGCGACGAGATGCGCAGGTGCACCTCGCGGGCACCGGCGTCCCGGAGCATCTTCACGATCTCGCGCGTCGTCGTGCCCCGCACGATCGAGTCGTCGACGACGACGAGCCGCTTGCCGGCGATGCTGGAGCGGAGCGGGTTCAGCTTGCGGCGCACGCCGGAGACGCGGGCTTCGGGCGTCGGAGCGATGAACGTCCGGCCGATGTAACGGTTCTTGATGAGCCCCTGGCCATAGGGGACGCCGCTGGCGAGGGCGTACCCCTCGGCCGCGGTGACGCCCGAGTCGGGGACGCCGATCACGAGATCGGCTTCGACCGGAGCCTGCTGGGCGAGCAGCTCGCCCATGCGGCGCCGCGTGGCGTAGACCTCGCGGCCGTCGAGCACCGAATCGGGGCGGGCGAAGTAGACGAACTCGAAGACGCACAGGCGCGCCTCGATCTCCGAAGCCGCGAAGGGGTGGAACGACTTCACGCCGCTCTCCCCGATGACGACCATCTCGCCAGGATCGATCTCGCGGAGGAACTCGGCGCCGATCACCTCGAAGGCGGGCGACTCGGAGGCCACCACCCAGCCGCGCCGCTCCTGCCCGTCGATGAAATAGACGAGCTCTCCGAGGCACAACGGACGAAACCCGTGCGGATCCCGCACCGCCACAAGTCGGGCGTCGTCGATGAGCCCGAGCGAGAACGCCCCTTCGAGCGTCGGCAGCACCTCCATGAGGGCGTCGATCAGGTGGGACTCGTGCGGCTCTGGATCGACCGGGAAGTGCCGAGCCAGCAGCTCGGCGACGAGGTCGCTGTCGGAGTTCATGACGCCGGGGAGCATGCCCGCCTCGGCCGTGAGCTCGGCGGTGTTGGTGAGGTTGCCGTTGTGGCCCAACGCAAAGCCGGTCGCCCCCACGGACCGGTACGCCGGCTGAGCGTTGTGCCAGGTGCTCGGGCCGGTCGTCGAGTAGCGCACGTGGCCGAGGGCGTGGTCTCCCTGGAGCGAGGAGAGCGTGCGCTCGTCGAAGACGGCGGCGACGAGGCCCATGTCCTTCACGACGGTCATCGTCTGGCCGTCGCTCACGGCCATGCCGGCGGACTCCTGCCCGCGATGCTGGAGGGCGAAGAGCCCGTCGAAGGTGAGTTTGGCCACATGCGCTCCGGGCGCATACACGCCGAAGACGCCACAGGCTTCCTTCACGGTGCCATTCTGCCACCGGACACTCGCCGGCCGGGCCGGTACGCTCTGGCCGCCAGCGTCTTCCGCCCCGGAAGGGATCCGAAGCACCACGATGATCGACCTCCACACCCACTCCACGTGCTCCGACGGCTCCGACTCCCCGGCGCGCATCGTCGAGCTCGCCTCCGCCGCCGGCTGCAGCGCCGTCGCCCTCACCGACCACGACGGTCTCTCGGGCATCGAGGTCGCACGGGGGCGGGCCGCCGAGCTCGGGGTGGAGTTCGTGGCGGGTTGTGAGGTGTCGTGCCGTTTCTCTCCGGGGACCCAGCACGTGCTCTGCTACTTCGCCGAGCCCGGCGAGGGCCCGCTGCAGGACCAGCTCGAGCGCCTCCGCTCCGACCGCGACACCCGCAACGACCGGCTCATCGCCCGCCTGAACGAGCTCGGCATCCCGATCACCGAGGAGATGCTCCGCCAGGAGGCCGGCGACGCCACCCTCGGGCGGCCCCACTTCGCCGCCGTCCTCGTGCGCCTCGGCGCCGTCGAGTCGTACCAGGACGCCTTCGACCGGCTCCTCGCCAAAGGCGGGCCGGCCTACTTCCCGAAAGCCTTCATCGACGCCCCGACCACGATCGCCGCTGCCCGCGGTTCGGGCGCCCTCGCCGTGCTCGCCCACCCGTTGTCACTCGGGCTCGAGCCGGCCGAGCTCGAGCGACAGGTCGCCGAGCTGGCCGAGGCCGGGCTGGCCGGCATGGAGTGCTGGTACGGGCGCTACTCGCCGGAGGAGCGACAGGGTCTCGTCGACATCGCCCACCGGTACGGCCTCGTCGCGACCGGCGGCTCTGACTTTCACGGCACCTACAAGCCCGACCTCAGCGTCGGCACCGGAAAGGGGGACCTCAACGTGCCCGAGAGCGCACTTGCGGAGCTGACGGCGAGGCGGCCATGACGGCCGTTGCACCGGCATCATCGGAGCAGCCGGCCTCATCGGAGTGGATCGAATCCCTCCTCGCCGAGCTCACCTTGGACGAGAAGGTCCTGCTGCTCGGAGGCGCCGACTTCTGGCACACGCCGCCCGTCGCCCGCCTCGGCATCCCGGCGCTGCAGCTGTCCGACGGCCCCTCGGGTGCACGGGGCGAGCAGTCGGTCGGCACGACATCGGTGTCGTTCCCTTGCGGCTCGGCAATCGGAGCGACGTTCGACACCGAAGCTGCCGCCAAGCTGGGCGCCGCTCTTGCCGACGAGTGCCTCGACCGCGGCATCCATGTGCTCCTCGGCCCGACGGTGAACCTGCACCGCCACCCGCTCGGTGGGCGCCACTTCGAGTGCTACTCCGAGGATCCGACGCTGTCGGCCCGCCTCGCCGTCGCCTACGTGCGGGCGCTGCAGGCTCGGGGAGTCGCCGCCACCGTCAAGCACTTCGTCGCCAACGACACCGAGTTCCAGCGGCACACGATCAGCTCCGACGTGGCCGAACGGGCGCTGAGGGAGCTCTACCACGTGCCCTTCGAGGCGACCGTGCACGACGCCGACGCCTGGGCCGTCATGTCGTCCTACAACAAGATCAACGGCACCTACGCGGCCGAGCACGAGACGCTGCTGGCGGGGACGTTGCGGGGGGACTGGGGCTTTGGCGGGGCCGTCATCTCCGACTGGTTCGGGACCCAGAGCACGGCGCCGTCGGCGATCGCCGGCCTCGACCTCGAGATGCCCGGTCCGCCCGTTCACTACGGCAGCGCCCTCATCGAAGCCGCCGAGTCGGGCGAAGTCCCGCTCGAGGTCATCGACGACCACGTCCGCCGCCTCCTCACCCTCGCAATTCGCACAGGCGCTCTGAGCCCCACCGGCGACGACGGCGACGGCGCCTGGGCGCGTCCCCCTGCCACGACGACGGTCGCCGAGCGGCGAGCGGTCGCTCGTGAGCTCGTCTCCTCGAGCTTCGTGCTGCTGAAGAACGAGGGACCAGTGCTCCCCCTCGAGCTCGCGCCCGGCCAGACCCTGGCGGTCATCGGGCCGAACGCCATGGGCACGGCCATCCAGGGGGGCGGGAGCGCCCGGGTCAACCCCGAGGCCGTCCGCTCCGTCTTCCAGGCGCTCCATGACCGCCTCACGCCGACGGGCGTGCACGTCGTGCACGAGCGCGGCTGCATCACCTGGTCGAGCACGCCGGCGCTCGAGGGCGCCTTTCGGCTCGAGTACTTCGCCGGCACCGGCTTCGACGCCGAGGACTTCGACCCGGTCGTTCGCCACACCGACGTCGCCCGTCTCGGCTCGTTCACCTGGCTCGGCTCCCCTCGGTCCACCGACTCCGGCCTCAGCACCGGCGACTGGGTCATGCGGGCATACGTCACGGTCGTGCCCGAAGACGACGGCCTCTGGACGTTCTCGCTCGCCCAGGTGGGCACGGCCCGACTGCTCGTCGACGGCGCCGTCGTGGTCGATGCGCGAGGTGAGCAGGCGAGGGGGAAGGGTTTCTTCGGGTTCGGGTCGGAGGAGGTCTTCGGCGCGGTCGAGCTCCAGCAGGGCCGGCCGCATGAAGTCGTGATCGAGTACAGCAAACAAGCCGGCATGCCCCTCGGCGGCATCGTGATCGGTGCCATCCCGCCAGTTGCGAGCGACGACGAGCTGCTGCGGCGGGCTGAGATGCTCGCCTCCAAGGCCGATGCCGTCGTCTGTGTGCTCGGCACGTCGGCGGAGTGGGAGACCGAGGGCCACGACCGCAGCTCCATGGACCTGCCCGGCTTGCAGGACCAGCTCGTGCGCCGGCTCGTGCTCGCCAACGCACGCACTTGTGTTCTCGTGAACGCCGGTTCCCCGGTCACGATGGACTGGGCCGACGATGTCGCAGCCCTTGGGCAGATCTGGTTCGCCGGCGAGCAGGCCGGCGAGGGCGTCACCGATGTCCTCCTCGGCGAGGCCGACCCGGGAGGGCGCCTCCCCACGACGGTGCCGCGGCGTCTCGAGGACACGCCGGCGTTCCCCTACTACCCGGGCAGCGACGGCCACGCTCCCTACGGCGAGGGCCTCCTCGTCGGGTACCGGCACTACGACACGAGGTTCGTAGAGCCGCGTTTCGCCTTCGGTGAGGGCCTCTCCTTCACCACCTTCGCCCTCTCGGACCTCGAGGTCCGCGTCGTCGGATCGATCGGGAGCGAGCCGCTCCATCCCGGCTTCGAAGGTCCCGCGCTCGTACGTGTCGAGGTCACCTTGCACAACACCGGGAACCGGACCGGCAGCGACGTCGTGCAGGTCTACGTGCACCGTCTCGACCGTCGATCGGACGAGCCCGAGCAGCAGCTGCGAGCCTTCGAGAAGCTCTCGCTCGGGGCGGGCTCCAGCCGCCAGCTCGTCTTCGAGCTGACCGAGCGGGACTTCGCCGGCTATCACGAAGACCGTGGCTTCGTCGTCGAGCCAGGACGTTACGAGGTCCGCGTCGGCCGGTCGTCACGGGCCATCGCCCAGGTGATGCTCGTGGAGCTGGGCTGAGCTCAGGTCAGGGCCTCGGCGTGAGATCGAGATCGCGGGGTGGATCCTCCGGCACTCTCCAGACGAGAAACCCCTTCTCGAACTCCTCGTGGTACCGGTTGGTCGCGGTCACGACGGCGCCATAGACCTCGTCGAAACGCTCCCACTCCTCCGCCTCGATCACCCCGCGCAAGGCGGCCATCTCCTCGGCGATGAAGCGCTGGGTGGCGTCGAAGTACTTCGGTCGTACGACGATCGAGGTCTTCAGGATCTTGGTCGCCTCCGACAGCTGATAGCGGGCGAGCTGGCGGTTGCGAGCCACGCCGGCGTGGTAGCACTTCCACATCCGGTCGGCGATCTCGACCATCAACCGTGCCATACCGGGCTGGATGGCGGCGAGCTCGTCGAGGGTGAGCTCCGCCTTGCCGTTGTTGGCGAGATGCGTGTGGTCGGGGGCGCTCTGGGCGCCGGGCGTGTCCGTCATGACGAGAGCCTCCTGGCGTCGCTCCGGTCAGCGACCCGCTGAGGTTACCGGCGCGAGGGCGCGCTACATTGCCGCGCATGAAGGTCTTCGGTGCCTGAGGCCCGCGGCTCTGCGACGGCATCGCCGTGAGGGCGCTCGTGAAAGCCCGCGGCGAGGCGGGGCTCTGGATGCAGGACGTGCCCGAGCCGGTCGTCGGGCGTGACGACGTCCTGATTCGCGTGCTGCGCACGGGCATCTGCGGGACCGACCTCCACATCTACGAGTGGGACGGCTGGGCACAGCAGAACGTCCCGGTGCCCCTCGTCGTCGGCCACGAGTTCGTCGGCGAGATCGCCGAGCTCGGTGCCGACGTCACCGACCTCGCCGTCGGGGATCTCGTGAGCGGGGAGGGCCACCTCGTGTGCGGCCGCTGCCGCAACTGCATGGCCGGGCGGCGCGTGCAGTGCTCGCGTACCGCCAGCGTCGGCGTCAACCACGCCGGCGCCTTCGCCGACTACATCGCCATCCCCGCCGGCAATGTCTGGCGCCACACCGAGGGCATCGACCTCGACGTGGCGGCGATCTTCGACCCCCTCGGCAACGCCGTGCACACGGCGCTGGCGTTCCCGGTGCTCGGCGAGGACGTGCTCGTGACCGGTGCGGGCCCGATCGGCATCATGGCTGCCCTCGTGGCCCGGCATGCCGGCGCCCGCTACATCGTCATCAGCGACCCGTCCTCCTACCGGCGTGAGCTCGCCCGCTCCGTCGGTGTCACCCTCGCCGTCGATCCCCGCACGACCTCCCTGTCCGCGGCGATGGAAGGTTTGGGGATGCGGGAGGGTTTCGACGTCGGGTTCGAGATGTCGGGCAAGGGATCGGCGCTCGCCTCGATGCTCGAAACGATGTGCCACGGCGGCAAGATCGCCATGCTCGGGTTGCCCAACGAGGACTTCGCCATCAACTGGGGCCACCTCGTCGTCAACATGATCACGCTGAAGGGCATCTACGGCCGCGAGATGTTCGAGACCTGGTACTGGATGTCGGTCTTCGTGAACAACGGCCTCGATGTCTCGCCGGTGATCACCCACCGCTTTGCGGCCGAGGAGTTCGCCAGCGCCTTCGACGTCGTGAAGGCGGCCGAGTGCGGCAAGGTCGTGCTCTCCTGGGCCGACCGCTGACGCCGGCGTTGCCAATCGACAAAGGAGCCCGCCGTGTTCGATGAAGTGAGAGTCGGCTTGCAAGCCGAGCTGGACGAGATCACGTCGCAGGGCTTGACCAAGCGTGAACGGGTGATCGACAGCCCGCAGTCCGCCAACATCGCCGTGGCGGATCTCGAGGTGCTGAACCTCTGCGCCAACAATTACCTCGGCTTGGCCGATGATCCCCGCATCGTGGAAGCTGCCAAGGCGGCGCTCGACCGCTGGGGCTACGGCCTTGCGAGCGTCCGCTTCATCTGCGGGACCCAGTCGGTGCACAAGGAGCTCGAGCGGGGGATCTCCGCCTTCCTGTCAACCGACGACACGATCCTGTACTCGTCGTGTTTCGACGCCAATGGCGGGCTCTTCGAGACGATCCTCTCCGACTCCGACACCGTCATCTCCGACGAGCTCAACCACGCCTCGATCATCGACGGCATCCGCCTGTGCCGAGCCACGCGCCTGCGGTACCGCAACCGCGACATGGACGACTTGGAGTCCCAGCTGCGGGCAGCCTCGTCGTCGCGGCGAACGCTCGTCGTGACCGACGGCGTGTTCTCCATGGACGGCTACACGGCGCCGCTGGCCGACATCTGCCAGCTGGCCGACCGCTACGGCGCCATGGTGATGGTGGACGACTCGCACGCGGTCGGCTTCGTGGGGCCGACCGGGCGCGGCACGCCAGAGCTCCACGGCGTGCAGGATCGCGTCGACATCGTGACGGGCACGCTCGGAAAGGCGCTCGGCGGCGCCAGCGGCGGCTACACGAGCGGGCGCCAGGAGATCATCGACCTGCTGCGCCAGCGGTCGCGGCCGTACCTGTTCTCGAACTCGCTGGCGCCGGCGATCGCGGCGGCTTCGCTCGTCGTTCTCGAGCTCCTCGCCACGAGCGACGACCTGCGCGCACGCCTTCACGACAACACGGCGTGGTGGCGGGGCCGAATGACCGAGCTCGGCTTCGACGTGCTGGCGGGCGACCACCCGATCGTGCCCGTGATGATCGGGGACGCCGCCCTCGCCTCGGCGATGGCCGATCGGCTGCTGGCGCGGGGCGTCTACGTCATCGGCTTCAGCTACCCCGTCGTGCCCCTCGGCAAGGCGAGGATCCGCACGCAGGTCTCGGCCGCCCACGAACGCCACGAGCTGGAACGGGCAGCCGACGCCTTTGCCGCCGTGCGCGACGAGCTGGCCTGAGACTCGCGCACGCGAGCCGCCAACTCACCTGTTGCCGACGGTTTGGCGGCGCGCAGAGGACGAAACCCTGCCCCGCCGGCATGCAGTGTCCAGCCCTTTGGGCCGGCCCCGGAGCCTCGGAGCGACCTCGCCGGCCTCAAGCCCGCACGAGCCGCCCAGGTCGAGCTCCGGTGGCCTCGCCGTCCTCGAAGGTGACCTCGCCAGCGACGATCGTGTAGTGGTACCCGTCCACGTGCTGCACGAGCCGCCGGCCGCCGGCTGGAAGGTCATGCACCATGCGGGGGGCGTGCAGTACCAAGCCGTCGAGGTCGACGATGTTGAGATCGGCACGCTTGCCGACGGCGACGGTGCCCCGGTCGTTGAGGCCGTACGCCTCCGCCGTGCGACCGGTCTGGAGGGCGACGGCGACTTCGAGGGACAGGCGCTCGCCCCGAGAGCGGTCCCGCACCCAGTGGGTGAGCAGGTAGGTGGGCATGCTGGCGTCGCAGATGAGCCCGCAGTGAGCGCCACCGTCGGAGAGGCCGAGGATCGTGCGCGGGTGGGTGATCATCTCCCGGATGGCCTCGTGATCGCGATCGACGTAGCTGGCAAGGGGGGCGAACAGCAAGGCGGTCCCGCCGTCGCCGAGCATCCAGTCGAGCACCACGGCCTGGGGTGATCGGTGCTCGCGCTCGGCCACGGAGGCGGCGCTCGACGACGGCGGGGGCTCGTAGTCCGGCGGGTCACCGAGGAGGAACATCTGCTCCCAGCGGGACATGAGGGTGCGGGCGATGAGGTTGGCCGTCGCGGGCTCGTCGGCGAGCAGCCTGGCGCGGCCTTCGGGTGACGACAGCGCCGCCACGCGCTCGACGAGTGGCAGATCGGCCAGGGCCCGGTAGGCGGGGTGAGTGATGAACGGGTGCAGCGAGGACTGGAACCCGAAGAGCATGCCCGTCGGGCGGCAGGCGACTTGGGGCGTGATCCGGACACCTTCGGCCGCCAGCGTCTCGGCGTCTGCCAAGGCGTCCCGGTAGCCCAGCGGGTTGAAGGGCGTCTGAGCGAGCCCGTAGGTGACGCGGGCGCCCGTGCGGCGGCTCAGCTCGATCATCCAGTTGCGTTCTGCCTCGAGCCCTGGCTGGTCGGTCACGACTTCGAAGACACCGTGTCCTGTTTCGCCGAGGGCCTCACCGATGGCGAGCAGTTCGTCCGCCGGGGCGGCCGTCCCCGGGACGAGCCCGTGGACGGAGCGGTGGAGGACCGTTCGGGAGGTCGTGACGCCGATCGCTCCGGCGGCAAGGCCGTCACGAACCGCACGAGCCATGGCGGCGACTTCGTCGGCCGTCGCATCCTCGTGTGCTCGGTCTCCCATCACGTAAGCGCGCACGGCAGCGTGCGGGACCTGGGCGGCGATGTCCATGACACGAGGCGTGCGGTCGAGCGCATCGAGGTACTCCGGAAACGTCTCCCAGTCCCAGCTGATGCCTTCGTGCAGCGCCGTGCCGGGGATGTCCTCGACACCCTCCATCAGCTCGATGAGGAAATCCTGGGTCCCTGGCTTCACCGGAGCAAAACCCACACCGCAGTTCCCCATCACGACCGTCGTGACGCCATGCCAACTCGAGGGCGTCATCTCCGGGTCCCAGGTGGCCTGCCCGTCGTAGTGGGTGTGGATGTCCACCCAGCCGGGCGCCAGCAGTTGGCCATCGGCGTCGATCTGGCGCCGGCCCCCGCCGACGTCGCCGGCGCCGCCGCCCTCGAGCTCGACGATCTCGCTGACGAGACCGTCGTCGACGGCAACGTCGGCCATCCGCGCCGGACCGCCCGTGCCGTCCACCAACTTGGCATTGCGGATGACGAGATCGTGCATGGTGGCTGTTCCCCCGGATCAAGGATCAAAAGTGTCGAGCGTGAGGCCGACCGACAGCCTGAAGTCTGCCCGCTTCGGAGCTTGGTTGCTGACGGTCTCCGGCTACGCCCAGGCGCCGGTCACGCAGGCGCCGGTCACGCAGGCGCCGCCGGCAAGGCGATCGACTTCAGCTCGACGTACTCCTCCAACCCCTCGGCGCCGAACTCACGGCCGATGCCACTTGCCTTGTAGCCACCGAAGGGAGCGACGAAGTCCATCGTGTACTGGTTGACGCCGTAGGTTCCGGTGCGCACCTTGCGGGCGATCTCGAGACCGCGGTCGACGTCGCCGGTCCAGACCGACCCGGCGAGCCCGTAGTCAGAGTCGTTGGCGATTTCGACGGCGTCCCGCTCGTCCTCGAAGGGGATGACTGCCAGCACCGGCCCGAAGATCTCCTCGCGGGCGATCCGCATGGAGTTGTCCACGTTGGCGAACACCGTCGGCCGTACGTACCAGCCCTTCTCGAGACCGGCGGGACGCCCGTTTCCGCCGGTGACCACTCGGGCACCCTCTTCCTGGCCGAGGGCGACGTACTTCTCGACGCGCTCCTGCTGCCGCTCGGCCACGAGCGGCCCGATCTCGGTGGCGGGGTCGGCCGGGTCGCCCACATGCAGGGCGCCCACCATCTCGCCGAGCGCGTCCACGACTTCGCTGTAGCGCTCCCGCGACGCCAGGATGCGCGTCTGCGCCACACAAGCCTGGCCGTTGTTCATGAGGGAGGCGAACTTGAGCCCCTCGATCGTCGAGGCGAGGTCGGCGTCGTCGAGGATGATGGCCGCGGACTTGCCACCGAGCTCGAGGCTGCAGCGCTTCAGCTGCTCGCCGCAGATGGCGCCGATGCGGCGGCCGGCGGCCGTCGAGCCCGTGAAGGCGATCTTGTCGACGCCGGGGTGCCGTACGAGGTGTTCGCCGACCTCTCGGCCGGCGGGCAGCACACTCACGACGCCGCTCGGAACGCCCGCCTGCACGAGCAGGTCGGCCATGAGGACGGCATCGAGGGGAGTCTCCGGCGCCGGCTTGAGCACGATGGTGCAGCCCGAGAGGAGGGCGGGCGCCAGCTTCGACATGATGACGAATTGGGGCACGTTCCACGGCACGATGGCTCCGACGACCCCGACCGGCTCACGGCGCACGATCAGGTCGGGGGCGAGCGAACCGGCCCGGTGCTCCTCCCAAGGGAACGAGGCGGCTGTGTCGATGAACGAGCTCAGGATGAGCCACGGCGCCGGCGACTGCGCCAGCTGCGAGAAGCTGATGGGCGACCCCATCTCGGCCGTGATCACCGCCGCCATCTCCATCATGTTGGCGGCGTAGAGATCGCAGAACCGCCGCATGATCTCGGCGCGGTCAGCCGGCCCCATCTCGGACCACGCACCTGAGTCGAACGCGGTCCTGGCGGCCGAGACCGCCCGGTCGACGTCTGCCTCCATCGCCTCGGGCACCGATGCGATGACCTCCTCGGTGTGGGGAGAGATGACCTCGATCGTCCGGTCACTGCTCGGCTCCACCCACTCGCCGCCGATGAACAGATGCTCGTGGACCTGCATGGCTGTGTCCCCCCTTGGGTTTCGCGGGTCTGCCAGCAACGGGCGAGCCCCGATCCGTGACCCGAAACGTACCCGCCGCCGACCACGTCGCTCCACTTCGGTTCCGCCCTGCGCCGGCTGTCGAACCGCAGGCGAGCCGGAGCCGAGCCGCAGTCGATCGGACGGGGCTCGTGCAGTAGTGTCGGCGGCGTGGTGAGGGGGCGTGTCGAAACCAGCGGCGATCCTCGATGACCACGAGCACCGACGAGTCCTCCGCCAGCCCGTTTGACGCCCCTCGGGTCGACCGCGCCGCCGCCTTTTCCGCCGGCATCGCCAAAATCCCGCGCCGCACCGTCTACATCGGCTTCGCCGTCATGGCGGCGGTCGCGCTGCTCGGCGTCCTCGGGGAGAAGTTCTTCTCCGATGAGGGCCTGAACCCGGTACCACCCAAGCCACAGCCGGTCGTGGTCGCCACCATCCCACCGAACATCCCCCAGCTCGACGCACCGTTGCACGCCTTCATGGGCCTCGTCCCGCTGGCCGCCAAGCCGGCGCCGGCGATCGCCCTCGTCAACCAGTACGGCCGGGTCGTGACGTTCCCGCGGGAACGCAACAAGGTGATCGTGCTGACGTTCTTCAACAGCAGCTGCAACGACATCTGCCCCGTGCTCGCCTCGGAGATCAGCCAGGCGGACAAGGACCTCGGGAGCAAGGCCAAGCGCGTGGTCTTCCTGACGATCAACACCGACCCGCTCCAGACGGCCATCAGCCGGACGGTGCCGGCAGTCAGCCGGACCGTCCTCGACCACGTCGGCAACTGGTACCTGTTGAGTGCGCCGCTGCCCCTGCTGAACCAGGTCTGGCGCAGCTACGGTGTCTCGATCAACGTCTCCCGGACGACCCACATCGTCGCCCACAACGACCTCATGTACTTCATCGGTGCGACCGGGCGGCTCCGCTACCGGGCCGTTCCCTATTCGAACGAGACCCCGTCAGGCATCTACAGCTTGCCGCCGGCCAACATCGCCCGCTGGGGCACGGGCATCGCCTTCTACGCCGGCCAGCTCATCCCCTCTCGTCCATGAGCAGCCTCACTTCCGAAGCAGCCGCCGGGGGCGGACCGCCGTTCGAGCTACCGCCCCTCAAGCGGCCCTGGTACCGCCGGCGAGCCGTCCTCGTCGGTGCCGCTGTCGCCGTCATCCTCGCGATCACGGTCGTGAGCGACCTTCCGCAGCACACGTCGCTCGCCCAGCAAGTCCAAGAGAACGCCACCGTCCTGCATGAGATCCACAACGACGCCGAGTCCTGCTTCTACGCCGTGTCGGAGGCGTTCAGTTTCTATGGCGAGGCGAGCAAGGGCACGCTCAGCTCGTCAGATCGGGCAGAGCTGCCCGGCCTCCTCACGGACGACCAGGGCGCCTGCTCGCTCACCAACAACAGCATCTACGACCTGTCCGACATCGAAGTTCCAGGCGGCTCTGCTGGTCATGACCTCGGCGAAGTCGTGAACACGCTGAACTTGTGGGTGACATCGGACGCCCTCGCGGCCATCGAAGCGATCATGACGCTGACGAAGGATCCGACGAACGCTGCAGCGCTGTCCGAGCTCACGAGCGCCGAACGGCTGCTGGCATCCGACCGCCGTGCCCTGGGGAGCGAGATCGACGCCGCCGACACCTCGCTCGGCGGTGCGAATCTGCCCGCGCTCGGACTTCCCAGCTTGCCGGTGCCCCGGACCGCCGCCTCCTAATCTTTGGGGCCCGGTGCCGGGCCCCAGGTTCGACGGTGGCTCTCGCGCACGATGCGCTGCAGAGAGTCGTCGGGGTCCTCGTCGGCGCGCAACCATGCCACGAGGTTCCAGAACACGATGGGAACAAAGGCCGCTGCAGCGATGAACCACAGGACGAAGGTCGCCAGCTCCTGATCCGCTGCCACGCTGAGGCCGCCGGCCAGCTGGTGGTAGTGGCTGTAGACCGAGCCGTGCGAGAGGCCCATGATGTAGGCGGAGACCCAGACGGTCCACATCGCCACGGCTGCCAAAGCGATGCGCTTCGGTCTCGAGAGCCGGGGCCGAAGCGGTGGCGACTCGACGATCTCCAGCCAGAACGCGAGGCCGCCGGCGATCAGGACCGCCGCCTCGACGAGCGCCAGCCACGAGTGCTCGGCGATGGCGTCGACGACGGCGGGGGTGCGGGCGAGAAGGACCAGGGTCATCTCCACGAGGAGGGCTGCCAAGCCTCGACCGAATCCGAGATGCCGGCGGCGTCCGGCCGCGACCCGATCGACGAGGTGAGTCGGGGGCGCCGGCCGCATGTCGACGGCACCCTCGCCGTCGCCCGAGGCGGGAACGGCTGCGGCAAGGTGGAGGGATCGCCAGGGCGCTCCGAGTGCCAACAAAGCTGGTACGGCAACCGCCAGGACGGAGAACCGCAGCGCTTCGACGAACTCGTAGCGGCCCGCCAGCGCCGACAGCGGTGGCACGAGCACCGCCACGAGGAAGACCAGTCCGGTCCAGGTGAGCGCCGGCCGCACCCAGTCGGGCACTGCCGCTGCAACCGGCCGCGCATCGGCGGCCAGGTCGATCACTGCGTCGGGCGGCGCTGGAAGAACCCCCAGAGGCACACGAGGAACAGCGAACCGATGGGAATGGCGAACGTCATCGCTTGGGCGCCGACGATGCTGCCTGCGACCATCTCCTGCCACCTTTCGTCCAACAACGGCTGAGCGTCATCGCCACGCCGCGGCCGACTGCGGCTCGGCTGCGGGACAGCGCTCAGATCACATAGAACAGTACCCAAAACAGCAGCGACACCAACCCGATGAAACCCCAGAAGTACGAGCAGCTCTCGAGGTTCGCCCGGAAGAGCCGTGCGCTCGGCAGCGAGGACCTGGACGTACCGCCGTCTTGGGCGACCGCCCGCCGGAGTCGGAGCGAGCGGGCCAACAGCGTCTCGAGCCAATAGCTGCCGCAGAGCAGCAACCCGATGTTGAGCACCGCCCACCCGATGAAACAGGAGGCATAGCCGCTCGAACCCGGAAAGAAGGACAGGTTCGTGAGCTCCCAGATCTGCAGGCCCGTGGCGACGAGCCCGCCGGCGAGAGCCGTCCAGCCCGCCACCTCCCAGTCCACCGTGGTGCCCTTGCGCAGCCTGTAGATGCCGAAGATGTTCAGCAGGGCGCTGGCGAGGGCGATGATGAAGACGGCAGTGCCAACGTCGATCGGCGCCGTCACGTGCGCCGGTCGCCAGAGGTCCTCGCTGTTGGTCGAGCGCAGATAGAAATAGGCGAAGGCGAGCGACGCAAAGGCGAAGGCGCCGATGCCGATCAGCAATCGGCCGCCGGTCCAGATGGCTCCCTCGGCGGCGCGCAGCTCGTATTCGATCTCCTCCGGCGACTCCTGCAGGAGGGCATGGCGGACGTTGGGCTTCCCGCCCGGAATCACATCGTCGCTCATGCGGACGGTCCCCCTGTCTCCGGATCGGCAGCCCTGGACATCTCGTCTCCGGACGGGACGCTCGCACCCACCGTCACGAGCTCGCCATCACCCAAGTCGGCAACCGCAGGAGCACCCGGCTCGCTGTAGTGGTACGGGTCGTCGAGCACGACGGGAATGCGGTCGAAGTTGTGCGGCGGGACCGGGTTGGCGGTCTGCCACTCGAGTCCGCGGGAGTCCCAGGGGTTGGCGGGCGATTCCTTCGGGTCGATGAAGATCGACCAGATGAAGTTGGCGATGAAGATGAGGAACGAGGCACCCAGCAAGAAAGCGCTCACCGAAGAGAAGTCGTTCAGCGCCTGCAGGCCAGCGGCGTACTCGAACACGCGGCGTGGCTGGTCGAGGAGCCCGACGAGGAACAGCGGGAAGAACGTCATGTTGAAGAAGATGAACATCGTCCAGAAGTGCCACTTGCCGAGTCGCTTGTTCATCGTCTTGCCCGTCATCTTCGGGAGCCAGTAGTAGAGCCCGCCGAAGAAGGCGAACACGAGGCCACCCATGATCGTGTAGTGGAAGTGAGCCAGCACGAAGAAGCTGCCGTGCACGGTCACGTTCACCGGGACGTCGGACAGGAAGACTCCGGTCACGCCGCCGATGAGGAAGTTGAAGTACATCCCGAGGGCAAAGAGCATGGGGACTTCGAGGCGTATCTTCGCTTTCCAGAGCGTGCCGAGACCGACGAGGTAGATGAATCCGGTCGGGATCGAGATCAGCTCGGTCGTGAGCATGAACAGCGGCCGCATGTCCGGGTTGATCCCGCTCTGGAACAAGTGGTGCTGCCAGACGAAGAACGACAAGAGGGCGACGCCGACCATGCCGGCGGCGGCGATGCGGTAGGCGAACAACGGTTTTCGCGTGAACACCGGGAGGATCTCGCCGACGATGCCGAAGCCCGGCAAGGCCATGATGTAGACCTCCGGGTGGCCGAAGAACCAGAAGAGGTTCTCCCACAGGAACGAGCTGCCGCCGTGCTCGTTGACGAAGAAAGCGGTCTGCGCCGTCCGGTCGAGAATGCCGAACAGGCCGGCGACGACGAGCGTCGGCGTCGCCAGCACGAGCAATGCGGCCGTGGCCAGGATCGACCAGACGAAGATCGGTACCCGGCCCCAGGTCATCCCAGGCGCCCGGAAGTTGATGATGGTCGCAGCGAGGTTGAACCCGGCGGTGATCATGCCGATGCCGATGACGGCGAACCCGACGAGGTAGGCGTCCATCCCGACGGTCGCCTGCGTCTGCAGGCTGGCATACCCGGTCCAGCCGGTCGGGAAGCCACCCATCGGGATGGCCGAGACAATGACCAGATAGCCGGCCGTGAAGATCCACAACGAGAACGCTTCGACGCGGGGGAAGGCCATCTTCCTCGAGCCGATCATCAGCGGGACGAGCCAGTTGCCGAGCGGGCCGACGACGATGGACGAGGCCATCATCATCATGATCGTGCCGTGCTCGCCGACGGTGGCGATGTACTGCCCCGGGCCGAAGATGTGGTTCGTCGGGCTCAGCAGCTCCGTGCGGATGCCCATGGCAAGAATGCCACCGGTGAAGAAGAAGAGGAGCACGACGATCGTGTACTGCAGACCGACGACCTTGTGGTCGAGCGTGGGACGGAAGTAGCGCGTCCAGCTCTCCGACGGGACACTGGGGAGGGGCTCGCGGCCGGCCATCTTGGCCAGCGGGTAGTTGAACATGCCGGCGCCGGCCAGCCAGCCCACGACACCGATCGACAGCCCGAGGACGACGGCGACGTTGTTCTGGCCGTTGTCCTGCACGACCGCCTGATTGGCGGCGATGATGTTCCCGAACCAGTGTCCGAGGGCGTAGCCACCAGCCCCGCCGCAGAGTGCCCACAGGGCGTTCGGGGTGAGGATGCCGGGCCGCGGCCGGACGCTGGCGCCGGTTACGTCAACCATCGCTTGAGTTTCTGCGCTCATGAGATCAGACCCATTCGTCGGCGTGCTTACGAGGACGGTGTACTAGCGCCGTACGACTCCACATTGCTGTACGGATCGCCGGTCTTCGGGCTGCTGTTGCTGGTATCGGGGTAGAAGCCGCCGTCGGCTCCGTTGGCGTCCGGGGTGTAGGTGTAGGCAAAAGCAGGAAGGAGCTTCGTGAGCGGCGCCAGCTGGTTCTCCGTGGTGGTTGCCCACTGCTCGAACTGCGACTTGCTCACGACCTTGCCGTAGTCGTACATGGCGCCGTGCCACAGGCCACAGAGCTCGGCACAGCGCACGGTGAAGACGCCGAGCTGCTTGGTCGTCGTGAAGGCGATGTTGTCCTGGTCCGGGTTGGCGTCAGCCTTCACGCCGATCTGGTAGGCCCAGAAGTCGTGGATGACGTCGAGTGAGGTGACGTGGAACTCGATGGTCGTGTTGATCGGGATCTCGAGGTTCGGAGTCTCGAACCCGCCGAAGGTCGGGTAGCGGTAGGTGAACCGCCACTGCTGGGCGATGACCTGCACCGGCAGCACCGTGGCCGACGTCGGCGTCCAGATGGGGGTGGGGCCTTCGCCACCGCCCGATCCTGCGGTCAGGCCGAGCTCGACGGTGCCGAACACGAACAATGCCAGCACGAGCACCGTCGTGATGGTGATCCAGGCGACCTGGATCTTGAGGTTGCCGCGCGCCGCCGGCCCGCCGACCGGCTCTGGTACCCCGGGCCTCGATGCTCGCCAGTGAACGAGCGCATAGCCCATGTAGGTCCACACCCCGAACAGCACCGGGAGGGCGACAAGGAACAGGACGCTGAAGTCGACCGAGTCGCTCGTTGCGGTGCTCGACATCCGCCCCGGCGGCACGTGCGGTGCGACGAGGAAGCCGAACAGGAGGTCACCGACGACCGAGGCCACCAACCAGATGACGAGGATGTTGCGGAAGTGATGATCGCCGCCGGGGCTTGCAGACGGCGGGTTCGGGTTGGCGCTCATCCGACCACCTTCAAGAAGCCGTCCATGTAGCCGATCGACTGCATCGGACCTCCGTTGCCGTACAGGAACCCGAGGCCGCACGGGAGGAAGCACTGCCAGGGGTACTCACCGGGACCCGGCGTCACGAAGGAGAACTTGACGATGTGGTGGGGGGAGCTGAACGTGCACGGCGCGACGGCGCAGAGGTTGGCGTTGTTGTTGTTGGCCAGCAGGGGCACGTTGATGCCGAGCGTCGGGATGGTGAAGGTGTGAGCGACGCCGTTCGGGATCGCCTTGGTGGTGGCGTTCGAGTTGATGATCGTCATCGTCTTGCCGTCGACGGTCATGTCGTTGCCGACAGTGCCCTGCACGAGACCCATCAGCTGGTTGCGCAGCGGGCCGCCGCCGTCGTACTGGTCGATCGTCACGTTGATGCGGGTGTGAGCCGGGAGATCCCACAGCGTCGTGTGCACCCACTGGCCGGTCGTGGGCGACTTCGTGAGGTAGGACACCCAGGTGGGGTGGTCGCCGAAGCCGATGGACCCGACCGTCTGGAGGGTCATGTCGACCGGCTGACCGGCCTGATGGCCGACGGTGAAGTCGACGGTGGGCGGCGTCGACCGCAGGAACGCAGCCGCGAGGAAGATGATGAGCCCGACCCCGATTCCAACGATCACGGCAGCAACTGCCAGCCTTCCCGAACGAGACAAACCCGGCCTCCCCATCTCGCCAGGGTCGCGTGGGACCGTCGGCACGGGATCATGTCGCAACGACAAGCCCCACCCGTGTCGACGACCAGAGCTGCCCCCCGGTCGCTATCAGCTCCATCACGTTGACTTCGCTGCCGTCACACTATTTCTGTTTGATCCGGCAGTCAACGACGTCTGGGCTGCTGAGAGATCCGGCCGCAGCGCCGGCTCGCCCGTCAGGCCGGCGGGCGTACCTCGTCGAGCGACATGAGCGTACGCCGACGGATGATGCGCTCCGCCAGGTTGGACACGCCGCCTTCGTCGGCGATGGCACGACGGATGACGACGACGAGCGCCGGCACCGCCCAGAAGTCCCCGCAAACCCACAAGATGGCCGCACCGATCTGCTGGTCGGCGAACGGCGACAGCGTCACGCCGGCCACGTGGTTGTAGACGGGGTACCACGACCCGGTCGCGAAGATGCTCAGCGACATGGCGAGGAAGAACATCACGACGTTCGTCGAGACGATGGCCCCCACCTGCCAAGCTGCCGATGCCTTGGTCCTGAAGGGGAACGAGGGGATGACCTGCAACCAGAAGAGCACGCCGGTGGCGAAGAAGCTGCCGTGCATGAGCCAGATGTGGACACGCTGATTGTGCTCGGCAAGATCGAACAGGGCAGGCACGTGCCACAACAACATGGCGGCGTTGAAGAGCACGAGCGCCGTCCACCGGTTGGAGACGAAGCGGCCGATCGCCCGGAGCTGGCCGGCCCAGCGACCGAGCAGCAACGCCCGTCCGACCCGCCGCCGTGGTCCCACCGGAAGGGCGAACAGGAAGGGAAGCCAGGGCGCTCCTGCCACCACCAAGATGGGCGCGAAGAAGGCGATCAGGATGTGCTCGATCATGTGGACGAAGAAGTAGTCGCTGGCGTAGTAGTCGATGGGCGACACGACGGCGACCAACAGCACGCCGAGGCCGGCGTAGAAGGCGAAGGCACGCTTGCGCCGTTGACGAGTTCGTTTCGGATCGGAGCGCTGTCGGAGGTGCGCCAACCCGATCTCGTGGATGGCGACGATGACGGCCACGATCACGATGAAGGGATCGAAGCTCCAGTTGTCGAGGACGTAGCTCACGACGACGATCCGATCGGGACGGAGACTCGCACCGCCTGCAGTCTGTCCCATGACCCGGTGGCCGTGTCGGCTCGCCAGTCGGTGAACAGTGATTGGCCCGTCACGGCGAGGGCGTCGATGGCCCCGTCCGTTCCGATTGCCACGGCGGCGGTGCCGGCAGGGACGTCGACGAGCTGGCGCCAGCTCCTGCCCGGCTGCACCGTCTCGAGGCGCGTCCCGCCGTGTGGCAGCGCCACGAGCGCCAGGATCTCTCCGCTCGGCGCCATGGAGGTGGATATGAGGTGGCTGCCCGCACCGACCGGAAGCGGCGGCGAGACCGTCCACGACGTCGGGACACCGCCATTCCAGATGGCGACGAGGTTCGACGTGGTCGCACCGCCGGAAGCCACGAGTCCGCCGACACGGGCTGCAGAGCCCGACGCCGCACTCCACAACCGCAGCACCGTCGCCGGCTGCGAAGCGAGCACACCCCCGAGACGGGGCGCGACGAGCGCCCAGCTCGCAGCCGTGCGGGCGAACACGCCCACGGCGCCCGGCTCCGAGCAGGCGCCGCCGGCGAAGGCGGTGCCGACCCTTGAGAAGGCGACAGAGCCGAGCGACGTCAGCCCGCACGACTTGCCGGCCGACGAAGCCAAGCCGTGCTCGGTCACGACATCGGTCCAGTTCAAGACGCTGCCCGAGCTGGCGACGATCTCGCCTGCGCCGGAGCGCAAGACGGCCAGCATCCTCGGCCCGGCTGAGCTGGCGAGCGCGCCTGGCGTCGCTGCCAGGGCTCCCGGGACGAGCCCAGGCGTCCAAGAGCCGCCATGCACCTGGCTCTGTGCCAACGGCGAGAACTTGAGGAGGTTGGTCGGCTCGATCCCGACCGTCAGCGGTCCGGGCGCCACCTCGGAGAGGACGAGCCCGCCGTTGAGGGCGACGCCCGGAGGCGTCACGAGCCTCCACTTGGCAGAACCCCTCGGCCGATAGAAGAGCTCCCAGAACGTGTTGAGCGGCTGGCTGAGGATCCCCATCGGCACGACCGCCCACGTGCCGACCGACGTCGAGAGAACCGTGTTGTAGGGGGCGCTGAGCGCCACGACCGGCCCACCACGACCGGCCGGCCCGCTGGTGACGCGGCCGCATGATGCCGCCAGCAGGACCGAGGTGCAGACGAGGGCGGCACGGGTGCCGGGGCGAGCCCCCCGGCGGTTCCGCCGGGTCATGACGGCATGAACCGTTTCAGCTGCTCGGACAACAGCACGGCGAAGGAGGACTCCGATGCGCTACCGGCGCCGGTATCGGTGTTGAGCACCTCCCGGGTGTTTCCGGTCGTGTCGATGAGATAGGCGATGTCGCTGTGGGCAACCATGGACCCGGCGCCGGGAACTCCGACCTGCACGCTGTAGTCGTTCCACACCCGCGTGAGTGCAGAGGTCGTGCCGGTGAGGAACCACCAATTCCTCATGTTGTCGAGCCGCTCTTGCTGATCAAACGCCTTGGTGAAGGCGATCGAGCGGTAGATCGGGTTGGCGACGACGGCCACGAAGACGGCGCCATCGGAGGCGGAGCCGAGCAGCTTGTTGGCCTCCTTGAACTCCTGGGCGATCAACGGGCAATCCGAGGTGCACACCGGGTCGAGAAACGTCAGCGCCACGGTCCTTCCCCGAAAGCTCGAGAGCGAGACGTGTTGGCCGAGCTGGTTGACGAGCTGAAAACTCGGCGCAGGGAAGTCGACCACGTTCGGGTTCCCGTCGACGGCGAGGGCGATCACCGGGTCGGCGTTCGGGTTCGTGGAGGCGACGGCCATGGGCGCAGCCCCGAGCACGAGGATGCCGAGCGTTCCGACCGAGGCGGCCACGCGGGCGGCGTAGGCAGGGCGGACACGCCCCGACCAACCGGTGGCCGTGCCGGCGACTGCGACGGCGCTTTCGGCCCGAGCAGGTGCCTCAGCTCGGGCCGGCACCCGCACCAGGGCGGCGTAGCCGGTTACCAGCACGGCCAGCATCGGCACCATGGAGTTGGGGTCGGTGCCGACACCACCGAGGAAACCCAAATCTTCCACCAGCAGCCAGTCCGCCAGGCAGAGGACCACGGCGACGGCAAGGGCCGGGCGGACGAGGCGCGGCTGAGCGGTGATCAGGGCGACGCCGATCCCCCCGAGGGCGACGACGACGACGATGTTGACGGCAAAGCCATGTGCGGCGTCGAAGGAGCCGAACGAGCCGAGCCATGACGACAGGGTGCGTGGCTGGGACGTCTGGGCCATCTGCTGGACCATGCTGAGCAACGTTCCAGTACCGGTGTGCCCGGCCCGACCCTGCCAGAAGCCACGGCCGGGCCAGGCTTGCAGCACCGCCATTCCGGCGAAGAACACCCCGAAGCCGCCAAGCACCCACGTGCCGATCCGCTTCGATGCCCAGGCGCGCTCGGGAAGCGCGATGAGGGCACCGGCGACGCAGTAGAAGACGGCCGCGCCCGGAGCGCCGAAGAGCCACGACAGCCCCGGAGCGAAGATGCCGCCGAAAGCTTCCCCGAAGACCCAGACCACAAGCCCCCAGCCGAGCGAAGCCAGGCCGGCGAACCGGGACCACCGTCCTCGCGGCGCCACGAGGAGCAGGACCCCGATGGCGATCTGGATCCACACCGCCGACACGGCCGCTTCCACGGGGTGATTCGTCCAGGTCGTGACTCCGAAGTTCACGAGGTGCTGCACCCACGAGGGCGACGAGACGGCCGCCGGCTGCAGCACGCTGGCCGGCAGACCGAGCGGCATCGAAGGCTGGATCTGGAGAACGCCGTCGAGAATCCACAGCAGGGCAAATCCGATGCGGAGCAGGCGGCGAGCGAACGGCTCCGGGTCGGCGACGGCGGCGTTCGGCACCTCGACACCTGAGGCGAGCAGGCGCTGCACCTGCACCATTCGCAGCACGCTCATCCCGAGGAGAAGGACGAACAGCACGACGCCGACGATGAGCATCTGGCGCGTGAGAAGGGAGTGAAAGGCCGCCACGATGACAGGGTTATTCGCCTGGAGGTGGCGGTTCATCCCGGTCAAGTGATCATCGCCTCCCTGGTGACGAACTGTCGTCTGGCGACGCAGAGCCTGGCCGGGCCACCTTCACACACGCAATTCGTGGACGGCCGCGCACCGCAGGCGAAGACGAGGCAGGCCCTCGTGACCGGCTCCTGGCCACCTCCTAGCTTGGGAACGAAGCCCCGGCCCGGAGCGGGCTCGCCAACTCCATCCAGCGCGGATAAGGCCCGCCGACGAGGTACTCGAGGAGCTCGACGGTGCGCGGCAGCACGCGGGCGGCGTCGTGAGCCGAGGCGGTGGCGCGGGCGGCCGTCCCGAAGACGGACAGGTCATGCGCCGAACAGGACGCAATTGCACGGAGTCCAGCGCTCATCGAGGCGACGTCGCAGGGCTCGCACAGCCAACCGTTCACACCCGGTCGGACGAGGTCGACAAGATCACCGACGCGCGTGCTCAAGACCGGGAGGCCGTGCGCCATCGCCTCGAGCACGCTGGCGGGAAGTGACTCGGTCTCTGACGAGCACACGACCACGTCGGCGGCGCCCCACCAGGGCGCAAGGTCGTCGCAGAAGGGCACGACGCGCAGGTTCGCGAGGCTCCGGCCGGCAGCGAATCGCCCGATGGCCTCGGCATAGGGACCCTCCGAAGTCCCCACGAGGACGCATTCGAGCTCCGGGCAGTCCTGCTGCAACGACGCGAGGGCGGCGGCCAGCACTCCCTGGCCCTTGACAGGCCACAGCGTGGCCGCGTTGACGAGGAGGCGTCGGTCGCCGGCGACTCCGAGCCGCTGCCGGTAGCGCACCCGTTCTTGCTCGGTCAGCGACCTGGCCGGCAGGTCGACACCTGTGCGCAGCACCGTGCAGGCCCCGCGACCGCCCTCGGCCGAGAAGACCCGGAAAGCTGCCATCGAGTTGAACAGCACCGCCGAAGCCACCGCGAAGCACTCCATCGCCCGAAGCTCGACGGCGGGGTGCAGCTGGCCGCCCAGCCAACCGACGACAGTTCGCAGCGGCTCAGCCTCTCCGACGCGAAGCAAGGACGGGAGTCCGAGCCGACCGGCCACATCCGCCGCCGAGAACGACGTCATGGTCGAGCCGACGACGAGGTCGAAGCGTCCTTCAGCCCATTGGGTCAGCTCCGACACGCCTTGCTCGTAGACCAACGGATCGTGCAGGGGGATCGCCCCGCCCACCTGGACATGGGCGCCCGCGAGCTCGAGGGGGCTGCGCAAGGGCCCGTCACAGGAGGACACGACGGTGTTCGACCAGCCCCTGGCACGGTCGAGAATCTGTACGAGCTCCAACAAGCGCAGTTGGGACCCTCCGAGGTCCAGCGACCGCGCCAGCCAGAGGACACGGACGGCCGGAGCGACTTGACGGCGAACACCCCGGATGGGAGCGGGTTGGCGGGCATCCACCGCCTCGTCCTCCCCCGTCTCGGTGACGGGCTCCTGCAGCACCTCGACCGGAGCAAGCCAACGCTCTGTCCCATCGAGAAGGGTGACGCGGGCGCTCACGATGGTTCGCGGGCCACCGGCCACGCGACCGAGAAGCCGGCGGTCCACGATGCAGTCGAAACCGGCAAGCACCGCCCCCTCGTCACCGACGTGAGCAGCCACGTCCGGGCGAGGACGGGCAAGGCCGGCTCTTCTCGCCACTGCACCGCCTACGAAGACCTCGACGCTCGACACCGGGCTGCGAGGTCCCCAGGCCCAGCCCGAGACGCTCAGGAACCGGGACCGCAGATAGGCAAGCGGCTCCGGGCGGTCGATCCGCCCGAGAATCGGCTCCGCCGCGGTGTCGGCGCCCAGGGGCTCAGCTGTCATCGCTCCGGGAGGAACCGACCGCCTGGGCCAGCATCTCGAGCAGGCGCTGGCGCCGGGCCGGGTTGAGGGCGGCGGTCCACTCGATTCGGCCTCGCAGGTGAACACCAAAGTCGGGGATGTTGTCGCGATTCTGCGCCTGCAAGCCGGTCCAGCGTTGTGCAAGGTGGCGCGAAGGGCGTCGTACTCGCGGCGTTGCAGGTTCAGGTGATCGTTGACGACGATCCCAGCGATGGGCTGGCGATGGCCGCACCCCAGGAGGCGGGTCTTTGCCGAGCGCCGGCGAGGTCGGGGCGCCCTGCGGCAGATGCGGTGTGCCGAGACTTCGTCCAAGGCGGTGGTGCCGGTCGAGGTCGCGGTCGTCAGCCGGTCGGGCGCCGCTCCTCCAGACCGCCCGTGGCACGACGGCGACCATCTCGTCCTGGCGCCAGGGACCCGACAGCAGCGCTGCCGCCAAGCCGAGCGCGAGGTCGCTCGGGGCGGCCGGAGCAGTCATGGGGCGTGCGGCGGCCAGCCCCGACCCTTCTCGTTGTGGTCGCGCCTGACTCCGCCGGAGCGGAGCGGAGCGCGGGCGATGCGATGCCGGAGCATCGGGATTCCCGTGGGGTTACCCCAGGGGGGTCGGCCCTCCGCGAACGGAGGTGACCATCTCGGAACGGACCGCCGCACGGCGCGCAGCCTAGCCCTGAGCTGGGATCGGGCCCGGATGGCTCAGGTACTGCTCGAGCCTTGCCGATAGGTAGTCCATGAGATCGAAAGGTCGCGCCTCGGGCTGCCCCGCGCCCAAGGTGCCCTTCGGGCAGATCGTGTCCGAGCGCCAGGGCGTGCCGGCTGCACCGTTGAGATGAGCGTCCTGCCTCTGCTGAGGCGCATGAGGCACCCCACGCCGCGCCTACGAGAGATCGCCCGGCTGGCAGCTCCGCGAGGCGTCCCGTGGTTGCTCACGATCGTCCTCGCCATCGGTCTCGCCAGCTCCGTCGCCGTGCGCGGCAACCCCGCGGGGACCAGGGTCCCGGCCGGCAAGCTCACGCACTCGACCACCGTCAAGCTCGGGACATCGCTCGCTGGTCCACTCAGCGGAGCGCTCCGAGCGCTGCCCCATGACCGCTCGGCGAGCGCCGGCATCGTCCCGTTCGCGGCGCCGCCGCCGAAGCGGCGTCGCGGTGGCATCCCTGCCGGTGCCTCGAGCGGGGTCCCGGCCGTGGCGATTGCCGCCTACGAGCATGCCCAGAGCGTTGTCGCCCAGAGCGACGCTTCCTGCCACCTCTCCTGGGAGGACGTCGCAGGCATCGGCCGAGTGGAATCCGACAACGGCCAGACATGGGGATCGGCCGCCCGCGTCACCACCAACGGGACGCTCTTCCCGCCCATCTTCGGCCCCGCGCTCAACGGCTTGAACGGGACCCCGGCCATGCGCGGCCCGGGCGGAGGCTGGGTGCGAGCCGAAGGACCGATGCAGTTCCTGCCGGCGACGTGGGCCGAATACGCCCAGGACGGCAACGGCGACGGGCAGAAGAACCCGCAGAACTTCTATGACGCAGCCCTCACGACCGGCGTCTTTCTCTGCGCCAACGGCGGCAATTTGAAGTCCGCCGGCGGCCTCAAGGCAGCCATTTTCGCCTACAACCATTCCACCGAGTACGGGAGCCTGGTCGAGTCGTGGATCGCCTTCTACGACCAGGTTGGAGCAAGCGCCCTCGAGAACGCCGGCGAAGGGCTCCTGCCGGTTGGTACGCCGAGCCCGCAGCACGCGACCGGCCATCACGACGTCAAAGCGACCGAGAGCCCCGCAGCCGTTGTGGCGGCGGCGGCATTGGGCTCGTCGTCCGCCGGGTCGTTCAGCTTCGGGGTGCAGGCGCTCGCCGGCAGCTCCGAGCTCGCGTCGGGCTCAGGCGTGGTCAACACCCACGACGGGTCCGGGTCACTCACGTTGCAAGTCACCGGGTTCGGCTCTCTGCAAGTGCGCGTGATCGGTGGTGCCACCTTCGTGTCGCTCCCGAGCGGCCTGTCCAGCGAAGTCGGTGCCGAGGGCCCGTGGATCGCCCTGACGCCGACGGTCCTGTCACGGCTGCCGGCCAGCATCTCGGCCGGTCTCGCCGTCGAGTCGAACGATCTGATCTGGCTCGTCGGCCAGCTGTCGGGCGCCTCCGACATGCACGTCGCCGGTCACACGACCATCGATGGCCACCAGGCGGTGGAATACGCCGGCTCGACGGATCTCGACGTGGCCGGTGAACATCTCGCCGGATCGTCCTCGGATCTCGGCCGGGTGGCCGCTGTGCTGGGCTCACCACATCTCGGCATCGACACCTGGGTGAGCGAGAACCGGATTCAGTCCGCCGTCATCACCCTCGGAGCATTTGCCGGGATCGGGCCCGTCGGCCTGAGGATGACGTTCTCCGGCTACGGGATGCCTGTGGCCGTTGCCAAGCCTCGGGTCAGCTCGATCTCCACGCCGACGACCACGACGACAACGACCACCACGACGACGTCCACGACCACGACGACGACCACGACGACGATCCCCTAACCGTCGAGGGGGACCACCCAGTCGAGGCGGGTCCCGCCCTCGGCGGGGAGCGTCACAGCAAAGCTCCCCCCGAGCAGCCGGGCTCGCTCCTCCAAGTTCGCAAGGCCGCTCCGCCGGCTCTGCTCAGTGACGCCCACACCGTTGTCGGCCACCGTCACGAACACTTTTCCATCGGCGATCGACACCTGCACCGAGACCGCCGTCGCCGCAGCGTGGCGGGCGACGTTCGAGAGCGCCTCCCTGAGGACGGCAAACACATGGGGAACTGCCGCCGCCGACACGCCGGCATCGACCGGGCCTTCGAAGCGGAGCGCAGGGACGAAACCGAGCCCCTCCTCGGCCGCATCCACCAACTCGACGATCTGTGCTCGGAGATGCATCTCGTCGAACGGCCGGGAGATGTTGTAGATCGTGTTGCGGATCTCGCGGATCGTCTCGTCGAGCGAGTCGATGGCGTCGATCAGCCGGTCGCCGACGAGCGAACGCTCGACGAGGGGAAGGGTGCTCTGCAGCGCCATGCCGGTGGCGAAGAGCTGCTGGATGACATGGTCATGGAGGTCGCGGGCGATCCGCTCGCGATCACCGATCAGCATCATCTGTTCACGATCCTGGCGAGCCCGTTCGAGCTCGAGCGCAAGCGCCGCCTGAGCCGCAAGGTTCTCTGCCACAGCCAGATCACCCGTGCTGAACTCGGCTGCCCCCTCCCGCCGCACGACCGTCAGCGCTGCGCTGGCGACGCCGCCGACCACGATCGGGACCCCGAGAGTGGGCCCGTCCGGGACCGCCGGCGAAACCCCCACCGACGAGACTGCGCTCCGGCGGGTGACGAGGATGTGCTGGCCGGTCGCGAGCACACGCTGCGCGAATGATGCGTGCACGGGTAGCACGGCGCCGAACAGCTCCGATGCCGCCTCCGTCGTCGCCGCCACGCGCTGCTCACCGGCCTCTCCAATGCTGATCACCGCAACGGGCGCACCGAGGAGCTCGCCGGCGTGCTGGCAGATGAGGCTGAGCGAGTCCGAAAGCGGCACGTCGGACAACAGCGCCAGCCGGATCTCGGCCGTCGCAGCGTGCTGGTGCTCGAGACGCTCCTCCTCGGCGAGCAAGCGGTGAAGCTCGTCCTCCGCCCGCTTACGCTCGCTGATGTCGCGAGCCATCGACGAGAAACCCAGCAGAGCCCCGCCCGGGTCACGCAACGGTGACACGGAGACGGCGACGTCGACGTCGTGACCGCCCCGATGCCGCCACCTCGTATCGCGGGCGCCCCGCGAGGCGCCTTCGGTTGCGAGAGCGAGCAGCTCCTCGAGCACGACGGAACCTTCCGGAGGTACGAGCGTGGCGATGTGGGTGCCGAGGATCTCCTCACGGGAGTAACCGAAGAGCGCCTCGGCGGCGGGGTTCCAGCTCGTGATCCTGCCTTCGAGCGTCGTGGACATGATGGCGTCGAGCGAGGACCTCACGATCGTCGCCAGCTCGGTCTGGGCTGCGGCGGCCGCTCGCTTGTCCGTGACGTCGCGTACGGCAGCGACGACGAGTTCGGCGCCCCCGCTCGTGATCGGGGCGAGGCTGATGTCGACGGGAAACTCGTAACCGTCACGACGTCGACCGCTGAGCTCGAGATCAGCGCCCATCGGACGGACGTCCGGGGAGGCGAAGAACGCCGCACGATGCTGGCGGTGCCGGTGGCGGGCACGCTCGGGCACGAGCGTCTCGATGAGCACTCCGGCAAGCGCGCCCGACGGGTACCCGAACAGCTCCTCCGCCCGCGGGTTCAACGACACGATCCGCCCGCCTGCATCGACGACCACGGCTGCGTCCGGCATGAGGGACAAGAACGCGCTCAGCAGCTCGTCGGAGATCATCGACGCATCAGAACCCGTACGGCTCGGTCCGGCTGGTTCGACCACGGGATCGACTGACTCAATGTCGCGCAAGATGGTGCAATCGTACCCCGCGACCGGAAAGGGACAGCTCAGACCCGGTCACGATCGGCGAAAGGGAACGTCTTCGATTCTCAGACGGTGGAAGCCCACCGGGACTCGGGGTCGACCGACCGACCCTTCGACCCTCCCTATGAAAATTCGACCCGAATTCGGCGGATTGAAAAGTGCCTGAGGAAGTGGCGGGATACCGTCAGATCATCCTGCGCGGGCCTCGCCCTGGTCCTCATCCGGCGTGGCTGCGCGGCCGAGGACACCAGACGACTCAAGGAGGCCAGCGACCCATGCACGCCTGTTCCCCGCCCATCAGCGATCCTCTTCTCCGCCGCGTCCGGCGCCTGGCGACGTTCCGGCGAGCAGTTGCCGCTTCGGCGCTGCTCGCTGTCGCCTTGACGGGCGCGGGCGTTCCGGCGGCGTCCATCGCGTCGGCCTCCACGACCACGAAGAGTCCCTTGCCGCCTGCTCTGCGAAAATTCGCCCACTGTCCGGTCGGCAACCCGAACGTCTCGCTCTGCCTGACAGCCGCCTCGACCGGGACGTTCCAGATCAACTCGACGACGCTCACCGAGTCCTCGCCGATCGTCCTCAACCTCGGCTTGATCCAGAACCCCGACGGCACCATGACCGTGGTGCTGCCCGATGACGGAACCCCGGCGATGAGCGCTCCGCCCATCAGCGTGCCGGGCGGTCTGCTGGGCATTCCGGGAGCGTCCGGTCCTCTCGCCGTGACGGCGACGCCGCAGCTCGTCGGGCTGCCGACTTTCAGCTTGTTCAACCTCGAGACGACCGACGGCCCGGCGATCAGCCTGCCGACGGACGTGCTGCTGACCAACCCGTTGCTCGGCACCGACTGCACGGTCTCGTCGCCGAGCGACCCCACGACCCTCAACCTCACCGACGGCACGACCAACCCGCCGGGCCCGAACACGCCGATCAGCGGGAGCATCGGCAAGGTGCGGGCGAACAAGTACGGCGGCGTGTCCACCAAAGGCACCGTGCTCGTCGACAACAGCTTCGCCGTTCCGGGCGCGTCCGGCTGCGGCCTGCTCGGTGTCCTCGACCCGATCATCAACGAGCAGAAGGGTCTTCCCTCGCCAGCAGGTACGAACTCGGTCACCCTGACGGGCAATTCCGAGCTCGTCTCGGCGTCGGCCATCCGCCAGTACATCGAAAGCTGAGCCATGTCGTGCCGGTGATGTTTACCGACCCTACTGATGGGTAACTAACGGGCCGGACGAGCGAGTCTCGCCCGCATTCTGACCATGAGGAGAGGGGACACAATGAGATTGACTCGACGTTTCGCGGCCGCAATTGCTGGCCTCGCCGCACTCGGCACCATGGTGGTGGCCGCCGGTGGGGCAGCCTCCGGCGGCGTCGCGAGCGCCTCGGTTCGACCTGCAGTGACCGAGACGACCTGCACCACCTCGAGCGCCACGGCGAACATCTCGCCAGGTGTGCTGTTCACGACGAACGGCAAGCAGACCATCACGGCGACGTTCTCGATCAGTGGCTGCAACGCCGTGGGCAGCCCGCCGGCGACTGCAGTGAGCGGCAACATCAAGATGAGCTCCAAGAACCTCACGTGCATCTCCGGCAAGGCGAGCGGTACGTTCACCTCGACGGCGAACAACTCTTCGAGCTCGACGTCGTCAGGCAGCATCACCCTGAAGGCGACCTCGACGGCTCTCAAGTTCACGATCTCCGGAACCGTGAAGAAAGGCTTCCTCGCCGGTTCCAAGATCAAGGGCACCTTCACCGCTACGCCGGTGAAGGGCAACTGCACGGCTGGCAGCCCGCTGACCGAGGCCACCATCGCCAACAACGGCAACGTCACGCTGTAAGTGCAGACACAGGTGTCACGCGAGCGCCAACCGCTCGCGCCGGCCGGTGAGTGGCTGGTGGCTGACAGAACCACCGCCACTCACCGGCTTGACCCGCGCTCGGCCCGATGACCGCCAGTGTCGGAGCCGGGGGCCGGGCGCCGTTCGGCACCGTGGCGCGCCTTCCGACCAAGGACCGGAGCGGACCGGTCAAGTTCGTCGAGACGTTCGGTGCGCTCTGCTCGATGATGCTCGACGCCTCCTTCCTGGCCGTCGAGAGCATCGCCAAACGCCGCTTCGCCTGGCGCGAGTTCTTGGAGCAGGCGTGGTTCCTGGCGTCGGTCTCGGTGCTGCCGGCGCTCTTGATCGCCTTCCCGTTCGGCGTCGTCATCGTGCTCGAAGTCGGAGGCTTGGCAACCTCCATCGGGGCCACGTCGTTCGTGGGCGCCGTCGACGCCGTCGGCACCGTCCGCGAGGCGGCGCCCATCATCACGGCGCTCGTCCTCTCGGGCGCCGGCGGGTCGGCCATCTGCTCCGACCTCGGCTCCCGGACGATCCGTGACGAGCTCTCGGCACTGACGGTGATGGGAATCGACCCCGTCGAGCGGCTGGTGGCACCCCGTCTCCTCGCCGCCACCGTCGTCGCCGTGCTCTTGAACGGCGTCGTCGCCCTCGCCGGCGTCGTGAGCGGCTACCTCGCCGCCGTCTACATGCTGCACGGCTCCGCCGGAGGCTTCCTCAACTCCTTCAGCTCGTTCTCGCAGCCCGCCGATCTCATCGAGTCCGAGCTCAAGGCGGCCATCTTCGGCCTCATCGCCGCGTCGGTGGCCTCCTACAAGGGCATGACGGTGGAGCGCGGGCCGGCCGGTGTCGGCGAGGCCGTCAACCAGTCGGTCGTCATCACCGGCATCGCCCTGTTCCTCCTCAACCTCGTCTTCACCGAGATCTTCCTCGTCCTCGTACCGCCGAGGGTGCTGTGAGCGCCCTCAATGCCGGCGTGAGCCGGGCGTCCTTGCCAGGCTCTGGGCTCGTCCAGCGCCTCGTCGGACAGCTCGTCTGGTTCGGCCAGCTCCTCGTGTTCGGCGTCGAGGTCGTCCTCAGCGTGCCGGTCGTCCTCGTACGACACCGGCGTGAGGTGTGGCGGCTCATCGGAGAGGTCACCTTCGGCGGCGGGCTCCTCGCCATCGCCGCCAGCACCGTCCTTGTCGCCGGCGTGCTGTCGGCCGCCCTCGGTATCCAGCTCGGCCTCGAGGGCTATCAGGGATTGAACATCGTGGGACTCGGGCCGCTGGCAGGGTTTCTTTCGGCCTTCGGCAACACTCGCGAGCTGGCGCCGCTCATCACGGCCTTCGGCCTCGCCGCCCAGATGGGTTGCCGGTTCACCGCCCAGCTCGGAGCCATGCGGGTGACCGAGGAGATCGACGCCATCGAGGTGATGGCGATCCCGTCGCTGCCCTACCTCGTCACCACCCGCATGATCGCCGCCCTGACGGCCACCATCCCGATGTACCTGCTGGCGCTCTCTGGCGCCTACCTCGCCTCCGAGTTCACGGTGCTGGTCGTCGCCCACCAGGGAACGGGCACCTACCTGCACTACTTCCACCTGTTCCTCACCGGCAAGGACATCCTCCTGTCGACCGTGAAGGTCGTGGTCTTCGCCGTCATCGTGACGTTCGTCCACTGCTACTACGGCTACACCGCCAGTGGCGGGCCGGAGGGCGTCGGCCGGGCGGCGGGGCGCGCTATCCGAGCGAGCATCGTGCTCATCGCCGTCAGCGACATGCTGATGACGATCCTGTTCTGGGGTACCTCGAGCGGCGTGAAGGTGTCGGGATGAGGGCGTTGCGAGAGGGCGCCGTCCAACTGCCGGGCACGAGCTCGTATTGGCGGCGGAGCGTCGTCGCCCTGCTCGGCGTCGTACTGCTCCTCATCGCCGCAGTCGCCGTCGCCCTCGTCGTGGGAGCCTTCAGCGGCGACTTCGGCAGCTATGTGACGGTACGAGCCGAGCTTCCGCTCGGCGCCAACGCCCCCCAGATCGACAGTCCGGTCGAGTACCGGGACGTCACGGTCGGCAGCGTCGTCAGCGAGGGCACGACAAATGGGCGATCCGTCGTCGTCGTGCTGCACCTCGCGCCCTCGGAGATCGACGTCATCCCGGCCGGGGTTCGAGCCACCGTGGCGCCGCTCTCGATCTTCGGCAACCCGTATGTCGATCTGGAGCCGCCAGCGAACCTCGGGGGCGCCCACCTCGTTGCCGGCCAGCTCATCGAGGCCATCCCCGTCAGCAATCCAGCCTCGCTGCAGAGCACGCTCGCCAACCTCGACGACGTCCTCAACTCCATCCACCCGGCCCAGCTGGACGAGATCCTCACCTCCGTCGCCACTGCCTTGAGCGATCAAGGCGACCAGCTCGGTGCCACGTTCCATCAGGCGTCGGCCTACCTCGCCAGGATGCTCCCGTTGTTGCCGACCTTCGAAGGCGACCTGAAGTTGCTGTCGCCGGTCGCGAACCGGCTGGCGTCCTCCACCAAGCCCCTCCTCGACGTCCTCGCCAATCTCACCGTCACGTCGAAGACCGTGCTCGGCGAGAAGAGCCAGCTGCACCAGGTCCTCTCGACCGGAGCGTCCGTGGCCGGGCAGTCGGCCGCCCTGCTAGCAGCCATCCAGCAACCGTGGCAGGCACTCCTCGAGTCGTCCGGCCCGCTGCTCGAAGACGTCTCGCAAAGTCCGAGCGAGATCGCCGACATCCTCGAGGGCCTCGACAGCTGGAGCAAGGCCTGGTCGGCTGCCGAGCGTGCCGGGCCCTACCTGTCGCTCACGGCGACGGTGGCCGTGCCGAACGCCGCCGACCTCGTCGTAGCCGAGCTCGGGGCGAACGATCCGGACGCCCTCTTCGCCGACGGCATCGGCGCCAACCTCGTCAACCCGGCGACCTATAGCTCGTCCGACTGCCCCAGCTATGCGGCAACAGGCTCGAACTGCGACCCTCTGAGCGGCGGCGCCGTCGACGCCGGCACCTTGTCCGGGCCGGCGCAAGAGAGCGCCGTCGCCACCATCGCCGCCGGTCTCGACCACGGGCGGGTGCCGTCCTCGCCTGCGGTGGCCACGTTGCTGCTCGGACCGGTGCTCGGGGCTCTGGCCGTGAGGAGCGCTCGATGAGGTCGAAGCACCAGTTCAGCAACGTCGTCGTCGCCCTCGTGGTCTTCACGGCCGGCTGCCTGCTCGCGACCGGTGTCGTGGCGGCGACGCTCCTCGACTTCAGCTCAGAGCCGACAACGGGCTACACCGCCATGTTCGTCAACGCTTCCGGGCTCCAGACCGGTGACACCGTACGCATCGCCGGCGTGCAAGTGGGCACCGTCGGCAGCGTGCGCCTCGTCGGCGAGGAAGCCGAGGTCAGCTTCAGCGCCGACTCCTCCCAGCACCTGACGACGACCACGCTGGCGGAGATCCATTACGAGAACCTCCTCGGGCAGCGCTACCTCGCCCTCGTACCCGGGTCCTCGCCCGGCACGGTCCTGCGACCAGGGGCCGTCATCCCGACCTCGCGCACCCAGCCCGCCCTCGATCTGACGGCCGTGTTCAACGGGTTTCAGCCACTGTTCTCGGCGCTCACGCCCGACCAGGTGAACCAGCTGACGCAGTCGATCATCGACGTCTTCCAAGGCCAGTCCGGCACGATCGAGAACCTCACGGCCCAGACTGCCGCCCTCACCGACAACCTCGCCCAACGCCAGGTCGTGATCGACGAGCTCGTGACCAACTTGTCGCAGCTCCTCGGCACCGTCGGGACCCACGACCAGCAGCTCGGGTCGTTGATCGACAACTTCACCTCCATGGTGAAGGGCCTCGCCAGCCAGCGGAGTCAGATCGGCGCCAGCATCAACGGCCTGTCGTCGTTCACCTCGCAGCTGGCTCAGGTGCTCAGCAAGTCGCAGCCGCAGATCAACCAGGACATCAGCGGTCTCGCCGGCTTCTCCGCCGCCCTCGCCGCCCGTCAGCAGAGCCTGAACGACGTCATCGGCAACTTCCCCGGGTTCCTCGACACCATCGACAAGGTCATCAGCAGCGGGAGCTACCTGGGCGTGTACCTCTGCAACCTCACCATCGAGGCCGAAGGGCAGCTCGACATCTCCCTCATCCCCGGCGTGAGCCCGCCACAGCCGGGGGACCCGCTCACGCTTCCCTCCGGCCCGGTCGGGGACCAGGCCGATCACACCCGGAACTGCGCATGAAACATTTCCGCGAACGCAACCCGCTCGTCGTCGGTCTCTCGGCCCTCTGCGTCCTCGTCCTGGCCGTCGTCGGTGCCCTCAACTTCTCCAAGCTGCCGCTCTTCGGCGGGGGAACGACCTATCAGGCGGACTTCGTCGACGCCAGCGGCCTTGCGACCGGAGACATCGTCACCGTGGCCGGCGTCCGCGTCGGCGAGATCACCGGCATCTCCCTCGACGGTGACAAGGTCCTCGTCAGCTTCACCGTCGCCCAAGGCGTCCACCTCGGCGACACCAGCTCGGTGGCCGCAAAAGTGCTGACACCCCTCGGCCAGGAGTACCTGGAGGTGACGCCGGCGGGCCCCGGGACCCAGTCGAGCGCCGGCGCCATTCCGCTCTCGAGGACCTCGATCCCGAACACGCTCATCGGCGACCTCTCGCAGGCAACCTCGGAGGGCGAGCACTACGACATCGGCGCCCTCGTCAAGTCGCTCGAGGTGAGCAGCCAGGATCTCCAGGGGACGCCCGCCAGCCTGACGACGGAGGCCCTCGCCGGTCTCGCTCGCTTCTCCGGGGTGCTCGCCGCCCACGAGCAGGAGCTGTCCACCATCGTCACCCAAGGGGCCGCCCTCACGACGGTGCTCGCCAAGCGCAGTCAGGAGCTCGTGACCCTCGTCGGCCAGAGCAACCTCGTCCTCCAGGTGCTCGACCAGCGCCGGCAGGCGATCCACCAATTGCTCGTCACGACGGCGGCGCTCTCCACCCAGCTCACCGAGATCTTCAAGGGCGACAACGGTCCCTTGACCGAGTTGTTGAGCAAGCTCACGACGGTGTCGGCCGTCCTGTCGAACGACAGCACGAAGCTCAGCGACGCCGTCCCCATCCTCGCTGCCTTCGACCGCTACGCCGCCAACGTCACGGGCTCGGGACCCTTCGCCGACGTCGTCATCCCGACCATGCTCATCCCGGACAACATCATCCAACAGTGCGGCACCTCGCACATCGCCAATCCCGGCCAAGGGTGTCAACCGTGATCGGCTCGCCCTTTGCGGACAAGCCGGATCCGGGCATGACGACGCGCGCCCGTTTGCGGGTGGGCCTCCGCCGCCTGCTGGCCTCGGGCCCGATCGGCTCGGCCCGGCGCCGCCTCCGGGTGCTGCCGAAGGCGTTGCGGATCGGCATCGGCGTCGTCGTGGCCGCCCTCGTGGCGGCGCTCGTATGGATCGCCGTCCCCGCCAGCCCGACGATGCAGCTGACAGCCGAATTCGCCGAGGCGCCCGGCCTGTTCGCCGGCAATTACGTCGACGTGCTCGGCGTCCCCGTCGGCAAGATCACGGCCGTCACCCCCGGCCCGAACGACGTCGCCGTGCAGATGCAGATATCGGGAAACGTCGCCGTTCCCGTCGATGCCCACGCCGTGCTCGAGGCGCCGGCGGTCGTGAACGACCGTTTCGTGCAGCTCGTCCCCGCCTACGACGGCGGCCCCCGGCTCGCCGACGGCGCCGTCATCCCCATGTCTCGCACGGCCACGCCGGTGTCGGTCGATCAGATCGTCGACACGCTCGACACGCTCGCGAAAGCCCTCGGGCCGTCCGGCGCCAACCACAACGGGGCCGTCTCGGAATTGCTGCACAGTCTGGCGCAGACCTTCGGGCACAACGGCTCGCAGCTGCACCAGGTCATCGCTTCGGCCAGCTCCGCCCTCACCGGGTTCGCCTCCCACCCAGCAGAGCTGGCTGCCGCCTTGAACAACCTCGGGAAGCTCACGCAAGCGGCCGCCTCCAACACCTCCCTCTATGAAGCCTTTGCCGGCAACCTGGCGACGGTGAGCTCGAGCCTGGCTTCCGACGATTCCGACATCGGGGTGGCGCTGCACGAGCTGCAGGAGACGCTCGGCCAGATCGCCGGTTTCGTGCAGGACAACCAGTCGACCATCGGTGCCAGCGTGCGCAATCTCGACGCCTTCGCCAACGCACTGGCCACCCAGCAGCGGCAGCTCGCCACCGTATTCGACATCGGTCCGCTCACCTTGCAGAACCTGACGAACGCCATCGACCCGGACGCGGCCGGCGGGGCGGCCCTCAAGGCCCGTTACGACGCCATGACCGGGTCGATGAACCTCGTCAACACCGTCTGCGGCAGCTCGCTGCTGCGTGGCCTCGTGCTCGCCACCAACCCGAAGGAGCGCACCGAGCTCGACCTCGACTGCCTCCTCAATGACGCCCTCGGCTCCCTCAGCACGCCGCCAGATGCCTCCAGCGGGCCGGATCTCTCGCTCCACCACCTGATCGCGAGCGGCGGGTGAAACGGACGCGGTTGCGGCCGGCCGCCGCCGGCCTCCTGGCGTCCGCCCTCCTGCTGGCGGGCTGCGGCCTCGGGCTGCAGTCGATGCCAAAGCTCGGCACGCTGAGCGGTCCGGTCTACGAGGTGCGGGCCGAGTTCGCCAACGTCCTCAACCTCCCCGACGACGCCCAGGTGCGCTACGGGTCGGCCGTCGTCGGCCAGGTCGGCTCGATCACGACGACCGACTTCCGGGCCGACCTCGTGCTCGACATCCGCAAGGGCGTGCTGCTGCCGGTCGGGACGACGGCACAGGTGCGTTTCGACAGCCCGCTCGGCGACGAGTTCGTCCTCTTGCAGCCGCCGGCGCCGAGCTCACACCCGCGATGGTTGACGAACGGGACCCTGCTGACGGAGGCGCAAACGAGCACGGCGCCGAGCGTCGAGGACACGCTGGCCGCCCTCGCGGTCGTGCTGAACGGCGGCGGCCTCAACCAACTCGAAACGATCGTCAGCCAACTGAACGACACCTTCACCGGCAACCAGCCGCAGATGCGCAGCCTGCTCGGCCAGCTCGGCACGGATCTCAAGTCGCTGAACGCCCATCGGGGCGATCTCGACGCCGCCCTCGGCGCCATCGCCCACCTGTCGTCGGAGCTGAACACCGGCAGCAACGTCATCGCCTCTGCCATCGAGTCCATCGCGCCGGCAACCGGGGTGCTCGCAAGTGAGAACACCGACCTTCGCCACTTCCTCACTCAGCTGACTCGCCTCAGCTCGGCGGCCGACAGCATCATCGCCAAGACGAGCACGGCGGCCATCAACGACGCCCAACAGCTCCTGCCCGTCGTGAACCAGCTCGTCGGCGTCGAGACGAAAATCGGCCCCGACCTGCAGGACATCGCTAACTTCGAATCGTCCACCGCCAAGGTGGCTCCGGGCAACTACCTGCAGGTGTCGGTGACACTCCGGATACTCCTGAACGGCAGCCCGGAGGAGCCGGCCGGCAGCGGAGGCGTCGTGGCCTCCGTGATGACTTCGCCGAGCGGACCGGCAACGAACGGCGGCAGCGAGTCGACCACGTCGGCCAGCTCGAGAGCCGTGTCGGCCCTGCTCGAAAGTGGGCTCCCATGAGGCGATCGAACGTCGGACCGATCCTCGGGCTCGTGGCGACCGTGATCGCCGGCTTCTCCTACATCCTCTTCGGCGTGCTCGGTTGGGGGATCGGGGCTCAGCGCTTCCCCGTCACGGCCGTGCTCGCCCGTGCCGGCGGCATCTACCCGGAGGCGGACGTCACCTACCGCGGGGTCGCCGTCGGTGAGGTCGTCGGGCTGAAGCTCTCACCAGGGCATGTCGAGGTGGAACTGGCGATCGATCCGGGTACGAAGATCCCGGTGGACTCGACAGCCGCAGTGAAGGAGCTCACTGGCATCGGCGAGCAATACCTCGACCTCGTGCCCCGCGCCAGCCACGGTCCTTTCCTGCACGCCGGGTCGGTCATCGCCGAGCCGAACACCTCCGTGCCGACGTCGATCAACACGCTCCTCATCGACTTCGGCAAGCTGCTCGGCTCGGTCAAGACCTCCGACATCGTGACCCTCAACGCCGGCCTCTCGAGCGGGCTCGGTGGGCTCGGGCCGCAGTTACGGGCGCTCGTGACCGAGGGCTCGAACCTCGTGAGCGCCCTCCGAGCCTCACAGGCCGAGACGGTCGAGCTGCAGATCGGGGGTCACCTGGTGCTGAGCACGGCACTCACGACGAGCTCTGAGTTCTCCAAGTTCTCCGCCTCGCTGGCGGCGTTGACCGGTCAGCTCAAATCGTCGAACCTCGACCTGCGTGCGCTGTTGGCCAACGGTGACGCCTTCGAGAACGAGTTCTCCAAGCTGCTCTCGGCCGACACCCCCTCGCTCGAGGCCCTCATCGACAACTCCGCCACTGTGCTCAGCACAGCTGCGGCGCGCAACCCGGCGATCCGGGCGCTCTTCCAGGCCCTGCCCGTGTTCGCCGGCGACCTCGCCTCGGTGTCGGCGGGCGGAGAGATCCGGAGCGAGCTGACCTACAACACCGCCGACCCTGTCTGCCCGTACGTGTCCGGCAGCGCCATGGCTGCTCCCACCGCCCAAACGGGCGCGCCGAACCTCTCGCTCCCTTGTTTGCTGTCAGCTCCCGACCTCCTACAACGGGGAGTGTCGGCCGTTCCCGGAGGTAGCAATGGCTAATGCCCGCAGGACGTCCGGTTCGACCCTTCAGCGATCGGCGGTCAGCGATCACGCCCTCGCCACAAGCCGGCGCCTGGTGGCGCTGAGCGGGGAGGCAGTCGCTACCGAAGCGCTGCTCGAGGAGCTGGAACCGGTTGCACCGGTTGCACCGGTTGCACCGGCGGAGGCGGAGGCACCGGCGGAGGCGGCGGAGGTGCTCGGGGTCGACGACGCCACCGTCGTGCCGGCCAAGCTTGGCAGGGTCCGCTGGCTCATCGGGCGGAAGTGGTACATCGTCGCCCTCCTCGTCATCGCCGCGCTCGTTGCCTTCCTCGTCGTGGCGGAGTCCGATCTCACGAAGGACAACGCCGTCAACAACGCCCGCACGAGCGCTCTCGCAGCCGCCCGCACGGATGCCGTCGAGCTCGGCAGCTACAACTACCGCCACCTCAGCGCGGACTTCGGCATCGTGAAAAGCCACTCGACGCCGTCGTTCCGGGCCAGCTTCACGCAGTCGTCCGACTCGCTCGCGAGCCTCCTCGCCAAATATCACGCCACGGCCAGAGCCACCGTCGTGGCGGCCGGCATCGTCTCGGCCTCGACGAGCAAAGCGGTCGTCCTCGTCTTCTTGAACCAAACGGTGTCGAACACCTCGAAGTCGGGCGGCCCCTCCACCGACCACAGCCGCGTCGAGATCACCCTGCTGAACGTGAACGGCCGCTGGCTCATCGACAAGGTGAACCTGCAGTGAGACACGAGGCCATGCCTCCGTTGGGTGTGGCCGCGGTGCTCGTGCTGGCCGTGGGCTGCCTGACCTTGCTCGGGCCGTCCGTGCTCGCCAGCGCCGGATCACCGGCCGGCGCCACCAACTGCCCGCGTCCCACGTGGCCGCCCAACCACCCCTACCAGCTCGCCTTCAGCGGATCGCTGAGCGGCCACCTCTCCCTCACGAGCACGCCCGTCGGAGCCATCACCTTCCCGCCGATCACAGGGACGTTCTGCGGGCTGCTCGAGCTGCCGAGCGAAGCCGCCGTCGTGCAGCCGGCCAACCTCGGCTTCGCCCCCATCGACGTCTCCTTCGCACGCGCCATCGTGCCTGCCGCCGTCGAGGCCACCGCTCCGAGCATCGGAACCGTCGCCGACCATGCGGCCACCGGCGGCGGCCTCAACTTGCAGTTGACTGCCCCCATCGCCGCCCGGACAGGTCTGCTCGGCGTCGAGTGCCTGCTGCCCGTCCAGTTGACGCTCAGCACCGCCGGCCCGGGCGGCGAAGCACTCAGCGGGCCGCTGTCCAGCGCCACGGCGACGTTGGTGGCAAGCGGCTTTGCGATCGGCTCTGCGCAGAGCACCGGGGCGGGCGGGACCTGCCCCGGCTACCTGGCCGAGCATGTCGACAGCCTGCTCGGCCTTCCCAACTCCCATACGAGCACGAGCGTCCAGGTGAGGCTCGACATCTCGCTCCAGCAGTAGGAGGGGCCGACGATGAGACCTATCGACGGCGCCGGCGAGACGGCACGCCCGCCATCGCCGCCAAGGCGCCGCATCGTGACAGCGGCCCTGCTTCTCTCGGCCATCGTCACCGTCCCCCTCGTGTCGGTGGCACGCGGGCGCGAGGCCCGAACGAGCACGCCGCCGGCGGCACTCACGGCGGAGGGGACGACGACCACGACCGCCCCGATCGTCCCTCCGCCCCACTGCCCGTCCGCCACGAACCCGCCCGGCAGCCCGTACCAGGTGGCCGTCTCGGCAACGCTCAAGGCGCAGCTGACGATCGTCGGCCTCGTGACCACCCAGACCAAGCCGGCAGTCATGCCACACATCGTCTCGGACCTCTGCGGCCTCCTGCTGCTGCCGAACGAGTCGACGACGGTGACCCCGAGCGACACGACCTTTGCAAACCCGACGCTCATCAACATCCCGACGGGCGCCAAGATCCCACCGGTGCAGCACGACTACGTCGACTTGTCCCTGGCGGCCCCGAGCACCGCCACCGTGGCGCCGCAACCAGCCTCGGACGGGGGCCTCAACCTCTCCATCACCGCCGAGGTGGAGACCCTCGCCTACGAAGGGACGCCGGGGCCGAGCGCGCCGGCGTGCACCGACGGACCCGTCGACGTCACACTCACGACGAATGCCCCGGGAGGCATGCCGCTGCAGGGGCCGCTGCAGGACGCCACCGCAACGTTGGTGGCGTCGGGTTTCACCATTCCGGCAAGCACCGACACGAGCACCCGCTGCGGAATCTTCGGACCTCAGATCAACTACCTCTTGAACCTGCCCAACGATCACACGACGATGGTTGCGAAGCTGCACCTGTCGGTGTCCGACTGAGCGCAGAAGGGATCGCATGCTGCCCGTGCTCCAACAGAGCCTGCCCGAGGCCGCCCCGAGCGAGGCGATGATCTCGCTGCGTGGCGTCACGAAGTCGTTTCGCCATCACACCGTGCTCGAGGACATCACCTTCGACGTACCTCGCGGCAAGATCACCGCCATCCTCGGCCCGTCGGGCACCGGCAAGTCCGTGCTGCTGAAGAACATCCTTGGGCTCCTGCGCCCCGACTTCGGGCAGATCTGGGTGGACGGCCAGCCCATCGTGGGGTTGCGCGAGCGGCAGTTGAACGAGATCCGCAAGCGTTTCGGCGTCCTGTTCCAAGACGGCGCCCTCTTCGGCTCGATGGATCTGTACGACAACATCGCCTTCCCGCTGCGCGAACACACGCGCATGACCGAGCAGGACGTCGCCGCCCGCGTGCACGAGAACGCCGAGCTCGTGGGCCTGATGGACCATCTCCACAAGCTGCCGGGCGAGGTTTCCGGCGGGATGCGCAAGCGGGCGGGGCTCGCACGCGCCATGGTCACTCGGCCCGAGATCGTCTTGTTCGACGAGCCAGATTCGGGCCTCGACCCGGTGCGGGTCGCCTACCTCGACGAGCTCGTCGTCACGGCGCAGCGAGAGACGGGAGCGACGTTCTTCATCATCACCCACAACATCGCCTCGACCCTGCGGACGGCTGACTACATCGGCGTCCTCTTCCGTTCCCATCTCGTGAAGTTCGCCAGCAAAGCCGAGATGATCGACGTCGACGACCCGATCATCCGCCAATTCCTCGGCGGCAGGACCGAGGGACCGATCGGCATGGACGAGATGGCCGACGAGGAGGAGCCGGACGTGCCGGCGGCGAACGAGCTTGCCGAGAAGCTGCGAGCGGCCTGGCAGACGCCGCCCGGCTAGCCGGCTGTCTGTGCCGAGCGCCGCGCCGTCAAATGGTCGCCGGCGGGCGGTTTGGCGGCGCGCCTCGGGGGGTTACCGACGAGAGCGTCCGCTCGCCCCTCACGGCTGCAGCGTCACCTGGCCGCCGGCGGCTACGTCGCCGGGCCGCCTGACCCAGGCATACCAGCGAGCCCAATCCGGGTGGCTGTCGTGCGACAACCGCGAGAAATCGCCATCGTCGAACCACTGCCCCTGCTTGGTGCAGGGCACGGCGGGATAGGAGATCTCGAGGAGGGCGCCGCCCACCATGACGATGGCGCCGGGACGCATCGACGACCAGTCGAGGCCAGCCACGGTCAGGTTCTCGCCCGCACAACCAGGGGCGATGGGGTGGCCGGCGGCGGCAAGCTCGGCGATGACCTCTGCCGACCACAGGCAGAGCGCTTGGAAGGGTCGGCCGTGGTGGGTCCGGTCGGCTTGACGATCAGCGTCGAGTCCTCGCCAGCCGATCCGGCCGGCCGGCACCTCCGACTTCGGCACACCACCGTCGGAGACGTTGATCCGGAGGACCGAGCCGACGCCTGGTGGTGTGCCGACGCCGAGGGCAGCGAGCCCCCGCGAGACGTCCATGAAGTGGTGGCTGGCGTCGTGGGCAGCATGCAGCACCGCCGCTCGCGCTTCGATCGGGCCGGCGGGCATACGGCCGACGTTGCCCCAAGGTGCTCCCGACGACTGCGCCAGAAGAGCAAGGGCGTCGCCTTCGGCCTCGAGGCGGTCGAGGACGTCGACGGGATCGAGTCGTGCCGGCACGTCGCCTGCAGAAGCCGCCGGGCCGTCGGCCACGGCCTCGAGGAGGCAACCGTCCTTCGCCAGGATCTGCTCGACCCCGCGCCGGATGGTCCGCGTAACGCCGGCGGTGTGCTCCCCGTACTCGAGCGTCGACCACACGCCGGGTGACGGCCGGCGGTTGAGGTCGGAGGCGTCCACGCCGGCCGTCGCCAGGCGCCACCAGTAGCCGAGGGCGTCGAAGAGCGTGTGGGCGTCCCGCACGGTCCAGTCAACGGCGCGAAAACCGCATTCAGAGCACTCCTCCCCCGTGTCGCCGTCCATCACTCCAGCATGCTCGCTCGGACGACGGCGAGGCCGGCACGCGGCCCGTACCAGCCGGGTGCTCGGTCAGGTGAGCGCCTGGGACACCCAGTCGTTTCGGGGAGAGTGGGTCACCGAGACGGCGGGCACGGGCGGGCCGACGAACTCGAGGAGGGCCTGCTCGGTGAGCGGCCGGGAGAAGTGGTAGCCCTGCAGCAGGTCGAAACCGATCTCGGTCATGAGCCCCTCGATGGCGGCATCCTCGACGCCCTCGGCAACGCTCACGAGACCGAGCCGATGGGTGAGCTCGTGCACCGACCGCACGATCGCCTGGTCGGCAGCAGACGTCAGCGCCCGCTGCACGAAGCTCATGTCGACTTTGATCTCGTCGAGCGGCAGATGCGGGATCGCCGCCAGCGACGTGTAACCCGTCCCGAAGTCGTCGATCGAGACGCGGATGCCGTGGTCGTGCAGTGGGCGGAGGAGGTTGACGGCCTGCAGGAGCTCGACGGCGGCGGTTTCGGTGACTTCGACGGCGAGAGCCGAGGACGGGAGGTGACGGGCTTCGAGCTCGGCCAGGATCCACTGGGACAGGTCCGGCAGGCGCATCGTCTTTGCCGACAGGTTGACCGATACGGGCAGCTCGACGAGCTCCCTGCGCCAGCGCACCTGAGCATCGAGCGCCTCGCCGACGACCCACTGTGTGAGCCGGTCGATGAGGCCGGTGCGCTCGGCCAGCACGATGAAGCGACCCGGCGGCACGTTGCCGTGGACGGGGCTCTGCCACCGCAACAGCGCCTCCACCGAGACGGTGCGGCCGGTCACGACCGACATCTGTGGCTGGTACTCGAGGTGGAGCTCTCCGCGGCCGGCCGCCAGCCGAAGGTCTGCCAGTAGTCCGAGGTCCTCGCCGGTGAGCGTGCCGTGGTCGCCGTCCCAGACGGCAGAGACGCTGCCGGACGCTGCCGCTCGGCGGGCACTGAGCGAGGCGCGACGCACGAGCTCGGCGACGTCGGTCCCGTCCCATGGGGCAAATACGAGGCCGACATGGGCGCGCAGTGAGACCTCGACCCGATCGACGAGGTAGCGCCCGGAGTTGATGGCGGCGTCCAGAGTACGAGCGAGCGCCAACCCCGCGGTCAGTGCCACACTCGGCACCTCGCCGGCTTGATCGGCCTCGTCTCCATCGAGCTCTCCGGCGAGGTCGAGCGTGAGGACGAGCTCGTCGCCCTCCACCCGGGTGATGACCGTGTCGGGAGGCACCACTTGCCCGAGGTCCTCGACCGCCCGGCGCAGCAGCTCCGAGCCGACCCGGTAGCCGAGGGCCTGGCGGGCATCGTCGACGCCGGACAGGAACAGGGCGGCGACGACGAACGCGCCGGAGTGTCCGCCGTCTTCGCTCCGGCCGGCGATGCGTTGGGCGAGGCCGACGCCGTTGGCGAGGCCGGTTTCTGGGTCGACGGAGCCGCTCCGCCAGACCGAGCGGATGAGCACTTGCACGATCAACGAGGCGGAGAGGACGAGGACGGCACTCGCAAGCACGACGACCGCCGCCGGGCCCAGGTGCAAGTCGCCGGCGAGTGCCACAAAGAGTGCGACCGAGACAAAGCCCTGGTAGGCGACCACGGTCCGAAGTCCGAGGTAGAGGGCCACGATCATGGCGAACGGCAGCAGAACGAGGGCGTTGGCGAGGACGGGTCCGGTCGAGTGACCCTCGTGCACGAGCGCGATCGCGAGGACGCTTCCGAGGCCGATGAGGGCGCGGCAGGTCCGAGGACCGATCTCCTTCACGACGAGCAGCCAGACCCAGACGGCGGCAGCGAGGACGATGGCACCGATGAGCCACCCGACGGCTGCCGGTGGCCAAGGCAGCGCCATCGCCTCGATCGCCCAGAGCACGAGCGCCTGCGCGTAGACGATGCGAAGGACCGACAACGGGCTCAGGAGCTCGAGCGGTGCGCCGAGCGCAAGCCACGATCTCGTCTTCGGGAACAGCCGGCTCTGCACCGGGGCGTCGGCCGGCAAACGGGTGCTGGTCACTGAGCCTGAGCCCCCGTCGTTGGGTGCTGTCCAGCCCTGCCAGGTAAAACGAGGCGCGTGGGACGAACGCATCCTCTTCACCATCGGCAATACCGGACGGGACCTGAAGCAGCCTGAGCTTCGTCTCAGCTCGAGAGCAGGGCCTCGAGATGCCCAGCGATGATGGGCCAGGCGGCTCCCGCCGGATCGGTGACCTGGCGGTGGCCCATCTGCTCGATGGGCACGTAGAGGGCGCTATCGCCTGCAGCGGCGGCTCGGGCGGCGTAGCTCTCGCTCATCGCGGGCGGCACGACGGCGTCGCCAAGACCGTGCACGAGCACTTGGGGAACACCGATCGGCAACAGCCTGAGCGGGCTGGCCGAGCCGTACCGCTCCGGATATATCGCCGGCAAGCCGCCCATGAACGAGGCGACCGCGCCATTGCCGAGACCGAGGGCCGCCGCTTGTTCGAGGTCGACGGCTCCAGCGAGCGATATCGCCCCGAGGGGCAGGACTGCGGGCGAGGCGCCCGGGCTGCCGGCAGGCAGGCGAGAGCGTGCGGCCGCCCAGACGGCGAGGTGGCCGCCGGCGGAGTGCCCGCAGAGCACGACCCTGGCGGTGTCGACGTCGGCGATCTCGGTGAGGTGGTCGACGGCGGCGGCGACGTCGATCAGCGTGTTCGGCCAGCCGCCGCCACCGCCGAAGAGGCCGACGCGGCGGTACTCGACGTTCCAGGCGGCGAAACCGCCGCCGGCGATCGCCCCCGCCAGCCGGTTCAGGAGACCCTTGGTGTACATCGAGCGCCACCAACCTCCGTGCAGCAGCACGACGACCGGGGCCGGCCCGACCCGAGGTGCTGCGGGCAGCCAGAGATCGCCGACCTGCCACCGCTCAGACCCGTAGCGGTACCGGATCGGGCGCACGGTCGTGAGGGTAGCCCTCGGCGCCCAGGCGAGCTCAGCTGGCGCGTGCGCCGACCTCGGTCGCGTCGGGGCTGTCGACCTCTGCGCACGTGGTCGGCTCGCTGAGCTTGAGGTTCACGCTCCAGCGCTCCTCGACGCTGCCGTACCGCCAGACGAGGAAGGCCACGCCCCAGGTGACGAGGAACATGCCGACGATGACGAAGCCGGCGGTGTTGATGTTGAACCCTGCCATGTCGGTCCAGAACCGCCCCCGCCAGTGCAGTTCCACGGGCAGCAAGCCGAGAACCTCGATCGTCCCGATGAAGAAACAGATCGCCACCGACAGCCCGGTGATGGCGAGGTTGTAGAAGACCTTGCGCACCGGGTTGAGGAACGCCCACCCGTAGGCGGCGTTCATGAAGCAGCCGTCGGCGGTGTCCAGCAAGCTCATCCCGGCCGTGAACAGGATCGGCAGGCACATGATCGAGTACCAAGGCAGGGCCCTCGACGCCAGCAGCGCCGTCGTGGCGAGCAGCGCCACCTCGGTCGCTGTATCGAAACCGAGACCGAAGAGCACCCCGACCGGGTACATGTGCCACTCCTTCGTGATGGCCCTCATCCACCGCCCGAAGAACCGGAAGAAGAAACCCCGGTTCTGCAGCTGCCGCTCCAGCTCCTCTTCGTCGTACTCGCCGCGGCGCATGGAGAGGAACACCTTGAAGATCCCCGCCAGGATGATGATGTTCAGCAGGGCGATGAGGTAGAGGAAGGCGGCCGAGACAATCGTCCCGAAGACGCCGCCGAACTGCTCGAGGGAGGAGTGGCCGTGGGAGACGGCCGAATAGACGGACTTCTCGGCGATCACGATGCCGGCACCGATCGCCACCACGATGGTGGAGTGCCCGAGGGAGAAGAAGAACCCGACGCTGAGCGGTCTCTTGCCCTCGCTCATGAGCTTGCGGGTGGTGTTGTCGATGGCCGAGATGTGGTCGGCATCGAAGGCGTGGCGCAGGCCGAGGGTGTAGGCGAGGATGCTGACGCCGATCCCGAGGCCCTTGTAATGGCCGGGTACGACAAAGACGATGAAGACTCCGAACCCGATCACGTGGAGTAGGACGATGGCGGCGAACATCAACTTCGTCTGCAGCCATTGCGTCGGCGTCAGGGACTGCCGGAAGCTCTGCCACTTCCCCACCGGCTCGGCGCTCACGATCGGCAACATGGATCGACTCCTCTGTTGGCGGCTGTTGGCGGGCGAACGAGTGCCAACCTAGCCATGATTGCGACCAGCTCGCAACTAGTTGCAGGAGGCAATGCGAACCCACAATCTGACTCGCCACTGTGTCCACTCACGTCATAAGCTGCGCCGGTCGCGAGAGCTCAGCTGGGAGGCGGGAATGAAGGTCGTCGGCCTGTTTCGTAATGCGCAGAGCACGATCAGCGTGCCCGCCGGCGGCGTCGTCTTCGAAGCCGGCGAGCCGGGGACCGAGATGTACGGCATCGTCGAGGGAGAGATCCGGCTGAACGCCGGCGAGCACGTCATCGCCACGTTGGGCGTGGACGACGTCTTCGGCGAGATGGCACTCGTCGACTCGTCCACGCGGATGGCGACGGCCGTGGCGACGGCCGACACGGTGCTGGCGGTCATCGACCGGCCGCAGTTCCTCTTCCTCGTGCACGAGACGCCGATGTTCGCCCTCTCGGTCATGTCCGCCATGGCGGACCGGTTGCGGGCGCAGGCCTGAACCAGCCTGAACCAGTCAGTCGTTCGCTCCGCGGGCGGCGACCCGCCAGCGATCGACCTCGACTCCCTCGGCGACGACGAGCAGCTCGTCGGCCAGGTTGACGGTGGCACAGACGTGGTTGGGCACGACTCGCACGACGGCGCCGAGCTCGGGCAGGGGCGAATCCGGAGGGTAGGCGACCGTGGCGTGATGCTCGGACAACGCGCTGATACGCGCCTCGGCATGCGCTGCCAGCCGCCCGAAACCAGACGCCCACGCCGGCCGGTCCGCCCCGAGCACTTTGCTGCCGGCGTCGAGCACGACCCGGCCGCCTGCCCGGCTGACGACGGTGGCGGCGACCGTGAGGGCGATGTCGTCGATCGTGCAGGTGCCCAACTCCAGCTGCTGGGCGTCGCCGAACACATAGACGCCCGGGCGCAGCTCGGTGAGCGTGCCCGGAGCCGTGACCGCCGCCGTGGGAGTCGAGCCACCGCTCAGGACCTCGGCCGAGATGCCGGCTGCTCGAAGCGATCCGGCGGCGCGATCGAGCGCAGCTGCCTCGTCGGCGGCGGCCGGGCCCGCCAAACCAGGCCCGTAGGCGTGCCCGGGGAAGGTGAAGACGCCATCGACCCGTAGGCCGGCGGCGACCGACGCGGCAGCGACGGCGCCCGCCTCGTCCGGTGGGACGCCCGTGCGGTGGTGCCCGCTGTCAATCTCGACGAGCACCTCCAGCATCCCGTCGGCCGTGGTATGCCGGGCGAGTGCCTCGGCGCCGGCGGCCGAATCGACGCCGACGCGCAAGGAACTGCGCTCGAGGAGCGCCGAGAGGCGGGCACCGCGGGGACGATCCACCCAGAGCGGGTAGGCAATGAAGACGTCCGTGCAGCCCGCCTCCACGAAGACTTCCGCCTCGGCCACCGTCGCCACCGTGATCCCGACGGCGCCGGCATCGAGCTGGCGCCGAGCGATCTCGAGGCACTTGTGCGTCTTGGCGTGCGGCCGCAACGCCCAGCCGCCGGCGACGGCGGCTCCCGACATGGCGGCGATGTTGCGCTCGAGGATGTCGCGGTCGACGACGACGCACGGCGTGCTGAAGCTCATCTCGTCACGTGGCGGCGTGCGCGCAGGCTCCTCAGGCGTCCCGCGTCATCATCCGCCAGGCCCCGATGGCCGTCCAGCCGACCAGCCAGGCGACGATGACGCAGACAGCGACGGTCCTCGACTCCGGGAGCAGCACCGCCATGGGGTTGGGGTTGCCCGGGCCCCCGCCGCCGCCGAAGGCGAGTGGGAGGGCGCCGGGTTCCAAATGGGCCGTGGCGAGACCGACCACGGCGCGCTGCAGGTTCGAGAGATGGGGGATTCGCGCCCGTGACAGGATCGGCGTCAGGATGACCTCGAGGACGATCATCAGGATCACAGCAACGGTTCTCTGCCCGAGCAACGACCCGAGCCCGAGCCCGACGACGAAACCGATCACCACCTCGAGCTCGATCCACAGACCGCTCCTGATCATGAGCCCGACGGACGGGTAGAGGAACTCCTGCGAATAGCCGGCGTAGTTCTGCTTGGCGATGCTGATGACGGCCGCCCTGAGCTGGGCGGCGCTCGGCGGGGTGGGACCGGACTGCCCGTTCGGGCCCGGGCTGACGGTGACCGGGCCGTTCGGTCCGCAGTCGACGTTCGGCACCCCGGGTCCGTTGAACCCGAAGTCGCAGATCACGACAGTGGCGTGGTCCTCCGCCCAATGCTCGAGGCCCGTGAGGGTGAGGCCGGCGGGAACGTTCGTGCCGTCGAAGTTGAGCGTGGCTGGGGCGGCAAAGACACAGACGGTGCACACGACGGCGTAGCCGATGGCGACGAGCGGCACGATGATGCCGAGACCGGCGGGGATGCGGGCGAAGTAGAGCGCCAGCCGCGAGCGGCCGGTGACGACGAGGTGGCGAAACATCCCGTCCGTCAGGTCGATCGAACCCGCCGTGCAGCCGAGGGTGGCAGCAACGATGAAGCCGAAGATGTAGAGAACTCCGGCCACGAGACTCGTGTAGATGGCATAGCCCCCGGCGACCCCGTACGACTTCGGGTCGAAGGCGTGCAGCAGCAGACGGATGACGAGGAAAATCGTCGGGATCCCGATGGTCACAAGAGTGAGGGCGATCATGAGCCCGCGCCGTTTGCGCAACTCCATGTGCCTCGAGGTGATCATGCCGATCGTCGGTATCGGTGATCCTCGGTGGTCGCCCCGTCCGCTGACAACCGGTGGCTCCAACGTCGCAGCTGCTGTGCCGGTGCCAGGGGCGTCTGTCATTGCGGGGCTCCCAGCCGGCTCGTCACCTGTAGGAACCACGCCTCGAGCGAGGCCTGCATCTGCTGCAGGCGATACAGGGCGATCCCGCCTTCGACAAGGACACGGGCGATCTCGGCGATGACGCCCCGCTCGGTCCCGGCCGGAAGGGTGATCCCGAGCCCGAGTGTGCCGACCTCGATGTGGGCTCCGAGGTTCGTGGCCTCGAGCAGGGCGCGGGCTCGCTCGGGCTCGGAGCATTCGACCTGCAGGGCCAATGAGCTCCCCTTCAGCAGCTCGGAGATCGGGCCCTGGCGGATGATGTTGCCCCGGTCCACGATGGCGACGGCATCGCAGGTCCGCTCGACTTCGTCCAGCAGGTGCGACGACAGCACGACCGTGCGACCCTCGGCCACGAGCGACAGGATCATGTCCCGCATCTCGTGCATGCCGGCGGGGTCGAGCCCGTTCATGGGCTCGTCCAGGATGAGCAGCTGCGGGTCCCCGAGGAGGCATGCCGCCACACCGAGGCGCTGGCGCATGCCCATCGAATACTTCGAGACCCGGTCGTCGGCACGATGCAAGATGCCGACGCGCTCGAGTGCGGGTTCGATACGTCCCCGCGCCGCCGGCTCGCGTGCCTCGGCGAGGATCCGGAGGTTCTGGCGGCCGGTGAGATGTCCGTGGAACCGAGGCTCGTCGACGATGGCCCCGACCCGCGCCAACGCCAGATCGCGGTGCTTCGGCACCGGGAAACCCAGCAGCGACATCGTGCCCGAGTCGGCGTGCGTGAGCCCGAGCAGCACGCGGATGAGCGTCGTCTTGCCGGCGCCGTTCGGGCCGAGGTAGCCGAAGGCACACCCTCGCGGCACGAGCAGCTCAACACCATTGACGGCGACGTTCTCCCCGAAACGCTTCGTCAGCCCATGGGTCTCCACCGCCCACTCGCTCTCCGCAGCCGGCCCTGCGGAGCTCTCGAGGAGCGTCGACGTGCTCATGGATCGACCTTAGGTCGAAAGCTCCGTTGCTTTCGCGCATGCAGTAGTGGGCGCCGCGGTCGAGTCTCCGCCTGAGATGCGCTCGATGACCCCAATGCAGGGCAAGCCGTTACCCACCTTCAACTCGGGTTTCGTGAATGTGAGGGTGATGTGAGGGCGCTGTGGCTGGTGCCGAGCAGCGCTGTTGTTCACCATGGCTTACGAGGCCGGCACCGGGTCGGCGACCTACGAAAGGAAACGTTCCCATGACTACCGCCACGACACTCTTCGGGCGCCGAGGAGCCAGGCGGTCCCGTCTGCTCGGCGTCGCACTCGCCTTGGCTGCGCCGGCCGCGGGGCTGGCCGGAGTGCTGGCCGGCTCGTCGGTGGCCTCGGCCGCCACGACTTTCGCCCAGACGTTCTCGTTCAACGACACGACGCAGTACTTCACCGTCCCGAGCGGTGTGAACATGATCACGCTCCTCGCATCCGGGGGTTCCGGCGGCGGGGCTGTTACCAACCTCGGCGAGGGTGCCTCGCTCAGCGAAATGGTGCCGGTCAACCCGGGCGACACCCTGGTCGTCATGATCGGCGGCGCCGGCTCGGCTCCGTCCGGTAACTACGGCGCCGGTGGTGCCGGCGGGCTCTCGAGCGGTGACGGAATGAACGGCGGTGCCGGAGGCGGTACGACGGCCATCGACGGCACGCCTGGAAGCGGCGGCGGTGGCGGCACTGAAGTCGTCGACGCCACCACCAACACGGTGCTCGTCGTCGCCGCCGGCGGCGGTGGCAGTGGTGGAAACGCTCAGTTCTCGGGCAGCGGTGGCGGCGGCGGGGATGCCAGCTACACGGGTCTCGCGACCTTGAGCGGACAGGACGGCAGCTCGCCCTACGGCGACGGTGGCGCCGGCGGACCGTTCGGGGCCTCGGGCGCCGCCGCCGGCAACGACGGCAGCTCGCCCGCATCGCTGACGATCAGCGGCGGTGGCGGCGGTGGCGGTGGCGGCTACCTCGACGCCGCCAACGCAGACTTCGGTGGCGGCGACGCCGGCGCCGGTGGCGGCTGGAACAACACTTACCAGAGCGGCGGCGGAGGGGGCGGCGGCGGCACGTCGTACACCCCGGCGGACGCCACGAACGTGCAGTGGGGTGCCAGCACTGGCGACGGCCAAGTGTCGATCGGCTACCCCTCGCAGAGCAGCACATCGCTCAGCTTCAGCGCCGACCCGATCGCACCCGGCAGCTCGTACAACCTCAACGTCACGGTCAACGCCGGCGACGGCTACACCCCGACGGGAACGATCACGATCTTCGAGAACGGGGCTGCGGTGGGGAGCGCACCGCTCGAGAACGAGGGCGACACCTCGACCTCGACCGCGAGCTTTGCCACGACTGCGCCCTCGACACCCGGCACCGTGCAGTGGCAGGTGAGCTACGGAGGGGCCGTCGGAGAGGACGGCGACCCCGGCTTGGCGCCCAGCACCTCGGCGATCGAGGACGAGACGGTGGCCGTGCCCTTGGCAACGACGACGACCGCCGTCCAGCTGACCCCTGCCAACGTCAAGGCCGGCACTGCCTACAAGGTGCAAGCCACCGTCACCGCCAGCAACGGCGACACACCCACCGGGACGGTCGAGTTCATGGCCAACGGCATCGACGTCGGGAGTGCCAGCCTCGACGGAGCAAAGCCGGATGTGGCCACGTTCGATGCCACGGCGCCCAAGACCGCCGGCACGATCAGCTGGTCCGCCTCGTACGAAGGTGATGCCAACAACGACGCCAGCCAGTCGGGCACCGCTTCCGAAACGGTGACGGCCAAGCCGGTGTTGAGCTCCTCGAGCCCGAGCACAGGGACGGCGGGGACAACGGTCACCCTCGTTGGCAGGAACCTTACCGGTGTCACCAAAGTGCTCTTCGGCACGAAGGCGGCCAGTTCGTTCACCTGCACCGCCACGGCGTGCACGGCCGTCGCCCCGAACGGCGGTGACGGCACCGTGAAGCTCTTCGTGCTCACCTCTGCAGGCAAGAGCAGCTTCGCAAAGAAGGCAGTGTTCACCTACGAGTCGTGAACACGCTCCTTCGGCACTCTCGTGGAGCCGTCCGCTCAGCCTTGGCCGAACACCGGCTCCCGGTGTTCGGCGAAGGCCTGAGCGGCCTCACGATGATCCGCTGTGGTCCCGGTGTGGTTGTGATGGGAGGCCTCCAGGTCGAGACATTCGGCCAGGTCGCCGCTCACGGCGCGGTTGAGATTCTCCTTCATGTACCGGTAGGCGATGGAGGGTCCCGCAGCCAGCCGCTTCGCTCGTGACAGCACCTCCCGCTCGAGGTCGTCCGGAGCGAAGACGGCGTTCACGATGCCGAGCCGCTCGCCTTCCTCCGCCGAGATGCGATCGGAGAAGAAGTACAGCTCCCGCGCCTTGCCGGCGCCGACGAGCCGCGTGAGAAACCACGTCCCGCCGTAGTCGCCGGCCAGCCCCACGCGAGCGAACGCAGTCGTCAGGATCGCCCCCGAGCGTGCGTAGCGGAGGTCGCAGGCGAGAGCGAGCGACAGTCCTGCGCCGGCTGCCGGTCCGCCGATCATGGCGATGGTCGGTTTCGGCATGTTCCACAACCGGAGCGAGATCTCCCGCTGATTGACTCGCTGGCGGTGCACCATGGCGTCGTACGACAGTGAGGTGCCACCACGCTTGCCCGCGAGACCGCCGTCGTCTGCCATGACCTTCACGTCACCGCCGGCGCTGAAGGCTCCACCGGCGCCGGTGAGGACGACGCATCGAACGTCGTCGTCCGTTTCGAATTGACCGACCATGCGCGCCAACGCCGCGAACATCGAGCCGTTCAAGGCGTTGCGCCGCTGCGGCCGGTTGAAGGTGAGGACGGCGACGCCGTCCTCGACACTCGCGAGCAGAGCTTCGGTGCCAGTGTCCAATGCGCTCACTGCCCCTCCTCATTCATCGTCGTGGCTGACACTTCGGGGCGATCGGGACGGAGGCGACAGGGCGAACCGCACGCCACCGATCTCGGTCGAAAACGTCGCCGGTCGTTCGTCGCCGAGGCTCAGCGCGAGGCCGCATCGCACGATCCCTTCCCGTCCGAGCTCGGCGCTGTCGACAAAGGCGATGGCCTGCCCGGCATCGGCGAGTGCGATCGAAGCGGCGTCGAGAACCACGCCGTCGCCGAGTACGTCTGCCCATCGTGCCGCTGCGGCCGGCGGGTCTGCGACGGCGACGGTGAGCGACGTCAGCCCTCCCGGCGAGACGAAGGGGGGCGCCGGCGCCGTAGGCGAGTCGGCGCGCCACTGTGGTCCAGCCCAGTGCCAGGACCAAGGCGGCTCTGCCCAGTCGAGCGAGACGATGGCTCCCGGCACGTCACGGGGATCGAGGTGCGCCCCGGCGATGTCCGGGAGGTCGGCTTGCCAGACGATCCGGATGCCGAGCTCTGCCACCCGTCGCAACCGGTCGTCCCGCTGGCGGAACTGGAAGATCGCCATGTACCCGCCGGCCCCATGGCGCTCGAGGTAGCGGTGGCCGGCGCTGTCGTTCGTGAGCGGGGTGAGCACTTCGATGAAGCAGTCGCCGGCGGCAAGAACCCGGTTCTCGAGTCCGAACACCCCGACTCCCTCGTCCCGGAAGCCGGGAGCGAGACCGAGCTCGGTCTCGAGGCGGTCCGTGACCGCACGGAGGTCCGGCGTGATGAGCACGACCTGGCGGAGGCGAACGGCGGGGACCACATCCCGGACGCTACTGGCATCAGGCGTTTCGCTTCTCGCCGACTCCTTTGAAGAAGGTGTAGCAAAAGACGCCGTCGGGCTCGGTGGTCCGCTGCAGCGCCCGAACGCCGGCGTCGAAGATCTCGGCATCGATCAGACCGGCACCGATCGCCGCCTCGCGGACTCCTTCGATCATGGCGGTGAACGTCTTCTTCGTGAAGCCCTCGACGAGGTCGGGATGACCCGAGTCGACGTACACCATCCGGGCATCGACACGGACCTCGCCGAAACCCGCCCCGACCATCAGCGGAAAGATCCGCCGACCGACGAGGGCGTCGCCGCCGGCACGCGCCTGCAAGTCGACGAGGCATTGAATTGCCGCGTGAGCCGCAGCGTTGTCCGGATGGAAGAAGGTGGATCCGTGATCGCCTTCGATCACGGTGATGGTCCCTCCGGGCCGGATGACCTCGCCCAGGGCCGTCAAGGCTTGGATCGGCTCGGCGAGGTGCTCCAGGACGAAGCAGACGAAGACGTGATCGAACGACTCCGGCTCGAACGGCAGATCCGAGATGTCGGCCCGTCGGAACTCGACATTGGTCAGGCCAGCGCGCTCGCTGCGACGTCGCGCCTCGGCGAGGGAGTCCGCCGAGATGTCCACGGAGGTGAAATGCGCCTCGGGACTTCGTGCGGCGAGCGTGAGGGTCTGGGCGCCGACTCCGCAGCCCGCCTCGAGCACGCTCGACCCAGCGCCGTAGCGAGTGTCGCCGTGCAACATCTCGACCAGGGCATCGGCCTGGTCGTGCAGGCGGGCATTCTCCCGGGCGTGATAGCCGTGCACGTAGGCGTCATCCATCGGGCGCGGTGTCAGTCTCCGGGCAGGTCGGGCGGTCCGTCGAGGGGTTCGCGCGGCGGGAACGGCGGGCGCGCAGCGTCCTCGCCCGTCGGGCGGAACCCGACGTCGATGACTCGCCAGCGCCCGGTGGGGAAGGTCTGCACGCGGCGCGCCAGCCGCTGGCCGGATACCCGGATGACGAGATGGCGCACAGGGCCGATCATGAGCAGGAGGCCGAGGCCGTCGCCGATGAAGCCGGGCACGCAGATCATGACGCCGGCGAGGAACACGACGAGGCCGTCGAGCAACTCCCGCGTCGGCAGTTCCCCGCGCGTCAGCCGCTCCCGCGTCTGGGCGAGGACGCCGAGGCCGACGTGGCGGACGATAAGAGGACCGAGGGCGCTCACGACGATCAGGATCAACAGCGCCCAGAGGAAGCCGATCTGCTCGGCCACGGCAACGAACGCGGCGATCTCGGCGCCGACGATGAGCAGCAGGCCGACGAAGAACACACCGCAGGGTAACGCCCGAGCGGAGAGCGACAGGATCCCGAGCCTCAGCCGCCACCTTCTGCCCCCGCCGAACGGCGGGCCAAAGTCGTAGGCGAACGAGATCGTCTGCTCGAACACGCCGGTCGGCTCGATGGCAAGGAGCGATCCGTCAAGATCCGCAGCTATTCAATCGGCTGCCGACCGATGACCTGCGGCTCACGTCCGGCCAGGAGCCAGCCGGCGGCGGCGGCCACCAGCGGCATGGCAACGAGGATGAGGAGCAGGTTGGACACCGGGACGTTGCCGAGGGCAGAGACGCCACCGTTGAGCGAGTTCGTCCGGATCCAGCCGATGACACCGATGTAGCCGGCCAAAGTGCCGAGCAAGGCCCCGAGGAAACCGAGAGCTCCGGCGGTCACGGCCGTCAGTGTGCGTCGCGTCCGGCTACTGGCGCCCGTGGCGGCGAGAGTGCGGAGATCGGCGGCGGTTTCGCTGCGGATCAGGCCGACGCTCATCGCCAAGATGCCGAGTGCGAGGGCGATCCCGAAGATGGTTGCCCAGTTGATGATCTCGGCCGAGGAGGGGATGCTGTTCCTCGTCTCGATGCTCAGACCGCCGGCTGCCGCCGCCAGCCGAGCGCTCGTGACCTGAGCGGCGCTCGGGGAACCGGGCGACTGGATCAGCCATCCGGAGACGGTGGGCGTCAGGCCGAACCTGTGGAGGGCGTACTCGGTGATCACCGTGTTGGGAGCCGACGTGCCGGACGGCAGGGCGCTGATCTCCTGGATCAGGGGGTCGGCAAGGCAGCCGTTCGCCTCGCTGCAGCCGGACGCATTTGCTCCCGGCCCGTTCGGCTGAGGCCCTGGCCCGGGACCGGCCTTGGTTCCGCCTCCCCCGACTGACCACGTGAGCTGCATGTTGGAGAGGGTGGAGAGCCCCGGGCGCATGGTGAGCAGGATCGCCTTGGGGTCGACCTGTGACGCCTTGATGCCGAAGGCCTGCAGGAGCTGGGGGGTGGCGACATAGAGCGTTCCGTTCCAGTTGCGCCCCGGGCCGACGTGGTTGGGGGAGGCACTCGTGGTCTCCAGCTCGACGGCCTCGTGGGATCCGAGGGTGGCGGCAATGCCATTGACGCTCTTCTCCATGGCTGCGAGCTGGGCGTTCGTGAAGTTGATGACGTTGGGACCGCTCGGCGCATAGACGGCGATCTGATTCGACGCCAGGTTCGGACCGGCGTAGTCGAGGACGTTGCCGAACCGAGCGGCGGCGATGACCGAGATGACGACGGCGATGAGGACGCCGACGCCGATCGCCGACAGCGCCGAGCCCGAACGCGCCCGGTAGCGAGCGAGGTCCCGCAGAGCCAGGCGCACGGCGATCGGGGCGCGCCGGCCCAGACGAGCGAGCGCCGAGAGGCAGAAGGGCGACAGGAGGATCACACCGGGGATGAGGGCGATGAGGCCGAGCGCGAGCTCCGGCATTCCCTGGTTGCTGCCACCAGTGCTCCGGCTGCCCGAGTAGCCCAGCAACAGAAAGGCGATCACGAGGACCACGATGCCTGGAACCGCCGACCGGTGGATCTGTCTCGGGGGGGCCGGCCGGCCGGACAGCGCCGCCACGATGGGGACCTTCGTGATCGAGCGGGCCGGCCGGGAGGCGGCAAAGTACGTGGCCACGACGGCGAGGATCATGGCGAGGGCGATCACGAGCCATGGCAGCGAGAACGTCCCGATGACGTGGTGGGCGCTCGTCTCGAGTGTCGGCCGATAGGCCAGCCAGGCAGCCAGACCCACAAGAGCGCCGATCACGGCCCCGACGAGGCCAACGGCTGCGCCGTTCGCCCGCACGACGAGCCCGACGTTGCGGTCGGTGGCGCCGAGGGACTCGAGCATTCCCAGCGAGCGCAGCCGCCGCTGGGCAAGCACCGTGAAACCTCCGACAGCCACGAGGGCGATGAGAAGCATGCCGATCACGAGTGCGGCGATCGAGATGGTCTCGGGGTTGAGGGCGTTGGTGGAAGCGGCCGACTGCAGGTTCTGCACGCTGGCGCCGATGGAGCGCGGCGACACTCCTGGGGCGTCGAAGAGCACGGTGACCTCGGTGGGCGCGTGGACCTGGCCGGGCACGACGAGAGCGAACTCGTCAAGCAGGCTCTGTGGGTTCTCGACGATGCCGACCACTCGGCGCGTCGTGCCACCCTCGTGCCAGAGATCACCGATGCCGACTCCGAAGGCCGAGGCCACGCCGGCGGTGAGGGCGACCTGGTTCGCTCCGTTCGGGAAGTTCCCGCTCCGGAGCGCGAGCATCGGCCGGCCGAAAGGCCCGGCGGGGTTCTGGGCGCGCAGCTGGTACGTGTTGACCGAGCCCGGGATCGCCAGGGTCTCGTTCTCGATCACGTCGACTCGGCCGAAACGGTGCTGCAGCTGCGCGATCTGGCTCGCCAGATGCGTGTCGGGGCTCTGGAAGCTGGCGAGGTCCTGGGCGGTGCCGAAGCCGAAGTTGGCCGGCGTCGGCGTGTTCATCGAGACGGCCGCGCCGATGATCGTCGCCCCGACCGCCACGACGACGAGAGCCAAGATCAAGGACTGCTGGCGCCACTCGTGCCGGAACAGGCGCCAGGCCCAGCGAACAACCGCCCGGCGGGCGGGAGCGCCTCCGTTGGCCGAGCGGGTGGATGGCGGCGAGATCAGGACGGCGGCGGTCATGGCCGGCTCGTCTCGAGCAGCGACTCGGGACCCTGCGTCCGCGTCTCGTCCACGACGTGCCCGTCACGCAGGAAGACGACGCGATCTGCCCAAGAGGCGAGGTTGGCGTCGTGGGTGACCATGACTGCGGCGACTCCCCGCTTGCAGGCGGTGAGGATGAGGCGCATGACTGCCTCGCCGTTGGTCGAGTCGAGGGCGCCGGAGGGCTCGTCGGCCAGCAAGATGTGCCGTTCCCCCACGACAGCGCGGGCGATCGAGACGCGCTGGCGCTCGCCGCCGGACAGCTGGTCCGGGAAGTGTGTGGCTCGCTCGGCGAGCCCGAGCTCGTCGAGGGCGGCCATCCCGGCCGCACGCGCCCGCTTTGCCGGGATGCCGTCGAGCTCCAGCGGGAGGGCGACGTTCTCGACGGCCGTGAGCCCTGCAAGAAGGTTGAAGTCCTGGAAGACGAAGCCGATCGTGCGCCGCCGGAGCCTGGCCTTGTCGTTGCGGGACATTCTCGCGAGCGGCGCTCCGCCGATGAGGACCTCGCCGTCGGTCGGGTCCTCGAGGCTGCCGGCGATGGTGAGCAGCGTCGACTTTCCGGACCCGCTCGGGCCCATCACGGCGACGAGATGGCCGGCGTCGACTGCGAGATCGAGATGTTCGATGGCGTGCACCATTGTCGCGCCCTCGCCGTAGGACTTTGACACGTTGCGGAGTTCGAGAACGCTCATGAACTGATGCCTTCCTTCGCCAGAAGCAGTAGGTCAACGGATAACATACTCCGTATACTACGCCAAACGGTCCGAACTGCAAGGACGCGATTGAAGCACGCCGCCTGTCAGCGACTTGAGCTGGGCGAACTCGCTTGCAGAATCGCCTCCGGGCTCGGCGGAGGCACCGTCTGATCGACGACCCGCCCGTCGCGAAGGAAGACCACTCGGTCGGCCCAAGACGCCAGTTGGGCGTCGTGGGTGACAATGACGGCCGCGACGCCACGGTGGCATGCCGTGAGGATCATCCGCATGACGGTGTCGCCGTTCGTCGAGTCGAGCGCGCCCGAGGGCTCGTCGGCCAGCAGGAGATGCCGGTCTCCTACGACGGCGCGGGCGATCGACACCCGCTGCCGTTCGCCACCGGAGAGCTCGTCGGGATAATGAGCCGCCCGGTCGCCGAGACCCAGCTCTTCGAGCGCCGCCATGCCGGCGAGGCGGGCCTTCTTTGCGGACAGACCATCGAGCTCGAGCGGCAGTGACACGTTCTCGGCCGCCGTCAGGCCCGCCAAGAGGTTGTAGTCCTGGAACACGTACCCGATGGTCCGGCGCCGCAGCCGCGCCTTGTCGTTGCGTGACATCTTCGTGAGCTCGGCGCCGTCGATGAACACCTCGCCGCTCGTCGGCTCCTCGAGGCTGCCGGCAATCGTCAGCAGGGTCGACTTCCCTGAGCCGCTCGGGCCCATCACCGCGACGAGCGAGCCCGGGTCGACCGACAGGTTGATGTCCTGGATGGCATGGACCTCGGCGGCGCCCTCCCCGTAGGACTTGGAGACGTGGCGCAGCTCGAGGAAGCTCACCGACGGACGACCAATCGGCGTGCAAGCCTGGGCGCTGCGGATGTGCTCGGCGGGGCGACGGCGGCCCGCTTGAGGCGGCCATCGGCGGTGTCGAGCCAACGCACGACCGAGTCGAGGCGAAACAGCTCCGCGTCGACGACGAGGGCAAAGGTGAGATCGAAATCCGCCTCGTCCTCTTTGAGACGGGTCCACTGCTGCATGAGCTCGACCACGTAGCGACGATGGATCTGGATGACGTCGTGCACCGAGACGCCCGGAACCCGAAGCGCCGAAAGCACCTTGATGACGAGCTCGTCGCGGGGGGGCGAGGTCATGTCGGGCGGTGTGTTCAACCACCTGGAGAGCTCGGTCGAGCCGGCTTCAGTGATGCGGAACCCCTTTTGCGGACCCTCGTTCTCGGGTTCGTCCGACTCGACGAGTCCGTCCCGCTCGAGCCGCTGAAGCGTCGTGTACACCTGGCCGATGTTGAGCGGCCAGACCTCGCCGGTGCTGGACTCGAACTCCTGTCGCAGCTGCAGGCCGTATTTCGGGCCTTCGCTCAGCAAGGCGAGGATCGCATGCCGGACGCTCACCGCTCCACCCATTCCTTCGTCATACTCAGTATGGTACAGCGTCTCCGGCAGGGCTTCCTTGCGCACCTGGCCGCTAAGTTCGAAGGATGACAACCGACACGCCTCGAGAAGCGCTGCAGTTGCGCTCGCTGGTCACACCGGCCGGAGTGCTCGAGATCTCGCTCGCGACGGTCCCCGTCCCCGAACCCAAGGACGACGAGGTGCTCATCCGGGTCGAAGCGTCGCCGATCAACCCATCCGACCTGGGTCTGCTGCTCGCCGGTGCCGACGTGACGACGGCAACGGTGTCGGGATCCGGTGCCGACCGTGTCCTCTCGGCGACGCTTCCGCCAGCCTCGCTACGGGCGATGGCCGGCCGGGTCGGTGCCTCGCTCCCGGTCGGCAACGAGGGCGCCGGCACCGTCGTGGCGGCGGGATCGTCGCCGGCGGCGCAAGCGCTGCTCGGCAGGACCGTGTCGCTCGCCGGCGGGTCGATGTACTCGCAGTACCGCTGCGCGCCGGCCGCGCAGTGCCTGCGACTGCCGGAGGGCACGCCCGCCAGTGCCGGCGCCTCGTCCTTCGTCAACCCGTTGACAGCGCTCGGCATGGTCGAGACCATGCGCCTCGAGGGTCACAGCGCCCTCGTGCACACGGCGGCGGCTTCGAACCTCGGTCAGATGCTCAACCGGCTTTGCCTCGCCGAAGAGGTCCCGCTCGTCAATATTGTGCGGAGGGCAGAGCAAGAGGAGCTCCTCAGGACTGCCGGCGCCACCTACGTCTGCAACTCGAGCTCCCCCGAGTTCATGTCCGAGTTGACCGAGGCCCTCGTCGCCACGTCGGCCACGCTCGCGTTCGATGCCATCGGCGGCGGCAAACTGGCAGGCCAGATTCTCACCTGCATGGAGGCAGCCGCCACAGCGACGGCGACCGAGTACAGCCGCTACGGCTCGACTCGCCACAAGCAGGTCTACATCTACGGCGGGCTCGATCGAAGCCCCACCGAGCTCAACCGGAGCTTCGGGATGGCGTGGGGGGTCGGCGGTTGGCTGCTGACGCCGTTCCTGCAGAAGATCGGCTCCGAGGCCTTCGGCCAGCTTCGCACCCGGGTGGCGGCGGAGCTGACGACAACCTTCGCGAGCACCTACACGAACGAGGTCTCGCTCGCCGAGGCGCTCGAGCTCGAGTCGGTGCTCGTCTACGCCAAGCAGGCGACCGGGGAGAAGTACCTGATCAATCCCAGCAGGGACGGGAGCTCCTGAGGCAGGTTCTTGTTGCTCAGGCGCTGGTAACCGCCCCGACGATGCAGTAGGACTGTTGCACCTGACGCTAAGGAGGCAACAGATGCCCGTGGTCAACCCGTATCTGGTCGGCAACTACGCACCCGTGACGACCGAGGAGACCGTGACGGATCTCCCCGTGTCCGGCACGCTCCCGAGCGTCCTTCGTGGCCGCTACCTGCGCAACGGCCCGAACCCGCTGGCGCCCCCAGAGCCATCCACCTACCACTGGTTCACGGGCGAGGGCATGGTCCACGGGATCCGCCTGGAGGAAGGGAGAGCCGCCTGGTACCGCAACCGCTGGGTGCGGTCGGCCGACGTGGCCACAGCACTGGGCGAGCAACCTCACCCTGGGCCGGTCGTGGACGGCATGGACTTTGCCGCCAACACGAACGTCATTGCTCACGCCGGCCGAACGTACGCGATCGTCGAGGCGGGAGCCCGGCCCTACGAGCTGACTGCCGAGCTCGAGACAGTCGGAGCATCGGATTTTCAGGGCACGCTGCCCGGGGGCTACACCGCCCATCCAAAGCGCGACCCGCAGACCGGGGAGCTGCACGCCATCTCCTACTACTGGGGTTGGGGCAACCAGGTGCAGTACACGGTCGTCGGGGCAGACGGTCGAGTCCGCCGCGTCGTCGACATCCCCGTCGGTGGGCTCGTGTCGGTCCACGACATGTCGCTCACGACCCGGTACGCGGTCATCTACGACCTGCCGGTGGTGTTCAGTGCGGAGGCCTTGATGGAGGGTTTCGCCTTCCCGTACCGCTGGTCTGACGACTATCCGAGCCGGGTCGGCCTGCTCCCGCTCGAGGGCGGTGCGGACGATGTCACGTGGTGCGACGTGGAGCCGTGTTACGTCTTTCACCCGATGAACGCCTACGACGAGGACGGCTCCGTCGTGGTCGACCTCGTGCGCCATCCGAAGATGTTCGCCTCCCATCTGAACGGTCCTGACGAGGGACCGCCTGTGCTCGAGCGCTGGCACATCGACCCGATTGCCGCAAAGGTCACTACGGAGGTGGTGGACGACCGACCCCAAGAGTTCCCCCGAGTAGACGAGCGGGTCGTGGGCCGAACCCACCGCTTCGGCTACAGCGCAGCGCTTCGCGACCGTCAGCAGGACGAGGTCGGGTTCGACGTGGGCTCGGATCTGCTGAAGCACGATTTGAAGGCCGGAACCACCGAGGCCAGACACGTCCGCGGAGGTGCCGGAGAGGCAGTCTTCGTTCCGGAGAACGCCACAGCGGCCGAGGACGACGGCTATGTGCTCAGCCTCGTCTACGACAACGAGCGCGATGCCAGTGACCTGCTCGTGCTTCACGCCCAGGACTTCACTGGAGAACCGGTCGCCGTCGTGCACCTGCCCGTGCGCGTGCCGTTCGGGTTCCACGGCAACTGGGCGCCAGACGGCACCTAACCGCCGGAGCCCCGACGCCGCATGGCGGGGCGAGACCACCAAGGGCCGGAGTCTGCCGGCTCGTGCCATCAAATGGCACAGAACGTCACGCCTGAATTGCGTCAAGGCAACCTCCTGCCCTTGGAGGGCGGGGGCCCAATCGGAGGAACGCGGCGCGCCGCTGTCGATGGAGGTGGACGATGAGTGAACCGGCCGAGGCGACCTTGGCAGCTGTTGCAGCAAGGGTCGAGGAGCTGAGCACGCTGTGCGAGCGTCTCGTTCGCGAGAACGCCGAGCTCCAGCTGATGGCTGCGGCTGCCGGCGGCAGGCCTGTCTCCGGCCAGTCCCCGCCACTCGCCGCCGGCGCGCTCCCAGGCCCTGTGGCTGAGGCTGCGCGAGCCGAGGGATCCGGCCCGTCGCCGGATCGGCCGGCGGACGGGCGCATCAACCGACGGACACTGGGCAAGCTGCTCGGAGCTACGGCCGCAGGTGTAGTCGGCGCTGCTGCGCTCGGCGAGATCGGAGCCTCGCCGGCGGCTGCGTCCGATGGCGACGCCGTTACCGCGGGCGGCCAGACAACGGCAGAAGCCTGCACGTCGGTGCTCTACGACGGGGCTAGCGGCTTTGCCGGCGTTGTCCTGCTCGGCAATGACTCCATCTACAGCGGTTCGTCGGCCGACTACCCGGCTGCCCTCGGCGGCTGGGCCGGCGCTGGCGCCACTGCGGGCAAGGGCGGGGTCCCGAGCGGGATCTACGGGTACACGGACAATGGCGACGGCTACGGCGTCGTGGGTGTCAACAGCGGCCTTGTGGCGGGCTCGGGCGCAGGCGTGCTTGGCACGGCGGACGGGGCGAGCGCCATCGGGGTCGAGGCGATCAACTCCGCTGGGACGGCGATCGCCGGAACAAGCGACAGCACGGGGGGCGATGCGACCGCCATCATCGGGACGATCGCGAGCACGAGCCCAGGCGGGTTCTCCGCCGCCGTACGTGGTGTGAACAACGGCACCGGCGGGTTGGGCATCGGTGTCTGGGGTTCCCAAGCCGGAAGTGGCTGGGGAATGTACGCGACCTCCGAGAGCGGGATCGCGGTGAACGCATCCGGCGGCAGCGGAACCGGGGTCGCCGCCGAGGGGGCGACCGCCGTCGCTGCAAGCGGTATCGACGTCGGCCTCGTCGCGAGCGGAGCCCTGGCGGTGAGCGCTGAGGCCAGCGGTGCCGCCGGCGTCGCCGTCTCAGCGCTCGCCGACAGCAGTCAACCGGCAGTGAAGATTTCCAACACTGGCGCAGGGCGAGGGCTGCTCGTGAGCGGGCGGGGCTCGCTGGCCGCTGTCTATGCCGAGAACACCGGAGCAGGTGCCGCGCTGTATGCGACGGCGATCGGAAGCGACCCGGCGATCGACACGAGCAATCTGGGTGCCGGCCCTGGCCTCCAGGCACAGTCGGCCACCGGCCGAGGGGCTCTGTTCAGCGGCAAGGCTGCGCAGATCCAGCTGACTCCGGGAACCGGGGCCTCCCATCCCACCAATGGCGAGAAGGGCGATCTGTACGTCGACGCGTCTGGGCGGCTCTGGTTCTGCAAGCAAGGGGGCATCCACGTCGCCACGTGGGTACAACTCGCCTGAGGCCGACCGACGCGGTCAAGTCGGCTGCATGACGGCACTGATTCCGGAGACGCTCTCGCCGGCGGTCACCTGAACCGGCATGGCATTCGACCGCCGGCCGATGTTGCGCCACCACTGGCTCGATGCAAGCGTTCCTGCAGTCGTGCTGTCACAGTCTCGGGAGCCGGCCGAGGCAGGACCTGATCAGGGCGTGGGCGGGCGGGACTGGTCGGCGAGGGAGGCGAGGAGCTTGCGCAAGAGGTCGTTCAGTTGCTGCTTGTCATCGGCGCTGAGACGGTCCAGGAGCTGGCGCTCGCGTCTTGCCTGGACGTTGACATATCGGTCGAGGGTCGCTCGGCCCTGCGCCGTCATCTCGACGACCTTGCCGCGGCGGTCATTGGGGTCGCCGAGTCGGACGACGAGTCCGGCCGCTTCGAGCTTGTCGAGCTGGTTGGTCATAGTGCCAGTGGACACGAGCAGACTCTTTGCAATTTCCCCCTGCCCAAGGGACCCGCGAGTCAGCCGAAAGAGGATCTTGAGCTCGCCGTGAGCGAGGCCGACCTGGTCGCGCGTGTCAACGGCAGCGCGCTCGAGACGACGCTGTGCCATCTGCACCCTCGAGACGATGGCTTCCACGTCGGGGTCGATCTCCGACCACGCCTCCCTTGCCCATCGAACGTGGGCGTCGATGTCGTCGTCCGCGCACTGTTCGAGGTTCTCGGCCGGCGAAGCAGAGGAACGCCGGCCCTTCGCGTCGGCCTTCATCCCTTCAAGCATAACGCTCCGGTTACTTGATGACAAGTAGCTTGACATACAGCTTAGTTTCAAGTAACTTGACAACAAGCGATCTGGAAAGGCCGGAGGCGCGAGGAGGTGTGAAGTGTTCCCGATGTCGTTGTCAGACCTTGCGAGGGCCCATCAAGAAGACTTGAGCCGCAGAACCGCGCGGGAAGCGGTCACCCGACGCGGCCGCCTGGTCCGGCAGACGGGTGAGCTCAGCGATTGGCTGGCTGCTGCCTGGAGTGACGGCTTGCGGCGATCGCAGCCCGAACCAAGGCCACGCGTGCGGTCGCCGAGGCCGGTCGCCGGCCCGGCGTGCAACCAGGGTCTCGCCGAAAGCGCCCGGTGACGAGTCCATTCATGCTGCGGCTTCTGCTGCTCTGTCCCTGATCCACCCTCTCGCAGCTGTTCCTCGTCGGCGAGATGCGGCGCCTTATGGCAGGCGTTGTCGGTACCACTTCGCGCCCCCGTCGGTCGTGCGATAGGCGGCGATGTCGTCGTCGGCATCCTGGCCGACCGCCTCGCAGGTCCGCGCGCCCGGGCAGGCGACACCGAGGAGGTACGGCGCCCCGGCGACCGGCTGGGCTGTCCACGTGCGACCGCCGTCGGTCGACCCGATGATCGCTGTGGTCGACCCCAGGCCGACTGCCTCGCACACGCCGGCCGGCGTGCATGCCACGCTCGTCAGGTCATCCATCCCCTTCGGGATGTGCCGGCGGAACCACTTGACGCCGCCGTCATGAGTAGAGACGAGCACGCCGACCTCACGTCGGCCGCTGTCGATGGCATCGATGCCGACGGCAACGCAGCGCGTCAGCGAGTAACAGGACACGCCGTTCAGTTCCTGCACCGACGCCGGCAATGCCTGCGGGACCCAAGTGGTCCCGCCATCGGAGGTTCGAGCCGCTCCACTCCCGTAGCCAACAGCCTCGCAGGTGGTCGTCGACGGACACGAGATCCCGTTGACCAGATTCGCACCGGCGGGAGCCTGCTGCGACGCCCAAGACGCGCCGCCGTTCACAGTGCCGAAGATCATGCCCTCGTTGCCGGTCGCTTCGCAGACCTCGATCGAGGGGCAAGCGACCCCGAGAAAGAAACCGCCAACGATCGCCGCCGGCTGCGCCGTCCACGACTGCCCACCACTGGTCGTGCCGTAGATGGCGCCCGAGTCGCCGTTGCCGCTACCGACTACTTCGCAGATCACCGCCGTGGCGCAGGACACCGCAGCCAGTGCACCGACTCCGGGAGGCGCCGCCAGCTGTTGCCACGTGCGCCCGCCGTTCGTCGTGCCGATGACCGAACCGCCGCTCACGTCGTCGACTTCGCCGGTCACCAAGCACACCCGCGAGCTCACGCAACTAATTCCTGTCAGGTTTCCGAAGACCGGAGCGCGTGAGGCCGTGGACCGAGAAACCGTCGCGGCGGCTTTCGCCGACGGCGGTGATATCGCGAGCGCAGTGCAGGCGGCGGCGCCAACGGCCAGCAACGCGACGAGCCGCCGGTGCCTCCGCTCACCGACGGCTACTGACGTCCCCACCCTCCTCGAAAAGCAAGCCGATGCCACGTCCCTTCTCCTCCCGACGCCGCGAACTCTACGCCGCAGCCTGTCGACGTGACCACTGCCGATGCCATCCACTGAGACGCATGCACCGAGCCTCAGGTGGCCGCTCGCCGCGCATCGCCGGCGATACGCCGAACGATGGCGGCGGCCGGCTCGGCGGTCACCTGGCGCCAGCCGGTTCCGGCCCAGAGGTTGGGCACGCTGGTGTCGCCGGCTTGGGTGGCGGCGGCGCGGAGGGGGCGGGTGAGGTGGTGCACCTCCGGGTACGCCTGAGGCGCCTGCCCGTCGTGCTCGAGAGCGAAGCGGTTCGCCAGCCCGCGGCCAAAGCGTCCGCTGTAGGCCCGCGTCAGGATCGTGTCGGAGAACAGCTCGCCCAGTAGCGCTTGCCGGTACGCCGCAGCCGTGCCGGCCTCGGTCGCACACAGGAGCGCGGTCCCGAGCTGGACGGCGATGGCGCCAAGGCGCATCGCTGCGGCGGCGTCGCCTCCTGTCATGATCCCGCCACTGGCGATGACGGGAACACCGGTCGTCCCACGCACCTCCTCCAGCAGTGACAACAGCGGGATCCGGCGAGCGCTCAGGCCGGCGAAGCTGCCCTGGTGGCCTCCCGCCTCGCTTCCCTGGACGATCAGCAGGTCGGCACCGGAATCGGCAGCGATGCGGGCCTCGGGCGCCGACGTGACGGTCACGGCAACCTGCAAATCGGCCCGGTGCAGCCACTCGACCGTCTCCGAGCTGGGGCAGCCGAACGTGAAGCTGACGAGATGCACGTGGGTTGACGCAACCACTTCCAGCTTGGCCTCATAGCCGTCGTCCTCCCAGCGAGCGTCTCCGAGGGCCACACCAAGGCGCTCTGCCTCCGGCCGGAGGATGGCCGCATAGGCGGCGATCCCGGAACGATCACCCGGCGTGGACGGCATGAACAGATTCACGCCCAAGGGAGCATCTGTCAGCGCACGGGTTTGGGTGATGGCCTCACGGAGAGCTCCGGCCGAGAGGTAGCCGGCAGCGACGAAGCCGTAGCCGCCGGCGCGAGACACCGCTGCGGTCAACGCCGGCGTGGAGGGACCTCCTGCCATCGGTGCTTGGACGATCGGCAGCTCGCTCGGCAAGTTCACGCCACGAAGTTTTGCTCATGGCGTGGTGCTCGTCGGGCGCCGCCTAGTGTCCCCGGGCGGTCGTCGGGTGGCAGACTGAAACGAGCGGTGACCGAGTGAGGCCACCGCCGAGTGGGGGAGTTCGAACAGTGTCGTCAGGCAATGGGTCCAGCGTTCCGAACGAAGTGGACGTCGTCGTAGTGGGCACCGGGTTCGCCGGGCTCTATCTGCTCCACCGATTGCGGAAGCTCGGCCTGTCCGCCAAGGCGTTCGACGCCGCCGGCGACGTCGGGGGAACCTGGTATTGGAACCGCTACCCCGGTGCCCGCTGCGACATCCCGACCACTGACTACGCCTACAGCTTTGACCCAGAGCTCGAGCAGGACTGGACGTGGTCCGAGAAGTACGCCACTCAGCCCGAGATCCTGTCGTACCTGCGGCACGTCGCCGACCGGTACGACCTTCGTCGCGACATCGAGTTCTCCACGAGCGTTGCCTCGGCCACCTGGGACGAGTCGGCAGCGCGCTGGCAGGTGGTCACCGATCGGGGCGACCAGGTCATCTGCCGCTTCTACGTGATGGCGAGTGGATGCTTGTCCCTGCCCAAGTCGCCCGAGCTCGACGGTGCCGAGCGCTTCCGTGGCGATGTCTATTACACGAGCAGGTGGCCCCACGAGGGGGTCGACTTCACCGGCAAACGCGTGGCGGTGATCGGTACGGGCTCGTCCGGCATCCAGTCGATCCCCCTCATCGCTGCCGAAGCAGCTCAGCTGACCGTCTTCCAGCGCACACCGAACTTCTCGATCCCGGCGCACAACGGTCCCCCGGCCGCCGAACGCCTCGCCGCGCTGGAGCGCGACCGGGCTGCCTATCGGGAGTCGGCAAGGTGGTCGCGAGGAGGAGTCCCCGCCGAGCTGACCGACGTCAGCGGCGTCACCGCCACCGCGGAGGTGCGGCGGGCGCGTTTCGAGGCGGCATGGGAGGCGGGCGAGCTGTTCGCCATCCTCGGCGTGTTCAACGACCTCATGTTGAACCCGGCGTCGAACGACATCGTCGCGGAGATGATCCGCGAGCGCATCCGATCGATCGTCCTCGACCCGGCGACTGCAGCTGCGCTGTGCCCCTCCGACCATCCGTTCGGCACGAAGCGACCCTGCCTCGACAGCAACTACTTCCAGACGTACAACCTGCCTCACGTTCGGCTCGTCGACCTCCGTAGGGAGCCGATCTCCACCGTCACCGAGGCGGGGATCGATACCGTTGGCGAGTCCTTCGAGTTCGATGCGATCGTCTACGCCACCGGGTTCGATGCCATGACCGGACCGATCGTCGCCGTCGACATCAGCGGCCGCGGCGGCGTCACGTTGAAAGAGGAGTGGGCCGACGGACCGTCGGCCTATCTCGGTCTCGCCGCGGTCGGGTTTCCCAACTTCTTCATGATCACCGGACCCGGATCCCCGTCGGTCATGTCCAACATGGTGGTGTCGATCGAGCAGCACGTTGACTGGGTCGTCGAGTGCATCGACCACATCGGGACGGAGGGCTACGACACCGTCGAGCCGACGCCCGTCGCTCAGGTCGGCTGGATGCAGCATGTCGCCGACTGCGCTGCCATCACCCTCTACCCCACCGCCAACTCGTGGTACATGGGAGCCAACGTCCCTGGCAAACCACGGGTTTTCTTGCCCTACATCGGCGGCGTCGACGCCTACCGCGCAGTCTGTGACGAGGTGGTGGCGGCTGATTACCTCGGTTTTAGGTTCACGGGCTCGAAAGGCTCGCACTGCAACGACGGCGTGGTCCGCCGAATACAGCCTGACGTGGCGATGGTGCTCGAGATGATGGCGGCGATGGAGTTGCCCCCGCTCGAGTCGATGACGGTCGAGGATGCCAGGGCGTTCATGACGGCGACCGCCGCCATGAGCCCGCCCGGTCCGAACGTGGGTGAGATCGTCGACGGCGTGCTGCCGGGCGCCGCCGGTGAGCTCGAGTATCGGCTCTACCGGCCTGCATCGGCCGGACCCCATCCTGTTGTCGCCTACTTCCACGGAGGCGGCTGGGTACTTGGTGGTCGGGACTCCGACGATCCCCTCTGTCGCGACCTGTGTGCCCGGTCGGACGCCATCATCGTCTCGGTGAACTACCGTCACGCTCCCGAGACCCGGTTCCCCGCAGCCGCCGAGGATGCCTTTGCGGCGGTGCGTTGGATCGCGGCCAACGCAGCCGAGCTGGGTGGAATCCCGGGCCAGCTGGCCGTCGCCGGATGGAGCGCCGGCGGCAACGTTGCGGCTGTCGCCTGCCAGCTCGCCCGCGACGCAGGTGGACCTGACCTCGTCGGCCAACTGCTGTTGTCACCGGTGACCGACTCCGACATGAGTCGTCCCTCCTATCAGGAGAACGCGGAGGGCTATGTCCTGACCGCCGCCTTGATGAGATGGTTCTGGGATCACTACTGCGATCCGGCCGACCGCATGAATGCAAAGGCATCTCCTCTGCGTGGCGACCTGTCGAACCTTCCCCCGGCGCTGATCGTGACCGCCGAGTTCGATCCTCTCCGTGACGAGGGGGTGGCCTACGCAGAAGCGCTCGCCGACGCCGGGGTTCCGGTGCGCCACCTCGCTGCCCGCGGCCACATCCACACCTCGGTGCCCATGGTCGACGTGGTCCTCTCCGGCGCGAACGTACGTGCCGAGATGGCCCTCGCAATTCGGAGCTTCTTCCCCGCCGCCGTCCGCGTCTGAGCCGGGTGCCGCCGCGAGGCGCCGCTGCTGACGCACCCCACCCACTGACGGCGTCGACCTGCCAATTTGACGCCGACCACTAGCAGTGGTTAAATCCTCACGTTCGGCGTCTTCCCCCTCAGGCGAGGGGGAGCGAGGGAGGCCGCAGGATGAGGTTTGGGGCAAGCAAAGTCAGCCGTCTGTCGGCTGGACGGACGCGTCTGAAGACGCTCGGCGCAGTCGTGACGTTGTGTCTCGGCGTGGCCGCCGCGAGCGACACCGGCGCGCCGGTCAGCAGCGGTGGGCGAGCTGAGCAGTACATCGTCCAGGGCGTCAGCAGCAAGGTCGCGGCCGCCGATCTGGTGGCCGGGCGCGGAGTTGTGCTCTCGGCGCTTCCCATCGTGCACGGAGTGGTCGCCAAGCTCACGGCGCCCGAGGTGGCGGCGGCCAGGCAGGTCGGCCTGACGGTCACACCCGACGTAACCGTGACGGTGGAGGGCTCACTCGGCTCTCCCCAGTCGCACCCGAGCGACGCGTTCAACGCCGTGACCGGGGCGACCTCGATGTGGGCGGACGGCATCACGGGCGCGGGCGTGACCGTGGCGGTGCTCGACACGGGCATCGACAGCAACCTCCCCGACTTCGGCGACCGAGTTGTCGACGGGGTCAACCTCGCCAACCCGAGAAACCCAGGCGGCTGGAACACTGACGGATACGGTCACGGAACCTTCGTCGCAGGACTGATCGGTTCCAACGGCCGCTCCTCAGGTGGCCAGTACACGGGCGTGGCACCGGACGCCGATCTCGTGTCCATCAAAGTGGCCGGGAGCAACGGCGTCACTTCCGAGGGCACCGTCATCGAGGGCGTGCAGTGGGCGATCGACAACGAAGCGGTCGACGGGATCCAGGTGCTCAACATCTCCCTCGGTGTCGAGCCGCCCTCGCCGTCGGCTCTGGACCCACTCGACCAGGCCGTGGAACAAGCCTGGAGCGCCGGCATCGTCGTCGTCACCTCGGCCGGCAACATCGGCCCGGACAACGGAACGATCACGTCGCCCGGCGACGACCCCATGGTGATCACCGTCGGATCCTTGGACGACGGTGGGGCCGACGTTCCCGCCGACTACGCGATACCTGCTTTCTCGAGTGTTGGCCCCACGGACATCGATGGCTGGTTCAAGCCCGATCTCGTTGCGCCGGGACGCTCGGTCGTCAGTCTGATCCCACCGGCCTCCGCCATCGCACTCGCGAACCCGACAGCCGCAATCGGACGGCACAACTTCGTCGGCTCCGGCACGTCGTTCTCAGCCGCCATCGTGTCGGGTCTGGTTGCGCTGCTCCTCGAAGCAGACCCAGGTCTCAGTCCGGACCAGGTCAAGGCAGCGCTCCTCTTCGGCGCCGACCCCGGGCCAGTGGGCGACCCCTTCGTCGACGGCCACGGGCTCGCCGACGTCATGAGCGCCGCGGCCGCTGGGGGTCAGGTCTTCCTCAACCAGATCCCCGCTGCTGCCGCCGAGTCCGTTTCGCCGCCGGCCACCATCTCACTGGCTTCGACCTGGGCGGCATCGACTTGGAACCCGGCCAACTGGAGCGGGCCAGCTTGGACCGCCTCATCGATCAGCAGCGCAGCCCAGAGTGCGTCCCCAGCTCCCGTCGACGGTACGAACTGGAACGGCGCCACCTGGAACGGTGCCGCTTGGAACGACGCAGCTTGGAACGACGCCGCCTGGAACGACGCAGCTTGGAACGACGCCGCCTGGAACGGTGCCGCCTGGAACGACGCAGCTTGGAACGACGCCGCTTGGAACGACGCCGCCTGGAACGACGCCGCCTGGAACGACACGGCCTGGAACTGACCGGCCAATGACCAACGCCACCAACACCGTGACGCTCCCTCGCGCCGCCAAGGCAGTCTTGGCGGGCACCGTCGCCGTCGCCGTGCTCTGCGTCTTCCTCCTCGTGGAAGCCTTCGGGTCTCGGGGTTTCGGTTCAGTGGCCGTGCTGCTGGCGCTGTCCGGACTCGTGTTGGCGAGCTGGGTGTGGCCGATCCTCATGTACTCGGACGGCTCGTCGCAGGCGCACCACCTCAGCGAAGGAATCTTCGTGGTGCTGGCCCTCGTCACACCGCCGGTAGGCACGCTCGAGGCCTTCGTCGTGGCAACCGTCCTGGCACAAGTGATCCGGCGACGCGCTGCCGTCAAGTCCCTCTTCAACGTGGCCCAGATCATCATCTCGGTCAGCGCCGGGCTCGCGATCGTCCACTTGATCGCCCCCCAGGGAGGTCGACTCGGCATCGCGGACCTGGGCGCCGCAGTCCTCGGGGCCATCGTCTACTCGCTCGTCAACTCCTCGGCCTTGGCCGTCATGCTCGCCTCCACCGGCATCGAGCGGTGGCGGTCAGCCTTGCTCGACGGCCTTCAGATCCGGGCTCTGCTGCTCGTGGCTTCGGTATCGCTCGGACTCGTCGCCGCTCTGGCGGTGTCCGGGTACCCGTACGCCGCCTTTCTGGTCGTGCTCCCGTTCTTGGCGTTCCGCCAAGCGCTTGCCGGTCGCTTCCAGGCCCGGCACGATCGCAGCCGGCTGCTCGGGCTGTTCGAATCCACTCTGGCGGTGCACGGTGCCATGGGCTCGGGTGACGTCAGGAAGTCGTTGTCGCAGGCTGCTTCGAGGTTGCTTCGCAGCCCTGAGGCAACCGTGCTCATGACGCCGCCGGACGACGGCACCATGGCGGCTCCCATGACCGTGAATGATGCCCAGTGGTGGCTGGCCGTAAGCGGACGCAGCCGGAGTGAGCCATTCGACGACGCCGACCGGGTCCTGCTCGAGACGCTCGCTGCCGTCGGCAGCGGCGCCCTGGCGAACTCGTCGCTGTACGAGGACCGACTCCGCGATCACGAACGACTCCTCGCGATCACCGCCAGCCTCGCCGAAGGCGTCTCCGCGTTCGACTCCCAAGCTCAGCTCACCTTCTTGAACCCGGCCGCCGAGCAAATGCTCGGATGGAGCGCGAGCGAGCTCGTCGGGCAAGACCTGACGAGGTCCGAGCTCGCCACGCTTGCGAGCACCGCCCGCCGATGCATGCAGGCAAACCAGATCATCGAAGGCGAGCAAGCCACGTTCCGTCGGCGAGCTGGCGACAACTTTCCCGTCGAGGTCACGTGCTCACCGATCTGCTCGGGTCAGCAGGTGACGGGCGCCGTACTCACCTTCCGCGACATCTCACAGCGCGTGTTGCTCGAGTACCACGCCTTCCACGACTCGCTGACAGGGCTCCCGAACCGCCGCATCTTCCTCGACCGCTTGCAGCATGCGCTCAAACGGGTCGATCGAACGGGGGAGATCCACGCGATCCTGTTCGCCGACATCGACCGGTTCAAGATGACCAACGACAGCCTCGGCCACCAGATCGGTGACGAGCTACTGGTCGGAATCGCCGACCGACTCCGGCGTCTCACCCGAGACGGCGACACCCTGGCTCGGTTCGGCGGCGACGAGTTCACCCTGCTCCTCGAAGACGTCGAGAGCCCCGAGGCGGCCGAGGCCACGGCGCTGCGGATACTGGACGCCGTCCGCTCCCCGATGACGCTCGCCTGTGGGCGCACGATCTCAGCCAGTGTCAGTATCGGCATCGCGATCGCAACCGCCGGCTCCACACCGGACGACGTTCTTCACGACGCTGACGTCGCCATGTATCAGGCCAAACGCCTCGGAGCGGGCCGCTACGAGCGTTTCGACGCCGGTGCCATGGTCAAGCGATCGGCCGAATGGCTCGATCTCGAGATCGGGCTCCGCCGAGCGGTCGAGGAGCACGAGCTGGTCGTGCACTACCAGCCGGTCGTGGCGACTGCGAATGGACGTATCGTCGGCGTCGAGGCCCTGGTCCGTTGGAACCACCCTGAGCTGGGGACGCTCTCACCGGCGCACTTCATCGGTCTCGCCGAGGAGACGGGCCTGATCCTCTCGCTCGGCCGCAGCGTGCTCGAAGGAGCCTGCCGCCAGGCCAAGGAGTGGGTCGATGAGTATGGCCTGCCGTTCAGCGTCGCTGTCAACCTGTCCGCCCGCCAGTTCCAGCAGTCCGAGCAGGTCAACGAGATCCGTTCAATCCTCGAGTCGACAGGTCTCCAGCCCTCCCAGTTGTGCCTCGAGATCACCGAGGGGCTTGCCATGTCTGACATCGACAACACGATCAGCACGCTCACCGACTTGAAGTCCCTTGGCGTTCGCCTTGCCATCGACGACTTCGGCACCGGGTACTCGTCGCTCAACTACCTGAAGCTCCTGCCGGTCGACTACGTCAAGCTCGACAGGGCTTTCGTGCAGGATCTGGAGATCGACCCCGTCGACTCGGCCATCGTGTCCGCCGTGATCGAGCTGGCGCGAGCCGTCGGGATGACCGTCGTTGCCGAGGGCGTCGAGACGGCTGGCCAGCTTGCACGGCTTTCGGCCATGGGATGCCCGCTGGTTCAGGGCTACTACCTCGCCCGCCCAATGTCGGCAACCGCCCTTGCCGGCCTGCTCCGCCAGCAGTGCCACCGAGAGTCGGCGGAGATTCACGTACTCGATCGACAGATGGCTCCAGCCCTCCCGCTGGTCACCGATGCCGAGGCTCCCCAGGCACCCGTCTACTCGGGGTCCGCCCAGCTGCGCCTCGTTCAGTAGCTCCACGATCGCGAGTCCGCCATCAGCGACCAGCTCTGAACCCTGCTGCTACCTGGCAAGCAGGTCTGTCAAAGGCGCGAGCGCCACGACGCCCGCAGCCTTGGCGGCAAGTGACGGATCGACGGTGACAAGGGCATCTGCTTGGAGTCTTGCCACTGCGAGATACTCCGCGTCCTGAATCGTGTCCCAGTCGTGCGCCAGCGCGATCCGCCAAGCAGTACGGCGCGACACGCGGTCGCCGAGCAGCCGCATCTTTGTCTCCGTGATCCGTTCGTGCAGCTCCAGAGCCGATTGTTCGGAGAGCTCGCCGTTGCGGACGCGGAGCAGCAGAAGGTCGAGCGCCTGAGAGCGGATTGAGCTCGGTGCGACCAATTGATGACCCGGGTCGACACGGAGACGGTCTCCCGCGATCTGCACCAGCGTCGGTGGATCGATGACGAAACGTGTCATGTCGTGGACGCTACACACGCCGCCACGCTCAATCTAGCGCCCACTGGGCGTTTGCATCAAGGCCCCGGCCGGCGCGCAGAATCTCCGGCCTGAGCTCAGAACGACCTGGAGAAGGAAGAGGTGAGGCGTGGCCGAGCATGCGGTGGTGATCGCCGGAGGCGGTCCGACGGGGATGATGCTGGCCGCTGAGCTGGCGTTGGCGAAGGTTGACGTGGCGGTCGTCGAGCAGCGCCCCGATCACGTGCTCGTCGGCTCACGAGCCGGAGGCTTTCACTCGCGCACGATCGAGATGCTCGATCAGCGTGGAGTCGCCGATCGCTTCCTCGCAGAGGGAACGGTCGCTCAGGCCGTCATGATCGGCACAACCGTGTTGGACATGAGCGACTTCCCGACTCGCCATCCGTATTCGCTCGGGATCTGGCAGAACCAGATCGAGCGGATCATGGCCGCCTGGATCGCCGAGCTCCCGGTACGGATCTATTACGGATCTGAGGTGAAAGACTTCGCCCAAGACCGCAGCGGAGTCGATGTCGAGCTTTCCGATCGCCGATTGCGGGCGCAGTATCTCGTCGGGTGTGACGGAGGACGAAGCGTCATTCGGAGGGCTGCCGGCATCGAGTTCCCCGGGTGGGATGCAACCAGGAGCAACCTGATCGCCGAGGTCGAGGTGACCGAGGAGCCGCCTCGGGGCATTCGCCAGGACGCTCGAGGCGTCCATGGCCTCCACAGGTTGGAAGATGGCCGGACAGTAAGGGTCGTCGTGACCGAGCAGCGGCTCGGGCCGAGCAGCGAGCCAACCCTCGGCGATCTGAGCGAGGCGCTCGTGGCGGTGTACGGCACCGATTTCGGGATCCACAGTCCCACATGGATCTCCAGGTTCACCGACATGACTCGACAAGCCGAGAGGTACCGGGCGGGACGAGTCCTCCTTGCCGGCGACTCGGCCCACGTGCACTATCCGGCCGGTGGACAGGGCCTCAGCCTCGGCGTGCAGGACGCCGTGAATCTCGGATGGAAGTTGGCCCAGGTGGTCAACGGGACCTCAGCGGAAGCCATCCTGGATACCTATCAGGAGGAGCGGCACCCGGTCGCTGCCCGGTCGCTTCGACACACGATGGCTCTGGGCCTGCTCCAGCGGGGAGACGAGCGCACCAAGGCTCTGGTCGACCTGGTGTCGGAGTTGGCCATCATGGACGAGCCGCGCAAGTGGCTCACCGGCATCATCTCAGGGCTCGACATTCATTACGACCTCGGCGAGGGCCACCCCTTGCTCGGACGTCGCATGCCCGATCTCGACCTCGCGACCGCCGACGGTCCGCTGCGGGTCTTCGCTCTGCTGCACGACGCCGAACCGATACTGCTCAACCTCGGTGACCCCGGCGGCCTTGACATCACTTCATGGGGTAGCCGGGTCCAGCTGATCGATGCCGAGTACTCCGGCGTGTGGGAGCTGCCGCTGCTTGGCGTTGTCACCGCTCCGACCGCGGTGCTGATACGGCCGGACGGATATGTCGCCTGGGTGGGCGAGGGAACCGATGTCGGATTGTTCGACGCCCTGAACACCTGGTTCGGAACACCGTGAGACGCGATGCTCAGCGATCACTGCGTCGGTATGGCGAACCCAGCCGATCTGGCACTGCGTATGGGTGAGACCGGCAGGTCGGTCTTGCGGGCGAGCAGGTCGGCTGCCGGAGTACCCGACCGGAGATCGGCCACCCAGGACTCGGGGTCGAACTCGACGCCGATCGGGTTGACGGCGAACGACCGGTACATGAAAGCGTTGGCGTCGTCGTTGTCAGCGAAACAATCGACCTGGAACTCCATCTGGTTGCCGTCGGGGTCGCCGTAGTACATCGACACGGTGATGCCGTGATGGATGCACCAGTACGGCATGATTCCCTCGGCTTTGAGCTCGGTGTACTTGTCGAAGAGATCGGACAGTGAGGCGTAGGTGTAGGCGACGTGGTCGACACCGATCAGCCCCCGGTCGTCGGGTCCGCCACCGGCCGGATCGATCAGGTCCATGTTGGCGAAGGCGAAGCGGTGGTGCTCGTCGTCGTAGGTGAGGAACGCGATGCCAGGGTCCGCGTACTGCACGCGGGCGCCGAACACGGTCTTGTACCAGTCGAGCATCTCGTCGAAGCGGCGCGTGCGATACACGACGTGCACGAACTTCGCTGGAGCGATGGTCATGAAGTCCCCTTGTGCTGTAGTGGCGGATCCGGTGATGAAGACGTTGCAGATCGCCCGAAAGTCACCTTAGGGGGCGGGGCGCCGGCCCGCATCTTGGTCGGCACGAGGGTCGGTGAACGGTGGATGGTCGACAGCCTGGCGGCCTGAAGAAAGCACTCAGTACACCGCCGATGTGCCCGCTACTCTGGCGGTGTTCGCCAGGGGAGGACACATGGACATCGGAGCTGTCGTAACCGCCTACGGCTCGTCCTGGAACGAGCCTGACGAGGCCGCCCGGCGTCAGCTGCTGGAGTCGGCCTGGGCCGACGACGGCACCTACTGCGACCCGACTGCCAGTGTCAAAGGCAGAGAGGCGCTCGTCGCCCACATCGGCGCCATGCAGGTTGCCATGCCCGGCCACACCATCGACGTGGTGACGGGTGCCGATGTGCACGATGGCCACCTACGTTTCGGATGGGTCATGCACGGCCCCGACGGCTCTGCCGTACTCGAGGGCATGGACTATGGACGCCTGGCAGAAGACGGGCGGCTCGAGCAGATCGTGGGTTTCTTCGGGCCGTTCCCAGCTCTGGACCGATCGTGAGCACAGATCAGCCGGCCGTCGCCATCGTCGGCTCCGGCATCGCCGGTAGCGCGCTTGCTGCGGCACTCGCGACCGCTGGGGTCCCGGTTCTCCTCCTCGAGCGGACCGAGGAGTTCGTCGACCACGTGCGGGGCGAGTACATGCACCCGTGGGGGGTGGCCGAAGCGATTCAGCTCGGACTGCATGGCGACCTCATCAATGCCGGGGGCAACGTCATCTCACGCTTCGTCGGCTACGACGAGGTGTACTCCCAGGCGGAGGTCGAGGCAGGCGCCCTGCCTCTGGCAGACCTGGTGCCCGGCGTCCCCGGTGCACTCGGCATCGGACACCCCACGGCCTGCCAGGCCCTCTTCGACGCCGCCGTGCAGGCGGGGGCAGTTGGCCTCCGCGGCGTCGAGCAGGTCAGGGTGACGGCCGGAGCGCGTCCCGAGGTCCGGTACGTGCACGGCGGCAGCGAGCACGAGGTCCGACCACGCCTCGTCGTCGCCGCCGACGGACGCGAGTCTTCGACGCGGCGCCAACTCGGCATCGAGGTCGAGAAGACCGACCCGCGCATCTTCCTGGCGGGAATGCTCGTCGACGGCGTCCGCGACTGGCCGAGCACCGACTCGGTCATCGGCACCTCGGGCGACACGATCCTGTACGTCTTCCCCCAGGGCGAGGACAAGGCGCGGCTGTACATCGGTTACTCGATCGAGGACAAGACCCGCTTGGCGGGCGCCGACAAGGCGAACACGTTGCTCGAGGCCTTCCGCGTGGACACGATCCCCGACTGCGGTCGCTTCGTCGACGCAAGCCCCGCCGGGCCGTGCGCCGCCTATCCCATGTTCGACTCCTGGTGCGATGCCATCGTCGCCGATGGCGTGGTATTTGCCGGTGACGCCGCCGGCTTCAGCGACCCCACCATCGGAGAGGGCTTGTCGGTCGCCCTACGCGACGCCCGCATGATTCGTGACATCCTCCTCGGCGGTGAGGACTGGTCGGAGTATGCCTTCACCCCGTATGTGGAGGAACGAGCAGAGCGGATGCGGCGCCTGCGCTTTGCCGTTCAGGTCTTCACCGACGCTCACATCCCGCTCGGACCTGACGGCATGTCCGAGCGGCGGCGCCGCTCCGACCTGATGACGCAGGACCCGGATCTCTTCATGCTCGTGGCGGCCATGACCTGCGGGCCAGAGCTGGCGCCTGAGACCTGCTTTACCGAGCAGATCAGGGAGAAGCTGCTGACGTCGACACTTCGCTGACGCGACGGAGCGAATCCGCCGCTGCCCGGCGACGACTCGGTCAGGTCCTCCAGCCTCTGAACCCCGAGGCCGTCGGCGCGGCCGGCGCATTGTCCAAGATCGCCGCCCCGCCGTCGTTCGTGAGGCCGACCGCTCGGCAGCTGCCGGTCGCGCCGCACCAGATGCCGTCGACGTCGGCCAGACCGGCCGGCAGCCTTTGCTCGGACCACGTGTTTCCCGCGTTCGTGGACGCCACAACGTCGGCCTTGCCAGCCGACGTGCTGCCGACGGCCCAACAGTCCTCGGCCGATGAACAGGACACACCGGTCAGTGGACCCGCCTCGTGCGGGAGCGACCCCGCCACCCAGTCTTTGCCGCCGTTCGTCGTCGTCATCGTAAAACCAAAGAAGGGCGACGCCAACCCAACCGCCACACAGGTGGACGTGGTCGGGCAGGAGAGATCGGCCAGGAGGTAGAGGCCACCCGGAGGGGACTGCTCCTTCCAGCTCCTCCCACCGTCGGTCGTTGCCACGATCACCTGACCTGAGGTGCCGAGTCCGAGAGCCCAGCAATCTGTGGTTGTCGGGCACGACACGCTCTCGAGCAAGGTGACTCCCGGCGGGAGGACCTGGGCGGTCCAGCGTACGCCGCCGTCGGTCGTGGCCACGACGGCCCCCCTCCCGGACAGCGAGGAGCCCACTGCCCAGCAATCAGCAGTGGTCGGGCACGACACCCCGCTCAGAGCCTTCACGCTCGGCGGGAGGCTGGCGGCCGCCCAGTTGCGGCCTCCATCAGTCGTAGCGGCGAGATCGGTGTCGTGCTCGCCTGAGCCGACGGCCCAGCAATGGAGGGCACCGACGCAAGCCACGTCACTGAGCATCTCGATCTGGGGTGGCACGAGTTGGCGATCCCAAAGCCTGCCGCCCGTGCTGCTGGCCTCGATCGCCGCTCCGTTCGAGGCGGCGCCGACCGTCCAGCAGTGGCTGGCGTTGCCACACGAGATCGCATCGAAGTTGAGCAACCCGGCGGGCATCGATCCAGGTCTCCAACTTCTGCCTCCGTCCGTCGTCACGACCACTCCCGGAGCGCCCGTAGCAGTCGACCCGACGATCCAGCACTGAGTGGCCGTGCCGCACGACACGTTCGTCAACTCGACCAGGCCGGTCGGTGCAAGTGGGTCCGGGAGCTTCTGGGTCTGCCAAGTGAGGCCGCCGTCTGTCGTGACGACGACGTCGGCGCCGGCGGCTGAGCCAGCCACTGAGGAGGCCCGAACCCCAACCATCCAGCAGTCGTCTGCGGTCGGGCACGACACGCCGGTTGGATCAGTGAAACCGCCAACGAGCGACGTGGTCCAGCTACGCCCGCCGTTCTGCGTTGCGGTGACGATGCCAGCACCGGCGGTCGTTGTTCCTGACACGAGACAGTCGGTGGCAGTCGCGCAGGACAGGGTGTAGGCGGCCGCGATACTCGGCGGCTCGCTCTTGGTCCGCCAGGTGGTTCCTCCGTCGGTCGTGGCAATGACGATCGGAGATTGCGTGGACCGGGTCTCCCCGAGGGCCCAGCAGACCTTCGATGTCGGGCAGGACACGTCCCACAGCACGAACACCGCCTTCGGCACCGACTCCGACGTCCACCCGCCGCGACCGTTCGTGGTCACGACTGCCGGGTCGTCGTCGGCGAGCGGTCCTTTGTCGCCCACGGCAAAGCACCTCGTGGCCGTCGGGCACGAGACGGCCGAGAGGATGCTCGTGCCGTTCGGAAGTCGTTGCCTCCTCCAGATCCTGCCGCCGTCTGTTGTCACCACCATGCCGGCTCTGAAGGTCGGGATGCCGAGGTTCTCGCCGGTGTTGTATCCCGTCGCCCAGCAGCGGGTCGTCGTCGGGCAGGAAATGGCGAGAAAGTGGTGCAGGCCGCCGAATGCGGCTTCGGAGGTCCACGTGCTGCCTCCGGTCGTGCTCGCGACGATCGCGCCACCATCCGAGGCCGTGGTTCCCACGGCCCAGCAGTCGGAGCTCGTGGGGCAGGACAACCCGGCTACGTCCTCGATCGTGGGCGGGTAGGACTTCTGCACGACCCATTCCTGGGGGCTGACATGGACGTCCCGGCGCGCCTGCGCCGACGCCGAGCCTGCTCCCAGTCCCGCCGACACCGGCAGCAACGCTCCCGCCAGGAGGGCACCAAGCAAGCGGGCACCCCTGCTCCGCAGAACCACCAGTCCCCTCCTGGTCACCTGGAGGGCTCGTCATCGAGCCCGCCACCCCTCGCAATACCAAGGGAACTGTAAACCCCCCGAGTCCGTCGTGGGGCGGCGTGACGGGTGGTCGAGATTCTCGAAGCGGCTGGCTGTTCAAGATCGCCACGAACGTCTCGCTCGACATGGCGCGCCGCCGAAAGCGGCGCGCTTTCCCGCTCGAGGACGGTCGGCGGCTCGACACGCTGGTGTCGATGCTCACCGACGACGCCACCTGGTCGATGCCGCCATTGCCGAGCTGGTTCGGCGGTCGAGACGCCATTGCCGCCTTCCACGTCAGCTCTGTCATGCCCGAGCGCTGGCGCCACGTCTCACCTTCGCCAACGGTCAGCTCGCCATCGGCGGGTACATCCTCAACCCGGACCGAGGGTGCTATGTCGGCGCGGCCCTCGACGTGATCACGCTCGAGGAGGGGCGAGTGGCGGGCGTGGTCGGGTTTCTTCGGTCGGAAACCGGGGGAGCCGACGAGTACGGTCTGGTCGAATTCGGGCGGTTCGGGCTCCCGTCCGAGCTCCCGGCGTAAACCCGAACTTCCGCGATGAGTTTGCCATCGTCGTGAGGTCGGTATCGGTAGTCGAACTCGAAAGAGGTGGAGAGATGGTTGCGAGTCGTGAAGATGCTGCGTTGATGATCCAGCTCATGCGCTGGGGCACAGAGATGGGCCTCGACGAGTCGTTGCGTGTGATTTTCGGACCGAACTTCGATCCGGAGAACGCATCGATGGAAGACCCGGCAGTCGAGAAGGTCCTGTCCTTCGGAGAGACGGTCGGTGCCTTCGTCAAGCACGGGTTGCTCGACAAGGATCTGCTGGCCGACATCTTCTGGATCGACGGGATGTGGAGCAAGGTGGAACACCACGCCCTCGCGGCCAGAGAGCACGAGGGCGAGCCGAGCTTGTACGAGAACTTCGAGGCGCTGGCGCTCGCGAAGCACGTGTCGGCGTAGCGCCGACAGCGTGCGGCGGTGGTTGGGTTGAGCGATTCAAAGGGATGGTCCGCTGCTCGCGGCAACGATGGACGCCACGAGCTCGCCCAGTTGAGAGGAGTGAATGTGGCTGAGGTCGAACGCGAAGCCGACGACGAGATGCTGCGAGAGTTTCTGCGGAGCCAGCGCGAAGCGGTCCTGGCGGTCCTCGAGGGACTGGACGAGGCGGACTGGCATCGGCCGGTCGTACCCACCGGTTGGACGCCGGCAGGGATGCTCGAGCACCTGGGTGGCGCTGAATGGCACTGGTTTCAAGGTGTCGTGGCGGGCAAAGAGCCTGAGTTGCAGGGAGACCGCGACGAAGATCAGCCCCCCTACGACCCGCTGACCGTGATCTTTGCAACCGACGAGCCCTCGACGGAGGTCATCGCCTTCTACCGCGACCAGTGCGCGCAATCCGAGGCCGTGCTGGCAACAACCCCCCTCTCGGCCGTGCCCATGGGCAAGCATGGTCGATACGAGCCACCGAATGTTCGTTGGATCGTGTTGCACATGATCGAAGAGACGGCGCGACATGCCGGGCACCTGGACATGGCGAGGGAGCTGCTCGACGGCACCACCCGACTGGGCGGTCGGTGAGGCACTCTCGCCCTCGTCTGCCGCTCGCACATGCGCTTGTCTCTCCCGCTTCCAGCAACCAGGGCGTCTCGAACTGTGTCGACGACCTCGCCGTTGTTCAGTGGTCATTGCCGCGATGATGTCTGAGGTGGAGGTCGAGGTCGTCGTCGCACATAACGAGCGCGCCACCCTGCGCGTCGGCGACGTGTTCCTGAAAATCGACGCTGACCAGGCGCGCACCGACGTCGAGGTCGAGGCGATGGCGCTGGCGCCGGTCCCGACCCCGGAGATCCTGTGGCAGAAGCCGCCCGTGCTCGCGCTCGCCGCTCTCCCGGGGACGGCACTCGGCCACCTGGGCGATCCGTCGACCGCGTCGTCGGCGGCGTGGGCGGCGGCGGGCGCAGCCGCCCGAGCGCTGCACGACGCGCCGCTGCCGCCGTGGCCCGGTCGGAGCGCCGACGAGCTCGCAGCGCTGCTCGACGCTGAGTGCGAGTGGCTCGTCGCCAACGACGTCTTGCCCCCCAAGGTGGTCACGCGCAATCGCACGCTCGCCCAGACTGCACTCCGGCCGTGGACACCGGTGTTCATTCACGGCGACCTGCAGGTCGACCATGTCTTTGTTGCCGGGGACAAGGTCACCGGTGTCATCGACTGGTCCGAGGCGTCCCAGGGCGACGGGCTCTTCGACCTCGCCACTCTCACGCTCGGACACGAGGAGCACCTTGGCGACGTCGTCGACGGCTACGGCACCGACGTCGACCGCGACCTCATCCGCGCGTGGTGGTCGCTGCGGTGCCTGCTGAACGTGCGCTGGCTCGTCGCGCACGGCTTCGGGCCGCCCGACGAGATGCCCGAGATCGCCTTGCTGAGATCCCGGTCGTGAAGCCGAGCTGCCTCCCCGATCGGCTCGACAAGTCAGCTCAGCGGGCGACGGCCAAGACGATTTGCGATGTCAGATGTGACGTGACGGCTCCGCTGCGATCGGTCATACTCGACAGCTTTCCCGCGACAGCGGAGGAAAACACAGCCCGCGCCTCGCTGCTGAGCGCTGCCAATTCCGCCGCCAACCCTGACGCGGCCAAGCTGCGGTCGAGCTGAGCCGCGCCGCCATCAAAACGCACCGGCCGAGTGACCTCCTCGACGGACGCCTCGCCAAACCCTGCGGCAGTCACCATGTCCGCCAAAGCTCTTGGCGCATGCAGGCCCCACGGACCGCCGGCATAGCGTTCTGCCGCGTCACTGCCCATGACTTCACCGATTGCGTCGCGGATGGCGTTGAACGGAGGGCACGTCTCGACGCCAGACCATACGGCCAGTCCCATGCGACCACCGGGTCGGAGCGCCCGACGCATCTCCGCCAAGGCGCCATGGCGGTCCGGAAAGAACTGGAGGCCGTGCTGACAACAGACCACGTCGAACGAGCCGGCCGGAGCGGCGAGCGGCACTGCCGGACTGAGACGGTATTCGATCGGGGAGCCGTTCGCTACCGTCGCCTTCGCCTCGGCAATCGCGAGCATGGCGGCACTGAGGTCGGTCGCGAGCACGTGCCCGCCTGGACCCAACCGGGCAGAGGCCAACCGTGCGACGGTGCCAGGGCCCGTGGCCACGTCCAAGAGACGCTCTCCGGGGGTGAGTCTCAGAGCGTCGAGGAGATACTCACCCCAAGGCGTGAACACGGGCCCAACGAGGGAATCTTCGTAAACCTCCATCCCATCGGTCGACGCTGTCGCAAAAGCAGCACTCCACTCGCGTGCTTCGTCGCCGCTGCCCGCTGGCATTCGATCCTCACCTCCCCGCTCGAGCGCGATCACGCTGATCCTAAATGCGAAGGTGCCGTCGTCGCCTCGGCGACGCTCGATGTGCGAGCCGGTAGTCGGCTCCGACTGAACGTTTTAAGATCGCGAAACTTGGCCTACTTCCTGAATCGCCATTGCCGCAGGTCCTCGGGCATCCGGGTGCGCGCCGTTGCGCGGCCGATGACGAGGGCCTCGTGGACGGTTGGCCGGTGATCCTTCGTTTTGCCAACTGCGAGCTGGACGTCACGCGGGTGACCCTTCGCCACGAAGGTCGTGAGGTGAAGCTCGAGCCGCAAGCGTTCGACGTCCTCTGCTACCTCGTCGAGCACCGGGGTGAGGTCGTCCGTAAGGAGCAGCTTCTCGACGACGTCTGGGGAGATCGCTTCGTGAGCGAGTCGGCGCTCACCACCCGTATCAAGTCGGTGCGCAAGGCGGTCGGGGATGATGGCAGCCGCCAGGCGATCATCCGGACCGTCCACGGTAAGGGCTACGAGTTCATCGCTACGGTAGAGACCCTGGAGCGACCCGTTCTGGCGCCGGTTCCACCGCCGGACGCGACGCTTCCCGCCGCCATGCAAGCACTCATCGGCCGCGAGTCGCTTCTCGAGCGCCTCGCTGCTGTCCTCGGGGAGTATCGCCTCATCACCCTCGTGGGTCCGGGGGGCGTCGGCAAGACGTCCGTGGGCGTGGAACTGGCGCGCCGCATCGCCGGCCGCTACCCCGACGGGGTGAAGCTGGTCGAGCTGGTCGCCGTCGGCGACGAGGACGCCACACTCGAGGCCGTAGCGACGGCGATCGACGTCCACTTCCGGCGTGGCAGCTCCATCGGGGACGCGATCATCGAGACACTTCGGCTGCGGCGTTCACTCGTCGTTTTCGACAACTGCGAGCACCTCGTCGAGGCTGTTGCGTCCCTCGCCGGCCGAATCGTCCGGGAGGCGCCAGCAGTCTCTATCTTGGCGACTTCCCGTGAGCCGCTCGGGCTCCCAGGTGAACAAGTGTGGTCCGTCGATCCGCTGTCGACCGGCGACGCCGGCGCTCGGGCCCTTGCCGGCGGTGGACTCGACAGCGCCCCGGCAGTGGCGCTCTTCGTCGAGCGAGCCCGGGCGTCCGACCCGGCCTTCGAGCTCAGCGAGCAGAACGCGGGTTCGGTCGTCGAGATCTGCAGGCGCCTTGACGGGATCCCGCTCGCCATCGAGCTCGCAGCGGCACGGGCGCGGACGATTGACCTGGCAGAGATCGCTGCCCGGCTCGATGAGCGCTTCGGTCTGCTGAAGGCCTCCCGCCGCGGGGGCGATCCCCGGCATCGGACGATGGAGGACGCCATCAGCTGGTCTTACGACCTCCTCGCGCCCGAAGAGCAGGAGCTGTTCAGCGCCCTCGCCGTCTTCGCCGGTCCTTTCGACCTCGCGTCGGCGGAGTCGACCTGTCGCTCAGGCGACGCCCTCGACTTGCTCACCCGCCTCGTCGAGCGCTCCATGGTGTCGGTTCGCCGCTCCGCCGCCGGCGGCACTCGTTACGAGCTGCTGGAAACGCTTCGTGACTACGGCCGGAGCCGCATGAACTACGAGCGTCGGGCCGACGTCTTCGGGTGGCATGCAGCGCGCTTCGCTGCGTTGGCACGCTTCGTCGAGGAGGAGATTCGCACGCCACGCGAGCGCCAGGCGATCGAAGTCGCGGACGCGTCGTTCGCCGACCTACGGGCCGCGCAGCGCTTCGCCCTCGAGACCGGGGACCTGGACACGGCGATCGGGCTCATCGTGTCCTCGCGGGAGTTCGCCATGCGGGCCGTGCGCTATGAACTTTTCGCCTGGGCAGATGCGGCGTCTCGGGCGGACGATGTGCTCGAGCACCCCCTCGCTCCGGTCCTCACGGGAGTGCGTGCATACGGAGCGTGGGTCCGGGGCGAGTTCGAGCTCGCGGTCGCCCTGGCACAGGAGACTCGCGCCTTGGAGGACGGTCTCGGAGTCGAGCCGAGCGGGCTGGCGGAGCGGACGCTCGGGAACACACTGCTCGTGCTGAACGACGACGTCGGTGCATTGCACGCCTCGGAACGCCAGGTGGAGTTGGCCGAGGCGTCGGGCGTGGCGTCTCGGATCGTCCACGCGTGCTACATGGGGGCGGTCGGGATGAGCGCCCATGGCGATCACGAAGGCGCCACCCACCACATCGCCCGCGCCCGCCGGCTCGCCGCCGTGACCGGCAGCCCGACCGACCTCGCCTCGGTCGCGGTCGCCGAGGGCTTCGCCAGCAACGACGACGAGGGAGCGCTGGCGGCCTTCCTCCAGGCCGACGAACTCGCACGGATGGCCGGGAACCGTTGGATGGGCGCGTTCGCGCTGACCGAGGCGTGCGGGTTCCTCATCCACCTCGGTGATCTCGAGCGCGGTTGCGCGGGTTTGGCCGAGACCGTCGACCTTTGGTACCGCTCCGGCGAGTGGTCTCAGCAGTGGCACACGCTCTCCCGCTGTGTCATCGCGCTGCACCACATCGGCCAAGCGGAGCTGGCCGTGGAACTGATCGGAGCGATCGAGGCGCACTTCATGTTCGGCGTGACGCCGATGTCGGCAAGGTTGCGCGACGTCGCACTTGCCACCCGTGACGAGCTCGAGAGCAGGCTCGGCGAGGCCCGCGCCGCTGAGCTCGCAGCAATCGGGTCGTCACGCCCGGTCGATGCGGTGGTCCATCGGGTCCGGAATGCGCTGCTCGCCCGCCCCCTCGATGACTGAGCGGCAGGATCGGCCTACGCCCCGCGAGCGGCTTGCGCCGTCGAGATGGGCAAGTAGGTACGGGAGCAACTCGGCGGCGTCTTGCCCTACTCCGGCGATCAGGTTCGAGCGCCGTCGCCGCAGGAACGGGAGCCCGAGAACATAGAGTCCCGGCACCGGCGAGACGCCACCGTCGTGCGCGACCCGGCCGCGGCGATCGAAGGCAGCCCGGTCCAGCCAGGGGTAGGAGGGGCGATACCCGGTCGCCCAAATCACGGTGGTAAACCGCCCGAGATCGACCTCGGTGGGTACCGCACCGAGGCGAGTCGGCACTGGCCGGTCGGGGGCGGGGACCTCGTCCGAACACTCGTGCTCGGTGACGAAGTCGTCGATCCGCTGTAGGAGGCGCGTCTGCTTGAGATCCGCATTCGCCGTCAGGCTCGCAAGCCCGCCGGAGCACTGCGCCACCCCGCCCGAGACGGCCATCAGCCGGCCGACAAACTCGACGCCGGCGTCGGAGAGCGCGTTGAGGTCGAGCGACATCCGGCTCGGATGGCCGACGAGTTGCACGGACGCGTGGCGGCGCGCCCGCTCGATGTCTTCGACCTCGTCGTAGCGCTCATCGAGCTGGCCGATCGCCTCCAGCCAGTGGTAGATGTCTCGGCCACGGTAGGTGCGCGGGAGCCGGACGTGCTCACCGACCGCAAGGGTGACGGATCGTCCTGATCGCCGGAGCTCGTGCGCGATCTGGACGCCCGAGGCCGAGGCACCGACCACGAGCACGTCGCCCGTGGCGTCGAGTTGTGCAGGGCTCCGGTAGGCCATGGCGGTCACTTGGTCGATCCTGCGAGGCAGCTCGGCCGCGACCGCGGGGATCCGCGGGTCGCTCGACGCACCCGCCGCCACGACAACGGCCGCAGCCAGGTAGCAGCCGTCGTCAGTGGCCACCTCGAAGCCGCGGGTCGCTCGACGCACCTGTCGCACTGTGACTCGTGTGCGGACGGGGGCGCCGGTGCGGCAGGCGTAGGCCTCGAGCCAGCCGGCGGTCTCCGCCGCCGTCTGGTAGCCGTCGCGGTCCGGCCCCTCGAACTGGCACCCCGGCAGGCGGCACATCCAGTTCGGGGTGAGCAGCCGGAGGGAGTCCCAGCGCTCGGTGCGCCACGACGACGCCACCTCGCCGCGTTCGAGCACGACGTGGTCGAGCCCGGCGGCGGCAAGATGACGGCTCATCGCCAGGCCGGCCTGCCCGGCACCGACGACGACAACACCAACTTGCATCGCTCGCATCATCGTGGCAGCTCAGTGGTCGGGAACGGATCCGCGGGCCGCTCAGGCGAGGGAAACCTGGACGGTGGTCGGATTCGTGATGATGTCGAAGACGGCCGACCGCTTCTGGGACTGGGCCAGGATCGCCTCGAGGTCCGCGCGACTTGCGTCGGCGTCGATGTCGTAGCTCACCGCGATCTGGTCGAAGCCATTGCGTACGTCACCGTCGATACCAAGGATGCCTTGCAGGTCCATCCCCGCCGTGACGGTCGCCTTCACGGAATGGAGCTGGACGCCGCGGTTCGACGCCACTGTCGCGACACCGGCCGTGAGGCACGATGCCAGCGCGGCGAGGGCGATCTCGGGTGGGGTGGCACCGTTGTCCTCGGAGGCGAAAACCTCTGGGTGGTCGGCCTCGACCGTGTAGGTCTGACGGTGCACGTGCTCGGCTCCGAGGCCGGAGAAGTCGGTGATCGTGGTCCGGCTGTGGGTCCCTCTCACCCACTCGCAGCTCGCCCGCCACTGGAAACGGGCGGCCTCAGGGTGGCTCGTGAGCGCTTCGCGGGCGCCTCGCAGCGCCTCGATGTTGACGCCGTTGTCGATGGTCGGGGTATCGGTGGTGGTCATCGCCACTCCTCCTTTGTGATCGCGGCGGGCGCTCGCCAGCCACAGCGATCACTTTCCGCCGATGCGGCCCCGGAGTCTTGGAGCCGGGATGGAGATCAGTTGACGAACGACGGTCGCGCGATCTCCAACCAATCTTCAGGACTTCCGGCGCCATCTGGCGCACGATGCGGTCTATGGCAATTCGAGCAGAAACCCAACGGACGGGCGAGGCAGCCGAGACCAACGACGGCGCCCAGATCGGTAGCGGCGCCCAGAGCGGTGACGGCGCCCAGACCGGTGACGGGCAGCACGACTGGCGGGCCGCCGGCGATGCGTGGGGCCACCGAGCGGCCGACTGGGCGTGCCTGCACGAGCACTACGCAATCGACGTGCTCATGGCGATCTTCGAGCGGGTGGGCGTCGGGCCGGGGACCGCTCTGCTCGACGTCGCCTGCGGGTCTGGCCTCGCCGTGCGCCTGGCGGCGGGCATGGGAGCGACGGTCTCGGGCGTCGATGCGTCGTCCGAGCTCCTCGCCGTGGCGGCCGTCCGTACGCCCGAGGCCGATCTGCGGCTCGGCTCCATGTTCGAGCTGCCGTGGAGGGATGCCTGCTTCGACGCCGCCATCTCGATCAACGGAATCTGGGGTGGATGCGAGAAGGCGCTCGAAGAGGCGATCCGGGTGCTCAAGCCCGGCGCGCCGCTGGGCATCAGCTTCTGGGGCGAGGGGCCGCCGCTCGACATCCGCGGTGTCTTCCGCCCGCTCGCCCGCCATTCGCCGGAGGCGCACCACGGGTCGATGAAGCGGCTGAACGACATCGCCACACCGGGCGTCGCCGAGGCGATGCTCGAGGCGGCCGGCTTCGTCGTCATTGAGCGGGGCGCTCGGGTTTCGGTCGTCGAGTGGCCGGACGCGGATGTTGCCTGGCGGGCCGTCTCCAGCACCGGACCTTCGGTGCCGGCCCTTCGAGGTCCCGACGCCGCCGAGGTTCGGCGCGAGATCATGGATGCACTCGAGGCGGGGCGCGACCAGCTCGGCATCTATCGCATGCGGAGCGACCACCAGTTCGTCATCGCCCGGAAACCTTGACGAGCCGCTGCGATCCGGTCCACGACCATGGACAGGGGAGGTCATCCCAGCGTTGCGATCGGTCCCCATGTGTGGAGCTACGTGGCGGGACACGCTGTTCGCGAACCGGAGACCGTCCGCGATCTCTACGCCGTCGCCGCAGACCGATGGGGAGCGGGCAGCCTGACGCGCCACTTGGCCGCGATCATGGCTACGAGACGGTCATCACCGACTGGCGGATGACCAACCTGCAGGCGGCTCGGTTCTGGCCGCGACGCGGCTTCCGGGAGGCGTTCCTCCGGATGTACCGTTCAATTCCCTGATCAGGCGTCGTATCGGCCTTCGCCGACTGGTCACCCGGCAACATACGAGTGCCGAGGCAAACCACTGACCACGTCGCAATGGCGACTGAGCGAAAGTGAAGCGAGGAATTGGATGTCCGACAAACTGGCAACCTGCTTGTGGTTCGATCACGGTGAGGCCCGCGAGGCGGCTGAGTTCTATGCGAGGACGTTTCCCAGCAGCCACGTGGGCGCCGTCCATCTTGCCCCGTCGGACTACCCAGACGGATCGGAGGGTAATGAGCTGACGGTCGAATTCACCGTGCTTGGCCGATCATTTGTGGGTCTGAATGGTGGGCCGAATTTCGTTCCGAACGAAGCCGTCAGCTTCATGGTACTGACCGACGACCAAGCCGAGACCGACAGGTATTGGAACGCGATCGTGGACAGCGGCGGGGAGGAGAGCGCGTGTGGTTGGTGTAGAGATCGTTGGGGCTTCTCGTGGCAAATCACGCCTCGAGCCTTGCTGGAAGCGATGAGCAGCCAGGACAGGGCCAGTGCAAAGCGGGTCATGGACGCGATGATGACCATGACGAAGATCGACATCGTTGCAATCGAGACCGCTGCCCGAGGATCGACGTAACTTCTCTCGGAATGACACACCGCTCGGCCGACGCGGCACCCTTCCTCCCGGATTGCGCAGGCGCCGCCGCAGCGGAGCGGGAAAGGGTCCTCTGGCGCGACCAGTAGTTCTCGGCGTTCCTAAACCCCTGCAGCTATTTCTCCGACGCACCACCCGGTCCCGGGCTCATTCGCTGGCAAAGAGCGTCACAGCGATCCGCGGAGAACTGCTCGCGTTCGTCGAGGCGTTGTGGAGCGTCCACTGGTCCATGCACCAAACGTCGCCGGCCGCGCCGGTCAGCTCGATTACACGACAGAAGACGCCATCGACCTCCTCACCGTCGAGAAGGCGGGCGTCCAGGCAAGCGTCTCGCTGGGACAAGAGGAGCTCGAACCACTCGTATCTCCGCTGGAGGGCTCGCCTGACATCCGTGGAGGATCCGGCGTCGTGGTCCGGGCTCCCGGCGACGACACGACGCACCAGCCCAGCTGATCCCTCGATCGCCAGAGTCCCGCCACCGTAGGACTGCTGGTCCGAGAGGAGCACGAACAGCCGAGCCGTTCGATGCGCAGCCGGGTTGCCTCGACCTGGCTCGTCCAGGTGCCAGTTCTTGTGCGGCACCCGCCAGGAAGCGCTTGGTTCGGGGAATCTGATCAGCGGCGTCCAGTCGGCTGATGTCGGCCGCGCAATGATGCTCGACTGGATGCCGAGGATGTCCTCGGTGGCCAGCGCGCGTAAGGCCCCGCTGCGCTTGAGCGGTTGCAGGTGATACACCGCACCTGATGGCCATGTGGACGGGTCCGCCCGGTGAACATCCCGGGCAGCGAGATGCTCCCACACTGCGTCGAGCACCAATGCGACGGTAGCGAGGTCGATGACCCCGCCAAGGTGAGAGAGGTCACCCTTCATCAGCGCATCGGGATCCAGCGACGCCATCGCCTTAGGTTGCACTGCCAGCGCGGTGAGCGCCACCGAGTTGCCCGCTGTGTCGGAATCTCGGCCCGTCCGCGCCCTGCTTCGCCAGAAGCGGCAAGGGGTTGCGATCAGCTCTGCATCGCAAGGCTAGGAGATCGTGGCGATCAGTTTTCCTGACCTGGCGTTCATCTCCGTCAATGAGTTGCCGCCTTCGTTCACCACCCAGAGGTCGGCGCCGGCGACGACGAGCGACTGAGGGTTGTTGAAGTCGTATGGGCCGTTGGTGTTGCACATCATCCAGTTCACCGAAGCCGTGCTGGCGGTGATCTGGGTGATCATCGGGGACGAGCCCGGTGGGCTGGCGGCGAAGAAATACCCGTCGCCGTAGGTGATCGGTCCGGGCGTCGGAAGGTAGTAGTCGTCGCTCGTGATCACTTGGATGAGGGCGCCCGTAGAGGCGGAGAGCTCGGTCAGGGACTGACCCGCCTCGTTGGTCACCCAGAGGTTCCCGAGGTGGGCGGCGATGCCGGTCGGCTGGTCGAAGCCGTAACTCGAGTCGGACAGGGTCGCCACCCAGGCCATCGTGGTGGAGTCGATCTCGGTGAGGGAGTTGCCGGAGCTGTTCGTCACGAACAGGTCGTCTCCCTGCGAGATGATCGCCGTCGGCGCGTCGAAACCGAACTGGCTACCCGAGGCGATGCTATTGAGATGACCGCTCGTCGTGCTCAGCTTCGTCACCGAACCGGTGGCGTTGAGCACGAACAGATGAGACGAGTTGGCGGCGAGAGCGATGGGATCGGAGAAGCCGTACTGGGCGCCGGAGATCGTTCGGACGAGGGCGCCTGTGCCGGCGACGAACTCGGTGACGGAGTCACCAGCTCCGTTCGTCACGAAGATGTCCGTCTTGACCCTCTTGATCGCGGTCGGCCCGTTGAAGTTGTAGCCGGTGCCGGCGATCGTGGCGACGTAGGCGCCGCTGGACGCGTTGAGCTCGGTGACCGAGTTCCCGGCATTGTTGGCGACGAACAGGTCGCCGCCGGCCACGGCGGCCGCAGCCGGAGCGTCGAACCCGTAGGCGTCGGCCGGGTGTGTGCTGCCAGCCGGGCTGGGCTGCACGGAGGCTGTCGCTGGGCTCGCCCCGAGGAGGAGGCCGGCGAGTACCGCGGTCGTCAGCGCGGCCGCCATCCGTCGCCGAGAGTATCGCCGCGTGCTCAGACCGTGGATTGATGTCGAGTTCGCCATGTGCTGCCTCCTTGGTTCCCCCTCCACCGTAGGGCGGCTGAGGCGGCGCCAAGCACGCGCGTGCCGGCGGCGGCGTTGCTCAGTGCGACGAGGTCACGTGACGACTCTCACGGGGGCGCCGGAGGTCGCCGAGAACGCAGCCGCTGGCGCCCGCGCCGAAACGGGTATCCCTGTGGTGCCGGAGTCGGGCCGCGCGTCGCGTGGCATAAGTGACGGTCAGGGCGCCCACTGTCAACAACGTCCGAAACGGACGGACCACCCGAGGCGCCGCCAGCAACAGACGCTTGCAGATAGAGAAGGTCGCGAGCCGCTCGGTCCTAGCCAGCCGAGTCCCGTCTCCAAGGCCAGAGGGTCCGGCAACCTCCTCAACCCGGCGAGATGGGGCCGGGACGCCCCAGGTAGAACCCCTGAGCAAAGTCCACTCCAGCCGCCCGCACGCAGTCGAGAGTGGCGGCATCTTCGACGCCTTCGGCCACGGTGCTGACATTGAACGATCGAGCGAGGCTGACAATGGCGTCAACCACGTGTCGGTTCGCTTCGTTGGTCAGCAGGTCTCGGACGAACTCGACGTCGATCTTGAGCCGGGTGATCGGCAGCTTCTTCAAGTAGACGAGGCTCCCGAACCCCGTTCCGAAGTCATCGATGGCCAAGCCGCATCCGAGGGCCGCCACGCCCTGGGCGAATTCCTCTGCTGCTCTGAGATCGGTCATGAGAGCCGTCTCGGTGATCTCGAACACGAGATCAGCTGGAGCAGCGCCGCTCCTGCGGATCTCGTGCTCGATGAACGACAGCATGCCCGGCGACTCGAGGGAGGCAGCCGACAGGTTGCACTCGACTGTCCGCCCAAGGGCCGCCAGTTCGACGGTGCGGCTGACGACCCAACGGTCGATCTCAGCGATCAGCCCGAACTTCTCGGCGACTGGCAAGAAGTCGCCCGGCGGGATGATCTCGCCGTCGCAGCCGACCATTCGGAGCAGCACCTCTTCTGCCGGACGGCCGTCGCCGAGCGGGACGATCGGCTGGGAGTACAGGACCAAACGGTCCTCGTCGATGGCGTCACGGATCCCGGCCACGCAGCCGAGAGCAGCCAGTTCGCGCCGCAGAAGCGCCTGGTCCCGCTTCTCATCGGTGATGTCCCGGAACACGACGACCACGCCTTCGAAGGCAGCCTCGCTGTGCAAAGGTGCCGAGGAGAAAGCGACGGGAAAGGTCGTCCCGTCCTTGCGGCTGAAGGTCTCGTCAGAGCTGCGCAGCGTGTGGCCCAGCGTGCGGACCTCGAGCAGCGAGCACGCCTCGGCTGGGATGGGGTGGTGGTTGGCGTCCTGGAAATGGATCGTTTCGTGCATCGGACGACCACGGAGCTCCTCCTCGCTCCATCCGAGCATCTCGCAGGCAGCTGGGTTGACGTAGGTGACCAACCCGGCGGCGTCAAGGGTGTAGAGGCCTTCGGCCATGTTGTCCATGACGACCTGTCGGAAGGCTTCCGCCTCTTTGCGCTCGGTGATGTCGAGGACGACGTTGCCCACGCCAACGATCTCTCCGTCGACCTGCACCGGGTAGTAGCTGGCGAGCAGGTGAGTTACATGCTTCACTCCGTCGGCGTCGCTCGTGCGGCTGAGCATTACGTTGCACACGGTCTCACCCGCGAGCGCCCGACGATAGACGTCTTCGAGCTCGGGCCACAGGTCGGGAACCATCTCGGCAACCGTGCGACCAACCTCCTCGGCGACCGTCCGGCCATCGGCCTCGGCCAGTCGCTTGTTGATCCGCATGATCCGGAGGTCGGTGTCGACGAGCTTGAAGCCGATCGGCGCAGCGTCTCCGATGCTCCCGAGAAGGGTGAGCGCCTGCACCGCCTCGTTCTCCGACTTGCGTAGCGTCAGCTCCAGTCGCCGCTGGTCGTCGATGTCGGTGGCCGTTCCGACCCAGAAGGCCACGTTGGCCTCAGTATCCCGCACTGGCTTCGCCCGAAGCGAGTGCCAGCGGTAGACGCCGTCATATCGGCGGATCCGGTACTCGACACCGTAGTCCGCCCCGGTGGCCACCGCCTCGGCCCAAGCCTTGCGAGCCATCTCTCGGTCGTCGGGATGAGCACGCCTCAGCCAGTCCCCGTCCCCGGTTGGACCCAGGCAGCCGGTGTACGCCGTGCCCCGACTGTTCAGCGACGTGATCGCGCCATCGGCCGAAGCGGTCCACACCACGTGCGGAACCGAATCCAGGATCAGCCGAGTATGGGCATCGATCGAACCCAGCGAATGAGTCGGCGCTTCGAATGAGGAACTGGGAACTGCCGTCGAAGGATTGGACACTACGACAGAGTCGGCGGGCACCCAGGGGGTGCATCTAGGGCCATTGGTCCCATATCTGAGAAAGAGGCTCGAATTGGCGATCGCTTTCCGGATGATAGAGGCGGGCCCCGGCTTGGCGAGAGATCCCAAGCCTGGCTGAGGCCTCGGTGATCGACAGGCCCTCTTCGTCGATCATGGCCCGGATCACGCCAACCCGCATCGATTGGATGGCTCTCTCGAACCGGAGGAAAGCATCTGCCGCTCTGAGCCGGACGTCTCGGCCACCGCCGTTGATGAGCTCGTTGACGATCTCGCTCATGGGGCGACCGGCGAGGCGGCCCTGCCGCCCCGCCTCGAGCGCGGTCACGGCGGCTTCCACGGCGTCACACACCCCCTGACCAGCCTCAGCCACGTTCCCAACACCAGTCACGAACTGATCTTCCGCCATGACCCCTCCGGCCAAGCCGACGACTGTCTCCACAGTATTACGACAGCGGGCGCTTTCCCGCCGCGCCCCTCGGCACACCCTCGATGGCGGAGCGAGCGAGACATCACATGCCCGCGCGAGAGCTCAGCTCGCAGCGTGGCGCACGACTTTGAGTCAACCGACCGGCGTCATCCCGTCGTCCCGTGATGCGGCCATCTCATAGAGAGATGCGGCTCCGTCCTGCACTGCGGACCAAGGAATGGCACGAGGCCCTGGCAGGTCTCGTAGACGACGGAGGTACCACGCCAAGGGGCGCACCGAAGAACCCACTGCAGCTCGGTGCTACCTTCTGGCACTTCCGCCACGACGAGCACGTACAGGGCGTAGGCAAGCCACGGTGTCACGAAGGCAAGCCCGATGGCCGCCGAATACATCACGATGGAAACGACGCCCTTCGTGTCCGAGCTTCGCCGCTTGCCTCGGTCGTCAATTGCCAATGAAATACTGCCCTTGAACAGGGAAGACGTTGTGACTATGACAACGGGCGTAGACGTGACGAGACTATGTTCGAACCCCTCCCTGCCCCTTGAACTGGGGTTATTCAGCGCGAAAGCCTGAGATCGCGCAAATTTCGAGTGCCGCCTGGCTCGCCGCAAGGTCGGCGCCGAAAGTGATGAGGCTATGTTCGAACCAGTCGTCCACCGCCTCGCTCCCGGCGATCGGTGACGCTTTCGCTGCGCAATGGATCGAGCATTATGGGGCCGATTGACTTTCCAGAACCGTCGATCGGCTCGCTGTTGCGGACGTCGCCGCCGATCTTCGGGATGAGCGTTCGGGGCGTCCTCCCCGGGCGACTGTCCCACAGGGATTTGGACGCTCTGGTATCGGCCTATCCGGTGAGTTTTGTCGGTTGGAGGATGGGATCGAGCCAGGCGAAGGATCGGGAGTGGTACAGGGCGCGTGCGCCGGCCTCGCAGTGGTCTCCGGCTCCCTCGGCGGCGGTGAAGGTGACGAGCTGACGAGGGCAGCGCAGCGCGGCCGCGAGTTGTGGGGCGCTGTCGCCGATGTCGTCGCCTTGGGCGTGGCAGACGAAGGTCGGGCAGGTGATGTGCTGGGCGCGGTCGACGAGTGAGTATGCGCGCAACGCCTCGAGGTAGGCGATGGGCGTGTTGACACCGTGGACGAGTTGCCCGCGCCGTAGAGCCCAGCCAGCCGTCGGCTTGGCGGCGAGGATCTCGAGGATCTTGCGGAGCAGCGCCGTGGGCAATGGCCGACCTGCTGCGTATCCGTCTCGCAACTGTTTGGGCATTCGGGAAAGCGCCGAGACGAACAGGTCGAATGAGCCGCAGTCGGCGACGCAGGCGGCAAGTCGATGTTCGCCGCTGGCGGCCCGGGGAGCAAGGTGGGCTCCGAGGCTCAATCCAATGAGGGCGATCCTGTCCGGGTCGACATCGCTGCGGGTCAGGAGGTAGTCGATGACTGGGCCGATGACGTGCTCCCAGTCGGGTCGCAGTACTAGACCCTGTTGGAGCAGTGCTGCGCCTTGTCCGGGTCCGTCGAAGGCGAGAACGTGGTAGCCGCGTTCCAGGGCGGCGGCGCCGGTCAGGAAGTAGAGCTCCTCGGCGGAACTGTCGTAGCCACCGGTGAGGATCAACGTCGATGCCGGGTCGTGGGCGACGGGGCTTGGGAAAAAGTAGCCAGGCAAGGTTGTGGACTCGTAGGGGATGGCCACGATCTCCGGCGGCGTCGCCAGTAGAGCAGCGCCGCGGCGGAACACCTCGCTGTGGCGTCGGTTGGTCTCGACTAGGCGCTGGTCGAGCGGGACTGCGTACAGCATCACGGCAGCGGTGCGGAAATAGTTCGCGGCCCGAAAGAACCCCTCCCGGGCGCTGACCTGGTGACCATCGTCGAGTGCTCGCTCGGCTGCGGCCAGCACCCGTTCGGCCAGGGCCGTCCACTCCACGTACCAGCGTTCCGTGTCGCTGCTGTCAATCTGCGCTGCAGTGCCCAGGCACTCACCGATGTCCGCTCCGCCGGCCGGGGCCGTTCCGAGGGTGCGCAGCAGCTGGGCGTCTAGAAGCTCGTCTTTGAGGGCAACATGCACAACCTCGTCCCTTCAGCAGTCATCTACTACTATAGTTTCCTGAAGGTTAGAAAACTAAAGGATCGGTGACCCGATGTCAACTGCTGTGAATCGCCGCAACCGGGTCGACCACCTGACCCAGGAGGTAGCGCGGAGCCTGGCCACGAAAGTCGTGCTGTTCCACTCAGCTCTGGCAGGCCGACTAGGCCTCAACGCCACCGCCCTGAAGTGCCTCGACGTGCTTCGAAGCGCCGATCCACCATTGACCGCCACCGAACTCGCCCAACGCACCGGCCTCACCGGTGGCGCCATCACGACCATCGCCGACCGGCTCGAAGCAGAAGGATTCATCGAGCGAGTCCGAGATCCCCACGACCGACGCCGCTGGGATCTACGGGCAAGCGCCTCAAGCCGCCAAGCGGTACTCGATCTCTTCGCACCACTACGGAACTCCATAGCGACCATCTGCGAGGCCTTCACCGACCAAGAGCTCGATGTCGTCACTGAGTTCCTCACCAAACTCGGCACCGCCATGGACGTAGCCGCCGACGACCTACGAACCTGAACGTCTGAGAGCTCCGCCCCGGGTACGACCGGCAGCCGTATCACGCACAGGAAGCCAGGGAATTCGTTGTGATTCCCACAACGGAGTGGAGCTGACCGGACTCGAACCGGCGACACCCGGCTTGCAAAACCCACCGGAGCCATCCAGGCGGTCTTTGCCGTCAGCCCCTATGCCCCTGAGCTGGGCTTCTCGTCTTGGCGATCCGTTGTGGTCTTCCCGGTTCTCCCGCGTTGATTGCCAATTGTGATAGCCAAGATAGCCCGGCGCCGGCGATGAGCGGCAGAACGGTGCCGGCCCACTCGTCAGCTTTCTCAGGCCTCGTCGGCGCGGCGCCTGACGATGTACTGCTGGAAACCCGGGATGGAGACGGCGAGCAACCCGTGCTCGGGCGCATGGACGATGCCTTTGCGGATCAGCGCGTCCCGCGTCGGCGACACCGCAGACAGCTCGCGACTGAGTGCCCGGGCCACGTCGCCCGAACGTACTCGGTCGCCTTCAGCGTCCATGAGATCCGAGATGGCGAACAGGTACTTACGCTCGGCCTCCGTGGCGCCGTCGAAGCGGGCGCCGTAGATCCCCGCTTCGATCTGGCGTTGCGCGACGGATTCGCCTGCCACCACGTCCGCGAGGGTGATCCTCTGGATGGCACCGGCGTGAGCGGCGGCCTCCCAAGCCTCGAATGCGTAGAGCTGGAGGAAGTACGGATAGCCGCCAGCAACAGCAGCGACCTTGGCGAGCGCATCGTCGTCCCAGCTCACAGCCTCGGCAGTTGCCGGCTCGCGGACCGCAGCTCGCGCCTCTTGGTCGTGCAGATTGTCCGTGGGCTCGTAGCGGAA
>JBEKYM010000007.1:0-289230 GCA_049510975.1 Acidimicrobiales bacterium
CGCGCCAGCGCGCCAGCGCCGGCGCCAGCAGGCGCCCCCACCCTCACCCGACCGGCGGCACCGAAGTCGGAACGACGGGCGGGCTGGACTGGAGCGCCCAGTCTTGGGCGTCCCAGAAGACGCCGGCCCACGTCGGGCTGGCGCTCACCGATCGGACGTCGGTCTGATGGACGACGTCGAAGGGCTCCTGGAAGAGCGGCAGCGTCGGGAGATCGATCCAGAGACGGGCGTCGGCGGCGGCGATGAGGTTCTGATCGTCGGTCGGGTTGAGGTTTGTGGCGGCTTGCTCGAGATCGGAGGCAATCGTGGGGTCGTTCAGCCCGAACACGTCCCGGGTCACGACGCCGGCCTCGACCGCCCCCGGCTCGCTCCCCTCCGCGCCGGACACGCCAGCCGGCGCAACGGGCGACGACAGCGACGGGAGCACTGAGCTCCCGTAGACAGGCACTTCGACCTCGGGGAACGCTGTCAGCAGGAACGGCGCCAGAGCCATCTGATAGTCCCCGGACGGGAGTTTCTTGCCGAGCAGGGCGGCGAGCGACGTCTCGTGCAACTCGACGTCGATGCCGACGGCGGCGAGCTCGGCCTGGATGACGTCCGCCGCTCGCTGCACGAGCGGCTCACCGGTCGGAACGAGCAGAGAAAGCGTCACCGGCTGGCCCGTGCTCGCACGGCGCAGCACCCCGGCTGAGCCGAGCACAAACCCCGCAGACTGGAACGACGCCACCGCTGCCGCGTAGTCGTAGGTCCCGATGGCACCTTTTCCGGCGATCGCCGGCGAGGAGCCTCCGCCCGAGGAGGTGGTTCCCAGCCCGTTCGAGCCGGGTCCTGACTGCGAGCCGAGCCCGAGCGCGAGACGGCTGCCATAGGGCGCGATGGACGCGTCGGACAAACCGACGGAGTCCGACACGATCTCGTCGAGGGACAGCGAGCGCTCGATCCCGGTTCGGAACGATTGCGAGGCGAGATCCCCGTCGGCCATGTTGAAGCACAGCTGCCACAGGGTCGGCACCTCCACCGTGGACTTGGTGAGGGCGAGCCCGCTGCGGGCGGCGTTGGCCACGGCCGCGTCCACGGCACCCGAGGCGGGCACCTCGGCGATCTCGGCGAGCCCCACTTCGACCTGGCTCAACGCCTTGCTGGCCGGCTCCACCTCCAAGATGACGTGGGCGACTCGCGCCGGCGTGAACCAGTAGTGCGGGTTGCGGGAGAGGACGAGCTGCACTCCAGGGGTATACGACGAGATCACGAACGGCCCGCCGGAGATCACGCGGGCGGGGTTGAACCCCTCGAACGCCGACACCCATCCGTAGCGCTCGGCGATGTGCGCCGGCACGAGGTCGGAGAACAGGGACTCCCACTCGGTGAACGGGTGCGAGAACGTGACGGCGATCGTGGATCCGCCGTTGCTGCTCGTGATGCTCGAGATGGCCTCATAGCCGGCGGCGAGGCCCGAGTCCGGCAAGTCGTGCGCCCACTGCAGCTGCTCGTGCCAGTTGTAGACGAAATCGGCGAGACCGATATGGGTCCCGTCGGACCAGACGGCCTTCGGATTGAGCGTGTACACGACCTTGAAGGGGGCGACGCCTTCGACTTCGGCATCCTCGAGGAAACCCGGCTCCGTCGTGGCCGCCAGCTGACCATCGGTGACGAACGTCTGCGGCCAGACCTGCTCCATCACCTCGGCGGTGATGCGGTTGGCGCCCTGGGGTGCCGACGGATTGAAGTTCGTCGGCAGGTTCGGCACCGCCACGATGACAGTGCCAGCTGGGTCGTAGACCGGTGTGCTCGGCAACGTCGTGCCGGGATTGCCCGCCGGGGTACTCGTGCAACCCGCCGCGCCCGCACCAAGGGTGAGCGCGACCAGCAAGGCCGGGAGTCGCCGGTGCCTCAACCGCTCCAACGAAGCGACAGTGCGACGGTGACGAACGCAAAGATGAGCACGAAGATGACCGTGATGCGGTCGAGGTTCCGCTCGGCCACCGTCGATCCTGCCGCCGAGGTGCCGCTCGAGGCACCGAACATGTCCGAGAGGCCGCCGCCGCGGCCGCTGTGCAGGAGGATCAGCACAATGAGACCGGTCGCGGCGATCAGGTCGATTGCCACCAAAGCGTCGGTCAGCACGGAACGGGTTCTCCTCGATCGGTCAAAGGCACGCCGGCTTCTCGAGCCGATCGTGCTGGACGGTCGATGAGGCTACCACCAGCCGTCGCCGGCACGATCTCGCCCCGGCCGGCGCCGGCAAGCGTTGGCAGTCGCCGATAGTCGCCCGGCAAGCGCCGGCAGGAACCCGTCCGCTGCCACGGATCAGGCGCCGGCATGCACGATCGCCGAGAAACCCGCCGCATCCAGGCTCGCCCCCCCGACGAGCAGGCCGTCGACGTCGGCACACGCCAGCATGGCGGCGGCGTTGTCGGCCGTGACGGAGCCCATCTCCTCGGCATCTCCCGAGCTCGCCACTTCACCGGTGCCGATCGCCCAGATCGGCTCGTAAGCGATGACCATGCCGGCGACGACGCTCCCGGGCCGCCCTTCGAGGGCGGCCTCGAGTTGTGTGACGACTTTCGTGGTCGCTTGGCCTGCTTGGCGCTCGGTAAGGGTTTCTCCGACGCACAGGATCGGCGTCATCTGATGACGGAGGATGGCGTCGACCTTCGCCCTGACGATCTCGTCAGTCTCCCCGCAATAGGCCCGCCGCTCGGAGTGGCCGGCGATCACGTAGCGGACGTTCAGCTTGGCGAGCATCTCGGCGCTTACCTCGCCGGTGAAGGCGCCTCGGTCGGCGGCGTGGCAGGTCTGGGCGCCAAGAGCTACCGGGACGGCGTCCGACTCGACCGCTGTCTGCACCGAGCGCAGCGACGTGAACGTGGGGTGCAGCGTCGCCACCCGGCCTTCGGGGACGGGGGCGGCGCGGAAGATGGCGGCGAGTTTCTGCACGAACTGGATCGCCTCGTAGTGGTTGTAGTTCATCTTCCAGTTGGCGCTGATGATCTGCTCGCGAGTGGTCACGAGCCGGTGATCAGCCGTCGCCATCGCTGCCGGCGCCGGCGTCCTCTCGAGCTGCGGCGAGCCGGGCGGCGGACTCTCGCAGTGCCCGCAGGCCGGGCAGGTCGCCGTGCTCGAGCAGCTCCAGCGAGGCGCCTCCGCCCGTCGAGACGTGATCGATGCGATCCGCCAAGCCATAGCGGTTGACAGCGGCGACACTGTCGCCTCCGCCGATCACGGTTCGGCCGCTACATGCAGCGACCGCCTCCGCCACCGTCTTCGTACCGGCAGCGAAACGCCGGTCCTCGAAAACCCCCATCGGTCCGTTCCACAGCACCGTTGCCGCGCCAGTGATCGCCTCGCGGAACAGCTCGGCCGTCGCCGGCCCGATGTCGTAGCCCTTCCACCCGTTCGGGATCGACTGCCCGCAGATCTGCACCTCGTCGGGGTTCGCCAGCACCGTGCCAACCTCGTCGCCTTCGCCGGGCGCAGCGCTACCGTCGCCCATGTGCAGCTCCACGCCGGGTGCGGCTGCGACGAAGTCGACGGGCAACAGGATGTTGTCGCTCCCCATGATGAGGGCCTTGCAGGCGTCCAGCTTGCTCAGGTCGACGAGGGAGTCGCCGGAGTTCTGCCCGAGGGCGTGGGTGAAGGTGAAGGCCATGGCGCCGCCGATCAGCAGCTGGTCGGCGCTACGGGCCAGCGCCGACAGCAGGCCGAGCTTGTCGGCCACCTTGGCGCCGCCGATGACCACGACGAACGGCCGGGCTGGGTTGTCGAGCAGGCCGCTCAGCTGCTCGACCTCTCGCTGCACGAGACGACCGGCTGCCGAGGGCAGGAACTTCGGCGGCCCGACGACCGAGGCGTCCGATCGGTGGCACACTCCGAATGCGTCGTTGACGTAGCAGTCCTGGCCTTCGATCAACTGTGCGACGAAGGCGGGGTCGTTGCCCTTCTCGCCCGGAGAGAAGCGCAGGTTCTCGAGGAGCTGTACGCCCGGGATCATCTCGGCGAGGAGCTCGCGCACTGGCTCGACGTCATACCGCGGGTCGGGGGCGCCGGCGGGGCGGCCGAGGTGGGTGCAAGCGGTCACGCGTGCTCCATGGTTGAGCAGCCAGGTCAGGGTCGGCAGGACGGCGCGGATGCGGAAGTCATCGGCGACGACCCGCTTGCCCGAGGCGTCTTCGGCGAGCGGGACGTTGAGGTCGAGCCGTACGAGGACGCGCTTTCCACGCAGCTCCCCGAGATCCTCGAGGAGCGGGAGGTCCCCGATCACTTGGCGCCGACCACGCCGCAGAGGTCGATGAGGCGGTTCGAGTAGCCCCACTCGTTGTCGTACCAACCGAGCACCTTGACCAGCGTCGAGGTGTCGTCAAGAGCGATCGCCAGTGTGAGCGTGGAGTCGAAGGTGCACGAGGCGGACCGGCCGACGATGTCGCTCGAGACGATCTCTTCCTCGCTGTAGTCGAGCACGTGAGCGAGCGGCCCTTCCGACGACGCCGCCTGGAAGGCTTCGTTCACTTCGGCGGCTGTCACCTTGGCTCCGACCACGGCCGTCAGGTCGGTGATGGATCCGTCCACGACCGGAACACGAAGCGAGCGCCCGTCAAGGCGGCCGGCCATGGACTGCAGCACGAGGCTGGTCGCCCGAGCCGCGCCGGTCGAGGTGGGGACGATGTTGACCGCAGCGGCTCTCGCCCGACGGAGGTTGTCCCGCCCGAGGTCCAGCAGCTCCTGGTCGTTGGTGTAGGCGTGCACCGTGGTCATGAGCCCCTGCCGCAGGTCGAAGGCGTCGTCGATGACCTTCACCATGGGAACGAGGCAGTTCGTGGTGCACGAGGCGTTGGAGACCACGATGTGGCGGGCGGGGTCGAAGTCCTGGTCGTTCACTCCGATGACGAACGTGGCGTCGGCGTCTTTCGAGGGCGCCGAGATGATGACCCGCGACGCCCCTGCTTCGATGTGATCCATGGCGGCCGCTCGGCTGGTGAATCGGCCTGTGGACTCGACGACGACGTCGACTCCCAGATCTCCCCAGCCGAGGGCCTTCGGATCGGGCTCCCGCAGGACGATGATCTCGCGCCCGTCCACTCGGATCCCGGCTTCGGTCTCTTCCACGTCGTAGCGGAGTCGACCGTGTGTCGAGTCGTACTTGACAAGGTAGGCCGACACGTTGCGGGCGACCATGTCGTTGACGGCGACGAGCTCGACCTCCGGGCTGGCGCCGGAGTGGTCGAGCTCGAGGAGGGCGCGGAGGAAGTTTCTCCCGATGCGACCGAAACCGTTGATGCCAACCCTCACGCTCACCTGGTCATCCCTCCATGCCTGCTGGTCGTGCTCCGGGCGCGCGCTGTTGCGCGAGGCCGTCCGTCTCGGCGGTCATGCTCCCAGAGGCGCGCGCTAGCCGCAAGCCTCTCAACCCTCTCAACCGGGGAGGAGCCGTGCGAGCTCCTGCCCAAGTCGCACCACGTCGTGGGCGACGAGACCATCTCCCGCCATGTCGCCTCGCACGACTCGGGCCGGGCCGGCGACGGCGCCGAGCGGGAGGGCGTGGCTGTCAGCGAGCACGATGTCGACGACGACACCGTGGCGCCCGAGGGCGGCGAGATGCGTTGCGACGTCGTAACCGGCTGTTTCCGGCGGCTGCTCGCGGAGGTTGGCGACATAGACGCGCTGGGCGCTCGTGCCGGCGATGGCCTCGCGCAGGGCCGGCACACAACACGCAGCGAGCACGCTCGTATAGAGCGAGCCGGGGCCGATGACGATCTGGTCAGCCTCCAGCAACGCTTCCACGGCTCCTGGCGCCGGCAGGGGATCGGGCGGGACGAGGGAGACGTGCCGGACGCCCGTGGTGGCCATGATCTGTACCTGCCCGTCCACCTCCCCGAAGTCGCCGCTCGCCTTCAGGTCGACTGGCCCGGCCGTAGCCGGGAGTACGAGCCCGACAGCGCCGAGCAGCCGTCCGGCCTCTGCGAGTGCCTCGGCGAAGCCGCCCGTCGAGCTCGACAGCGCGGCGATGAGCAGGTTGCCGAAGGCGTGACCTGCGAGGGCCCCAGCTTCGAAACGATGCTCCAGGGCCGCAGCCAACGGCGACGCCGGCTCCGGCAGGAGCGCCCCCAGGCACTTACGGAGGTCGCCCGGAGCCGGGATGCCAAGGTCCGCCCGCAGGCGGCCGCTCGATCCGCCGTCATCGGCCACCGAGACGATGGCCGTGATCCGCCCGGCGTATTGCCGCGCAGCCCGCAACGTCTGAGCAAGACCGTGACCCCCACCGATGGCGACCACGTGCGGCCCGCCCGGCCGCAGCGAACGACGGTCTTCGACCGCCGGGCCGTCACCCTCCCCGTCCCCGCAGTCCCCGGAGCCGGCGGGTCCCGCCTCGGGCGTGCCCGCCCTCACCGCTCGAGGTCCCGGTGGTGCACCGTCGGGCTGAAGCCGAGACGCCGCAGGGTGGCGCCGATCTCCTCCGCCAGCACGACGGAGCGGTGGTGACCCCCGGTGCAGCCGACGGCGATCGACAGGTAGGACTTCCCTTCGCGGGCATAGGCCGGCAGCACGAGCTCGAGCAGGTCGTCGAGCCGCGCCAGCAGCGCCTTGGCATCCGCGCTCGAGAGCACGTACTCCCGCACGGCGGGGTCGAGGCCCGTGAGGGCACGCAACTCCGGCACCCAGTGCGGGTTCGGCAGGAAACGGCAGTCGAACACGAGATCAGCGTCCAGCGGCAGGCCGTGCTTGAAGCCGAACGACACGACGCTCGTGTCCATCCCGCCGTCGGAGCTGGATCGGTCGAGCAGGTCGATCAGGCGCTCACGCAGCTCGTGCACGTTGAGGTCGCCGGTGTCGAGGACGACGTCGGCGTCCTCGCGCAGTTCCTTCAGACGCTCGCGCTCCTCCCGGATGGCATCGAGCACGCCGCCCTCGGTATCGATGGGGTGGCGGCGACGGCTGCCCTCGTAGCGGCGTACGAGGATCTCGTCAGGCGCCTCGAGGAAGAGCACCCGGACGCGAGCCCCGGAAGACTTGAGCGAGGCGATGGCGGGTCGCAGTTCGGCCAGGCCCTCGTAGCCTCCACGCCCCGACACGAGGCAAAGCCGCTCGTACTCGCTGCCCGGCTGGTTCGCCAGCTCGCCGACCCGGCCGAGCAACGCCGGCGGGAGGTTGTCGATGACGAACCACCCTCGGTCCTCGAACGCGGATGCCGCCGTGGAGCGTCCCGCTCCGGACATGCCGACGAGGAAGAGATACTCCGCCATTGACAACCATTGTGCCACCGGCGGGGCCTGCCTCCGACCGGCCGGGCGTCACGGCCGAGGTCCCCGGCGCTGCTCAGCGCTGCTCAGCGACGCTCGAAGATCATGACGCACAGCCGCGGCATCGCCCGCTCGAACTCGAGGTCGACCGACCCGCAGAGGAATTCGAACGGCGGCTCGGGCTCGTCCATCCGGACGAGGAACATCCCGAGCTCGGCGAGCGGGTTCAGGTACCGCGAGAGCGGACGATGGGCGAAGGCGACCTTGACGCCGTTGTCGACCTGCTCGACGTTGAGCGTCTCGGGCAGATAGGGGCCGATCCGCCAGTAGCGCTCGCCCAAGATGGCGTCGTCGACGAGGCCGCTGCCCGGGCCTTGCACGATCGGATGGTTGATGAGCAACAGGAACCTGCCCCCGTGTTCCAGTACGCGGGTCACCTCGGCGAGGAGCGCATCCGGATCGTCGGCGTGCTCGATCACGAGGCAGCACACGACGGCGTCGAAGGCGCCGTCGGCGAAGGGCAGAGCCTCGCCGCGGCCGCGGACGTAGCGCGGTCCGCCGCCCTCGGCGGCGGCGTTGGCGAGCTGACCGGCGGAGAAGTCGAGGCCGGTCACGAGGTCGGGTGGACGGAGCAGAGCGCCGTCCGGCCCGCCGGCCCCGGCCACGAGTCGTCGCGCCAGCTGACCCTCGCCGGTCCCGAGGTCGAGAATGCGGCGGCGGCCGGCCAGGTGCTCGACTGCCAACGGGAGGATCTGGTACTCGTATTCGAGGTCGGCCCCGTGCGTGAAGGTCTCCCTCCACCAGGGAGCGAGATCGTCCCAGCTCGGCGGCTGCTCCTCGTCCGGTGCAACCTCACTCATCGATCAACTGCCCCGCCGGCTCGTGTTGCGGGCGTGCAGGTGGTCGTAGACGGCTTCGGCGACGACGTCGGGGAGCCAGGTCACTGCCAGCAGCTGCTCGAGCGTGGCCGCCTGCACGGCGCGGACGCCCCCGAGCTCGTCGGCGAGGCGCTTGCGGCGAGTTGGCCCAAGCCCCGGGATGCCGTCGAGCGCTCCCTTGGTCATGCGCCGCTTCCGCAGCTCGCGGTGAAACGAGATGGCAAAACGGTGCGCCTCGTCTCGGGCCTGCTGCAGGAGGTAGATGGCCTCGCTGTCACGAGGGATCACGACGGGCTCGGACCGCCCGGGGATGAAGACTTCCTCCAGCTGCTTGGCGAGCGAGGCGATGGCAACCTTGTCGGACAAGCCGAGCTCCTCGAGGACCTTCACGCCGACACCGAGCTGTCCCTTGCCTCCGTCGAGCAGGAGCAGCTGCGGCGGGTAGGCAAAACGCGACACCCGCCGCCGGCGCCGCCCGAGCGCCTCGAGCTCGAGCTCACCGGGAGCTCCGGAAGCTGCGGCATCTGCGCGGCCTTCGGGCCGCGGCGCCTCCGTGGCACCGGCGATCTCGCCAGACTCCGGGTGCTCGCCAGACTCTGGGTGCCCGCCAGACTCTGGGTGCTCGCCAGCCTCTGGGTGCCCGCCAGCCTCCGGGTGCCCGCCAGAGCCGCCGTCGGAGTCCGGCTCGAGGAGGTACCTCAGCCGGCGAGTGAGCACTTCGTGCATGGCCCCGTAGTCGTCGTTGCCCTGCACGGCGCTCACCTTGAAGCGGCGGTAGTCGCTCCGCTTGGGCAAGCCGTCCTCGAAGACGACCATCGACCCGACGTAGTCGGTGCCCTGCAGGTGGCTCATGTCGTAGCACTCGATGCGCAGCGGCGCCTGCGACATGCCGAGGGCTGCCTGCAGCTGTTCGAGCGCCACGGCCCGGCTCGTGAGGTCGGCTGAACGCCGCAGCCGGTGCCGGTTCAGCTGCTCGGCGGCGTTGTGGCGGGCGGTGTCGATGAGCTCGCGCTTGCGGCCGCGGATCGGCACCCGGAGCGAGACCTTGCCACCGCGGAGGTGCCCGAGCCACTCGGCGTAGGTCTCGGCGTCCTCCGGCATCTCGGGCACGAGCAGCTCGCGAGGCACGCCGAGAGGAGTGTCGCCGTAGTGCTGCTCGAGGACGCGGCTGAGCAGCTGTGGCGAGGTGAGCGGTTCCACCTTCTCGAGCACGAAGCCGTGCCGCCCGACGACGCGCCCCTTGCGGACGTGGAAGACCTGCACGGCGGCGACGAGCTCGTCGTCCACGATGGCGATGGCATCGAGATCCTCGCGGGCGTCGGTCACCATCTGCTGGCGCTCGACGGCGAGGCGCACGGAAGCGAGCCGGTCGCGCAGGCGGGCGGCACGTTCGAATTCGAGGTCGGTGGCGGCCTGGCGCATGTCGGATTCGAGGCGGTTCACGATGGGCTTGGTGTCACCCTCCAAGAAACCCATCAACTCCCCCACCAACGCCTCGTACTCCTCATGGGTCACCGAGCCGACGCAGGGGGCCGAACAGCGCTCGATGTGGAACAGCAGGCATGGGCGGCCGAGCAGCTCGTGACGGTGCATCTTGGCGTCGGAGCACGTCCGGATCGGGAAGGACCGCAGGAGCAGGTCGAGCGTCTCACGGATGGCATAGGCATGGGCGTAGGGCCCGAAGTATCGGGTGTCCTTGCGCCTCGCCCCCCGCATGACCACGGCCTTCGGCCACTCGTCGCCCACCGTCACGGCGAGATAGGGGTAGCTCTTGTCGTCCACGAGCCGCACGTTGAAACGCGGCCGGTGCGTCTTGATGAGGTTGTACTCGAGCATGATGGCCTCGACGTCGCTGGCGACGACGATCCATTCGACCGAGGCTGCCGTCGCCACCATCTGGGCCGTGCGCGGGTGGAGGTGGCGCGGATCCTGGAAGTAGCTCGAGAGCCGGCTGCGGAGCGAGCGCGCCTTGCCGACGTAGATCACTCGCCCGTCGGAATCCTTGAACTGGTAGGACCCGGGCGCGTCGGGGATGGCGGCGGGGCGCTCGAGCACTACCATTGAGGGTACGCCGGCCTGGTACCCCGGCGGACATATCCCGCTTCATGGCCGACACACCCGCGGATGGGCGACCAGGCTGTCCCCGCCGGCCACGAATGAAGCGCACTACAGGGGGTCCAATGATCCGCCTCCAGAGCCCACTTCCCGACGACTACAGCCGCGCGGCCGAGCCTGATCTCGCCGAGCGCGTCCGCGATGCCAAGGCGACCCTCGGCAAGCGCCTCGTGATCCTCGGGCACCACTATCAGCGAGAAGAGGTCATCGCCTTCGCGGATGCCCGCGGCGACTCGTTCGGCCTGTCGCGCTATGCGGCCGACCAACGCGAGGCCGAGTTCGTCGTGTTCTGCGGCGTCCACTTCATGGCCGAGTCGGCTGACATCCTCACGGCCCCCGACCAGGCGGTCATCCTCCCCGACCTGAACGCCGGCTGCTCGATGGCCGACATGGCCGACCTCGAAGGTGTCGAGCAGATCTGGGACGAGATCGCCGGCGTCACCGACATCGAGCGCGTCGTGCCGGTCACGTACATGAACTCGGCCGCCGCCCTCAAGGCGTTCGTCGGCCGCAACGGGGGTGCGGTCTGCACGTCCTCCAACGCCCGCTCGATCCTCACGTGGGCCCTCGGCCTGAACGGGGAGCACGGTTCGGCCGGGCTGGAGGGCGACGGAAGACGCCACGCTCCGGCCGGCGGCGGCGGGGACAAGGTCCTCTTCTTCCCCGACCAGCACCTCGGACGCAACACCGGGTTCCAACTCGGCTTCGGCGCCGGCGACATGGCGGTCGTCGATCCGCGCAAGGAGCTCGGCGGGCTCGAAGACCGGCAGGTCAAGGACTCCACGCTGCTGCTGTGGAAGGGCCACTGCTCGGTCCACCAGCGTTTTGCCCCACGGCACGTCGAGGCCTTCCGAGCCGACCATCCGAACGGCATCGTCATCGTCCACCCGGAGTGCTCGCACGAGGTCGTCGAGATGGCGGACCAGGTCGGATCGACCGACTACATCATCCAGGCCGTCGCCGAGGCGCCTGCCGGCTCGGCCATCGCCGTCGGTACCGAGATCCACCTCGTCGACCGCCTTGCCCGCCAGCATCCCGACCGCACAGTGGTGTCCCTCGACCCGCTCATCTGCCCGTGCTCGACGATGTTCCGCATCGACTTGCCGCATCTCGCCTGGATCCTCGAGGGTCTCGTCGCCGGCGAGGTTCGCAACCGCATCACGGTCGACGAAGCGACGGCGGCAGATGCCCGCGTGGCGCTGGAGCGGATGCTCGCCATCGCCTGAAGGCCGCACTCGCGGCGGCGGGACGGCCATCACGCCAGGGAGCCGGCCCTCAGATGTTGAGCATGGAGGCAAGGAACTGCCCCGTGTAGCTCTCCGGCGTCTTGGCCACCTGCTCGGGCGTGCCTTCGGCGACGATGCGGCCGCCGCCGTCACCGCCCTCGGGACCGAGGTCGACGACCCAGTCGGCCGACTTGATGACGTCGAGGTTGTGCTCGATGACGCAGATCGTGTTGCCGGCGTCCACCAGCCGCTGCAGGACGCCGAGCAGCTTGGCGACGTCCTCGAAGTGCAGCCCGGTCGTCGGCTCGTCGAGGATGTAGAGCGTGGAACCCGTGGAGCGCTTCGACAGCTCCGAAGCGAGCTTCACCCGCTGTGCCTCACCGCCCGAGAGCGTCGGTGCAGGCTGCCCGAGGCGCACGTAGCCGAGGCCGACGTCGACGAGGGTCTGCATGTGGCGGGAGATGATCGGCTGGGCTGAGAACGCCTCGAGCGCCTCTTCGCACGACAGGTCGAGCACCTCGGCGATGTTGCGGCCCCTCCAGGTGACCTCGAGCGTGTCCCGGTTGTAGCGAGCGCCCTTGCAGACCTCGCAGGGCACGTAGACGTCCGGCAGGAAGTGCATCTCGATCTTGATGGTGCCGTCGCCCGAGCATGCCTCGCAGCGGCCGCCGGAGACGTTGAAGGAGAAACGTCCCGGCTGGTACCCCCGCAGTCTCGCCTCCGACGTCTGGCTGAACAGCTTGCGGATGTGGTCGAAGACTCCCGTGTAGGTGGCCGGGTTCGACCGGGGCGTGCGCCCGATGGGCGACTGGTCGATGTCGATGACCTTGTCGAGGGCTTCGGCGCCCTCGATCGTCTTGTGGCGCCCAGGCACGGTGCGGGACTTGTAGATCCGCTGCATGAGGGCACGGTGCAAGATGTCGTTCACGAGCGTCGACTTGCCAGAGCCGGAGACGCCCGTGATCGCCACGAAACACCCGAGCGGGATCTCGACGTCGATGTTCTTCAGGTTGTGCTCACGAGCGCCCCGGATCGTGATCCAGTCCCCTCGCGGCTCGCGCCGCATGACCGGCACGGCGATCTGCCGGCGTCCCGAGAGGTACTGGCCGGTGATCGACGCCTTGCACTTGAGGAGGTCCTTCACCGTGCCGGAGCACACGACCTCTCCGCCGTGCTCGCCGGCCCCCGGCCCGATGTCGACGACGTGGTCGGCCACCCGGATCGTCTCCTCGTCGTGCTCGACGACGAGCACGGTGTTGCCGAGGTCCCGCAGGCGGTTGAGCGTGTCGATGAGCCGCCGGTTGTCCCGCTGGTGCAGCCCGATGGACGGCTCGTCGAGGACGTACAGCACGCCGACGAGCCCGCTTCCGATCTGTGAGGCCAACCGGATCCGCTGGGCCTCCCCGCCGGCCAGCGTGGCCGCCGATCGGTCGAGCGTGAGGTAGTCGAGACCGACGTCGACGAGGAACTGCAGGCGGGCGCGGATCTCCTTCATCACCCGGGCGGCGATCATCTCGTCGCGCGAGCTCAGCTGCAGGGTCCCGAGCAAATCGTGGGCGGTCCGGATCGACATCCCGGAGAGGGCGGCGATGTTCCGACCGCCGACGGTGACCGCCAGCGACACCGGCTTGAGGCGCGCCCCGCCACACTCGGCGCAGGCCACCTCTCGCATGTAGCCCTCGACCTGCTCGCGCATCCAGTCGGACTCCGCTTCGGAGTGGCGGCGCTGCAGCCAGGGCACGACGCCCTCGAAGGCCGTGTCGTAGCTGCGCAGCGTGCCGTAGCGGTTGCGGTAGTGGATGTGGACCTTCTTGGCGCCGGCGCCGTACAGCAGCACCTTGCGCTGGGCCTTCGTGAGCTTGGACCAGGGACGGTCCATCGGGAATCCGAACGCCTCTCCCACGGCCTGCAGGACTCGGGAGAAGTACTCGGTGCGAGCGCCGGCCCAGGGGGCGATGGCGCCGAGGGCCAGGCTCAGCTCGGGGTTCGACACGATGAGGTCCGGGTCGACCTCGTAACGGGTGCCGAGGCCGTTGCAGGCCGTGCAGGCACCGTAGGGAGAGTTGAACGAGAAGCTGCGCGGGGCGAGCTCGTCGAGCGAGATGCCGCAGTAGGTACACGCGAGGTGCTGCGAGAACGTCATCTGCTCGTCGCCGTCGGGGCCCGACACGACGATCTCCGCCATGCCTTCGCCGAGCCGCAACGCCGTCTCGATCGAGTCCGTCAGGCGCCGCTCGATCCCGTCCTTGCGGATGAGCCGGTCGACGATCACCTCGATCGTGTGCTGCTCGTACCGTGCCAGCTCGACCGAGGTCCGGTCCGACAGGTCGATGACGTCGCCGTCCACTCGGACGCGGGAGTAGCCCTGCTTCGCCATGTCGTCGAGCAAGGTCGAGTATTCGCCCTTCCGGCCGCGCACGACCGGGGCGAGGATCTGGAAGCGGGTTCCCGCCGGCAGCAGCATGACGCGGTCGACGATCTGCTGCGGGCTCTGGCGCGTCACCTCCCTCCCGCAACTCGGGCAGTGCGGCTGGCCGATGCGAGCGAACAAGAGGCGGAGGTAGTCGTAGATCTCCGTGACGGTCCCGACCGTCGAGCGGGGGTTGCGCGAGGCCGACTTCTGGTCGATCGAGATGGCCGGCGACAGACCCTCGATGAAGTCCACGTCCGGCTTGTCCATCTGCCCGAGGAACTGCCTCGCGTAGGAGGAGAGCGACTCGACGTAGCGGCGCTGGCCCTCGGCGTAGATCGTGTCGAAGGCGAGCGACGACTTTCCCGAACCGGACAGGCCGGTGAACACGATGAGCTTGTCGCGGGGGAGCTCGATCGACAGGTTCTTCAGGTTGTGCTCGCGGGCGCCCCGCACGATGAGCTGGTCGTGTGCCGCCATCAGCCAACCTCTCGCAGCTCGCGGCGCAGCGAGCGGATCTCGTCGCGCAGTCGAGCAGCGTATTCAAAACGTAGGTCGGCCGACGCCGCCTGCATCTCCGACTCGAGCAGGTCGATGAGTCGCTCGAGCTCGTCCGAGGGCAGCACGTCGACACCCCCGGCATTCGCCGCTGCGGCGCTGCCGCCGTGGCCGCCGCCGATCCCTCGGCCTGCGCCGGCACCGAGCGTGGCGGCGATGCGCTCGCTCGCCCGCCGGCCCGCCCGGCGAGACCGGTCCGAGTTCGCCCGGTGCCCGCTCGGCAGCGGGGCGCCGTCGTCCTGGGTACCGGCGGCCGAGCGGAACTGGGCAACGAGGTCGGTGACGGCCTTGCGGATCGTCTGCGGGTCGATGCCGTGCTCGGCGTTGTAGGCCTGCTGGACGATCCGGCGGCGGTCCGTCTCGGCCATCGCACGTCGCATCGAATCGGTGATCACGTCGGCATACAACACGACCCGCCCCGAAACGTTCCTCGCCGCCCGCCCCATCGTCTGAATGAGCGACGTGCTCGAACGCAGGAACCCCTCCTTGTCGGCGTCGAGGATCGCCACCAGGCTCACCTCAGGCAGGTCGAGCCCCTCTCGCAGCAAGTTGATGCCGACGAGGACGTCGAACTCGCCGAGGCGCAGGTCACGCACGATCTCGATCCGCTCGATCGTGTCGACGTTCGAGTGCAGGTAGCGCACCCGCAGACCGGTCTCGAGCAGGTAGTCGGAGAGATCCTCGGCCATCTTCTTCGTGAGCGTCGTGACGAGCACTCGCTCGCCCCGCTCGATCGTGATGCCGATCTCGGCGATGAGATCGTCGATCTGGTTCTTCGTCGGCTTCACGACGACCTCGGGGTCGACCAGGCCGGTCGGCCGAACGATCTGTTCGACGACCTGGTTCGAGATCTCGAGCTCGTAGGCCGACGGCGTCGCCGACATGAAGACGCACTGGTTGATCCGCTTCTCGAGCTCGACAAAGCGCAGCGGGCGGTTGTCCTTGGCCGAGGGCAGACGGAAACCGTGCTCGACGAGCACCTCCTTGCGGGACCGGTCACCTTCGAACTGGCCGTGCAGCTGCGGGACGCTCACGTGGCTCTCGTCGAGCACGAGGAGCCAGTCCTCGGGGAAGTAGTCGAGCAGGGTGAAGGGAGGCTCGCCGGGGCCGCGTCCGTCGAGATGGCGGCTGTAGTTCTCGATCCCGTTGCAGGAGCCGACTTCGGCCAGCATCTCGAGGTCGTGCTCGGTGCGCATACGGAGGCGCTGCGCCTCGAGCATCTTGCCGGCACCCTCCAGCTCGCGCAGCCGCTCCCCGAGCTCCTCCTCGATCTGGATGATCGCCCGTCGCATCCGCTCGTCGCCGGCCACGTAGTGGGTCGCCGGGAAGATGGCGATCTCGTCGAGCTCACCGAGGATCTCGCCCGTGAGGACGTCGAAGCGGGTGAGGCGCTCGACCTCGTCCCCGAACAGCTCGATCCGGACGGCGTACTCCTCGTAGGCGGCGTGCACCTCGATGGTGTCGCCACGCACCCGGAACTTGCCTCGCACGAGGTTCTGGTCGTTGCGCTCGTACTGCATCTCGACGAGCCGCGTGAGCACCGTGCGCTGGTCGTGCAGCTCGCCCGGGTGCATCACGAGGATGCGGTCGCGGTACTCGTCCGGTGACCCGAGGCCGTAGATGCACGACACCGAGGCGACCACGATGACATCTCGCCGCGTGAGGAGGCTGGCCGTCGTCGAGTGGCGCAACCGGTCGATCTCGTCGTTGATCGACGAGTCCTTCTCGATGTAGGTGTCCGATGCCGGCAGATACGCCTCCGGCTGGTAGTAGTCGTAGTAGGAGACGAAGTACTCGACGCGGTTGTCCGGGAAGAAACCCCGCAACTCCCCCGCCAGCTGCGCCGCCAAGCTCTTGTTCGGCGCCAGGATCAGCGTCGGGCGCTGCACCTGTTCGATCGTCCAGGCGATCGTGGCGCTCTTGCCGCTCCCGGTGATGCCGAGCAGCGTCTGGAAGCGGTCGCCTCGCTCGATGCCGGCCGTGAGGGCGGCGATCGCAGCCGGCTGGTCGCCGGCAGGCTGGAAATCGCTCTCGACGCGGAACTTGGGCATCCTGCGAATGGTACAGACGGGGTGCGCGCTGCCCTCCGGCCCAGTTCAGAGGCTACAATTGCGTTCCCTCGGCCGGGCTTGGGCATCGACGCGACGGTGGTGTCGTTTCGTGTGGCGAGGGCTCCCTGATACCTTCGTCCCGATGGGGGACAAACGGTCGGAGGGGCCGACGTCGGTCACCGGGCGCTACCTGCCGGCCCTCGACGGTCTGAGGGCGCTGGCGGTGGCCGGCGTCATCGCCTACCACCTCGGTTTTGGCTGGGCAAAGGGCGGCTACCTGGGCGTCGACTTGTTCTTCGTGCTGTCGGGTTTCTTGATCACGAGCCTGCTGCTCGAGGAGTGGACCTCGACCGCACGGATCCACCTCGGGGCGTTCTGGGCGCGGCGGGCACGCCGGCTGCTGCCCGCCCTCTTCCTCCTGCTGCTCGCGATCGCCGTCTTCGTCGTGATCGAAGGCCGCTTCGGAGCGCCCGGCTCCATCGCCCAGATCGACTTGGGGGGGCTGCGCGGCGACGCCCTGGCCACGCTGTTCTATGTCGCCAACTGGCACAGCATCTTTGCGCACCAGTCGTACTTCGCCCAGTTCGCCGCACCGTCCCCGCTCGAGCACACCTGGTCGCTGGCGATCGAGGAGCAGTTCTACCTCGTGTGGCCGCCGTTCTTGCTCCTGGTCTTGACGCTGGCGCGGCGCCGCTTTCGTGCCGTCGGCCTCACCATCACCGTCCTCGGGGCAGCCGCCTCGGCCGTGGCGATGGCGCTGCTCTACCACGCCGGCAGCGACCCGACCCGCGTGTACTTCGGCACCGACACCCGGGCCTTCGACCTGCTCTGCGGCGCCAGCGTGGCGATGGTGACGGCCGGCCGGCGCCAGCCCGGAGCCGTTGCCCGCCGCTGGCTGCACCTCGCCGCCGTGCCGGCCTTGATGGCGCTCGGCACGTTCTGGGTGATCGCCGGCTCGGCCGGCGGCCTTCCTCCGAGCTGGATGTTCGAGGGAGGCTTCTTGTTGTGCGCAGTGCTGGCGGCGACCGTCATCGCCGACGTGCGCCAAGTCGACGCCGGCCCGCTCGGCCGATTGTTCTCGATCCGGCCGCTTCGGTGGGTGGGACGCATCTCCTATGGGATGTACTTGTGGCACTGGCCGGTCATCGTCTATTTCACCCAGAGCCGGACCGGCCTGGCACAGCCTTGGCTCGACCTCGCCAGGGCCGGGCTCACCGTCGCTCTCGCTGCCACCAGCTTCTACCTCGTCGAGGCGCCCATCCGGCGTCGAGCGTTCCCCGGGTGGATCCGCTGGTCGCTGGCACCGGCAAGCGCGGCCGCACTCGCCGGTGTCGTGCTGCTGGCGACCGTGCCCGCCATCGCTGCGCCGGCGCCCAAGGTGGAGACCGCCCCCCCGGCGCCGGTGACGGTGACCGTCACCACGGTCAAGCCCAGCGCGGCTCGGCCGGCGGCGGTCGGCGTCACGGTGTCGGGCTCCGTGCCGGGCGCCGGCGGGATCTCTCACGAGATACCCATCCGGCTGCCGAAGGGCAGGGTCATCAGCCCTGCCGACCCGCTGCGGGTGTTGTACATCGGGGACTCGGTCATGTCGGGTGCCGAGCTCGGGCTCGGTGCCGCCCTCGGGGCGACGGGCGAGGTCGCCTCCGCCGACGCCGGTTTCGACGGCTTCGGGCTCTCGACTGACACCGGGTGGCGCAACAACCTCCCGGAGCTCATCAGGGAGAACAACCCCGACCTCGTCATCGGGACGTGGAGCTGGGACGAGAGCTGCGCCATCGATCCGACGATCCACCACCCACCCTGTGCCCTGCAGCAGCCCGTTGCCTACACCCAGGAGCTCGAGGCGGCCGTCCGCCTCATGTTGCACACCGACCACGTCGCCGGCGTCATCTTCCTGCAGTTCCCACTCCTCGGGCCGGTGCCGGCGGGAACGGCGGCCGCTACCAAGGCGGCGACTGACAGCCGGCTCGTGGCCGAAGCCGCATGGGCCAAGATCGTGGCGTCGCTGCCGTCCGTCTTTCCCGGCAAGGTCATGTACCTGCCCGTGGGGGCCTCCCTGCTGCTGCATGGTCACTTCAGCTCGTGGCTGCCGCCCTCTGCCAATCCGAACGCGCCGCTTTCGCAGTGGGAACGGGTGCGCATGGTCGACAATGTGCACATGTGCCCTGCCGGCGTCGTGCGCTACTCCGATGCCGTCCTCGCCGACATGACGGCCCTCTTCCACTTGCCCTCCGCACGCCCGGGGTGGTGGCAGGAGAGCTGGATCTACAACTCTCGCTACTCCACGCCCGCTGGCTCGTGCCCGGCGGATCACCCTCCGGGGGGCTGAACCTCAGGAGTCGGCTCGTGGCGCCTGCAACGTCTGCATCCACGCCCAGGCGCGGTCCACCATGAGACCGAGCTCAGGCAGCGTGCCGACGTTGAGGATGACGAAGTCCGCCGACGCCAGCCGCTGGGCTCGCGAAGCCTGCGCCGCCACCCGGCGCTCCGCATCGGCACGGTCCATCCCGCGGGACGCCACGAGTCGGTCCACGGCGAGCTCGACCGGTGCGTCCACAACGAGGATGCCGGCGACCGGGAAGCGGTCGCGAGCGCCTCCCTCCACGAGCAGCGGGATGTCGAGCACCACGATCTTGTCCGTGGGCTCGAGGGCCGTGATCCGCTCGGCCATGAGGATGCCGACGGCCGGGTGCACGATGGCGTTCAGATCCTTCAGGGCCGCCTCGTCGGCAAAGACGATGGAGGCGACCTTGGCGCGATCGAGGTTGCCGTCGCCAAGCAGCACATCACGGCCAAAACGTTCGACGACCCGCGCAAGCCCATCGGTGCCCGGTTCGACAACTTCGCGCGCCAGCCGATCGGCGTCGACGAGCACGGCCCCGCGCTCGACGAGCAGGCCGGCGACCGTCGATTTGCCCGACCCGATGCCCCCCGTCAGCCCGACGGCGATCATCGCCGTGTCACGCGCATCACGCGCCCGCGGTCACGACCAGACCGGCCGCTTCGGTGCGGAGGCGATGGCGAACAGGACGGGGGTGTCGTCGCCGGCTTCCTCGGTCACGAAGTAGTCGTCGGCGCTGATGCCGGTCTCGCCGCCGGCGTCGGCCTTGGCCAGCACGCGGTACGACAGCGGCAACGCCCGCGAGTACACCGCTACCCACCAGCTCCGCGGGACTTTGTGGCGCAAGTCGAGCGGGTCGGCGTACCCGAGCACTTTGGCGGCTTTGGCCCGGCGGGAGGCAAAGTCCTCTTTGACCCGGGCGGTGGCGTCGAGGGCACCCACCCAGACCTCGGAGAAGTGCTCGCGGAGCAGGTCCGACAGCTCGCGAGGCCGGAAGAGCACGAGGTGAAACGGGTTCTCGTAGTCCCAGGGGGCATTCGGCGTGAGGAAGAAGGCCGTGCCCGTCGGCTTGAGGACCCGAGCGATCTCGGCGACGTGCCGGCCGGGCGTGTCGAAGTGCTCGACGAGATGGGAGGAGCAGGCGAAGTCGAACGAGCCCGTTCGCAGGCCCATGCGTGCGGCGTCGGTGCAGGCGGCCCGCAGCCCGAGGTGACCGAACGTGGCGCCGGCGGAACTGGCGGCGCCGGTGTCGCGATCCACCCCGACGACCGTGCGCCCCGGTCCCGACAGCTCGACTGACTCAAAACCGAGACCGCAGCCGGCGTCGAGCACGAGTCCCCCGCCGAGCCGTGACGCAACTTCGCGATAGCCGGCGGCATGGAGGGCCAGCAGGGAGTCCGGCGTCGCGCCCGGGACGGGGCGCTCTCCGGTGAGCCGGGAAGTCAAGCCCGGTGCAACGGAAAGTCGGCCACTCACCCGCCTACACTATCCCCGCCGTGCGCCACGAGAACAGGTACCACAGGCTCCTCGTCGGGGCACTCGAGCTCGGTGTGCTCGCAGCTCTCGCCTACATCCCGCTACTGCTGACCAAACCGGGCATGGTGGCAGCGGACACCAAGCAGTACCTCTACCTCGACCCCGGCACGCTCATGGCGCATGCCCTGTCGATGTGGGACCCGACCACGGCCGCCGGCACGGTCACCCACCAGCAGATCGGGTACCTCCTTCCGCAGGGGCCGTTCTACTGGGTCCTTGCCCGCCTCGGGTTCCCGACCTGGGTGGCGCAGCGCCTCTGGATGGGCAGCCTCTTGTTCGTCGCCGGAGCCGGCGTCCGCTACGCCGTAAAGACCGTCGGGCTCGTCGCCGCCGGCCCGCTCGTCGCCGGCGTGGTCTACGAGCTGAGCCCGTACTCGATGCAGTACATCGAACGCATCTCCGCAATCCTCATGCCCTGGGCGGCCCTCGGCTGGATGGTCGGCTTCACCGTGCTCGCATTGCGGAGGGGCGGCTGGAAGTACCCGGCGCTGTTCGCACTCGCCGTGGCGATCTCGGGCGGCACGAACGCCACGTCGCTCATCTACGTCGGGATCGGTCCCCTCGTCTGGGTGCTGTACGTGCTGTTCGGTACGCGGGACTCGACGGTCCTTCGCGTCGTCACCAGCGCGCTCAAGATCGGCTTCCTCTCGCTCGCCGTGTCGCTCTGGTGGATCGCCGGGTTGCGCACGGAGAGCGCCTATGGCATCGACGTGCTCAAGTTCACCGAGACGGTCCCCGCCATCGCCGGGCCTGCAACGGCATCAGAAGTCATGCGCGGTCTCGGTTACTGGTATTTCTACGGCAGCGACCGGCTGGGGCCGTGGCTGTCCTCGAGTGTCGAGTACACCGAGCGGATCGCCCTCATCGCCGTGAGCTTTTCCTTGCCGGTGGCGGGGTTTCTCGGCGCCATCGTCACGCGCTGGAGGGCTCGGGCGTACTTCGCTTTCCTCGGGCTCGTCGGGCTCGTGCTCTCCGTCGGAACTCACCCCTACGGCGGGCCGTCGATCCTCGGGGGCGCCCTCAAGACGTTCATGACTCAGACGACGGCGGGTTTCGCCCTGCGGTCCACTGACAGAGCCACGCCACTTGTCGTGCTGGCGCTGGCCGCCCTGCTCGGCGCCGGCCTGTCGGCACTGGCCACGAGCCTTGCGGGCTGGCGCCCGCGGGCGCGCTTTGCCGCCGTCGTCCCGGCCGGCCTGTGCGTGGCGCTCGCCGTCGTCAACGCCGGGCCGCTCATGACGGGCCTCGCCGTCGACCCCCATTTCGAGCGGCCGGAGAAGATCCCGTCCTACTTCTACGCCGCCGCCAAGTACCTCGACGCCCAAGGCAATTCGACCCGCGTGCTCATCGAGCCGGGCGACGACTTCGCCGACTACGACTGGGGCAACACGATCGACCCGGTGTGGCCCGGCGTGCTCACGCGGCCGTCGATCCAACGCCAGCAGCTCATCGACGGCTCGACCGCCACGGCCGACCTGCTCTCCGCCTTCGATCTCACGCTCCAGCAGGGCACCTACGAGCCGAGCACGCTGGCGCCCATCGCCCGGCTGTTCAGCGCCGGCGACGTCGTCCTCGAGTCCGACTACCGCTTCTGGCACTACGACACACCGACGCCGCGACCGACCTGGGCGCTGTTCGACCCGCCGCCGGCCGGTATCGGCGATCCGATCGAGTTCGGAGCTCACCTGCCGAACGAGGCACCCGGTTACGCCTCCTTCCTCAACGAGCAAGCCCTCGCCACGCCGGCGAACGCCCCTTGGCCGCCGCCGGTGGCCGTGTTCCCGGTGAGTGACGCTCGCCCCATCTACCGGGCGGAACCCGCCTCGGACCCGATCGTGATCGACGGGAGCGGCGAGGGCGTCGTGGCGGCCGCCGCCGCCGGCCTGCTGGCGGACAACCCGACGATCTTCTACGCGGGCACCCTCGACGGCCATCCCGAGCTCTTTCGCCAGGCGATCCCGGCCGGTGCCGAGCTCGTCCTGACGGACACCAACCGCAAGGAGGTGCGCCGGTGGTCGAGCGTGCGCGACAACATCGGTGAGACGCTGCCGGCGACTCCCGGACCGTCGACGCCGGATCCGACCGCCCAGCCACTCCAGGTCTTCACGACGTCGAGCAACGCCTCCCAGACGATCGCCACCTACTCCGACGCCCACTACGTCTCGGCATCGTCCTACGGCAACCCGGTCGCCTTCACGTCGGAGGACCGGCCGTACATGGCTTTCGACGGCAACCCGCAGACGGCCTGGACGACGGCCGCCTTCTCGCCGGCGGCCGAGCAGTGGCTGCAGGTCTCCCTCGACCACACCGTCACGACGGACCATCTCGACCTCGTGCAGCCGTACGACGAGCAGCCGAACCGGTGGATCACGAAGGTGACGCTGACGTTCAACGGCCACACGTCGGTCACGCGCACGCTCGGGAGCGCCTCCCGCCAGGCCGGCGGCCAGATCGTGCGATTCCCCGCCCGCAGCTTCTCGACGTTGCGCGTGACCATCGATGCCACGAGCTGGACGCACACGAGCCTCGAAGGGGCGTCCGGCGTGGGCTTCGCCGAAGTGGGGATCCCCGGCGTCAACATCTTCGAAACGATGCAGCTCCCCTCGGACCTGCTCTCCGCCCTCGGCTCGGCCTCGCTCTCGCACCGGCTCTCGATCATCCTCACGCGTGACCGTGTCTCGCCCATCCCGCCACGGACCGACCCGGAGCTGTTCATGTCGCGGCGGTTCTCGTTGCCGACCGCCCGTACGTTCTCGATCGGCGGGACGGCTCGTATCTCCGCCCTCATCCCCGACAACGAGATCGACGACATCCTCGGCGGCCCGAACGTCTTCGGCGGCGCCATCCTCGGCTCGAACGAGCGCCTGCCGGGTGACTTGAACGCCCGTGCCGTCTTCGCCTTCGACCGAAACCCCGCCACCTTCTGGGGTCCCGGCTTCGACGCCCAGGCTCAGGTGGGTGCCTGGATGCAGGCCAACCTGACGCATCCGGTGACGTTCAACCACTTGAACCTGCAGATCGTGGCCGATCGCGAGCACTCGGTCCCGACCGAGCTGCGCATCACCACCAACGAGGGCGGGAACGTGCTGGTTCATCTCCCTGCCATCTCCGACGTCGACAAGCCCGGCGCCGTGGCCGACGTACCCGTTCATTTCAAAGCGGTCACCGGCAGTGTCCTGCGGTTCACCGTCGAGGCCGTCCGGCAGGAGACGACTCTCAACTGGTACTCGCAGAAGCCGCTCGTGCTCCCCTTTGCCATCGCCTCCATCGGCGTTCCCGGCGTCCACTTCACACCCGAGAACCGCAAGTCCCAGATCCCGGCCGTCTGCCGGGGCAACCTCATGACGATCGACGGCAAGCGGGTGTGGCTGAAGGTGACCGGCACCGTGGGGACCGCCGAAGACCAGGGCGGTTTGCAGATCTCCGGTTGTGGGCCGGACGCCAAGGGGATCCACCTCGGTCCCGGTGCCCACACGGTCATCACGAAGTGGGGCGAGCTGACGGGACTCGACGTCGACCGGCTCGTGTTCGACTCCGCCGCCGGCGGAGCGGCCGAACCGCTCCTGGCTGACGGTGACCTCCGGCCGGCGCCGGGCACGCTCGCCGGGGGCGGGTCGGCGGCGTTGGCGACACCGACGGTGCGGCTCGTTTCGTCGACGGCGACGAGCGCCCGTCTCGAGGTCTCCGGCGCCTCCAAGGCGTTCTGGCTCATCCTTGGCGAGAGCGTCAACGCCGGCTGGAAAGCCCAGATCGTCGGCGGTCCGTCGCTCGGTGGCTCCACGCTCGTCGACGGCTACGCCAACGGCTGGTACGTCGTCCCGCACTCGGGTTCGTTCGCCGTGGACCTCACCTGGGAGCCGCAGAAGGAAGTCGACGACGCCCTCGTGGCATCGGCGTTCGCCATCTTCGTCTGCTTGCTGCTCGCCTTCGTGCCGTGGCGCCGCATGCGGGGCCGGCGGAGCCGGCGGGGCGGTGGCGCTGGCGGTGGCCGGCGGGGCGGTCGGGGCCGGCGGGGCGGTGGCGCTGGGGCGTCGGCTGACGGTGAGGACGACGCGGCCGTCGGAAGCGACGAGGTGGTCGGCGTCGACGGCGACGAGGTGCTGGTCGAGACCGATGCCTCGCCGGCGGTCGGTGAGGTCGCCCAGCCGGGCCACGCTGCCCGGCCGGGTGACGCTGTCCAGCCGGGTGACGCTGTCCAGCCGGGTGACGCTGCCCAGGCGGCGCCCGAGGCCGAGACGGGGGGCACCTTCGACGGCGGCTGGGAGGCAACGCTCGGCCCTCCCTGGCTGGCCGACGGTAGGCCGGCGGGTCTGCTGTCGTGTCTCGCCGTCGGAGCACTCGTCTTCGGTCTCTGCCTGCTCGTGCTCCCTCCGTTCTGGGCGCTCCACGCCGGCATCGCCCTCGGAGTGGTGTCGCTGCTGTGTGCACGTTTCGGCGGGGGGAGGCTCCTGCTCACTCTCGGCGTGCTCGCCGGCGCCGTGGTGGCCGCAACCGTCACGATCGTGGGCCAGGCGACGCACCACTACCCGCCAGGGGACAACTGGCCCGGCCAATTCCCGGGATCGAACATCGCCGCCCTCGTCGCCTTCGTCGCTCTCGCGGCCGACGCTCTCGTGGAGCTCGCACGCCAGCGGGCGGCCGGCCGAGCCGGCCGGCGCTCCGCCGAACCGGAGACGCCACCGGCGGCACCCGACGCCGGCGACCCCGTTGAAGCCCCCGTCGGAGCCGGCGCCGGCGAACCGTGAGCACAAAGTGCACAAAACCGGCCCCGGGCGGTCACTTCGTGCACACGGTTCGGCCGAGGCCGGCTCCGTCACACGGCTTGGCCGAGGCCGGCTCCGTCACACGGCTGGGCCGAGGCCGGCTCCGTCACACGGCTGGGCCGAGGCCGGCTCCGTCACACGGCTGGGCCGAGGCCGGCCCGACGACGCTAGGGCCGAGCCCTGACCTCTCGGCGGCGACCCCGCCGGGATCTTGAGCCGGTCTCGGCTGCGAGCAGTTCGAGCGTCGACACGGCGGTCGCCTCCCAGGAGTATCGGGCCGACCGCTCGAGCGCCGCTCTCGACATCTTGCGGCGGAGGACACCGTCCGCCAGCACACGGTCGACGCTCTTCACGAATTGATCCTCGTTGTCGAACAGCAGCCCGGTCACCCCGTCGTCGACGGCATCCAGGTGGCCGGCGATGCGGGAGACGACCGCCGGCGTTCCGCTGGCGGCAGCCTCCGTGACGGTCATCCCCCAGCCCTCACGGGCCGAGGTCGAGATGAGAACCCACGCTCGCCGGTACAACGCCAGGAGCTCGTCGTCGCTGAGGTGCCCGGCAAGGCGAACGACGTTGCCAACACCCGCTTCCTCGATGGCTGCCTCGAGTGCCGGACGCTCATAGCCCTCGCCCACAATGACGATCTCGAGATCCGGGTGCAGGGCCGCCAGCGGCTGAGCGGCCGCGATGACACGGTCGAACTGCTTGACGGGGACGAGCCGGCCCACTGCCACGACGAGCGGGTGGTCCGCCTTGGCGCCGATCGTGCGGGTCGAGCCGGTGATGTCGGGTGCAAAACGCCCGTCGATCCCCGGTGCCACGACGCTCACCCGATCCGGGCGCATGCCGAGCGACTCCACGATCTCCTCCCGTGACGACTCCGACAGCGTCACGATCCGGCTCCGGCGGTACAAAGGCGGCGCCAGGCGCGACTCGAGGGTGTTGCCGGCCGCCGCCAGCCGCTTCGGGAGCACCATCTTCCACATCTCGGCGTGCACGTGGTGCAGGAACACGACTCGGGGCCCCCGCCACCACAGCGGGCTGAGGAACGGCATCCCGTTCCAGATCTCGACCAGGCCGTCGAGGCGGCCCATCGGCCCGAAGCGCCCGGCAGCCATCTCGAGGGGAGCCTGTGCGAACACGGCGTACCGGCCGGCGCGGCGCACCGCCCGATAGCCGTTCCGGGTGACCTGCTGAGGCGCCCCCACGACGGCGCTCGTGCGCATGACGACGTCGATACCTGCAGCTGCCCAGCGGCTGGCGATCTCGTGAGCGTGCAGCTCGGAGCCGCCCGCCTCGGGATCGTCCAGGTCCCTCCAGGCGACCATGCCGATGCGGCGCAGGCCGGCGGCAGCGGCCACCGAAGCCAGCAGCTCGATCCGATCTGTCGCCGGCGGTGAGCTCACCACCGTCGGCTCGAAGGCGCCGGACGCGCTCACGAACGAGCCGGCAGCACGGGGGCCGAGCGGCCCGACATCGAGGAGTTGTCGGAGCCGCCTTGCGCCGATGCTTTGCCGACCTGCTCCTCGTGGTACTCCGCCTCGACGTTCACGTTCCAAGTGTCGTACGACTCGCCGAAGAGGTTCTCCACAGTCAGCAGGGCCGTCAGCATCGAATGGTCTTGGTTGTTGTACCGGTGCATCCCGTTGCGGCCCACAGGGTGGACGTTGGGGACCTCGGCGTCCAAGAAGCCCCGGATGATCTCGACCCGCTCGGCGTAGCCGCTGTCGTAGACCGGATAGGCCTTCGGCATGCGAACGACGTAGCCTCGCTCGACATCAGATGGGTCGACGAGCCCGATGGCGGCGAGCTCGCTCGTCCCGAGGGCGATGAGGTCGTCGTCGGCCATGCTCCAGAGCTCGTCGCCCTCGAACACGAAGTACTCGAGGCCGAGACACGTCCGCCCGTCCTTCACCATCTCCGGTGACCAGGAGCCGAAGTTCTGCACCCGCCCCAACTTGACCCGGTCGTGGACGTAGATCCAGTTGTCGGGAAACCCGCGATCCGCTGGGACGACGAGCGCAACCGTGAGGAAGTCGCGGTAGTGCAGCCCCTTCGCGGCCATCTGCACCTCTTCGGGAGCCGGCGGATCCATGGCGAGGATCAGCTCGCTGATCGGCATGGACGAGATCACGTGATCGACCGGGATCTCCTCGTGCGCCGGCGCTCCGCCGGTGCCGGCTGACTCGACCTCCACGGCGACCGCACGCCCACCGGCACGGCGGACCCTTGTGACCCAACGGCTGAAGTTGACCGTCGAGCCCTGAGCCTCGACGAGCTCGGTCGCCCGCTCCCACATCATTCCGGGGCCGAGGCGCGGGTACTCGAACTCCTCGATGAGCGACGTGATGACCTTCTGGTTGCGCTTCGGAAGGAGGGCGTTCGTGAGCGCCTTCCAGAGTGACAGGTTCTTGATCCGCTGCGCCGCCCAGTCTGCCTGGATCTCCGAGGCAGGCATTCCCCAGACCTTCTCGGTGTAGGTCTTGAAGAACATTCGATACAGCCGCCAGCCGAACCGCGACGCCACCCAACCCTCGAACGTGTGAGGGTCCTTCGGCCGGCGGATGCGCACCCACACGTACGAGAAACCGCACTTCATCGACTCCACGAGCCCCAATCCCTTGAGGGCGTTGCCGAGCTGGATCGGATAGTCGAAGAACTTGCCGTTGTAGTAGATGCGGCTCAGCCGCGGCCGAAGCAGGAGATCCTCCGGCCCGAGGATCTCGTGCCAGAGCGACTCCACCTCGGGGACCTTCGTGAAGAAACGGTGCCCCCCGATGTCGAACCGCCACCCCTCCCGCTCCACGGTGCGGGCGATCCCGCCCATCACCGAGTCGGCTTCGATGACTCTGCAGGTGACCCCTCGCTTCCCGAGGGCATAGGCGGCCGTAAGGCCAGCCGGACCGGCTCCGACGATGAGGACGTGGCCGGGCGCCTCGGCCTCGGCGGGCGACGGCTGGGGGGCTGATGCGTCGGGAGCAGACGCAGACACGGGCGCGCGCGTCTGTCCGGCGGTGGGCACCATCGTGTCATTCTCGCGCATCAGTCGCTTCCATTGCCTTTCAGGCGGTCCGGCCCCCGCCGAGGTGTCCTCATCGCGGCGTGAACCGGTCCAAGGTCGAGCCCTCGTAGATCTCGAAGGGCGTGTCGGCTTTGAGGGTGTTGAGCAACACCTTGTAGTGGTGACCGGGCCAGGAGATGAGATCGTGCAGGATCGTCTGGCACTTCGACCCGTAGCCGTTATAGAGGGGCGCCCAGACGTAGAAGACCGTTCCGCTCGCACCTGCCAGTCGTTCGACCTTGTGAACGAAGTCCTTCGTCGAGGCGGCCGCCACGGTCTTCAGGTAGTCGACCCAGTCGACGATCTCCGGTGGCGAGTCTCTCGGGAAGGTGATCTCGTCGAACCTTCCGGCGAGCACGCGGCTGACCGCCGGCCCGAGCTGGTCGGGGCAGTAGGCGATGACGTCGCCCGGCCGCGCCTCGGCCAGGATGGCAGTGCCGACCTTGCCGGCGCCCGTGCGCTGGATGAAGGCGTTGGGAACCGCCGCCAGGAATCCGAGCAGGACGGCAAGGGCCAGGAGCCCGATCCTGGTCCGGCGGTCGCCGATGGTCGTGAGGCCGTAGGCGATGACGAGGAGGGCGGGGAAGAGAACGGCGGCGGTGTAGCGATCGGCAAACGTCGACCCGTCGATCCGGCCGGCGAGGATGCCGAGCACGAGCGTGCCGAGGACAATTCCGGCGAGCACCCGCACTCCTGGGCGAGTGCGGATGTCGAGCACGACGAGCCAGCGGTTCAGCGGCGCGCCGAAGACGCCGAGGACGCCGAAGAAGAAGAACATCGCCGCCAGGGCGCGCCCAGGGTCCGAGTCACCGCCGGCGAACTGGGTCATCGTGTACACGACGGCCGTCAGCTGAGCCGGTGCCGCCCACGGCGTGCCCGTATGGCGCGTCTGGAAGAGCAGCGTCGGCAACCACGGCACGAAGCTGAGACAGCCGACGGCGACGGCCACGAGCCCGTAGCGACAGGCACGCTGGTACGGCCCCTTCCAAGCACACCACGCCAGGCCGATCCCGAGCAGGGCGACCGAGTACAGCGTCCAGTAGTGGCTGTAGAGCGACGCCGACGTGAGCACCGCCAGGCCGACGGCGTTCCAAAGGCTCGGGCGCCGCAACAACGACGTCAGCGACAGCACCGTGAGGGTTCCGAGCAAGATGACCAAGCCGTACATGCGGGCTTCGGTGTCGTAGTAGACGACGAACGGCGATGTCGCCACGAGCAGCGTGACCGCCCATGCCGTCGCCCGTCCGCGTGCGCGCCGAGCAGCCCCATCCTCGGGCGAGGCGTTCTCGAGCGTCCACCAGCGTGATCCGATGCGGTACCCGGTGACCCAGGCAATCGGGAGGTTGATCACGCCGAGCACACCCGACAGCGACCGCGTCGCCAGGTTGCTCTGGCCGAACAGCTGCATCCAAAAGTGCAAGAGGTAGTAGTAGAGCGGCGGGGCACCGTCGTCGCGCAGCAGCCCGGGTATCTCGTGCAGCGGCGCCCGCGCGATGTCGACGGTGAGCGCCTCGTCGAGCCAGAGTGCCGACGGCGTCTGGAACCTCAGCCAGATCGCCAGCCCGAGGGTGACGACAACGGCGGCCTTTGCGGCGATCGCCCAGCCGGGCCAGCGCGCAGATCCCCCCGGTGTGTCGCTTGAATCGGGCTCGTCCGATCCGCCACCCTGATCGCTCGATGCACCGGCGCCGGCATCGTCGCCGGAGAGCGCGTCGTCGTGGGCGGTCACCTCGGAGGTCCGCACCAGCGGGTCTTCGAGGTGCATCGGGGTGATGATAGCCCGACACCCCCACGCGCCCCGGGGCAGCAGGATCCGTAGCGAAATGCCTGCAACTCGCTGACGACCGTGCGTAATATGACCGTCACAGTCGACTTCCAGGGGGGATCAACGTGTCCGAGAATTACGATCGGCGAGAGTTTCTCGCAAAGGCCGCCAAGGGGGGCGCTGCCTTTACGCTGCTCGGAGCCGGCGGAACGCTGCTCGACGCCTGCGGCGGGAACGGAACCAACACCAAGCAGACGACCACGACGCTGAAGTCGTCAGTCGCCAAGCAGATCGGTGTCAACACGCCCCCGAAGGGTGCCAAGTTCGGCGGCAACATCACGATGGGCGTCGAGGCGGAGGAGTCCGGCATGGACCCCACCTACGCCCACTACGACTCCACCGGCGTGATGTACGCCCGAACCATCTACGACCCGCTCGCCATGATCACCTTCACCGGCGACGTCGTTCCCTACCTGGCGGAGTCGATCGTGCCGAACAGCACGTTCACCGAGTGGACGATCACCGTCCGCAAAGGCGTCACGTTCCACGACGGCACACCCTGTGACGGCGCCGCCCTCGCCTTCTGCATGGAGCAGTTCAAGCTGTCCGGCCTGACGAACTTCGCCCTCACGTACTGGAAGTCGAAGGGCTCCGTCAAGCAGACCGGGCCTTACTCATGCACGATCTACATGACCGACCCCTGGGTGGCCTTCCCGGCATGGCTCGCCGGCTACATCGGCGGTCAGGTCGCTTACATGTTCTCGCCGACCCAGTACCGCAAGGGCGAGTCCGTGCTCAACACCCACCCAGTGGGCACCGGACCGTTCATGTTCAAGCAGTGGGACGTCAACCACTTCTTCGCCACGGTTCGCAACCCCAACTACTGGCGCAAGGACGCCCTCGGGCGGCAGCTCCCCTACGTCGATTCGTGGACGTTCAAGCCACTGCCGGACGTCGCCGCCCGCTACGACGCCCTCGAGTCCGGCACGATCCAGATGATGCACACCGACGACGACCCGACGATCCTGTTGATGGAGACCAACAAGAAGATCGACTACCTCCTCGACAACGAGGTCGCCATCGGAGAGCCGGACTGCAACTTCGGCATGATCAACGTCGCCGACAAGACGATGAAGGACATCCGGCTCCGCCAGGCGCTGGCGTACGGCTTCAGCCAGGCGGAGTACTGCACGGACATCGGCCGCGGCTTGTTGACGCCGGTCTCGGGTCCGTTCCCGGCGCCGAGCCCGTACTACTCCGCCGTCCCCTACCCGCAGTACGACGTCGGCAAGGCCCAGGCGCTCGTGGCATCGTGGTCGAAGGATAACGGCAACGCCAAGCCATCCATCAAGTACACGACGACGACGGCGCCCACGTCGTTGACATCGGCCTCGTTCGTCCAGCAGCAGTACCAAGCTGCCGGCTTCGACGTCACCATCGAGCAGGTGCAGCAGTCCGCCCTCATCGACGATGCCCTTGCCGGTGGCTACCAGGTCTTCGCCTGGCGCCAGTTCGCCAGCATCGACCCTGACCTCAACTACGTGTTCTGGTCATCGACGGGCGGCGCCATCGACTTCTCTCGCAACGACGACCCGAAGATCGACAGCGCCCTCGACCGGGCTCGCCAGACGACCGACCCGTCCGTACGGGTCGCCGCCTATCAGGAGGTCGCCGAGCGCTTCGCCGTCGACCTGCCCTATATCTGGGCCTCTCGGGACGTCTGGAGCGTCGCCGCCCTGAAAGCCGTCCAGAACTGGAACAATTCCACCACGCTCGACGGCAAGCGCGGTTGCCCGATGCTCTCGGGCATCATCTGGCCGACGGAGATTTGGCTGGACCCCGCCTAAGCGCTCAAGGCATACCAGTATCCGGTCGATGGGATTGAGCCTCGTGTGAGCGAGGCCGAGAACTAGCATCCAGAGCACTGCGAAAAGGGGTTTGATGGTCCAGCTGGTACGGCTGCGGAGGGCGCTCGAGGTGATCGTGACGCTCTTTCTGGTCACGCTCGTCACCTACTTCCTCACGTCGAACCTCCCCGGCAACGAGGGAGCGGTCATCTGCGGGTCGGCGCCTTTGTCCTGCGTCCGGCACGAGGACGCCATCTTGTACCTCAACCACCCGTTCTTCGCCCGCTATTTCCATTGGCTCGGCAACTTGCTGACCGGCAACCTCGGCAACACGCTCACGCCACCGATCCCGATCACGACGCTGCTGAAGCAGGACTACCCGGTCACGCTCGAGCTCATCATCTTCAGCCAGGTCATGGCCCTCATCGTCGCCGTCCCGATGGCGATGTGGGGAGCACTGCGGGCGAACGGGATCTTCGACAAGGTGACGACGAGCCTGACGTTCGCCACGCTGTCGCTGCCGATCTTCATCATCGGCCCGCTGCTCGTCCTCATCTTCACCGTCGGCAAGCCCTTCACCCTCTTTCCCGGCGTGGCGTCCAACCTGCCCTCACTCGGAGCAAGTCCGCTCTCGAACCTGAACGTCTTGTTCCTGCCGTCACTGACGCTCGCAATCGGCTCGGTCGCCGTCTATCAACGTCTGCTTCGAGCCGACATGATCGCCACCCTGGAAGAGGACTTCATCGTGATGGCCAGGGCCAAGGGCCTCTCGACGTGGCGGATCCTGTTCCGGCACGCTCTGCGGCCGTCGACGTTCACCCTCATGACCGTCGGCGGCGTCCAGATCGCCACCCTCATCACGGGTGCGGTCATCGTCGAGGAGGTCTTCGGTCTGCAGGGTCTCGGATCGGCGCTCATCGCCGCCGTGAGCGCGAAGGACCTACCTACGGTCCAGGTGATCACGATCATCGTGGCGGTGGCGTTCATCGTCATCAACGCCGTCATCGACCAGCTGTATGCCGTCATCGACCCGAGGGTGCGCCGTGCCAGAGCCGTTTGAACCGTTGGGTGGCCCGTTCGGTGCACCTGTCATCGGAGCCGAGCTCGCCACTCAGCACGGGCACAGCCCGGGGACCCACGACCTGGCTGTTGACGACCCATTCCTACGGGCCGAGGACCTCTATGCGACCGCGGCAGCCGTCGAGGGCCTGGCGCCGGCGGCGTTCCGGGGGCGCTCGATCTGGAAGCAGGTGGGATGGGGTTTCTGGGTGGCGGTTGCCATCTGCGCGTTCTGGATCATCGTGGCCATCCTGGCGGGTGTCCTGCCGATCCCCAACCCGGACTTCACCCAGCTCAACCCGACGGCGCCGGATTACTGCTTCCAGAGCGTCGGGCACATGTACTCGTCCCACCTGCTCGGTTGTGACACCGACGGTCGGGACATCCTCTCGCGCATCATCTACGGATCCCGGGTGTCGCTCGAGGTCGGGTTCGCCTCCATCGCCATGGGCCTGGCCGTCGGTGGGGCGCTCGGGATCGTCGCCGGCTACTTCCGGGGCTGGATCGACGAGGTCCTCTCGGTCATCTCCAACGTCTTCCTGTCGTTCCCCTACCTGGTCCTCGGCCTCGTCATCGTGACCTTCATCGGACACAGCCTCGTCGACATCATCTTCATCATCGCCATCGTCGCCTGGCCGCTGCTCTTCCGAGTCGTGCGAGCAGCCACGATCGAGTATGCCCAGCGAGAGTACGTGCTGGCGGCCCAGGCGCTCGGCTCCAAACCCAGCCGCATCCTGCGGACCCTGCTCCTGCCCGACGTCATCCCGTCGGCGATCACCTATGGTCTCGTCGGAGTGGCCATCGCCATCGTGGCCGAGGGTGCGCTCTCGTTTCTCGGACAGTCCGTAGCGGTTCCGACACCAACCTGGGGAAACATGATCGCAGCGGGCTCCACCAGCATCTCGCAGGACCCGATCCTGCTGGTCGCTCCGGCGATCGCCATGTTCTCGTTCATCCTCCCGGTCAACTTCATCGGTGACCGGCTGCGCGCGGTCCTCGACAACCGTCAGGGCGTCATATGAGCCCGAAACGCCACGTCCGAGAGATGGACGACCTCGACGACCGGCCTCTGCTGCAAGTCGAGAACATCAAGACGTACTTCCAGACCGGCCACGGTCTCGTCCGGTCTGTCGACGGCGTGTCGTTCAACCTCGAGCGCGGCCGGACGCTGGCGGTCGTCGGCGAGTCCGGCTCCGGCAAGAGCGTGCTCACCCAGTCGATCATGGGTCTGCTGCCGCCGCATGGGGTGATCCGCGAGGGTCGGGTGCGTTTCGGCGACGTCGAGCTCTCGAGCGCTTCGGTGAACGAGCTGCGAGACCTCTGGGGCGCCCAGATCTCGATGATCTTCCAGGACCCGGCGACGGCGCTGAACCCGGTCGTGCGCATCGGCCGGCAAGTGACCGAGTCGCTTCGCTACCACCTGGCCATGGCGAAGGACGACGCCAAGGAAACGGCCATCGCCCTCCTTCGCTCCGTCGGCCTTCCCGAACCCGAGCAGCGGCTTCGCTGGTACCCCCACCAGTTCTCCGGCGGGATGCAGCAGCGCATCGTCATCGCCGTCGCTATCGCCTGCGGCCCGAAGCTCCTGCTTGCCGACGAGCCCACGACCGGGCTCGACGTGACGGTGTCGGCCCAGATCCTCGACCTCATCAACCGGCTCCAGCAGGAGCGGTACATGTCGGTCATCCTCGTGACCCACGACCTCGGTGTCGTCACCGGCCGAGCCGACGAGGTGCTCGTCATGTACGCCGGCAAGATCGTCGAGCGCGCACCCACGGCGGTGCTGTTCCGCGATATGCGCATGCCGTACACCGAGGCCCTCCTCCGCTCGGCTCCGCGGCTGTCGAACCCGGCGCACACCCGGTTGCACACGATCCCGGGCAGTCCGCCGAACCCGGCTGACCTACCGCCCGGTTGCCGCTTTGCCGCCCGGTGCCCCTACGTGCAGCCGAAGTGCATCGCCGAGGAGCCCCAGCTGCGGGACGCCGACTCACCCAATCACCAGTTCGCCTGCTGGTTCCCCGTCGGTTCGCCGGAGGGTCGCCAGGCCCTCGAGGACAACCAAGCAAAAGGCCTTCCCGCCGCGACAGGAGCTGTGATCTGAGATGGCTGGAAGCGGCACCGCACAGCTGAGGGACGCCTCCGAGGCGATCGTCCGAGTCGAGAACCTCGTGGTGGAGTTCCCCGCCCCGGGCGGTAAGAAGGTGCACGCCGTATCGGACGTGAGCTTCGACGTGTACCCGGGCGAGACGCTCGGGATCGTCGGCGAGTCCGGATGCGGCAAGTCCACGACCGGTCGTGCGATCCTGGCGCTCCCCAAGCCCACGAGCGGGCACGTTTTCTTCGAGGGCACCGACCTCACCACCATCAGCGGCGAGGAGCTGCGCTCGGTGCGCACCAAGCTCCAGGTGATCTTCCAGGACCCGATCTCCTCGCTCTACCCGAGGCGCACGATCACGGACCTCGTGACCGAGCCGTTGGCGATCTGGGGCGTCGGGAGTGAAGCCGACCGGGTCGAGCGAGCACGGCTCATGCTCGGCGAAGTCAACATGGACTACGACACGGTGAGCTGGCGCCGCCCCTACGAGTTCTCGATCGGCCAGTGCCAGCGCATCTCGATCGCGCGGGCTCTCATGCTGAACCCGAAGGTGATCGTCTGCGACGAGCCGGTGTCGGCCCTCGACGTGTCGGTGCAAGCTCAGATCCTCAACCTGCTCGAGGACATGAAGCGCCGCTACGGCCTCACGTTGCTGTTCATCTCCCACGACCTCGCCGTCGTGAAGAACATCAGCGACCGGGTCGTCGTCATGTTCCTCGGCAAGCTCTGCGAGGTCGCCGACAGCGAGACGCTGTACGCCCAGCCCGCCCACCCCTACACCCGTGCGCTCCTCATGGCCAGCGTCATCTCGTCCCGAGCCATGTCACGGGCCGCCGGACCGATCACGTTGCCGGATGGTGAGGAGGAGCACAGCACCGAGATGCCGTCGTCGGTGAGCCCACCGAGCGGCTGCCGCTACCGCACCCGCTGCCCACGCGCCCAGGGAATCTGCGCCGTGCAGGAGCCCGTCATGCGTGAGATCAAGCAGGACCACTACGTGGCCTGCCACTTCCCCCTCGGGGCCGAAGCCACGGTTCCTGCAGCAGCCGTTTCCGACTGAGCGGCGCGTCGCCGGCCGTCGCCGTCGCCGTCGAACCGTGTACCCAAAGTGACTGGATCCATACCCGCGCGGTCACCCTGTGCACACGGTTCGCCGAAGAAACCCCCCGCTCTTCGCCCCGCCCACCCTCAGCGGGGCCGGCGGGGCTGAGGCGAGCTATTCGCCGGCTTCGGCGGGGACTTCGGATGCAGCAGCCTCGGCTGGGACCTCGACGGGCGCCGGCTCCGCGACGAGCTCCGCGCTCACGGGCGCATCCTCTGCGGCGGCGGCCGGCTCCGCCGGGGCGTCCACCGGGGCCTCGACAACAGCAGCCTCGGGTGCGGCGTCAGCGACCGGCGCCTCAGCGACAGGAGCTTCGGCGACAGGCGCCTCAGCGGGAACCTCAGCAGTCACCTCGGTAGCGACAGGAACCTCGGCGACCGGAGCTTCGGCGGCAGGAGCCTCACCGACCGCCGGCGCTGCCGTAGCGATCCCGGCAGCGGCGTCCGCCTCGGCCTGGGCTGCAGCCGCTGCGGTGAACTCCGCCCACGCTGCCTGGCTCTCGCTCTCGGGCGTGAACTCGGTCGTGTAGTCGTAGCTGCCGATGTAATTGCCCTGCTCGTCGTAGGCGTGCTCGCCGAAGGCCTCCTGGTACTCCTCGGCCACGACGCCACCCTCGGCCGCCTGCTTGATGGACAGGCTGATGCGCCGGCGCTGCAGGTCGATGTCGATGATCTTCACCCAGAGCTCTTCGCCCGGAGTCACGACCTGCTCGGGCAGGTCCACGTGGTGGGCCGCCATCTCCGAGATGTGCACGAGGCCCTCGATGCCGTCGCCGACCTGCACAAAGGCTCCGAAGGGGACGAGCTTGGTGATGCGGCCGTAGACGAGCTCGCCGACGCGGTGGTTCGTGGCGAACTCCTGCCACGGGTCGACCTGCGTCGCCTTCAGCGAGAGGCTGATGCGCTCCTTGTCGAGGTCGACATCGAGCACTTGAACCGTGACCTCGTCACCGACGGCCACGACCGACGACGGGTGATCGACGTGCTTCCACGACAGCTCCGAAACGTGCACGAGCCCGTCCATACCGCCGAGGTCCACGAAGGCACCGAAGTTCACGACGGAGGACACGACGCCCTTGCGGACCTCGCCCGGCTTCAGGTTGACGAGGAACTCGCCACGCTGCTCGCGCTGGGTCTCTTCCAGCCACGCCCGCCGTGAGAGCACGACGTTGTTCCGGTTCTTGTCGAGCTCGATGATCTTGGCTTCGAGCACGCGGCCGATGTACGGCTGCAGGTCGCGTACGCGGCGCAGCTCGACGAGGGATGCCGGCAGGAAGCCGCGCAACCCGATGTCGAGGATGAGCCCGCCCTTCACGACTTCGATGACCGGCCCCTTCACGACGCCGCTCGATTCCTTGATCCGCTCGATGTCGCCCCATGCACGCTCGTACTGGGCACGCTTCTTCGAGAGGATGAGGCGGCCTTCCTTGTCCTCTTTCTGGAGGACGAGGGCTTCGATCTGGTCGCCGACGCTGACGATCTCGTGGGGATCGAGGTCGTGGCGGATCGACAGTTCACGAGCAGGGATCACGCCCTCGGACTTGAAGCCGATGTCGAGCAACACCTCGTCACGATCGACTTTGACGACCGTTCCCTTCACGATGTCGCCATCGTCGAACTCGACGATGGTTCCGTCGATGGCTTCCTCGAACGACATGCCGCCGAGGTCGTCCTCGGTGATCTGAGCGGGGATGTAGGTCCCCATGGCGTCGAAGGTCCCGAACCGGGAAGTGTCGTCGGGGGTCTCGCTGGGTGCTGCGGTCGTAACGGACATCAGGTGTGATCGCTCTCTTCGGACAACAACTCAGGGCTGGACGGCGAAGTGCGCGTGCCGCCAGCGACGTGAATGGGATGTGAGGCACCCTCGCGGACGTGTGAGCAGGCTCACGCCGACCGACAAAGCGGTGACCTCTGATCGTATACCAGCCCAGCTCGCAGCCGTACCGGCGGGGCCGTCTCGCGCCCGCTCAGCCGTCCATGGCCAGCTCGAAGTCCAACGCTTCCTCGTCGTCGTCGGGTCCCGCCGGCCCACCCGAGCCGGCGCCCTTGGCATCGGCCCAGCTGGCCCCTCGAGCGACATGCACTGCCAGCGGTACCGCCAGCTCGCAGGCGGACTTCATGACGCGCTCGGTCAGCTCGCTGACGTCGTCGGCCTCGTCGAGGACGCTCTCGACGAGGATCTCGTCGTGCACCTGGAGCACGACCCGGCTGCGCAGACCGCGAGCCGTGAGCTCGCCGTCGAGGCGCACCAGCGCCACCTTGAAGATGTCGGCCGCCAGCCCCTGGATGCCGGCGTTCATGGCCTGCCGCTCGGCCGCCTGGCGGACCCGGTAGTTCGGCGCATCCAGCTCAGGCAGGTAGCGACGCCGGCCGAAGAGCGTCTCGGTGTAGCCGCGAAGGCGCGCCTCGCCGACGGTGCGCGACATGTACTCCTTCACGTTCGGGAAGGCGGCGAAATACTGCGCCAGGATGGCGGCCGCCTCCTCGACGGGAACGGCGAGGCGTTGCGAGAGCCCGTAGGCCTCCATGCCGTAGGCGAGCCCGTAGGAGATCATCTTCGCCTTCGATCGTTGCGCGGTCGTGACGTCGGAGGCCTCCACGGAGAACACCCGGCTGGCGGTGGCCGCGTGGATGTCAACGCCGGCCCGGAACGCCTCGATCAGCCCGGGATCCTGCGCCAGGTGGGCGATCACCCGCAGCTCGATCTGGTCGTAGTCGGCAACGAGCAGCTCGGCGCCTGGCCCTGGGATGAACGCCTCCCGAAAACGCCGCCCGAGAGCACTCCGGATCGGGATGTTGTGGAGGTTCGGCTGATCGGAGGAGAGGCGCCCCGTGCGGGCGACGGTCTGGTTGAAGCTGGCGTGGATTCGGCCGTCGGGTGCGACCTCGGAGAGAAGTCCGGTGCCGTAGGTGGAGCGGAGTTTCTCGACCTCCCGGTACGCCAGCAGCGTGTCGACGATCTCGTGCTGGCCACGGAGCCGCTCGAGGCTCTGGGCGTCGGTGGAATACCCCGTCTTCGTTCGTTTCTGCGTCGCCAAACCGAGCTTGTCGAACAGGATGTGCCGGAGCTGTGGCGTCGAGTTGACGTTGAACTCCTCCCCCGCCAGGCGCTGCACCTCGGCTTCGAGCGTGGCGACCTGGTCGGTCATCTCCCGGCTGATGGCCTCCAGCCGCTCGACGTCGACAGCGATCCCGGCGACCTCCATCTTCGCCAGCACGTGCACGAGCGGCTGCTCGACCTCCACGTACAGCCGGTCGGCGCCGGCATCGCCGAGGGCCTTCCGCAGCGTCGGCTCGAGACTGGCGATGAGCACGACCCGGCGAGCGGCCGCCTCCGCCAGCGGGCTCGGCTCCCCCGCATCCCCAGCCAGATCGAAACCCAGCTGCTCCGAACGCACCGCCCCCCCGACGGCACCAGCCCCGGCGCCCCCGATCGAGAAACGGTCCCCCTCGCCCCTCGCCATCCCCGAAGCCGCTTCCGCCAGCCGCTCCAAGGTCGCCTGCCCGATGCGAGGGTCGGCGAGGTAACCGGCGACGGCGGTGTCGAGTGACAGCCCGCTGAAGTCGATGCCCATCGGCTCGAGTGCTCGCATCAACTCCTTCGAGCGATGGGCGACGATCCGACCGCCTGCGAGGTGATCGGCGCCGTCGCCAGCTTGCCCGAGCAGGCGGCCGAGCGGTCCGGCGAGCGCTGGTTCGGCGACGAGCTCCCCCGGCAGCCACCCAACCTCGATCGCAGCAGGCTCCCCGCCGTCACCCGACTCCGCATGAGCGCCCAACCCCGAACCGCCGGCCGCCTCCGAACCGCCGGCCGGCGCCGGCGGCACGTGGCTGAAGGCCAAGCCGACGATGGCGGAGCGCCCGGGCAGCCCTGCCCATTCGGGCTCGACGGCGACAAGGCCGCCGGCGGCCGCCAGCTGCTCGAGCCAGCGGGCGGCGGAGGCCACGTCGTCGAGCTCGGTGACCTCGATGGCGGGCAAGGCGGCTCCATCCACCTCGCCCTCCATCCCACCGTCGGCGCCGGCGCCGGCCGCGGACCCCGATCCGGCTTCGAGACGGTCGAGGGACTTGAGGATGCGATCCCGCGGACCCTTGATCTCGAGAAGCGTGAAGAGGCCGTCCAGGGCGACACGGTCCGAGCCGCCGAAACGCATCTCGTCGATGGACAGCTCGACCGGCACGTCACGAACCAGCGGTGTCAGCGCGAAGTTCTGGCGGACTCGGGCCTCGCAGGCCTCGAGCGAGGCTCGCAGCTTCGGCGTGAGGTCGTCCAGGTGGGCGAAGAGCTCGTCGAGGTCGGCGTACGTGTTGACCAGCTTGGCGGCGGTCTTCTCGCCGACGCCGGGAACGCCCGGGAGGTTGTCGGACGGGTCGCCTCGCAGCGCCGCCAGCATGGGATAGCGCTGAGGAGGAACACCGGTGCGTTCCTCGATGCCTGCCTCGTCGTAGAGCACGTAGTCGGTCACGCCTCGGCGGTTGTAGAGGACGCGTACGTGCGGGTCGTGGACGAGCTGGTAGGAGTCGCGGTCCCCCGTGACGATGATGACGTCGTGGCCGGCGGCCTCGAGGGCCGTGGCGAGCGTGGCGAGGACGTCGTCGGCCTCGTAGCCCGCCAATTCGACGACCGGAATGCCCATCGTCTCGACCAGGCGGCGGATCAGGTCGATCTGCTCGCGGAGCGGCTCGGGTGTCTCGGCTCTGCCGGCCTTGTAGTCGTCGGCGATGGCATCACGAAACGTCGGCTCCGGCCGATCGAAGGCCACCGCCATCCCCGCCGGCGAGTGGTCCTCGAGCAGGCGCCCGAGCATGCCCGAGAAGCCGTAGACCGCAGCGGTCTTCTGGCCCGAAGCGGTCGTGAGATCCGCTTCCTGCAGGGCGAACCACGCCCGGAACGCAAGGGAGTGCCCGTCCAGCAGGAGATAAGTGGCCATCGACGCCATGCTAAAGGCATCAGGCCCGGGTTACCGTTGCCAAGCCGCCTGTCTCCGACCCGAGGAGGACTCGTTCGTGTCCAGCAACCAGGAGCAACGGGGTCCGGGAGGTACGTCGATGGCGGTGCGGGGTTTCTTTGCGTCGTTGTACGACATGGACTTCAAGAACCTCATCGCCGAGCGGGTCATCCGCATCCTCTACTGGCTGATCGTCATCGTCATCTCCATCACCGCCGTGCTCGCCCTGCTGCGCGCCCTCTTCGACGACGGGCTGGTGGGGATCGTGCTCACGTTCATCCTCACGCCGCTGCTCTATCTGGTGGAGCTGATCTTCACTCGCGTGGTCCTCGAGGTGCTCATCGTCGTGTTCCGCATGGCCGAGGACGTGAGGGCGATCCGCACCGGGGGCGGCGCTCCACCACAGCCCGCCTGGGCCACGGCCGGGCCGGCGGCTCCGCAGTGGGCGCCTGGTACCTACGGCCCGACGGCGCCGGCCTACGGGCCGGAGACCTACGGCCCGTCAGCGCAGGCCTATGGGCCGGGCCCCGTGACACGGGAGCAGACCCAGACGGACACCGACCCCCAGCCGCCGTCGCCCGACCCCTCCCAGACGACCGCCTACGACCAGCCCACCGAGGCGATCCCGCAAGCTCCCCGTGCCGGCGACGGGGACGCCGCGCCGCACCCAGCACCACAGCCAGGCGAGGGCGATCCGCCCTTCGACGAGGACGATCCGCCCTGGATCACCTGAACCGCCGGCCGGTCCAACACCGCACGTCGGACCGAGGGCGGCGCGGAACGGTACGCTCGGCCACAGTGCCCGACGGTTTCCACCCTCCCCTCGAGGAGTACCTCGAGACCATCCACGCTCTCGAAGAGGAGGGCGTCGTGGTCATCCAGGCGCGCCTCGTCGAGCGGCTCGGCCACAGCGCCCAGTCGGTATCGGAGATGGTGCATCGCCTGCAGGCAGAGGGGTATCTCGAGCGCCGCGGGCGGGGCGTCGTGCTCACACCGGCCGGAAGAAGTCGCGCCGAGAGTGTCGTGCGAAAGCATCGCCTGGCCGAGCGCTTCCTCGTCGAGATCGTCGGCCTCCCGTGGCACCGCGCTCACCTCGAGGCAGGCCGGTGGGAGCACGTCATCTCCGACGAGGTCGAGTCTCGTTTCGTCGAGATCCTGGGCAACCCCTCGACCTGTCCGCACGGCAACCCGATCCCCGGTGCGCCGCAAGATGCCGGCGTGCAGCACCCCCTCGCCGAGTCAGAGCCGGGCGAGCACGTCCGCCTCGCTCGCATCACTGAGCAGGTCGAGGTCGATCTGGCGTCGCTCGAGTTCTTGAGCGAGCACGGTTTCGTGCCCGGTGTCGGCGCCGAGGTCCGGACGAAGGCGCCCGACGGGACCCTCACCCTGGAGCTGGACGGCAGCTCGGTCTCCCTCGGTCCAGCAATGTGCCGCCAGCTGTACGTCGTGCCCGCCTGAAGCGATCCGCCTAGCTGTCGCCGGCGAAGAACTGCTCGATCGTCTGCAGGATCCCGCCGGCGATGATTTCCTGTCCCTTGTGGGAGACGGCGATGTCGGCCTCGAAAGGGTCGGTGGCAAAGAGCGGCTCGATCACCGCACCCGGCATCGTGCTCGGCGTCGAGAAGAAACCCGCCTTCGCCGGCCCCAACAACATCAAATGGTCGTAGTTGGCCGCCGCCGTCGTGAGCGCCGGACCCCCCTCGTAGATGTCGAGGTTGACGCCGCCGTTGGGGATCTGCCACCCCTGGGCGTTCATTGCGGTGAGGACGTCGTGCTGCAGCAGGTCGGCCAGACGCTTGTTCTCGGCCGCGAACGGCCGGTCGGCGTCGTAGGACGTGATGCTGCCGGCGTTCTGAGCCGACGGCCCGGCGTCGAAGTAGATCCCGATGAGAACGTTGGCCTTGCCGAGGTTGGCACAGATATCGCGGGCAGCCACCTCGGCGTGCGCCCCTTCGGTCGTGTAGACGCCTTCGGAGAGGTCCCCGGCCCGTGGGATGGAGACGGGGCCGCCATTGGTCCGAGAGTCGACGACGCGGAACCCGGCCGCTCGCAACAACTTCGTCGCATCGAGCTCCACCGGCAGCGTGAGGTTCTTCTCATAGACCGTCTGGCCGGAGCTCGTGGCCCCGACGCCCCCCGGATCAACCCCGCCGTGGCCGGCGTCGAGGAACACCGTGAGGTGGCGGTTCCCGTGCGTAGGAGGAAAGGCCATGCACGAGCCCGGTGCGAACAGCGACGTGTCGAGTGCCGTGCCACCGCTACCAGTGGCAGTGGGCACGGCCGTCGTGCCAGCCGGCCGAGTGGACCCGACCGCCGGTGACTTGCCCGGGCTAGAACCGCCCGCGTGAGCGGAGGAGGAGAAGAGCCGCGTCACACCGACGATTCCCGCGACGACGATCAGTCCGACGAGAACCAGCCTGATGATGCGCTCGGAGCCTTTGGCCGGGAGATCCCGACCTGGAGGTGCCGTTCCTCCCTCGCCGCGCACCGCCCGTTCCATCGCCCGCAGAATAGGGCGCCGCAGGGCCGAGGTCATGGCAGGCCCACCGCCGAAAGGCGACCTGCTTTCGGCGACGCATACGGGGGCCCCCTCAGCCCTCCGGAGCGATCGACCCGTCGACGACCGCCTTGGCGACTTCTCTCATCGTCGTACGCCGGTTCATCGCCGTCTGCTGGATGAACGAGAACGCCTCCGACTCGCTCAACTGCTTGTCGTCCATGAGCTTGCCCTTGGCGCGGTCGACCCAGCGGCGGGTTTCGAGCTGCTCCTCGAGGCTCCGCTTGTCGTCGGCGAGGGCGGCGTTCTCGGCTTCGAGCGCCTGCATCTCGGCAAAACGCCCGAGTGCGACCTCGATGGCGGGCAGCAGCTCCTCTTGCTGGAACGGCTTGACGAGGTAGGCGAGGGCGCCGGCGTCGCGGGCTTCCTCGATGAGGTTGCGCTGCGAGAAGGCCGTGAGGATGAGGACGGCCGACTTGCGATCGGCGTTGATGTCGCGGGCCGCCGACAGCCCGTCGAGGCCGGGCATCTTGATATCGAGGATGACGAGATCAGGGTGGTGCTCCTTGGCGAGAGCGACTGCCTCGTCACCTCGGCCCGTCTCCCCCACCACGTCGAAACCCTGCTCCTCGAGGATCTCTCGCAGATCGAGGCGCACGATCGCTTCATCTTCGGCGATGACCACGGTCCTGCCCAAGGTTGCTGCTCCTTCTGCTCTGTAGGGCGCGACTGCCCCGGCCCCAACATGGTTCTGCATGGTGCTGCGGAAAATGCCTCGGCCGGAGAACCGGCGGCGATCAGACTACGAGCTTCGCGAGCAACTCGTCCTGTGCCTGCTCCAGCTCGCTGACTTGGGCCTGTGCGAGGTCCCGTCCGCGCCGGTAGGCATCGGCGTGCCGGCGGGCTTCGTTCCAGTCATGGTTGGCGAGGGGCGTTTCGGAGACGAGCGAACGGATGCGGGCGTCGTCGGCCGACTCCACGAGGAGGGCCAGCTGCTCCTCAGCGATGGCGAGCTGCTGGCGCGCCTTGACAAGACGTTCGTGCACCTCTGTCAAGCGTCGCTGCACGACCTGCTGTTCCACGCCCGAAGTGTACGCCGACGGGCGCCTCCGGCCAGCGCAGGCGGCGGCCCGTCACCGCAGCAGCACCATGGCCGTCACGCCGGCGACGGTGAGGGCGACGAGCACACCGTCTCGGAGGGCGAAACGGTGGGTTTCTCGGGCGATCGTGGGAACGCCGCCGCGAGCTTCGATGGCCTCGGCGATCTCCCGCGCCCTGCGAAGGGCGTTGGAGAGCGCCGCCCAGATGAGGTCCTCGAGCCCTTGTGCCATCTCCCTGGCCGACGACTTTGCCGACGTGCGCCGCGCTCGCCGGGCAGCCGAGAGCACGCGACCTTCCTCGAGGAGGAGCGGGAGGCAGCGGATCGAGAGAGCGATGGCGCCGACGACTTCGTCGACCGGCAACCGCAGCTTGCGCAGCGGCCAGCCGAGCCGCCCGAGCGCCGGCGAGAGGTCCGCCAGCGGCGTCGTCCAGCTCACGAGCATCGCCAGAGCGAGCACCTCGATCGTGATGCACCAGAAGAGGGCGAACTCGTAGATCCCACCGAAGCCGAGCTTCACACGCCCGAGGTGCACGAAGGGCTTGCCGCCGGAGGCGAGGGCGATGGCGAAGCCGAGGAGGAGCAGCAACCAGATCCAGCTCGGCAGCCGTGGCGCCACGCCCCTCGGCAACTTCGCCACGAGAAACCCCCCGAGCACCATGACGCCGCCCACCCCGACGGCCTTCCAGCTGGGCCACAGCAGCAGCCCGATCGAGATGAGCGTGAACCAGACGAGCTTGGTGCCCGCCCACATACGGTGAACGGCGCTCCCGCCCGGCACGTAGCGCAGCACGTGGAAGTCGCTCATGGCACGCAGCGACGACCGACGCTTGCCCCGGCCCTCGCCTTCGCCGGCAACGCCTTGCTGGGCGCCGGGACGGTGGTCGCGTCCGACCATCGGCCGGATCGGGCTCATGGGCGAGCCACCAGCGCTTCCTCGGTCGTGATGTGCCCGTCCTCGAGGTGGATGAGGCGCTCGCCGAGGACTTCGGCGTCGTCGAGGTCGTGCGTGACGACGACGACGGCGACACCGGACAGCCGGCGGAGGCTTTCGAGTGTGCGCGCCAGCGAGCTGCGCGCTTCGTCGTCGAGGCCGGCATAGGGCTCGTCGAGAACGATGAGATCGGGCTTGCGAACGAGCATGCCGGCGAGGGCCACGCGGCGCTGCTCGCCGCCGGAGAGATCGTCGACCCGGCGCGGACCCATCGTGTCGGGATCGAGGCCCACCGCCAGCAAGGCGCGGCGAGCCCGATCCTCGTCCGCCCCGAGCCGGACGTCGGCCATCACGCGGGGACGGAGCAGCTGCAGCCGGGCGTGTTGAAAGGCGATGCCGACGCGCCCCGGCTGGCCGGCGATCGGCTCGCCCTCGAGGAGGGCGCTCCCCTCTGTCGGCACCGTCAGGCCGGCGAGCAGCCAGGCGAGCGTGGACTTGCCCGATCCGTTCGGCCCGGTCAGCACGACGCCCTCGCCCCGCCAGAGCTGGAGGTCGATGCCCTCGAGCGCCCGGTGCGCCCAAGGTGAGCCTTGGGCGTAGACGTAGCCGACCCCATCGAGGGTGACGAGCGGCTCGCCGTCATGGCGGCGGGCGACAGTCGGAGGCGGGACGGTCCGGGCGGTGTCGCCCGCCGGTGTCGCCCGGTTCGGCGCCGGCGGGGCGTTGGGGCGAAAGCGCGGAGTGGGCTTGGGCGAAAGGGCAAGCGCGAACGACGACGAGGGGACCGGCGACGCGTCCGGCTTCGGGCCGGCCTCGGGGCGCATGTCCAGCACCTCGTCGGCCATGGCGGCCTCCTCCACGCGGTGAGTGACGTGAACGACGGCGATACCGCCGGCGGCGAGCTCACGCAGCAGGTGCACGACCCCCTCGCGCCCCGGGCGGTCGATCATGGCGGTCGCTTCGTCGGAGACGAGCAGGCGAGGCGAGCGAGCCAGCGCCGAGGCGATGGCGAGCCGCTGCAGCTCGCCGCCCGACATCGTCGAGGTCTCCCGGTCCTCGAAACCCTCCAGGCCCACCCGCGCCAACAGCCCGGCCACGTCCGGGCGTTCGTCGGACGGCAGGCCCCACACGATGTCGTCGCGGACGCGCACGCCGAGGACTTGGCTCTCGGGGCGCTGGAACACGATGGCCGTGCCGCCGACGACGCCGAGGCCGGCCGGGCCCGAGCGCTCGACGGTGCCGGAGCGAGGCTCCAGCCGGCCGGCGAGGATGCGCACGAGCGTCGATTTGCCACATCCGTTCGGCCCGACCACGGCGAGGAAACGTCCCGCCTCGAGACTGAGGCTGACGTCGCTCAAGGCGTCGGTGTCTGCACGCGGGTAGCGATAGGAGATGTGCTCCACACGCACGGGCACCGGCTGCGGCTCTGCGGCGACGGTGGCGCCGCGGGGCTTGCGTCGTTCGACGGCTTCGTCGGCGACCGGTGCCGGCACGTGGCGCCGCACCTCGACCAGCAGGATGCGCAGGCGCAGGCAACCGAGCGCCACGATCGTGATGATGGCGATCTCGGCGATCGGGAGCGAGAGCCACCAGTGGGTGATGGACCAGTTGAGGACGGTGTTTCCTCGGCGGGAGAGCGAGCCGAGCCCGATCGCCTTCAGGAGGTTGGCGACGAAGTTCCACAGGATCTTGATCTGGGCGAACGACAGCTTCCGGTAGCCGGCCGAGGCGGCATCGAGGGCGTCGGTGAGCGCCGCCAGCGGCACTCCCACGACCAGCACCGTGAAACCGACGCTCGGCAGCGGCGCCCACCGCCGGCGGAAGGCGATACCGACGGAGAGCCCGAGCCCGCTGGCGATGGCCACCGGCACCATGATCCCGATGCCGCCGACGAGCGACGCCACCGTGGAGGCGGCCACCGCCGAGACGAGAGCGGCCCGTAGGCGGTGCCGGGCGGCCAGCACGGCAAAAGGGATGACGGCCAGCGCCTGGAAGAGTCCGGCGATCCCGATGGGAGCGAACCATCCGATCACCTCCATCACGAGGGCGAGGTCACCGAGAACGGCCGCTTCGGCCAGCTCGCTCGGCCGGAGCGGCCCGTGACGGACCGGTGGCCGCCGATCGGCAGCCTGAGCAGCCGTCACGGCGTCGGTGTCCACCCTCTCAGGCTTGCAGATCGGCCGGCCCGATCGTGACCACCACTCCGTTCGGGCGGGTACCGCACCCGCCGGCGGCCCATGCACACTTCGCCGGGCGGCGCCGGCGGCCATGCACACTCCGCCGGGCGGCGCCGGCGGCAGCTACGCTCGTGGCTCGGCCCGGATGGCGGAATGGTAGACGCGGCGGCCTCAAAAGCCGCTGTCCGAAAGGGCGTGCGGGTTCGAGTCCCGCTCCGGGCACCCTCAGATCAGGACGTCGAGGAGCGCTCAGTCCCGCCGGCCTCGACCGGCCGGCGGCTCTGAGCAGCGTCTTCATGCAGAACACGTTCCCGCGGGAACGTTCCGCCGGCCGGCCAGGCCCATCCAGTGGCGACCGCTTCGATAAATTCCTGCCTGATGACGACGCCCTCTTCGGAGCCCGATCCACGAGCCGCCGGCGACGGCCACTTGGACCAGCTCTTTGCTCTCAACCGGCTGCTCGTCCAGCGGGCATCTGCCGCAACCACGGACGAAGGCGATGCAGCGGTCGTGTCGCCGGTGCCGGGCGCTCCGCCGGCGGTTCCCGCCGTCTCCGCCGAGATCGCCAACGCCAACGAGCATTTCAACGTGTTCACCGCACAAGCCCGCGAGCTCGAGTCGTCCATCGGCCGAAACGAGACCGTCACGAGTGATCAGATCGGCAACCTGCTCGACAACGCCCGTGCCTGGGTCGATTACTTCGGCCCCGACGGCCCGCTGTGGAGGGGTTTCCCACCCTCGGTGTCACCGCAGGTATACGTGGACGCCCATGCCCGGGTGAGTCAGCTGCAACGAGTCGCTCAGCAGTGGGTCGATTACCTGCAGCCGCTTTGGGAGAAAGGCGCCTCCGTCTCGCAAGACCGCGCCCGTCAAGAGGAGGACTGCCTGCGACAGGTGAGTCAGGCCGAGGCGACGGTGAGACAGCGGCAGGTCTCGTTCTCGCTCAACTCGGCCAGCCTGTCTCCAGCACAGATGCAGAGCTACATCCAAGAGCTGAACGACATCCTCGCCACGGCGCAAGGCTGGGCGGCGACGGCGCCCACAGCGGCCTGCTCCCAACGGATCCAACAGCTCATCGCCCAGATCGCCAACGTGCAGAGCACGTTCGACTTCACGCTCCGGAGCCGCTCCGCCTACGGCGGTCCCTTGCCAGGAGCGCTCCCACCGTCGGGATGGAGCGCGGGGTCGGGACGGCCTGGGCCGGGCAGTCCCGAGTGGTTCCAGGGGATCACCGGCATGAACTGCTACTGGTGCGGGCAGAGCTTGACCGGGCTTCCGGCTCCGGTCGTCGTCTGCCCGAATTGCGGCCGGTTTCCCGAACCGCAGCTCTGAGCAGTCAGCCTTCGGAGCTGCCGGCCCCCGCCTTCAACTGTGCCTTGATCTCGCTGACGTCGGCCTCGATGCGTTCGACCGCTGCCAGGATCTTCTCGAGCACGTCGCTCTGCGGGCCGAGAGGCGCGACAGCCGCTTCCGGGTGCTTGGAAGTCTCCTCCATCTGGCGCAGTGCCGTGGCCGCAGCCACGCCGAACTGCTTGCTGCGATCGGCCACCTGTCGCAGGACATCGATGAAGACACCCATGCCTGGTGCCGGCGCAGCGTCCTCGTTGACCTCGTCGCCATCGCTCATGGCGCCACGGTACTCCTGGCCGGCGGGGGCGAACGGTCGCCGCCGGATTCGTCACCCCTCCGGTGTCTGGTCCCAGGGCTGCACGGACTCCGGCGGCATGTACGGCGTGAACAGCCTGCCGTGGAGGCGGTGGTAGTGAGTCACCTCGACCTTGGCTCGCCGGGGGTCCATGCCTTCCAACACCGCCCACTGCTCGAGGTCGACGGCGGCGATGGGCGTCGGGCCGTAGCGTTTCGGCGGGTCGCACTCATGCCAGGCGTCCCCGTCGCCGCGCCCGAGCGCGAACACAGGAACGTGGGCATCCTCGACGCCGAGAAACCGCAACGACAGAGGAGCTTCGGGTTCGGTCATCGGCTCCATGCTCGTGGGAGGTTCGGCACACAGGCTAACTCGGTGTCTGCGCCGGGCTGGGCCGGCGGCATCGACGGCACCGGCTCGACTACCGTCCCGCGATGCCCGAACTGAGTGTGGCGAGCTTCAACGTCCACGCCGGCATGGACGGCTGGGGCCGGCCCTACGACCTCGTCGACACGTGCCGCCAGCTCGATACCGATGTCATCGTGCTGCAAGAGACCTTCGCCCCCCTCGACAAAGCCAGCCAGGCCGACGAGCTCGCCGCACAGCTCGACTACCGATCCGTGGAGCTGCCGCTCGCCCGCGCCTGGCGGCGTGCGGAGGGGCTCTGGCACGGCCAGGGCTGGGAGCCCCGCAAGATCATGCCGACGACGCTGAAGGCGTTGCGGGTAGGTGGACGCGTCGACTTGAGCCGCCGCGATCTCGCCGGCTACGAGGAGGGCACGTGGGGCCTCGCCGTGCTGTGCCGCCCCCGCATCGTCACGTCCGAGGCGCTCCAGCTCGGCCGCCTGCATCGCGATTTCACCCAACGGGGAGCCCTCGTCGTCGAGCTCGACGTCCGCGCTCCCGCCGACCCGCGAGAGACCGACGGGCCGGCCGCTAGCGGGCACCCCGGCGCCAGCCAGGACGAGAGCTCCGCCAAGCAGGACGGCAGGTTCACGGTCGTCGGGACGCATGCCGCCCACTTCACCGCCGGGTCGCCGTTCCAGCTGCGAAGGCTTCACCGCCAGCTGCCGAAGGACGGGTCGCCAGCCGCTCTCGCCGGCGACATGAACCTTTGGGGGCCGCCGGTGAGCCTCATGCTGCCCGGATGGCGCCGAGCCGTACGCGGCCGGACGTGGCCGGCATGGCGTCCCCACAGCCAGCTCGACCACATCCTCGTGAACCGATACGTCACGATCGTCGGCGGCGAGGTCGTGCACGCCGGCAACTCCGATCACCTCGCCGTGCGCGCCCGACTCCGGTGGTGAGCCACGATCGGCACCACAAAATCCCCAGCCCCAGGCCAAGATGCCGCCGGTAACCATTCCGCTCGGTCTACGGTCAAAGTAAGCGAAGGGGGAAGACTCCAGGCTCGTCCCTCGCGGGCCGGCAAGTCTTCGAGGAGGTGCGGTGCTCGCGTTCACGTTTCCTGGCCAGGGATCACAACGACCGGGCATGGGCACGCCCTGGAAGGACCATCCTTCCTTCGAGCTGGCAGAGCAGGCGTCCGACATCACCGGGCGCGACGTCGGCGAGCTCCTCTGCTCGGCTGACCTCGACACCCTCAAGCAGACCGACAACGCACAGCTGGCAACGTTCGTCCTCAGCCTGATCGTCCTCGACGGCGCCGAGCGCGTCGGCCTCGAGCCGGGTCTCTGCGCCGGGCACAGCCTCGGCGAGTACACGGCCCTCGTTGCTGCCGGCGCCCTCGACTACGAGGACGCCCTCCGGCTCGTGGCCGAGCGGGGTTCGGCGATGCAGCACGCCGCCGAAGTCAACCCGGGCACGATGGCGGCGGTGCTCGGCATGGACGACGACGCCGTCGAGTCCGCCTGCACCCTCGCCGAAGGCGACGTCTGGGTGGCCAACTACAACGCGCCGGGCCAAGTCGTCATCGCCGGCTCGATCGAAGCCGTGGCCGAGGCGGGGCTCATCGCGAAGGAGATGGGCGGCAAGAAGGTCCTGCCCATCCCGGTCGGCGGAGCCTTCCACACGCCACTCATGAACCCGGCCCGCGACCGCCTCCGCAAAGCGCTCGGCTCTGCCACGTTCCACGCCCCTGAGCCTGCCGTCGTCGCCAACGTCGATGCCCGGGCCCACACCGAGGCAAACGACTGGCCGCGGCTGCTCTCGGCTCAGCTGTGCAGCCCGGTCCGGTGGCGCCAGACCCTCGAGGCGCTCGTGTCCGCCGGCACCCAGACGTTCCTCGAGCTCGGGCCCGGCGGGGTCCTCACGGGTCTCTCCCGGCGGATACTGCCCACGGCAGAAGCCATCGCCGTCTCGGTGGCGACGCCCGATGACCTCGACCGCCTGCTCGAGTCGCTCGCCGGCCGCAGCGCCGCTCAGCAAGAGGCGATCGAGTCCCGCGTCGGCGAACGCTTCCACATGTCGGAGCGCCTCGTCGTCTCCCCCAAAGCCGGCCTCTTCGAGCCGCACGCCACCTTGACCGGGCTGATGCCGGGGCCCGGCGACGGCGAACGCTCGCCGGTGCAAGTGGAGGTCGGAGGGGTGATCGGGCTCGTCGGCGACACCGAGATCCGCTCGGCCTTCGCCGGCTCGCTCGAAGGGGTCCTCGTGCTCCCCGGCGAACGCGTCACCGCCGGGCAGCCCGTCGCCTGGCTGCGCGCCACGAGCAAGGAGGGTGGGTGACCATCTCGTACCCGGGCGCGGCCATCACCGGCTGGGGCCTTGCCCTGCCGGACAAGATCGTCACGAATGCCGACTACGAAGCGCGTATCGAGACCTCGGACGCGTGGATCGTGGAGCGAACCGGCATTCGCGAGCGACGCCACGGCGGCACCACGGGCGGCCTTGCCGTCGAGGCGGGACAGGCGGCCCTCGACAAGGCCGGCATCGGCGGCTCCGACATCGACCTCCTCGTGCTCGCGACGACGACGCCCGACCAAGCCGTCCCGGCCACCTCGGCGACGGTGCATGCCAAGCTCGGCCTGACGGGGGCTGCCTTCGATCTGAACGCCGCCTGTGCGGGGTACGTCTACGGCGTGGTGACGGCCGTCTCCATGCTCGGTCTCGGCTACCGCCGCGCCCTCGTGATCGGGTCCGACACCCTCTCGCGCATCACCGACCAGGAGGACCGGGGCACAGCCGTTCTCTTCGCCGACGGCGCCGGCGCCGTCGTCATCGAGGCCCGGGACGACCGCCCCCTCCTGCTCTCCCACGACCTCGGCCTCGACGGCTCGCTCGTGTCCATCTTGTGCTGCGACCACGGCGGCTACATCTTCATGGAGGGTCGTGAGGTGTTCCGCCGGGCCGTGCGCGCCTCAGTCGACTCGGCCCAAAAGGTCCTCGACGCCGCCGGCGTCACCGCCGACGACATCGCCCTGTACGTGCCCCACCAAGCCAACCAGCGGATCATCGACGCCGCCGTGCAACGTCTCGGCATCGCTCCCGAGAAGGCCGCCATCGTGCTCGACCGCACGGGCAACACGTCGGCCGGCTCGATGGGAATCGCCCTTGCCGAAGCCGCCGACGAGGGTCGGTTGAAGGAGGGGGACCTGGTGCTGCTGTCGGGTTTCGGTGCGGGGATGACCTGGGCGAGCGCCGTGCTGCGCTGGGGATCGTGAGCAGTACGGACCTCTCCGGAGAGCCGGCGACCGACCCGAGTGAAGCGCCGGCGCCGGCGGGGCGTGTCGCACTCGTCACCGGCGGATCGAGGGGCATCGGGCTGGCATGCGCCCGGCGGCTGCAGCGCGACGGCTACCGCGTGGCGGTGACGTGGCGCACCGAGCCTCCGAGCCCCCTCGCCGGACCCGCCGGCAGCCACGACCTGCTCGCCGTTCGCTGCGACGTGAACGACGCCGCCGAGTTGGAGCACGCCTTCGACGAAGTCGAGAATGCACTCGGCCCGGTGGAGGTACTCGTGTGCTCGGCCGGCGTCACCGACGACGCCCTCCTGCTCCGCATGACCGACGAACGCTGGAGCCGTGTGATCGACACGAACCTCACGGCCGTGTTCCGGTCCTGCAAGCGGGCGAGCGCCAAGATGGTGCGCGCCCGCTACGGGCGCATCGTGCTCATCTCCTCGGTGATCGCCATGCTCGGATCGGCCGGCCAAACGAACTACGCCGCCTCCAAAGCCGGCCTGATCGGCTTCGGCCGCTCGCTCGCCCGCGAGCTCGCAGGCCGCAACATCACCTGCAACGTCGTCGCCCCGGGTCTGGTGACCACCGATATGATCGCTGCACTGAGTCCCGAGCGCGTGGAGACCCTCACGGCGAGCGTCCCACTCGGTCGTGCGGCGGCGCCGGAGGAGGTGGCGGCGGCGGTGGCGTTTCTCGCCTCGGACGAGGCGGCCTACGTCACCGGAGCAGTACTGCCGGTGGACGGTGGTCTCGGAATGGGCCACTGATCCGAGCGGCCTTCGCGACAGAGCGACACGACACGACAAGCACCGACAACAAGGAGATTCCGACGTGGACAACGAAGCAGCCTTCGACAAGTTCAAGTCCTGCGCCGTCGAGGTCCTGCAGGTCCCAGCCGAGAAGATCACGCTCGAGGCCAAGTTCTCCGACGACCTCGAGGCCGACAGCCTCGAAGTGGTCGAGCTCGTCATGGCGCTCGAGGAGGCCTTCGACATCACGGTGGAGGAGAGCGAGCTCGACGGCGTGCTCACGATCGGGCAGGCCTTCGACCTCGTGACCTCCAAGCTCTGATGGCCTTCCCCGGTCGACGGCGCGTCGTCGTCACCGGTGTCGGTGTCGTGTCCTGTTGCGGTATCGGCAATGACGCCTTCTTCGCCGGGCTGTGCGCCCCGGCCCCGGTCGGCGAGCATCGGGTGCACGACTTCGACCCGGCTCCGTGGTTCGACGTCAAGCAGGCGCGCCGGGCCGACCGCTTCCAGCAGTTCTCGGTCGCGAGCGCCCAGCTGGCCATGGACGATGCCGGCGAGCTGAACGTCGACCCGGCCCGAGCCGGTGTCATCTTCGGCACCGGTGTCGGCGGCCTCGAAACCCTCCAGCAACAGATCACCGTCCTCGTCGAGAAAGGCCCCCGCCGGGTGTCGCCCTTCCTCGTGCCCATGATCATGGGCAACGCCGGGGCGGCTGCCATCTCGATGCGGTTCGGCTGGCGGGGGCCGTGTGAGACGGTCGTGACGGCGTGCGCCGCCGGCACCCAGTCCATCGGCAACGCCGCTCGCCTCATCCAGTACGGACGCTGCGACGCCGTCATCACCGGAGGGGCCGAGGCGGCGATGGCCGAGATCGGCCTGGCGGCGTTCACCAACATGACGGCGCTCTCGAGCTCGGGAATCTCGAGGCCCTTCGACCGCCGCCGCGACGGCTTTGTCATCGCCGAGGGCGGGGGCGCTCTCGTCATCGAGGAGCTCGACCACGCTCTCGAGCGCGGCGCCCACATCTATGCCGAGATCCTCGGGAGCGCCTCTACGGCCGACGCCCACCACATCACCGCTCCCGCCCCCGGCGGGGTCGGCGCCCTTGCCTGCATGGAGCTGGCACTCGAGGACGCCGGCGTCACGGCGGCCGGCGTCGCCCACGTGAACGCCCACGGGACCTCGACCCCCCTCAACGACCTCGCCGAGGCGGAAGCGCTCGAGAAGCTCTTCGGCTCGCCGGGCCCGGTGGTCACCTCTATCAAGGGGGTGACGGGCCACTCGCTCGGCGCCGCCGGTGCCATCGAGGCCGCCTGCTGCGCCCTCACGATCGACCGCGGGCTCATCCCGCCGACGGCCGGGCTCGAGGAGCTCGACCCGGAGATGCACCTCGACGTCGTCACCGGCTCTCCCCGGCCTTTGCCGGACGGAGTCGTGCTCTCGAACAGCTTCGGCTTCGGGGGTCACAACGGGTGCCTCGTGATGGCCCCGATCGGTGAGGCTTCGCCCGCCTCGTCCAGCTGAGCTTCATGCAGACGAGCGGTTCGGAGACGCCGGCGGATCTCGCCCTCTACTCGTTCTCCGACGACCCTCCTTGGATCGTCGACCCCGAGGACCTCCCGTGGCACCGTGACGTGGACGCCATCCGCGCACGGACGCGCGCCGAGGTCCCCCACCTCGTGCGGCGCCGCTACGTGCCTCCCTCGCGCCGGATCGCCCGCGTGGCCACCGTCCTCGGCTCGTCGTTGCTGCTCTGGTACGCCCGCGAGCGCCGGCAGGACAAGCCGGCCTCTCGCCTCGGTCTGTCGAGGCGCCTGCGCATCGGCTTCGGCAAGCTCGGGCCTACCTACATCAAGCTCGGCCAGATCCTCTCCTCCGGCGACGGCATCTTCCCCGAGGAGGTCGTTTCCCAGTTCAAGCAGCTGCGCGACCGGGTGCCGGCGGAGTCGTTCGAGACCGTGCGGGCAACGCTCGAGTCCGAGCTCGCCGGACCCCTCTCGGACACGTTCGCCGAGTTCTCCCCCACTCCGATCGCGGCCGCCTCCATCGCGCAGGTGCACCGGGCCGTGCTGCACAGCGGCGAACACGTCGTCGTGAAAGTCCAGCGCCCACGGGTGTCCGAGCTCGTGCACCATGACCTTGCCGTCATGAGCTTCGTGGCGCCGTTTCTCATCGGCCGCATCCCCGTCTCGGCACTTGCCAACCCGCCGGCGCTCATCGAGCTGTTCGCCGAGACGATCGTGGAGGAGCTCGACTTTCGTCTCGAGGCTGCCAACATGCTCGATACCGGGCGGGTGCTGGCGCTCACGAACCAGCGCTCCATCATCGTGCCCCGGCCGCACCCCCGCCTCGTCACCCGTCGGATGCTCGTGATGGAGGAGCTCTCGGGTTACGCCTGGGACGACGTCGCCGGCATGCGTTCTGCCGGGATCGACACGCCGGCCGTGCTGCGCAGCGAAGTCATCAGCTTCCTCGAGGGGGCACTGCTGTACGGGGTCTTCCACGGCGACCTGCACGGCGGCAACCTCTTCGTGCAGCCGAGCGGGCGCGTGGCGCTGCTCGACCATGGGATCACGGGGAGGCTGGACGAGCCGCAGCGGCTGGGGTTTCTTCGCTTGCTCGTCGGCGGCACGACGAACGACATCGTCGGCCAGATCGAAGCGCTGCGGACGTTGGGGGCGCTCCCCGTCGACGCCAGCACCGAAGACGTCATCAGAGATCTCGGGCTCGACAAGCCCGCCCAGGACATCGTCACGCTGTCGGCGGACGAGCTGACGGCACAGATCCGCGACTTGACCAAACAGCTCCTCTCCTATGGCGTCCGCATGCCAAAAGAGCTCATGCTGTTCGTGAAGGACATGCTCTTCCTCGACGGCGCCGTTGCAACGATGGCACCCGAGATCGACCTGTTGGGCGAGATCGCCGTCATCGCCGCCTACTTCGCCCAGCATCACGGCGAGCGCATCGCCGCCGACGTCGGCGTGGACGTGCGGGCGACGCCCATCGACCTCGACGGCGTGCGCGCTTCGATGGGGCTGTCGACCGACACCCGCCAGATCACCTACAAGGAGATCCAGCAGCGGCGCGAGCAGCTGCGCCAGAAGTTCGACAACAAGCAGCGCCCGTAGCGCTCACCGCTACATCCAGCGTGCCTCGGTGACCTTGCCGCCGAGGATCTCGACGATCTGAGCCGTCTCGCCCTCCGGCGAGCAGATGCCGTAACGCCCCTCCGGTAGCGACGGGAAGACGGCGGCGAACACCGATCCCGAACCGACCATCCGCTCCAAGACCCAGACGTGCTGGCGCTTGCCGGGCTCCCCCTCGGGGTGGATCTCCGGTTCCAGCCACTCGCGCCCGGCCTCGGCGTAGAGCACGAGGGCGCCCACGTCGTCGCCGATGTCGACGACGACGCCGCGGCTGGGCTGGGTGGGTCGAGCCTCGCCGGCGGGCTGGGTGGGTCGTGCCTCGCCGGCGGGCTGGGTCGGGGCCACGTGCGGATGCGGGTGCCGGCACCGGCATGCGAGCCGGCGCCGTGGGGCGGGCCGACGAGCGGCCGCCCCATGGTGAGGCTCATGGGGTCTGCGACGGCGTCTGGAAGCCGCCGTGCGGGTGTGTGAGGTACGGGAAGGTCCCCAGGTAGTACTGACCGATCTCGGCGAGATGCGCCTCGGTGAAGGTGTTCGGGTTCTCGAGGTCGTAGATCTCACCGGCGGCGCCGTCGGGGGTGTAGTGAGAGTCGACGAGGGCGTAGGTGACGCCGGCGATCGCCCGCAGCTCGATGGACACGACGTCGTCGAAGACGCGCCGTCCGTTCGGGAAGCCGGCCGGGTCGCCACCGAGGAGGCCGAGCAGGCTGGGGTTGCTCGTCGTCGGCGGGATGCCCACGTTCAAGCGCAACATGTCGGACTGCACAGGACCCGTGTAGTTCTGGAAGCCGGTCACGATCCCGCTCGGGATGCCGGTGAGCAGGATGGCCACGAGGTCGGCGCGGGAGGTCTTGGCGGCATCGAGGTTCGCAAGGTGCGGGAAGACGCCCGGGTAGAGCACCGGCAACAGTCCGGCCAGCTCCGGCTGCTCGTAGTGGCTGGCGAACTGCTTGTCGCCGGCGGGCGACTGCGAGTTCCAGTAGTCCTTCGAGCCCATCGAGATGAGCACCTCGTTGACGAGGGGGTTTCCAAGGCGGGACACCTGCGTCCAGGGGCCGGCGGTCGTGCCGTCGGCGCCGGCGACCGAGGCCTTCTGGCGGCTCGCGGTCGTCCACACGCCGATGGTGGCTGCCGAGCTGGTCGGGCTCGGCTTCGTGCCCGTGCTCGTGAGCGTCGTGATCGGCACCTGGATGGCGATGCTGTGCACGTTCAAGATGGCCGGAGCGTTCACTCCCGGGGCGGCCGGGAGCGGGATGAGGTGCAGCTCCTGGAAGGGCCGGAGCGCCCCGAGGTCGAAGATGGAGCCAAGGTCCACATAGAAACCCTCCGCCCGCTGGCCGGCAAACACCTTCACCCCGCCGGCGAGGCTGTGGGTGGCTTCGGCGCCGAGGGGGGCGTAGTCGGGGATGGAGCGGATGCCGACGTTGCACGGGGGGCAGCGCAGGCTCTCTGCGAGCACGTGCGTGCCGGTCGAGTCGATCCGCGTGACGGAGTAGAACTGCCGCCGGTTCCAGGTGGAGTCGACGATCGACTTGATCTGGCCGGTGTTGTAGAGAAACGTGTTCTCGTCCTCGAGGCTCGTGTGGAACTGGAACTGGTAGGTGATGTCGGCGACGCCGTTGCCGTCGTTGTCGATATGGATCTCGTAGAGGACGTCGTCGCCGAACTCGTAGAAGTTCGGTCCTGCCGGTGGCAGCTGCAACGGCACGTAGTTGGCGATCAGCGTGACTGTCGACGGGTCGTCCGGGCTGACGAAGGCGTACAGGTCAGTGCTGTCGGCGACCGGGTCGAGGGCGATGCCGGGGGCTTCGCGGTGTGAGGACATGGGGGGTTCTCGTTTCTCTTCGTTGTGGCTCGGTCGGAGGTCAGTCGGCAGCCCGCGAGAGGCGGGTCACCAGGTCACGGTCGTGGAGGACGACTTCCCGCTGGCCGACGAGCAGGCGGACCTCGTCCGTGCGGGTGTCGGGTACGTGCACCACGAGGTTGTGGTCCGCCTTTGCCTTGCGGGCAGCGGCCGTCGTCGTGCGCGCCGGGCTGGCGGGCTTGGCCTTCTTCGAGGCCGAGGACCGCAGGACCTTCGGCGTGACCACGACCGCTCCAGCCGCTGCAGCGGTGGCGCCGCTCTGCTTCAGAAACGATCGCCGGGTGATATCGGACATCTCAACCCTCCTGTAGTGGCAAGCGCGTTGGCGGTTGGGGTACCCGCTCGTTGCTTCTACGAGGCCGTGGGCGCCGGCGGATGAGGGGTTGCTTTGGGCGGGGGCGATGGTGCCGGCGAGGTGCGTGAGGTTTCGTCGCTATATGACACAAAACCTCAAGCACCTTGCCACGGTGCCCCTTGCGAACCCGCTCGCTTTCATCTACTTTCCTGATATCTCGGTGACTTTGGTTGCCCGCTCGGACCAACCATCACCCAAGGAGGGGCACTCGATGCGCCCACCGATCGACGACACGACCATTCGGATTCTGCGCGACCAGATCCCGGAGTTCGAGGACCATTTCCTGGACCTCCTCGACATCTACGACGAGGACCTCACCGCCGAGATCGTGTTCATGGAGCTGGCGGACTACGTCAACGACCTCGTCGTCACCGGCTCGGGCGAGGAGCAGCTGGAGCGGTGCCTCGCCGCCGTCGAGGTCGTCGTCGTGACGACGCCTGACGGCCCCAGCCTCGTCGCCTATTCGTTCGTCAACGAGATCCGCCCTGGCTCGCGCGAGGCGGTCCGGAGCTACTTCGAGCGAGCAACCGGCCGTCTCGCCGAGATCGTCTGGCAGGACGGCGCAGCGAGCGCGCTCGAAGGCATCGACCTGGCGGCGGAGATCGCCGCGCTCCTGGCTGTGGAGACAGCGGCGCCGGCCGACGACAACGGGCCGGACTGAGCGCTCCGCACTGAGCGCGGCGCGGCGCTGTGCGGCGCCGGCGGACCGGCCTCAGCTGCGGAGCACGGCAGGCAGCGACGACTGGACGGCGTCGATGCAGGCCTGGCGGAGCTCGGCAACTTCGGCGTCGGTCAAGGTGTGGTCCAGCGCACAGAAACGCAACCGGAACGCCAACGACCGCTTCCCCACCTCCACGCCGGCTCCCCGGTAGACGTCGAAGAGCTCGGCCGACTCGCAGCGCTCGCCGCCTGCCGCCCGCAGCACCGCCGCCACTCGAGCAGCCGGGACGGTCTCGTCGACGACGAAGGCGAGGTCGACGTCGCTGGAGGGGTAGCGGCTCACCGGCACGGCTTGATCCGACCGGCGCGGGGCGGCGACGAGGGCAGCAACGTCGAGGTCGAGCCAGCCGATGCGCTCCTGCGGCAGACCGAAACCCGCCACGACATCAGGGTCCACCTCTCCGACCACGCCGAGCACGAGCTCGCCGCCGGCGGCAACGACCCGGCCCGAGCGCGCCCGGTGGAGGCCGGCCAAGTCTGTGCCTTGGTCGGCACCGTCCACCTCGACCTGGTCGAGCTCCACGCCGTCGAGCCGGAGGGCGTCCTCGACGACCCGCCACGCCTGCATCGCCGAGATGGCGCTATCGCCGTCGCCGGCGAGGATGAGCGCCACGCGCTCGGTCTCGAACGGCATCGCCCGGGCACCCTCGCCGGGGCGAAAGGTGTCACCGATCTCGAAGAGACGAACCGAGCCGTGGCGGTGGCCGGCGTTGTAGCGCACGGCCGTCAGGAGGCCGGCGAGCATCCCCGGCCGGAGCACCGACTCCTCGGCGACCATCGGGTTCATGAGGGCGACGACCTGGTCGCTCCAGCCCGCCTTGGCCTGCACTACCGGATCGACGATCGAGCTCGTCCACGCCTCGTGGGCGCCGAGTCCGCACAGCAGCCGGCGCAGCTGCCGGCGGAGGATCTGCACGCTGTCGAGGCGACCGACGCGGGGAGACCGCCGCTCGGTGCGGGCAATGTTGCGGTAACCGAAGGTGCGAGCGACGTCCTCGGCGACGTCCACCTCGACCTGGACGTCCGGACGCCACGACGGTACGACGACGTCCAACACGTCGGTCGCCGGCCTGTCGCCGGCGACCGAATACCCAATCGGCTCGAGCAGCTCGACCATGTCGGCGCGTGGCAGCTGCGTACCGAGGAGTGCGTTGACGCGATCAGGACGGACGGACACGAGCACGGGCGAGTACGGCACCGGGTCGGCGTCGATGAGCCCACGGGCGATGACCGGCGGCGCCACGCCGGCCGCTTCGGCCGCTTGCACGACGAGCTCGCAGACACGGGCCGACGAGCGCTCGACGCCACCAGGGTCGACGCCGCGCTCGAATCGCACTGATGCCTCGGTGCGAAGCCCGGCAGCCCGTGCGGTCCGCCCGACCGAGACCGCTCGGAACAGGGCCGCCTCCAGCAGCACCCGGGACGTCGACTCGTCCACCTCGCTCGAGAGCCCGCCCATCACCCCGCCGATCCCGACGGGGGCGTCCTCGGCATCGCAGATGAGACAGTCCAGTGCCGCCATCGGGTCCCCGGTGCGGGGTGGTCGGTCGCCGAGGAGGCGGGGCGCTCCGTCGAGGGTCACGAGCTCCTCGCCGGGACGGGCCGCCCGTGCCAGCAGGCCGCGGCCGCCGAGCCGGTCGAGGTCGTACGGATGCGTGGGCTGGCCGAGCTCGAGCATCACGTAGTTCGACGCATCGACGACAGCGTTGATCGGCCGCATGCCCGCCAGGGTGAGGCGTCGCTGCACGAGCATCGGGGAGGGAACGTGTGCGATGCCGATGAGGACGCGGCCAGTGAACCGGAAGCACAGCTCCGGCGCCTGCACGGCGATCGTGGCGAGGCCGGCGGCAGGAGGATCGACTTCGGTGATGGCCGGCTCGGGTGTGTAGAGCGGGAGCTTGAAGTGTGCCGCCAGGTCGCGGGCGACGCCGAGCATGCACAGGCAGTCGGGGCGGTTCGGCTCGATGGCGAGGTCGAACACGACGTCGAGACCGATTCCCAAGTGCTCGGCGAGGGTCGTACCGAGCTCGATTCCGCTCCTGCCCGGTGCAGCCGGGGCCAGCACCATGATGCCCTCGTGGTCGTCGCCGAGGCCGAGCTCACGGGCGGAGCAGATCATGCCGTTGGAGACGACGCCTTTCATCTTGCGCCGTTCCATCTTGAAGCCCCCCGGCAGCTCCGCCCCGACCGGCGCCAGCACCACGACGTCGCCCACTTGAAAATTCCAGGCGCCGCAGACGACTTCGACCGGATCGGGGCCGCCGCGGTCGACGACGACCCGGCGGATGCGGTCGGCGCCGGGGATGGCGGCGATCTCGAGCACTTGCGACACCACGACGTCGCCGAGGCCCTCCCCCACTCGTTCGACACCTTCGACGACGAGTCCGAGGGCATCGAGCTCGGCTCCGAGGTCGGCAACCGCTGACCGGTCGCCGGGGGCGACGTCGAGCGGCGTCAACGACTGCAACCACGAGAGCGGGGCTCGCATCAGGGCGGACCTTTCAGGACGGGTGGGTCAGAACTGTCGGAGGAATCGCACGTCGTTCTCGATGAACGAACGCAGGTCGGCGATGCCGTGGCGCATGATGGCGAGGCGGTCGATGCCGAAGCCGAACGCAAAGCCGGTCCACTCCTCGGGGTCCACACCCGTCGCCTCGAAGACCGCCGGGTTGACCATGCCGCACCCGCCGAGCTCGATCCAGCCGGTCTGGGCACACGTCCGGCAGCCCGCCCCGTCGCAGATCGTGCACGAGATCTCGAATTCGGCTGACGGCTCGGTGAAGGGGAAGTAGGCGGGTCGCAGCCGAGTGCGGACGTTCGCCCCGAAGATTGCCTGCACGAAGGTGTCGATGGTGCCGGCGAGGTCCCCGAAGCTGACACCGTGGTCGACGACGAGCCCTTCGATCTGGTGGAACACGGGCAGGTGGGTGGCATCCGGCGTGTCGCGCCGGTAGACACGGCCCGGCACGACGGCGTAGATCGGCAGCTGACCGCGCTCGAGCAGGTGGATTTGAACCGGCGAGGTGTGGGTGCGCAGGAGGACCGTTTCCGGCTCGCCGACATCGACGAAGAACGTGTCGACCGAGCTGCGGGCCGGGTGGTCGAGGGGGACGTTGAGGGCTTGAAAGTTGTACCAGTCCGTTTCGACTTCGGGACCCTCGGCGATCTCGTAGCCCATGCCGACGAAGACGTCCTCGAGCTCCTCCCGGATCTGGGTGACGAGATGGAGGTGGCCCGCGAGCCGGCCGGTCAGCGCCTCGGTGAGGTCCATGCGGTCGGCTGCCAGTCGCTGCGCCCGAGCCGTGGCTGCGAGCCCTTCGCGCTTGGCGGCGACCGCCTGCTCCACGCGCGTGCGCAGCTCGTGCAGCCGGCGGCCGGCGTCCCTGCGCTCGGACGGCTCGAGGCGACCGAGCTGCTGATAGGCGGCGGAGAACGGAGAGCGTTTGCCGATCGACTCGCGTTCGGCGTCCTCCAGCTCGTCCAGGCTCTGGGCGGCCCCGACGCGGGCGAGCGCCTCCGCCTCGAGGTGGGCGAGATCGCCGGTTGCGGCCGTGTCGGGGCGCGAGCTACTCGCGGTCACGTCGGTCTCGGGCGGCATCGCCTCATGCTAGGCGGCGCCGGCGGGCCGCCTCGAAGCAGAGCACGGCCGCCGTCATCGCCACGTTGAGCGACTCCGTGCCCTCAGCCATGGGAATGGTGAGCGCACCGTCAAGCGCCACCCCGAGCTCCTCGGGCAAACCGGACGCCTCGTTGCCGAGCACGAGGGCGACGTCGCCGCCGTAGTCGGCCACGAGGTAATCCGTGCCGCCGCTCGCCCGCGTGCCGAGCAGCGTGACACCGCTGCGCTGCAGCTGTACCAGGGTCTCCGGTGGCGCCGGCGCCTTCACGAGCGGCACCTGGAAGACGGCGCCGGCGCTCGCCCGCACGGTCTTCGGGTTGTACGGATCGACGGATCCGGCGCAGGCGATCACGCCCGAGACGCCCGATGCCGCAGCGATGCGCAGCACAGCCCCGAGGTTGCCGGGGTCGCGAACGTCGGCGCAGACGAGGAACAGCCGGCTGGCGCCATCGCCGGCGGGCAGGGCCAACAACGCCTCCAAGGAGACGTCGAGGGCCGCCACGACGGCACAGATGGGCTGAGGCGTGACCGTGTCGGCAACCCGTTCCATCACGCCGGGAGCGAGCTGAAAGACGCGGGCGCCGGCGCGCTCGGCTTGGGCGACGAGGGCGGTGATCGTCTGGCTGGTGTGGCCCTCGGGCGCGACGAAGAGGCTCTCGATCGTGCAGCGCGACTGCAGAGCCACTTCGATGAGCTTGGCGCCCTCGGCGACGAAGACGCCCTCTGACTGGCGGGCGCCGGAGCGGCTGAGGAGACGGCGCAGCCGCTGGACGCGCTGATGCCGGATGTTCAGGCCGCCGAGGCTCAGGAAGCAGCCTCGTCGCCGGCGGTGTCGTCTTCGGCCTCGTCAGCCTCGGGCGGGCCGGCTGCCTCGGTGGCCGCTGCCACGACGGCTGCCGCTTGAGCGGCGGAGCCGCCGCCGCTGGCGCCGGCGTCCTCGGAGACGAGGCGCACCAGCGTCGCAAAGGCGTGCGGGTCCCGGACGGCCAGGTCGGCCAGGATGCGGCGGTCGACTTCGATGCCTTCGCGGTGGAGGCCTGCGATGAACCGGCTGTAGGTCGTCCCGTTCAGCCGAGCTGCCGCGTTGATCCGTTGGATCCACAGCCGCCGGAAGTCACCCTTCCGGGCGCGGCGGTCGCGGTAGGCGTACTGCAGCGAGTGCATGACCTGCTCGTTGGCGGACCGGTACGAGCGGGACTTGTTCCCATAGAACCCCTGGGCGCGCTCGAGTACGGTCCGGCGGTGCTTCTTGCCGTGGACAGCGCGCTTTACCCTGGCCATCTGGGGCTCCTTTCGTCAGCTTTCATCAGCGGTGGTATCGAATCTCGACGGGTGCGGCGCACGCCGCCTCCCGTTTTTGTCACACGTCGCAGTGGCTGCAGCGAGCGATCTCGCTGCGCTGAGCCTGTATCGGCTCGGACCTCAGAGCCCGAGTAGGCGCTTCACCTTCTTGGCGTCGGCCTTGGAGACCTCGACGTCGGCGGCCAAGCGTCGCGTCCGCACCGAGTTCTTGTGCTCGAGCAGGTGCTTGCGGTTCTGCTGACGGCGGCGAAGGCGTCCCGTGCCCGTGACCTTGAACCGGGCAACAGCCCCCCGGTCGGTCTTCATCTTTGGCATCGTCTCTTACTCCTCTGTCGCTGTCTCACTCGTCGCCCCGGCTGGGGCACTCGGCACCCCGGCTGGGGCACTCGGCACCTCTGCGGCACCGACCTGCGGTGCTGCGATGGAGCCGTTGGTGCTGTCTTCCCCGGCGCTCGTCTCCGGCCCGGTGTCGTCCTCGGTCGTGCTCGTGCTCGTTACGTCGGCCTCCGCCGGCGCTGTCGCTGCCGGTTCTGCCGCCACGGCTGCCACGGCCGGTGCAGCCTGCGGCGCACTCACCGGAGCGGCCGGAGCCGCGTGGTCACTCTTGCCTTCGTTCTGTGCCCGGGCAGCGTCAGCCTGGCGGGCTCGCTTGTCCGGTGCCAGCACCATCACCATGTTCTTGCCGTCGAGCCGTGCCTCGGACTCCACGCGAGCGGTGCCGTCCACCTGCTCGGCGATCCGATCGAGGATCTTCTTGCCGAGCTCGGAGTGAAACACCTCCCGGCCACGAAACATGACCGTGATCTTGACCTTGTGCCCCTCGTGCAAGAACTTCACAACCTGCCGGGTCTTGGTATCGAAGTCGCCGTTGCCGATCTTCGGCCGGTACTTCATCTCCTTGATCCCGATGTTGCTCGACTTGCGCCGGGACTCCTTTGCCCGCTGCGCTTCGTCGAACTTGAACTTCCCGTAGTCCATGATGCGGCACACGGGTGGGCTGGCGAGTGGAGCCACCTCCACGAGGTCCAAATCCTGTCGTTGAGCGATCTGGAGGGCTTCAGGAAGGGCTTTGATCCCGAGCTGGCGGCCTTCTGGGTCAACCAGTCGAACCTCGCGAGCACGGATGCGGTCGTTGATCCGGGGCTCGTTGGTGGTTGGTGCGTTGGTGATCGGCGGTCGGTCCTCTCTCGTCCTGGCCGTACGGTCGGTCCGGTACGGCGAACGGGGAGGCGAGCGAAGCGCTGGCCAGCCATCTGGACCCGGCGCACCAGGTGGACCCGTTGCGATGTGGCAGCTCGGATCCTGTGGCCGGGTGGGAGAACGCTCTCGAGCGAACCCGCTTCCCCATCAGTTGTCGTCTCCTACGCTAGCAGCCGTGAGCAGCCTCTGGACACCCGACGGTGAGTACAAGGTCCCCCGACCCGGCGAGTCGAGCAGCAGCTCGAGCGGCCCCGCCGGGCCGCCTGACGGCAACCCGACCGGCGGGCCGCCGGCCCGGTCGGGCGGCGCCGCCGGAGGCGTTCCGGCCGGGGGCGACCAGCCGAGCGAGGAGGAGCTCCGACAGATCGCCCGCGAGCTGGCGGAGACGCCGCCCGAGGACATCATCGCCAACCACTGCTACGGCCTGTTCGAGCTCGCCGCCCTCCACCTGTCGCAGCAGCCGGTCAACCTCGTCGCCGCCCGGCTCGCCATCGACTCGATGGGCCTGCTCGTCGAGGGGCTCGGGGACCGGCTCGGAGCCCACGCCGCCACCCTCGCCGACGGGCTGACCCAGCTCCGGCTCGCCTTCGTGCGCATCGCCGAGGCCGCCCGGGCGGCGACAGAGGCGACGGCGTCCGCCGGCGGGCCCCCCGCCAACGGGTCAGCCGTCCCCGACGCCTGACGCTGACTCTGACGACGCTGACGACAACGACGACGCCGGCGACAACGACGACGCCGGCGACTCAGACTGCTGCCCCACCACGGCCGTGACCGAGCGGCCCTCGAGAACTCCCCCGAGGCCGGCGACGACGACGAAGGCGACGAGCGTGCCCGGCTCGATCTCACGAGAACCGTCGGCGATGGCCGTGCAATGGAACCGGTACTGCGCGCCGCCGGCGACGACGGTCCCGAGCCCGCCGGCCGAGTCGAAGCTGGCGACCCGCCCGATCTGAGGGACCCCGAGCAGGCGCGGAAAGGGCGGAAAGGGCGGAAAGAGCGGCCGGCGGCCCGAACTCGTCAATGGACGATCTTGGAGAGTGCCAGCTCGATGATGTCCGTCGCCCCGCGCTCCTTGAGGGCGGGGATGAGGACGTTGATGTCCGACTTGGCGACGACGGTCTCGACGGCATAGGCGTCGTCCCCGAAGAGCTTCGACACCGTGGGGGACTTCATCGCCGGTAGAACGCCGATGACCTCGTCGAGGTCGGCGGCCGAGACGTTGAGCTTCACGAGCACTTTGCCCCTGGCCTCGAGCGTCCCCTCCAGCAGCACGAGCAGCTGGCCCATCGCCCGTGCCTTGTCCGGGTCGGCAAACGACTCCCGGTTGGCGACGAGCTCGGTGTAGGACACGAGCAACGTGTCGATGATGCGCAGCCCTGCAGCCCGGATCGCTCGGCCCGTCTCGGTGATCTCGACGACGGCATCGGCGATGTCGGGCACCTTCGCCTCGGTGGCGCCATAGGAGAAACGCACCTCGGCCTCCACGCCCCGCTCGGTCAGGAACCGCTCGGTCAGGCGCGGGTACTCCGTCGCCACGCGGGAACCCGGCGGCAGGTCGCTCACCGAAGTGACCGGCGAATCGGCACCGACCGCCAGCACGACCCGGATCGGCGAGGACGTCGCCTTCGAGTACTGGAGCTCTCCGAGGGAGACGACGTCGGCGGCGGTTTCTTCGACCCAGTCGCGCCCGGTGATGCCGATGTCGAAGAGGCCCTCCGCCACGTAGGAGGGAATCTCCTGCGGCCGCAGGATCCGGACTTCGTCGATCCTCGGGTCGTCGATGGTGGCGGAGTAGTCGACGTCCGACGAGCGCCGCACGGTGAGGTCGGCTTCGGCGAAGAGGCGGAACGTCGCCTGCTCGAGCGAGCCTTTCGGCAGGACGAGACGGAGCATGATCGCAGGCCGGGTGCGGTGAGGGTGCAGCGCCGGCTAGTAGGACATCGGCGTGCGCGCCCGCGACCGCAGCGTGGCACCCCGCTCCTTCAGCTGCCGCAGCACCGTCACCATCTCGATGACGGTCTCGACCGCCTCTTCACCCTTGTTGCCGACCTTGCCGCCGGAGCGCTCCATCGCCTGGGCGAGGGTCTCGGTCGTGAGGACGCCGAAAGCGATCGGGAACTTGGTCTCGAGCATGACGCGCTGCAGGCCGGCGGCGCACTCGCCGGCGACGAAGTCGAAATGCGCCGTCTCGCCCCGAATGACGGCGCCGAGGCACACCATGGCGTCGAAGCTTCCCGACGCCGCGATCGCCTGCGCCGCCAGCGGCAGCTCGAAGCTCCCCGGCACCCACACGACGATGCGGCTCTCCGGAGCGACGCCGCACTCGTCGAGCTTTCGCTGGGCCCCCTCGAGCAACCGGGAGGTCACCTCGCCGTTGAAGCGTCCGCAGAGCACGGCGATGCGCAAGCCGCTGCCGTCGTGAGAGCCGACGAGGTCGCCGTCCGGTGTCGCCGTCGGCAGCGGCGCCAGCCGGTGGGTCGGCTCAGGCATCGGCCACGTCCGGCTCGGAGCCCTCCGCCGGCGACACGGGCACGACGACGCCGTCGCCGAGACCGCCGAGGATGTGACCCATGCGCTCGCGTTTGGTCTGCAGGTAGCGCAGGTTCTCCGGGTTGGGTGCCGGCTCGATCGGCACCCGCTCGACGATGTCCAGCCCGAAACCCTCCAGCCCTCCGTACTTGGCCGGGTTGTTCGTCATGAGCCGCATCGTCGTGATGCCGAGGTCGACGAGGATCTGGGCGCCGATGCCGTACTCGCGGTTGTCGACCGGCAGGCCGAGGTCGAGGTTGGCATCGACCGTGTCGCGCCCTTCCTCCTGCAAGGTGTAGGCGCGCAGCTTGTGAGCGAGCCCGATGCCGCGCCCCTCGTGGCCGCGCAGGTAGACGACGACGCCGGCCCCCTCTGCGGAGATCTTCTCGAGGGCGACGTCGAGCTGCGGGCCACAGTCGCAGCGGCGCGACCCGAAGACGTCACCGGTGAGGCACTCGCTGTGGACTCGCACGAGGACGTTCTGGCGCCCGGCGACGTCGCCGGCGACGAGGGCGAAGTGGTGCTCCCCGTCGATGGTGGAGAGGTAGGCATGCCCGGTGAACTCACCGTGGGCGGTGGGGATGCGCGCCGAGGCGATGCGCTCGACGAGCTTCTCCCGGTGGCGCCGGTAGCGGACGAGGTCGGCGATCGTGATCATCACGAGGCCATGGGTCTTGGCGAATGCCTCCAGCTCGGGTCGGCGCGCCATCGACTGCTTGTCGGCCGTGACGATCTCGCAGAGGATGCCGGCCGGGTAGCAGCCGGCGATGCGGGCGAGATCGATCGTCGCCTCGGTGTGACCCGCCCGCTTGAGCACTCCGCCCGTCCGGTAGCGCAACGGGAACATGTGACCGGGTCGGGCGAGGTCGTGCGGGCGGGTGGCCGGGTCGATGAGGGCCTGGATGGTGGCGGCACGGTCGCCGGCGGAGATGCCCGTCGTCGTTCCCGGCTTGAAGTCGACCGCCACCGTGAACGCCGTCCGCTGCGACTCGGTGTTCTGCGGCACCATCAGCGGCAGCTCGAGCTCGTCGAGCCGCTCGGGCATGAGCGGCACGCAGATGAGGCCCGAGGTGTGGGCGAGAAAGAAGGCGATGCTCTCCGGCGTGGCGAACTCGGCAGCCATGACGAGGTCGCCCTCGTTCTCTCGGTCCTCGTCGTCGACAACGACCACCATCTCGCCTCGCCCGATGGCGGCGATGGCGTCTTCGACTTTCGACAGGGGCAAGATCCCGGCTCCTCGTTCTCCGGCCAACAAGCCTACTGGCCGGTCACTGCGTCGAGGTCGAGACGAACATCGTCGCCAAAGCGCTGCACCGAGACGAGCCGCCCGCGCCGGAGATCGGCCATGGTGGCGGCGCCGGGGCCGGCGAACATGGGCACCCCGTCCTCTCCGCCGAGAAACCCCCCCGTCAGGTAGACCACATACCGGTCCACGGCCCCGGCCTGGTGGAACTCCTTGGCGACGTGCGCCCCGCCCTCGACGAGCAGCTGGAGGACGCCCTTGCGCCCGAGCTCGTCGAGGATGCCGCGAACGTCTCCGCTCATCTCGACGGCCGGCTGCACGCGGGCTTCCTCGGCCACGCGCCCGAGCACGACCCGCAGCGGCTGGCGGAACGGCGGCGGCTCGGTGCGGGCCGTCAGCTCCGGGTCGTCGGCGCGCACCGTGCCCGCACCGACGAGCACGGCGTCGCTCTCGGCCCGCAACCGGTGCACGTCGGCGCGGGCCGCCTCCCCGGTGATCCATCTGCTCGTGCCGTCGGGGGCGGCGATCCGCCCGTCGAGGGTGGCGGCAAGCTTCAACACGACATAGGGGCGCAGCGTGCGCCGGTGGACGAGGTAGGGACGGAGGGAGGTTTCGACTTCGGCGGCGAGCACGCCCGTGACCACCTCCACGCCGGCGGCGCGAAGCAGGCCGATGCCGGCGCCCCGCACGTGGTCGTCCGGGTCGACGACGCCAACGACCACACGACTCACGCCGGCGGCCACGAGGGCCTCGGCGCACGGAGGAGTACGCCCGTGCGTCACGCAGGGCTCGAGCGTGGTGTAGCAGGTCCCGCCACGCGCCCGCTCGCCGGCGGCGGCGAGGGCTGCCGCTTCGGCGTGGGGTCCGCCCGGCGGGGCGGTTGCTCCTTCCCCCGCCACCGTGCCGTCGGCTGCGAGCACGACCGCCCCGACCCAGGGGTTGGGCGACGTGCGGCCACGCACGCCGTCACCGAGCTCGATGGCGCGGCGCATGACGGCCTCGTCGGCGCGTGGCGCCCGCTCAGAACCGATGAGATGGCCTGTGCTCAGTGGGGTCTCCCGCCACCGAGCAGCTCGAGAGCGTGCGGCAGCACCTCGAGGACGGCTTGCAGGCTCTCGACGGCGCCCGTCGGGGAACCGGGGACGTTGCAGATGAGCGCTCGCTGTTTCGTGCCGGCGACGCCTCTCGACAGCCGCCCGAGGGGGCTCACGAGCCGCATCGCCTCCGCCAAGCCGGGGGCATCTCGCTCCAGTACGGACTTGGTGCCCTCTGGCGTCTGGTCCCGGGGCCCGAAGCCCGTCCCGCCCGTCGTGACGATCAACCCCGCGAACCCCGACGACATCACCTCGAGAGCGGCCGCCACTTCGCGGTCGCCGTCGGGGATCGTGCGGCGCTCGACGACGTCGAAGCCGTTCGAGGCAAGGAGATCCGCCACCGCCTTCCCGCCACCGTCCTCACGGACGCCGGCGGCGACGCCGTCGGAGACCGTGAGCACCTTCGCACGCAGTCCCGGCGGCGCCAGATCCTGTGAGGGCGACCCGCTCATCGGCCGGCCCCGTCCAAACCGCGCACCACCGTGGCGGCGGCGCCGTGAATGGCGCGGACGGCACCGAGGTGATCGTCCGCGCCGAAGACGGCCGAGCCCGCCACGAAGCAACGGGCGCCGGCTCGCGCCATGAGCGGTGCCGTGGAGACGTCGATGCCGCCGTCCACCTGCAAGGTGATGTCGAGGCCGCGCCGGTCGATCTCCTCGCGAGCTGCGGTCACCTTCGGGATCACCTCGGCCATGAACTTCTGACCGCCGAAGCCCGGATGCACCGACATGACGAGGAGGAGGTCGATCAGCTCGAGGAACGGCCAGGCGGCCTCGATCTCGGTCTCCGGGTTCACCACGAGCCCGACGCCGAGCCCGAGTCCCCGCATCTGCGCACAGAGCCCCGCGGTTCCGCCGATCTCGACGTGCACCGACACGCTGCCGGCGCCGCTCAGCGAGAATGCCTCGAGGTAGTCGCCCGGGTTCGTGATCATGAGATGGCAGTCGAGGAACAGCTGCGAGTGACGCCGCACGGAAGCGACGACGGGCGGGCCGATGGTCAGGTTCGGGACGAAGTGCCCGTCCATGACGTCGACGTGCAGCCAGTCGGTGGCCGGCGCCACCGACTCGATCTCGGCTGCGAGCACTCCGAAGTCGGCCGAGAGGATCGACGGTGCTACTCGCACCTCGCCAGAGCCGAGACGAGGCAGGCTGGACTGCGGGCTGGCCGGCACGCATTCACCGTATCGCCCGGGAGCGCCCTCGCCTCAGCCGGCGCTGCCATCGATCAGCTGAAGGCGTCGGCGGCGGTGATGCGGGCGCCCCGCAGCCAGTCGGCACCCGGCTGTTGACCCCGGCCCTCCGCCTGTACGGCGTCGAGCCTGAGCCAGCCGTCGCCGGTGACGACGAACCCGTCGACGATGGTGCCGGGGGCCGGCGTGACGGCGTCGGTGCCGACCGGCGGGTCGGCTTTGCCGGTGACAACCTCTCCTCCTTCCGCGCGCTGGCCGGCGCCGCTGCTGAACGACACGGGCCCCTCGGGCAGCGGGGTGGCTGCGGCGACGATCACTCGGCTCCCGCGCAGTGTCGTCCAGGCCCGGCCGACACGCACCTGCCGGGCGATGGCGACGGCGGGGCACGACCAGTCGATGTGGAGGTCCTCGGCCGTGATCTTGGCGGCGTAGGTGGGCTCCCCCGCCTGCGGCACCGGCGTGCCGAGGCCGCCGATCCCGGCGGTGAGTCGAGAAACGAGGAGCTGAGCGCCGAGGACGGCCAGCTCCTGGCGCAGCGAGGCGGCGGTGATGCCGGGCTGGACGGGGATATCGGTACATGCGTACACCGGCCCGGTGTCGAGACCCTCCTCCAGTTGCATGAGGCACACGCCGGTGCGCTCGTCGCCGGCGAGGATCGCCCGCTCCACCGGGGCGGCTCCTCGCCAGCGGGGAAGCAGGGAGAAGTGGACGTTCACGAACAGCAGGGTCCCGAGCAGCGGCGGCCTGATGAGCCGGCCGTAGGCGACGACGACGCCCAGCTCGGCACCGGCGCCGATGACGTCGTCGACCTGCTCGGTGACGGCGATGCCGAGCTCGAGCGCCAGCGCTTTGACGGGTGTCGGGGACGTCGCCGAACCCCTCCCGCGGCGCTTGTCCGGTCCCGTCACCACGACGACGACGTCGTGGCCGGCGTCCACGAGGGCACGCAGGCAGGGCACTGCCGCCTCGGGCGACCCGAGAAAGGCCACCCGAGTCATCTCGGAGACCCCCTTACAGCGAAGGTTCGCGCGTGGCCGTGCGGGAACGAGGCGGGCGGCGTGAAGCGGCGGCGGCTTCCTCGGGGATCGGTCCGGCCTCTCCGAGCACCCGCGAACGCAGGATCTTCATGGCCTCTTTCCGCTCCTCCGGCTGAAGCCGCTGCAGCAGCAGGACGCCGTCGAGGTGGTCCATCTCGTGCTGGAAGACTCGGGCGAGGTACTCGTCGGCGTCGATCGAGATCTCGTTGCCGTCCAGGTCGTACCCGGTGAGGTGGACCTCCTTCGGGCGCACGATGTTCCAGTGGAGACCGGGCACCGACAGGCAACCCTCCTCGAACTCCCACTCTCCTCGCGCCTCGGAGATCGTCGGGTTGACCAGCGTCTGCGGCCCGTCGCCGACGTCGTAGACGAAGAGCCGTCGCTCGACCCCGACCTGAGTGGCAGCGAGACCGACACCCGGGGCGTCGTACATCGTCTCGATCATGTCCTCGGCCAGGCGCACGATGCGACCGTCGACGTTCTCGATCTCGCGAGCCCGCTGCCGGAGCACTGGGTCGCCGAAGAGGCGGATGCTGTACGTGGACACATCCTCGATTCTAAAGCCCTTCGGTGGCGGGCAGGGCGTTGGCCGCCACGACGTCCCGGTACCAGGCGAAGCTCGACTTCGGAATGCGAGCGCCGGTGGCGAAATCGACCCAGGCGAGGCCGAAGCGCCGGGAGAACCCGTGCGCCCACTCGAAGTTGTCGAGGAAGCTCCACACGAAGTAGCCGCGGACCTCGACGCCGGCTTCGATGCTGCCGAGCACCGCCTGCAGGTGGCCGCGCAGGTACCGGATCCGCTCCGGGTCGTGAACGTCACCGCTCGGGGCCACATAGTCGTTGCAAGCGGCGCCGTTCTCGGTGACATAGATCGGCCAGCGGGCGTATTCGTCGTTCACCCGTACGAGCAACTCCTGCAGGGCTCCGGGCTCGACCTCCCAACCCATCTCCGTGGCTGCGACACCCGGCCGGCGCAGCGAGCTCGCCCCGAGGTCGGTGTCGACATGGTCGGGCGGCTGGTTCGGGACGCAGTACCCGGCCGCATTCGCCTCGGCCAACCTCGAGGCCGATGCCACGGTGCGCGGCGAGTAGAAGTTCACGCCGAGGAAGTCGATCGGCGACGCCAGCAGCTCCATGTCGCCGTCGAGGACGACCGAGAAGCCAGGCTCCTTGGCCTCGTAATGGGCCAGCATGTCCGCCGGGTAGCCGCGACCGGTGAGCGGCTCGAGGAAGAGGCGGTTCATGTTGCCGTCGACCCGCCGTGCGGCCGCTTCGTCGTCGGGGTGATCGCTGGCGGACCGAACCGGCGTGAGGTTGAGGGTGATGCCGACCTGTGCACCGGGGACCTCGGAGCGCAGCACGCTGAGGGCAACGGCGTGGGCGAGCAGCAGATGATGAGTGGCTGCAGCGGCACGCCCGATGTCACGGCCGCCCGGGGCGTGGTTGCCGGAGCCGTAGCCGGACCACGCCGAGCACCACGGCTCGTTCAGCGTGATCCACATGCCGACGTCGGGACCGAGAGCCTCCGCCACGATGGCGGCGTACTCGGCGAAGTAGTTGACGGTGTCGCGTTCCACCCATCCGCCGGCGTCCTCGAGTGGTTGGGGGAGATCCCAGTGATAGAGCGTGAGCATCGGGATGATGCCCCGCTCGCAGAGTCCCTCCACGAGCCGGCGGTAGAAGTCGAGACCTTCGGTATTGGCGGGGCCCTTGCCAGTGGGCTGCACGCGAGGCCAAGCCACCGAGAAGCGGTAAGCGGGCGCGCCGAGAGCGGCGAGCAGATCGAGGTCGCCGTCGAGTCGGCGGTAGTGATCGCAAGCGATGTCGCCGTTGTCGCCGTTGTGGATGGCCCCGGCGTCGTGGCTGAAGGTGTCCCAGATCGAGACACCTCGGCCGTCGACATCGACGGAGCCTTCGATTTGATAGGCGGCTGTCGCCGTCCCGAAAAGGAAGCCTTCGGGGAAGGCCGATGAATTCAGGTCGTGTTCCATCAGTGCAAACCCACCTCCTGGTGGTCGCGTGGTCGGCTCGGGGCCGTGGATTGCCCGCAGGCTTTCCGGAGTTCTCGGTCGAAGGTGCAACAAGTGGGTGGCCCGTGTGGCGCCGGCGAAGGGGGGCTCGCCGGCACCACACGGACGCACCGAGCGACTAGGAGACCACCTTCAGATGCATCAAGATGTACGGCAGCTCCGGGTCGTTGGGGGAGGGATCCATATAGGGGTTCGCCGCCGTGGGCCAACCCGTGAAGGCCGAGGTGCTGTACTCGTTCCAGTCAGCCCCGTACAACAGGGGCGCAACCGGCACCTGTGTGGTCATGATCGACGCCAGCGTCGAGATGGCCGTTGACACGGCTGCCTGATCGCTCGGGTTCGTCGTCTCCAGGGCGCTGAGTGCGCTCTCGGCCTGGGCGCTGTCGAACCGACCGAAGTCGGCTGCGGCTGACTTCCCGAGCGGCGCCGACAGGGTGTAGTCGAGCCAGTTCTGGTATTGCACGAACGGGCTGGCGCCGCCGGCGCCCCAGTGGATGGCTGTCTGGAAGTTGCCGTCGGCGAGGTCGGTGTACCAGGTCGTGGCAGCCACGCCGTCGACACTTGCCTTGATGCCCTCGGCGTTCAGCTGATTCGAGATGAGCTGGGAGTCCGCGTAGTAGTCGCTGTAGGCGGTTGGGTCCTCGATCGAGAACGTGATCGGCTGACCGTTCTTCTCCCAGTACTTGTTGACCATCGTGTAGCCGTCGCCCGACAGGATCGACGCCACTTTGCTGGGGTCTCCGGCGGCCGGCAGGTTGTTCGTGTCAGCGGCCGGCAGGTACTGCGCCTGGTTCGGCAGAATGAGGCCGCTCGTCGATGTCGACGGCTTCTCGTACCCGCTTTCACCCTCGGTGCCGAGCTGTGCGCGGTCGATGCCAAAGCTGATCGCCTCCCGCACCTTGGGATCGGCAAGGGCACCGCCCTTGGCGACGTTGAAGATGAGCGAGACGGTGTTGCCCGGTGCGAAGTACGTGAAGTTGTGAGACGGATCCTTCGACACGAACACGCTCTGGACGTTGGCGATGTCGTTGCCCGCCCAGTCGAGCTGGCCGTTGGCGAGCGCCGTCGCCGCCGAGCTGTTGCTGCTGAACGAAGGCACGTCGATCTGGCCGACGGGGGGCGTTCCCCCCCAGTAGTGGGCGTTCGCCTTGAACGTCACGAGCGTCGTCGAGAAGCTCTTCAACACGTACGGACCGGTGCCGATCGGCGTGGCGATCGTGGCCGTGGCGGGGCTGCTGATGGACTGCCAGATGTGCTGAGGCACCATGAACGTGGCGCCGCCGATGTTCGACAGGTCGGCGTAGGCCGAAGTCTTGAAGTTCATCACCACCGTGTAGTCGCCGGACGTCGTGACGGGGCTCGCGAGCGGCGGGAGACCGCTGTAGTTGGCGGCGGCGTTGTCATTCATGAGGTTGAAGGTGAAGGCGACGTCTGCGCTCGTGAAAGGTTTTCCGTCGCTCCAGACGACCCCGTGGCGCAGGTCGAACGTCAGCGTTTTGCCGTTGTCCGAGAAGGCGTAGCCCGTGGCCAGCCAGTCGTGAATCTGGCTGGGGTCGAGGTAGTCGATCTCGAGGAGCGGCTCGTAGGTGAGCGTTCGCATGTTCATCTCCGTCGCCATCGAGTTCGAGTCGAACGGGTTGAAGTTCTGCGTGAACGTCACCCCGGTGTTGGACTCCTCCGTCAGGACGGCCGTCTTGGTCGTACCACCGGCTTGGGTCGTCGGGGACGAGGAGCTGGAGCCGCATCCGGCGGCTCCGAGCGCCAGTGCTGACGCCAAGGCCAGCCCGATAATTCCTCTACGAAACATCTGTATCCTCCGTGTCTGTCCGGCCGGCTTCGCCGGCCTTGTTTTCACCGTGTCTGGGATTGCGAGTGCTGCGACGCGAGGCCGGCCGGGCGCTCGAGTCAGTACGTTGCTGCTGTTGGCGGATTGCCGAGGCGCGGCGCCTCTCCGGTTGCGGCTCATGGCGGTTTTGCTTCCTTGACCCCCTTCGGCTGGACGGGAACGCTGCCGCTGGTCTTGTTCAGCGGAAGGCTGGTGGTCGGCGGCACGCGCCGGTCGGAAGCCGGTGCATGCAGCCAGCAGGCAGCTTCGTGGCCCTCGCCGACCTCGAAGCTGGGCGGGCTCTGCCGGCCGCAGATCTCCATCGCATGCGGGCAGCGTGGCTGGAAGCGACACCCCGGTGGTGGTGAGAACAGCTTTGGGGGCGACCCCCTGTTGCCGAGAGGACGTCCCACCCGGCGGTCCGGATCCGGGGCGGCCGAGAGCAGCAACTGCGTGTAGGGATGCGCAGGCGAGTCCGTGAGCGCGACGGCGGGCGCCCGCTCGACGACCTCGCCGGCGTACATCACGAGGATGTCGTCGGCGAGGTAGCGGGCCGAGGCGATGTCGTGGGTGATGTACAAGATGGCGAGGCGTTCTCGCTCTCGCAGCTCCGCCAGCAGGTTGAGCACGCCGAGTCGGATCGAGACGTCCAGCATGGACACGGGCTCGTCCGCCAGGAGCACCCTGGGTTCGACGGCGAGCGCTCGGGCGATCGAGACGCGCTGCAGCTGACCGCCGGAGAGCTCGTGGGGGAATTTGTCCATGAACTGCTCGGGAGGATCGAGCGCCACCCTGCGGAGGAGCGCCTGCATCGACGCGTCGAGGTCAGGCCCGGCATTGCCGTGGATGCGCAGCGGCCGGGCGAGGTGATGACTCACGCGGTGGACCGGGTTCATCGAAGCAAAGGGGTCCTGCAGGACGAGCTGCACGGCGGCGGCATAGTCACGGCGGTGGCGCTGGCCGGTCGCCACCTGCTCGCCGTCGAGCAGCAGCTCGCCGCCCGTTGGCGTGACGATGCGCGCCAGCATGCGAGCGAGCACGGACTTGCCGGAGCCGCTCTCGCCGACGACGGACGTCACCGTCCCGAGCGCCAGCGCGAGGGAGACGTCGTCCACGGCGTGCAGCTGGGCGCGGCGTCTGAGCCTGCCGCCCTGGCGAACCGAGAAGTGCTTCGTCAGTCCTCGGGCCTCGAGTGCGAGCGGCACCGGTGAGGGCACTGGCATCCGGGCCGGCGTGGGTTTCGGCGGCTGTGCGGAAGCGGGCGTCGACGGGAGCGGGCGGTTCATGAGTCGCTGCTCCAACATGCGGAGACCGGATCCGGGCGCGACAGCTCTGCCGGCACCGGGACGTCGCCGGCGTGCAGCCAGCAGGCGACTTTGCGGCCGGAACCTGCCAGGGAGCTGAGCGGAGGCTCTTCGGTGGCGCACCGCTCCATGGCGTAGGGACACCGCGGGTGAAACGGGCAGCCCGAGGGCACGGCCCGCAGATCGGGAGGCGATCCCGCGATGCCATCCATCACTCGGCGCTCCCCGTGCATCGGAGGGAAGGAGTGGAGCAGACCGTTGCTGTAGGGGTGGCGGGGGGCGGCGAAGAGCGACTCGGCCTCCGCTCGCTCGACCATGCGCCCGGCGTACATGACGGCGATCTCGTCGGCCAGCTCGATGAGGAGCGAGAGGTCGTGGGTGATGAACAGCATGGCGAAGCCCAGCCGGTCGCGAAGTGCAATGACCTCTTCGAGAATCTCCCGCTGCGTCACGACGTCGAGTGCCGTCGTGGGCTCGTCCATGATCACGACCTGAGGCTCGAGGGCCAGCGCCAGGGCGATCATGACGCGCTGTCGCTGACCGCCGGAGAGCTCGTGGGCGTGGCTGCGAAGGCGGTCCCCGGAGAGCCCGACCATCTCGAGGAGCTCGACGGCCCGGTCGCGGCGCTGGCGGCGCGACATCTCCGGCCGGTGAGCTTTCATGACGTCGTTGAACTCGGTCTCGATGCTCACGACGGGGTTGAGGGCGTTGAGAGCGCTCTGGAGCACGACCGAGATCTGCGACCAGCGCACTTGCCGGAGCTGGCGAGCGTCCGCCGCCAGGAGGTCGATGACCTCGGCCGGACCGTGCGGGCCCAGCGGGCGCGAGTGCAGGCGAACCTCGCCGGCCGTCACGACTCCGGGCGATCGCAGCAGCCGGGTGGCGGCATACACGAGGGTCGACTTGCCGCTGCCGCTCTCGCCGGCGAGCCCGAGGACCTCGCCGCGATGGAGCACGAGATCGGCGTTCACGACCGCATGCAGGATCGAGCCGAGCCCGTAGTCGACGCACAGCCCACGGATCTCGAGCACCGGTTCGGTCTCGACCGAGCGCACGGCCACGGCCGAGCGTTGGGGGGACGGTGCCAGCCCTGGCAGGTCCGGGTTCATGATGTCGCCGGCCATCAGCCGATGACCTCAGGCTCAGATGGACGAGGGTCGCGCCGAGTCCTCGGGCGCCCTCCCCCGCCCCGAGGCAGGCTCCCGCTCGCCAGCCCGGCATCGGCGCCGCTGTAAGCCCGTACGACCGGGGTGAGGCCGAGAATCGGGCGGCGAGGCAACCCGCCGCGGCGCGCCGCCCGCCCGGTCACGCCGGCGGCGCGAAGCCGAGGGTTGATGAACTCGTCGATGCCGAAGTTGAGGAGTGCCAAGCCGGTGCCGACGAGGGCGATGCAGACTCCGGGTGGCACGAACCACCACCACTCGTTGACGAGCGGGGCGTTGTTCGCCTGCGCCCAGTAGAGCATCGTCCCCCAGTTCCACACCGCCGTGCTCGTCAGCCCGATGTAGGCCAGCGACACGTAAGCGCCGATTGCGTACAGGACCGTGAAGAGGAACGAGGCCGCCAGCACCGGGATGAGGTTCGGCACGACTTCGACGAGCATGATGCGCACGCGGGACTCGCCGACGATGCGGGAGGCTTCTACGAAGTCGCGGTTGCGGAGCGAGAGCGTCAGCGCCCGCAGCACCCGCGCTCCCCACGCCCAACCCGTCAGGGCGATGATGGCACCGATCAGCAGCGAGTTGGACCGGTCGCCGGAGGGCAGGTAGCTGTCGATCACGATCAGCAGCGGCAGGCCGGGGATGGCGAGAAACACGTTGGAGACGAGCGACAGCCCGTCGTCGGTGGCACCACCCACGTACCCCGCCGTCACCCCGATCACGACCGACAGCAGCGTGGCCAGCAGACCGGCGGCGAAGCCGACCACCATCGTCGCACGCGCCCCCGTCAGGAGCTGGGAGAAGATGTCCTGCCCGAGGCTCGTCGTCCCGAGCCAGTGAGCCCCGGACGGGTGCAGGTTCGGCAGGAACGTCGTGGCGCTCGGGTCGTAGGGCGCGATCCACGGGCCGATGACGGTCAGCACGACGAACACCGACACGATCACGAGGCCGACGATCACCTTCGGCGACCGCGGGATGCGCACGACCCGGGACGAGCCGGCGCGGCGGGCCGGAGCAGCCAAGGGCGGACCGCTCTGGACGTCGATCAAGCTGGAGGCGACCGGCAGCGTCGACATCGGCCTCAGCCCTCCCGCCGGGTGCGGGGGTCGAGCGTCAGATAGACGACATCGGCCAGCAGGTTCGCCGCCAGCACGGTGAAGGTGATGACGAGGAAGATGCCTTGCAAGAGCGGGTAGTCCTGATTGAGCACGGCTTGCAGCAACAGGTCGCCGACGCCCGGATAGTTGAAGACGAGCTCCACGAGCAACGCACCGGAGACGACGAGGCCGATGGCGAGCGAGAAGTTGGCGATGCTGGGAAGGACGGCGTTTCGTGCCGCGTAGGCGATGACTTTGCGGTTCGGCAGGCCCTTGGCGACGGCGACGAGGACGAAGTCCTCCCCGATCGTGGTCACCATCATGTTGCGCATGCCGACGATCCAGCCGGCGATCGAGCTGAGCACGACCGTGAGCGCTGGCAGCTCGCCGTGGCGGATGACGTTGAAGACGAACGTCCAGTCCCAGCCCGGGCTGATCCCCTGGTCGTAGGCGCCGAGCACCGGGAACCAGTGCAGGTCGCTGCCGAAGACGAGCAGGACGACGGTGCCGAGGAAGAAGTAGGGAACGGCCTGGAAGAACGTCGCCACCGGCAACACGGCGTCGAAGCGCGACCCCCTGCGCCATCCGAGCATCGTGCCGACCAGTGTGCCGAGGATGAAGCTCACGATCGTGGAGATGCCGATGAGCCCGACGGTCCAGGGAACCGTGTTGCGGAGCACGGTCGTGACCGGGGTCGAGAGCGTGATGGAGATGCCGAGGTTCCCGTGGAAGAGCTGATCCCAGTAGTGGACGTACTGCGCCCACAGGCTCTGGTTGAGACCGACGCCGAATTGCAGCTCGATCGCCTTGACGACTTGCGGCGTCACACGGCCGGTGAGCTTGCCGATCATCGTCTGCACCGGGTTTCCCGGCATGAGCCTCGGCAACAGGAAGTTGACCGTGATCGCCACCCACGCCGTCAGCAGGTACACCCCGAGGCGCCGGAGCACTGCCGTCACGGCCGGCTCACCAGCCCCGACACCGCCGCGGCGGCCTGGTTGACCGGGGTTGTCCCGGCGTGGCAACCGCAGCTTCCCCGCACGATCAGCTCGGTCGGCAGGACGATGTCGCGCTTTGCGACGTTGGCGCCCTCGAGGAGGGCGACGAGCGTCTCGACAGCGACCGCTCCGAGCTGCCGGCTCGGCTGGCGGACGGTCGTGAGCGTCGGGCTCAGATGGCGGGCGAGGGGGACGTCGTCGAAGCCGACCACGGCGACGTCTTCGGGCACCCGAAGACCATGGGCGACGAGCACATGGATCGCCCCGACGGCCATCTGGTCGTTGGCGCAGACCACTGCCTCCGGCACATCGGAACGGGCGGCCAACCGGCGCTCGAGGGCGCGAGCGGCTCCGGCCGAAGTCCAGTCGCCGCCCAGATCCTCCATCGGCTCCAGGTAGCCGCCGAGCTCGGCGACGGCCTGGCCGAAGGCGCGGCCGCGAGCGATGCTGTCCGGGCTGTCGGCGTAACCCGAGATGAAAGCCATGTGGCTGAGCCCGTGCTCGCCGACAAGATGGCTCGACACCGCTCGCATCCCGCCCTCGTTGTCGACGCGCACCGTCACGGCCGAGCGAGACCGCCCGGTGCCTGCCAGAAGGACAAGGGGGAACCGCTTGCCGACCGGCGCCAGACGCTTCTCCGGAAGCACCCGGTCGAGGAGGATGAGGCCGTCGGTCTTGCCGGTGAGGGCATTGACGGAGGCCTCGTGGTCGCCATGGTCGCCCCCGGCGCCGCTCAGCAGCAGGGAGTAGCCGTGCCGTTCGGCGCTCTGCTCGGCGCCCCGGACGACCGAGTCGGTGAAGAGCAGGCTGCCCTCCTCTTCGGCGAGCAGGTCGTCGTCGGCAGGTGTGTGTGCGAAGACCAGGCCGATGATGCGCTTCGAACCACGGGAGAGCCCGCGGGCTGCACCATTGGGGACGAAGCCCAACTCCGACACGGCCGCCAGCACGCGGTCGCGAGTCGTGGCACGAGTCTGCCCAAAGCCGTTCAGGACGCGGCTCACGGTGGCGATGGAGACGCCGGCATTCCTGGCGACGTCGTAGATCGTGGGGGGCGACTCGGCCAACGGTGCTGCCCTCCCCTCTCCACCTTCGTGAAGAGATCCCAGGACCCGCCGGCGGAGGCGGATCATGTAAGCGCTTACTGTAAGCGCTTACATGCACTGTAGGCACAGCACCGGGCACCGTCAAGCACCTTCGCCGGCACGCTGCCGGCGAGCGTCCGCCCGAGGCGGACGGGAGCGTCAGTCCGAGCGATCGAAGATGAGACGGACGGTCTTGCCAGCAGGCGTTGCCGAGCCGTCCGTCGTCACGGTGACCGCCCCGCCCGAAGCAGCGCCGTCGAGAAGGCGCACGTCACAGACCTCCCACTGCGTGCGGTCCAGCAGGCTCCCGAGCCGGCCCGCATACCGGCCGGCAGGCGGCAGGAGGATCTCGTCGGGCACCTGCAGTCTCACCGAGCCCGGCGTGGCGCCGTCTGTCGACGAAGCGATGACGCCGCGCACCTCGTGAGGACGGTCGAGGAGGCGTTCGGCTGAGGCGAGGTCGCCGGCGGCGATGAACCGGCGGATGCGGGTCGAGGACACGACCTCACCGGGGCCGGCACCGCCTGGGGCGTCCACGACGAGGTCGAAGGGGACGACCCGATAGCCGAGCTCGGCGCCCATCGCCTCGAGAAGGCCGACGTTGCCGCCACGGGCCTTGCCGAAATGGAAGTCGCGGCCGACGACGACGGCCGCAACCGAGAGCCCAGAGACGAGCACGCTCGTGACGAACTCCTCGGCCGTCTCGGTCGCCCGCTCCTCGTCGAAGTGGATGACCTCGATGTCGTCGATCCCGGTGGACTCGAGCAGTTCGAGCTTCTGGGCGAGGTCGGTGAGCAACCGTGGGGCCGACTCCGGCCGGACGACCGACGCCGGATGCCGGTCGAAGGTGACCACGACGCTGCGGAGCGACTCTTCGGCGGCGATCGACCGCACCCGCTCGATGACGCGGCGGTGCCCGATGTGCACCCCGTCGTAGGCGCCAATCGTCACCACGCTGCGGCCGCCGTTGTGCACCGCTGCGAGGCTACCCTGCGGGCGCCAGCACGACGGCCGGACGCACCTTGTCGGTCCCACGAGGCTCCCCCACGGCCACGAGCTCGTGGTCCGGGCCGACCAGCGCCCAGGGACCATCGCCGGCGACGCCGAGCACGGACCGCTCGACGGAGCGACCGTGACGGATGTCCTCGAGCTCGGCCCCGGCGATCTCGGCAGCGCTCATGTCACGAACGAGCTGCAGGCACGGGAGGAGGCTCGACACCGAGACGTCGTCGAGGGCGATCGCATCGACGTCGCGGAACGAGCCGACCGCCACGCGTCGCAACGTGCGCAGGTGAGCGACCCCACCGAGGCGCTCCCCGAGATCGGCCGCCAGCACACGCACGTAGGTCCCCGACGAGCACTCGACGAGCACCTGGTAGACGGACTCCACACCGGTGTCGAAGACGTCGAAACGGAACACTTCGACCGGCCTCGGCGGGCGCTCCACCTCGACGCCCTCGCGTGCGAGCTCGTGCAGACGCCTGCCGCCGATCTTGACGGCCGAGACCATGGGAGGCACCTGCTCGAGCCGGCCCGTGAGCGAGAGCGCCGCCATGCGAACCTCGTCTGCGGTCACGTGACTCATGTCGGCGCGCGCCGTCACCTCTCCGGAGGCATCCAGGGTGCTCGTGGCAACGCCGAGAACAACCTCGCCCACGTAGGTCTTGCGGAGCATGGTGGCAAAACGCAACAGGCGGGTGGCGCGCCCGACGCCGATGACGAGGACGCCGGTGGCGTCCGGGTCGAGGGTGCCGGCGTGGCCGACGCGCTTGGTGCCGAGGAGCCGGCGGATGCGGGCGACGACGTCGTGGGAGGTCCAACCGGCCGGTTTGTCGACGACGAGGCAGCCGTCGAGGGCGCCGTCCATCACAGTCCGGTCAGTGCTGCCGTCGAGCGACGTCAACTCAGCTCTCGCCACGCTCGATGCGCCGCAGCACGTCCTCCACGCGGGCGCCGGCGGCAACGCCGGGGTCGGGCAGGAATTGCAGGATCGGCGTGCGCTTCATGCGCACGGAGCGGCCGATCTCGCGTTGCAGGACGTGCCGGTGCTCTGCGAGCGCCTCGGCAGCTTCGGGGGTGAGCGAGGAGAAAAAGACGGTCGAGTGCTGGAGGTCCGTATCGGTTCGCACGCCGGTCACCGTGAGCAGCCCAAGGCGCTCGTCCTCGTCGATGAGGCGCTCGAGGGCTTCCGCGATGACCTCGACGAGCAAGGCGTTCACTCGTGCGATCCTCGGGTAGGGCGCTTGGCGGCGACCGTCGCCGGCTCCGCCGCGACCGCGCCGCCGATCCGTCGAACCGGCCATCAGGTCCTCGGGATCTCGCGCTCCTCGTAGGTCTCGATGATGTCGTGCTCCTTCAGGTCCTGGAAGTCGGTGAGACCGATGCCGCACTCGAAGCCGGACTGCACCTCGCGGGCGTCGTCCTTGAAGCGCTTGAGCGACGAGATCGCGCCCTTCCAGATCACCACGCCATCACGGAGGAAACGAACCTTCGACCCACGAGTGATGACCCCGCTGCGCACGTAGCACCCGGCGATGGCGCCGACCCGAGGCACACGGAAGATGTTGCGGACCTCGGCTTCGCCGGTGACCACCTCTTCGAACTCGGGAGCGAGCATGCCGAGGATGGCTGCCTGGATGTCCTCGATGAGCTTGTAGATGATCTCGTAGGTCCGGATCTCGACCTTGCGGGCATCGGCGAGCTCCCGCCCGCGGCGGTCGGGCCGCACGTTGAAGCCGATGATGGTGGCCCCGGAAGCTGCCGCCAGGTCGACGTCGCTCTCGGTGATGCCACCGACGGCGCGGTGCACGAACGCGATCTTCACTTCTTCACGCTCGAGCTTGCGGAGGCTCTCGGTGACCGCCTCCAGCGAGCCCTGCACGTCCGCTTTGAGCACGAGGTTGAGGGTGGCCGTCTCGCCGCGGCTGATCTGCTCGAAGATGTCTTCGAGCTTGGCGCCCGGTCCGGCAGTGGCGGCTGCGGAGGAATGGGCGAAGGCGCCCAGCCGGAGGCGCTGTTCGCGGGCCTCGCCGACGGTGCGGGCGACGGTCGTGTCGTTCGTCACCCGCAGCTCGTCGCCGGCGATCGGAGGCTCGGACAGACCGAGCACCTGCACCGGTGTCGAGGGAGGTGCTTCCTTCACGTGATCGCCGTGGTCGTTGATGAGCGCCTTCACGCGGCCCCAGGCAGGGCCGGCGACGATCGGGTCGCTGACGCGCAGCGTCCCCCGCAGCACCACGACGGTGGCGACGGGGCCGCGGCCGGTGTCGAGGTTCGCCTCGAGCACCACACCACGACCGTCTGCCTCCGGGTTCGCCTTCAGCTCGAGCACTTCGGAGAGCACGACGAGCTGCTCGAGGAGGTCCTCGACGCCGATGTTCTGCAGCGCCGACATCTCGACGGTGATGGTGTCACCGCCCCAGGACTCCGGTACGAGGCCGTACTCGGACAGCTGCTGCATGACCCGGTTGGGGTCGGCGTCCTCGCGGTCGACCTTGTTGATGGCGACCACGATCGGGACTTCGGCAGCCTTGGCGTGGTTGATCGCCTCGATCGTCTGCGGCATGACGCCGTCGTCGGCGGCCACCACGAGCACGACGATGTCGGTCACGCTCGCCCCGCGGGCGCGCATGGCCGTGAAGGCTTCGTGGCCGGGGGTGTCGATGAACGTGATGAGATGGCCGTTCCAGTCGACCTGGTAGGCACCGATGTGCTGGGTGATGCCACCGGCCTCGCCCGCCACGACGTTGGCTGAGCGGATGCGGTCGAGCAGCAGCGTCTTGCCGTGGTCGACGTGGCCCATGACCGTCACGATGGGCGGCCGGGGACGAAGATCCTCGGTGTCGTCCTCCTGCTCGTCGCCGTCGCCGAAGAAACGCGCCCGCAGCGCCGCCTCCTGCTCCTCGCCTGGGTCGACGAGGCGCACGCGGGCGCCGATCTCGGCGGCGAACAGCTCGATCATGTCGTCGCTGAGCGCCTGGGTGGCCGTCACCATCTCGCCCTGCAGCAGCAGGAAGCGCACGACGTCTCCGGCCGACCGGTTCATCTTCGGACCGAGCTGCTGGGGCGTGGAGCCACGCTCGACGATGATCTCGCCGTCGGGCACGGGTGCGTTCGACGGCATGTACGCCGTGATCTGGATCGGCTCGAGCTCTTCGATGTTGCGCCGGCGACGACGCCGCGCCGGCCGTTGCGGTCCGCGGCCTCGGCCGCCGATGCCACCGCCACGCGATCCTGGTGGACCGCCGGCGCCGGGAGCCAAGCCACCGCCGGGGCGTCCTCCGAAACCTCCACCTGGGGCGCCGCTCCGCCCGCCGAAACCCCCTCCGCCGGCGCCTCCACCAGGCGACGAGCCAGGCCCGCTCCGTCCCGGGAAGGGACCACCAGGGCGGGCGCCCGGCGAGGGCCGCCCGGCACCGAAGCCGGTGCGCGGCCCGGCAGGGCCAGCGGGACGCTGGCCGGGTCCGCTACGACCAGGAGCCGCAGGGCCGCCGGCGGGAGGCCGGCGAACACCTGGCGGCGGCGGGATCGGACGACCGGTGAGCGAACGCGGCGGTCCCCCGGGCGGCGGGATCGGCCGCCCGCCCGGACTCACAGGACGAGGTGCACCGCCAGGCGCGCCGGGCGCTGCGGGAGCGCCACCAGGCGCGACCGGACGGGGGGCACCTTGTGTGGGCGTGGCGGCCGGGACCGGCGGGCGCGCCGCCGGCGGCGCCGCCGTGCCTGCGGCGGCCGCCACAGGTCGTGGTGTGTCGCCGGCAGGACGCGACGCCACGGGCGGCCGGCTGGGCGCTGATGGCGGAGCGGTGGCGCTGGCGGCGGGAGCCGCCCCGACGCGCTGGCCGGGGGCGGCGGGTCGTGGAGGTGCTGCCGGAGACGTGCCGGCTGGCGCCGCCGAGGGGCCGGCGGCGGTGCGGGCAGCCGAACGGGCGGACTCGGCCAGCTCGCTCGCCGGACGGCTCACGACGAGCCGGTGACCGGGCTCGGCTTCGTGCTTGCCAGGGGCGGCTGCCGGCCGGGCGTCACCGAGATCGGCGGCCGGTGCGCTGACCTGAGTGGCGGCGCTGGCCGCCACCGGATCGGCGGCGGGCTCCATCGTCGGCGCCGTCGGGCTGGGTGCGATTGGCGCGCCGGCGGGCGGTGCTGGCGAAGGCGTGCTGCTCGGGAGGTCGACGACCTCGGCGAGGGGAGCCTGCTCGGATGGCTCACGAGCTGGGGCTGCGTCCTTCGTGGGGGCGCTTGCGGCGCGGCCGCGGGTCGTGGCCGGGGCGCTGGGAGCCGGCTCCTCGGGCTGGACCGGGCGGCGCAAGCCGTCGCGGTCAGCCTTCCTGCGGACGCGGTCTGCTTGGGCGTCCTCGATCGACGACGAGTGGCTCTTCACGCCGATCCCGAGCTCGATGCACAGGTCGAGCGCTTCCTTATTGGTAAGGCCGAGCTCTCTGCCGAGCTCGTAGACGCGGATCTTCTTCGGCAACTGGCCCTTCGGTCCTCTCTACAGGGACGCGCGCGGCGATGTCACTGGCCACCGGCGCGGTTTCCTATCCTCGCACACCGGCGTAGGTGCCGTGAACCGGGACGCGAGATGTACTCAGGTTGTACCGGATCTGACGCCCTCGCCGGGTCGGCAAGGCTGGTGACCGGCACCTTTGCGAGGCGTCGGTCTCAGCCCTTGCTCCCGCCGGCGGACAGCTGCACAGCCAGCTGATCGACGAGGCTGGCGTCGATCGGCGTCCGCAGCGCTCGGGAAAAGGCCCGCGTGCGCCCCGCCTCGGCGAGGCAGGGGGCCCAAGCCCGGTGCAGCCAGGCTCCCCGACCCGGCGCCGTGCGGCTCACGACCAGGGCGCCCTCGAGGAGGACGACCCGGTAGAGCTCGTCTTGGGCTGCCTGCCGGCGGCAGCCGACGCACGTGCGCACCGGCCCGAGGCCCGTGCGCTCCGCGTTGCGGCTCGCCGGGACCAGTCGGGCGTGGTTGGGGGCTGTCCTGGCGCTCGTGCGGGCCGTGCTCAGGCCTCGGTCGTGGGGTCGTCCTCGCCGAGGGGGTAGTCCGTCTCGTCGCCGGCGGACTTCGCCAGCTCGCCGCCGACTTTCTCGAGCTCCTGGTCCTCCTCGGCCATCTCGACGATGGCTTCGGCCTCGGCGACCGCGGCCGGCTCGCCGTCGCCGGCGGGGTCGGCGTCCGCACCCGGCTCGGCTTCGGCCAGCTCGGCCTTGGCCTCGGCGGCGGCCTCGGTCTCGGGCTCCCCGGCCGCCCACTGCTCGGCGGAGACGGACTCGCCGCCTTCGGCCGGACGCCAGACCATCTCGCCCGACTCGTCCTCGACCCACTCGCCCTCGGCCCAGTCCGCCTGTTCGTAGGCGGCCTGCTCGGCGGCCAGCTCGGACTCGCTGCGGATGTCGATGTGCCAGCCCGTCAGGCGGGCGGCGAGGCGGGCGTTCTGGCCCTCCTTGCCGATGGCGAGCGACAGCTGGTAGTCGTGCACGATCACGGTGGCCCGGCCGCGCTCCTCGTCGAGGAGGACCTCTTTCACCTTGGCGGGCTGCAGGGCGCGGGCGACGAATTCGGCCGGGTCGTCGGAGAACGGCACGATGTCGACCTTCTCGCCTCGCAGCTCGGTCGTGACCATGCGGACGCGCGCTCCGCGGGCGCCCACGCAGGCGCCGACGGGGTCGACGTTGGCGTCGTTCGACCAGACGGCGATCTTCGTGCGGTGCCCGGGTTCGCGGGCACACGCCTTGATCTCGACGATGCCGTTGGAGATCTCGGGCACCTCGAGCTCGAAGAGGCGCTTGATGAGGCCGGGGTGGCTGCGGGAGACGACGATCTGCGGGCCTTTGGTCGTCTTGCGCACCTCGACGATGTAGGCCTTCAAGCGGGCGCCGTGGTCGTAGCGCTCGTAGGGAACCTGCTCGGCCTGCGGCAGCAGCGCCTCCACTTTGCCGAGATCGAGGAGCGTGAAACGGCTGTCGGTCTGCTGGATGATCCCGGTGACGATGTCGCCCTCGCGGCCGGCGTACTCCTCGTACTTCTTGTCCCGCTCGGCCTCTCGCACGCGCTGCATGAGCACCTGCTTGGCGGCTTGAGCGGCAATGCGGCCGAAGTCGGCCGGGGTGTCGTCCCATTCGCGGATGACGTTGCCGTCGTCGTCGAGCTCCTGGCCATAGACGCGGATCTCACCGACGTCCGGGTCGATCGTGACGACCGCCTCCTCGGCAGCGCTCGGCAGCCGCTTGTACGCCGCCACCAGGGCATTCGCGAGGGCGTCGAACAGCGTCTCGACCGTGATGCCCTTGTCCCTCGCCATCTGCTGCAGGGCCTCGAGAAGGTCGAAATTCGTCGCACTCATGGGGTCTCCGTCACGTGTCGGTCGGCGTCGGTCTTCGTTTGCTTGCGGTGGGCTTGCCCGCTCGTGGCGCCGCTCGAGGGCGGCGGCGAGCTCGCCGGTGGGAAAGAAGAGGTAGGGACGGTGGCGAGCGCCGCTGTCTTGCGCGCCTCAGCTGCCGCCCGGCTGCGGTCGGCGGCCGACGGCTTCGAGTCGCGACGCTTCGGGCGCTCCGGCGACGGGGCGCTCGCCAGCGCTGCCCGCCAGTCGAACACGGTGTGGGCGCGCTCGACGTCGACGTAGGGCAGGCGCCGCTCACCGCCGCTACCAGGCAGTTCGAGGACGATGCCGGAGTCGTCGGCACCCGCCAGACGGCCTTCCACCCGCCGCTCGCCGTCGGTGGCGACGCCAGCACGCAGGCGTACCGCGATCTCGGTGCCGACAAAACGGGTGAAGTGCTCCGGCTTGCGAAGCCGCCGCTCCACTCCGGGGCTCGTGACTTCGAGCTCGTAGCGCCCGCCAGGGACGGGATCGGCCTCGTCGAGGGCGTGCGACACCGCCGCCGTCGCTTCGGTGAGCGCCCCGAGGTCGAGGCCGGAGCTGCGGTCGATGGTGACCTTGACGTGCCCAGGGTGCGACTCCACGTCGACGAGCTCGATCCCGAGGTCACTGAGCACGGGCGCGACAACAGCTTCGACTGCGTCTGCTGTATTCATCTGCCCTGCTCCTTTCTTCTGCCCTCGACCGAAGTGAACCCTGACAAAACAAAAACGTGGGCAACCGCCCACGTCCCACAACTGCAATCCCACCAGAACGGCTCGGGATATGTTAGTGCTGCAAGCGCCTTCCCGTTACCTCGGATTTGCCTTCCCGTTACCTCGCAGGGCGGCAAAGGCCCAGGCCGGGCCTCAGAGCTGGGAGTCGCCGAGCTGGGCCCGGAGTGACGAACGGGCAAGCTCGAGCTGCTTTCGGACCGTTCCCTCGGCGATGCCGAGCGCCCGGGCGGCCTCTTTGGTCGTCAGACCCGACATCAGGCACAGGACGGCGCAGCTGCGCCGGCGCGGCGGCATCGAGGCGAGCACTGACTCGACGGCCGACCTGGTCACGACCTGTCCAGCCAGGTCCTCGGCGCTCGCGGGCTCGTTGTCGAGCGGGTCCTCCCGCCGCAGCGTCTTCCTCGCGAGGCGAAACCCGACCCGATAGGCGTATCCCGGCGGGTTCGTCCCCAACCGGACCCGCCGCCAGTGCCCGAGCGTGCGGGCGAAGGCCTCCTGGGCAGCGTCTTCGGCCGAGGCCCGGTCGAGGCCCCCGATCTCGAGGGCGCGCACGAGCCTGCCGTAGTGGGCCTCGTAGACCTCGATGAAGTCGCTTGCCGCGCCGGCGGCGGGGTCGGCTGGTATCGCGACAGTCTGGCTCAGGGCGGGTCCGATCTCCGGCTCGGCGAGCTGCAGGGGAATCGGGGCTCTCAGGACGTGGAGCGAGCAGGTGTCGGCGGCAGGATCACTCGGTCGGAGGCGTTCGTGCCGACCGTCGTCGCCGACCCGCCCGTGCTGCGGTTTGGCGCCCCAGAGGAGACCGAGCTGGCACCGCTCGAACCCGCGGAGCCGTTCGAGGCGCCGGAGCCGGTAGAGCCCACAGGCCCGGTCAGGGGCGGGGAGCCACCCGTCGTGCCCGTAGAGGATGTGCCGGTGGCCGTGACCGGCTCCACGAGGTAGCGGCAGGTCGCAACGGGGGCGGTGGCGAGCGAGCCGGCAGACGGGAGGGCCGCTCGCTGCAAGGTGGCACCTGAGGCGGACTTGGCCACGAGGGTGACCGCCCCCGCCTTGGCGAGGTCGACCGGCTTGGCGACCACGTCGGCCAGCACCGACCAGCCGAGCTTCGGCGCCATCGTCTCGGCTCCGCCGGTGGGGAACGTCGCCGAGACCGATGACACCGCTGAGCTCGTCCGGGAGATGGCGAGGATGATGGAGCGTCCCCCGCTCAAGGTCGTCGCCGCCGAGGCCACGACCGAGAAGGGCCGGCTGCCGGGACCGCCGGCGGGGACGAACAGCGTCTCGAGCGTCGATCCCTGCGAGATCGTCACCTCGAGCTCGGCCTCAGCAGGGCATGCTGCCAGGACGGGGATGGGTTTCACGCTCACGAACGGCGGCGAGGTCGCCGTCCCCGGCCGGGTCGAGCCGGTGGAGCTGCCAGAGCCGGTCGAACCTGGGGAACTACCGGAGCCGGAGCCGGCCGAACTTCGCGTGCCCGTGGTCGGGTAGGTGGTGCTCGGAGCCGGCGCCGGCGTCGGTGTGGCCACCGGGTAGGGCGAGGTCGTCGGGGGCGGAGCAACACGGGTCGTGAGGGGGAAGGCGAACGAGATGAGCGACGCCCGCAGCGTGATGCCGTCAAGGTGACTCGTGAACAGGAGCTTGGCGGTGTTCGGAAGGTAGACGGCGTCACATCCCGTCTTGCAGCCGTTCGGCGATTCCACGCCGACGCCGCCGCCGGTATCGGTGCTGGCGGCAGCGGGGATGGCGGCGGTGACCGAGTCGGCGGCGCCGGCGCCGGAGGGCGGGAGCGGGTTGTCCGACGACACAAAGCCGAATTCACCGGGCTCCGGGCCCCCGCTCGACGCCGTGGCCGGCTCGGCACCGGAGGCGGTGGGGGCTTCGGCGGCGCTGCCGGTGGCGACGCGGCCGAGGCTCGTGTCCCACTTCAGGCCGGCGGGCGCGGCCGCCGCCGTCGTGGTCGTGGCCTGGTTGAGGCCGACGCCGATGCCGGCGCCGGCGAGGGCGACGACGATGGCGGAAGTGGCCACGACCCGGTAGCGGCGCATCTGCTGGCGCCGGCGCCGGACCAGGACCTGGCGGAGTACGTCTGGGGTGGCGGCTGGGGCGTCGCCGCCGTCGAGCACGTGGGAAAAGTCAAAGTCATCCATCACCTCCTACAAAGCCGCCGCCGGCACGGTTCGCGTACGCCGTTCTCATGACTGAGGGACTTTCCTGCTGCTCGCCGGTGCCGAGTGCTGCCTTGCCGACCATGAACCGGTCGCTGACGCCTCAGCCTCGTGCGCCGGGTTGTGAATTCGGCGGTGGATAACTCCATGTGAGAGCGGTAGGTACATCGGTAAGTGCGAGATCGAGGCTGCCCTCATGCCCCTCGCACCCCTGCGCAGTCGGCCGGACGAGCACACCGAGCCCGGATTCGACCTCGGGCCGGTGCGCCGTGGCCGATCTCGCCGGCCGCGCCGGACCTCGAACCCGGAAAGCCGGCGTCCCCTCATGAGCGCGCTGGGTGTTCTCGTGGTTCTCGTTTGCGCCCTGCTCGGTGCTGAGGTCGCGGCCCACGCCAACCATCGATCGCGCGATCTCGCCGTCGCGACCTACGTGCCGCAGGGCGCTGCCATCACTGCCGCTGATCTCACGATCGTCAGCCTGACGGCAGGAAGCGGTGTCTCGGCAGTTCCCTCCAGCGAGAGCGAGTCCGTGCTCGGGCGCCGCGCCTCGGAACCGCTCGAGCCGGGCAGTCTCCTCGTTCCGGACGACTTGACGGCGGCCGCACCACTGCCCGCCGGCGACGCCCTCGTCGGCACGAGCCTGGCGAACGACCAGGCGCCGGCGGGGTTGACACCCGGGGACTCCGTGCTCATCGTGCTGGGCGGGCAGGGCGCCGGCCTTCCCGGCTCGGCGAGCGGCGACGGTGAAGTCGCCTCGACACCGAGCTCGTCGACCACCGGTACCACGCCCGCGGCGGTATCGGGAACCCTTGCCGTCGGCACCGTCTATGCGATCTCGCTGCCGACCTCTGGAAGTGCGGCAAGCTCGTCCGACAGCGAGATCGTGACGCTGGAGGTGCCGAGATCGGCAGCGGCGCTCGTCACCGCCGCCAGCGCAGTGAGCGACATCAGCCTGGCGCAGATCTCCGAAGGGCCCTCGTCGTGACGTTCGTCACGGTCTCGACGGTGAAGGGCGCTCCGGGCGCGACGACGGTGGCGCTGTTGCTCGCTCAGCAGTTCGCTGGTCTGCTGCCGAACGCTCGCACGTGCATCCTCGCCGACTGTGACGTCGCCGGCGGAGACCTTGGCCCGCTGCTCGGCTTGCCCGGCGTCCCCGGACTGGCCTCGCTCGCCCTCGCCGCTCGGCACGGGTTGACGCTCGAGCTGCTGATCGCCCATACGCAGCCTTCGCCTCACAGCCCGGGACTGCGGGCGCTGCTCGGGGTCGCCGGCCCCGAACAAGGCGGCGCGCTGAACTGGATCTGGAAGCAGTTGGGGGACACGCTTGCCGACCCGGCCGTCCTCGCCGTCGCTGACCTCGGTCGAGTCGGCGCCGACGACCGCCACAGCGAGCTTGGTGGGCGAGCCGTCACCAACCTGCTCGTCACGTGCGACGGCGTCGCCGCCCTGCTGCACGCGAAGGCGGCATGCGAATCGGCCGAGCGCTCCGGGCGGCCGCTCTCGATCGTGGTCGCCGGGCGTAGGCGGTGGCCGCTGTCCCATATCGCCGAGGCCACGTCTGCAGAGGTTCTCGGCGCCGTCCGCTTCGACCCCTCGGACCTCTCGTCGGTCCTTTCAACCGGTCGACGAGGACACCTCCGGATCGGCCGGCGCTCGGACCGTCGCGGGGCACTCCGCTGCGACGTCGAGGCCCTCGCCCGTAAGGTTGCCGATCGCATCGGCAGCGCCGAGCTGGCGGCGCCCGCAGTGCCAGACCCCTCATCGCTGCAACTCTGGGCCGGCGGCCGAGTGACCGCCAGGCGCATCGGGCGGCGTCAGGCGGGATCGCTCGCATGACCATGGCGACGACCGGTGCGAGCGCCCGTTTCGATCTCACGGTGCTGCGGCTCGCCCGTGAGATTCGAGCGGAGGTCGCCGAGGCCATTGCCGCCCGCCCGGGCGGCGAGACGACGGGCGGTGCCGCCCTCACCGAGACGGCGCGACGCCTCGTCGGGCGCGCCCTCGACGAGCGGGTGGCGGGAGCACTCGCCGCCGGCGGGAGCATGCCGGCACCCGGGTATGAGCGGGCGGTGAGTGATCTCGCCATCGCGATGCTCTTCGGCCTCGGGGTGCTCCAGCTGTACGTCGACGACCCGAGCGTGGAGAACATCGACGTCAACGGTGCCGAACGGGCCTACGTGACCTATGCCGACGGGCGAAAAGAGCTCGTCGGCCCGGTGGCAGAGAGCGACGAGGAGCTGATCGCGACGGTGCGGGCGGCCGGGGCGCGCTTCGGCCTGGCAGAACGGCGGTTCGACAGCGCTCAGCCCGAGCTCGACCTTCGCCTTCCCGACGGAAGCCGCCTCTCGGCCGTCATGAGCGTGACGGAGCGCCCGGTGATCGACATCCGCCGGCATCGGCTGAACGATCATTGTTTGGCCGATCTCGTCGATCTCGGCATGCTCGACGACGAGCTCGCCACGTTCTTGGCCGCCGCAGTGCGAGCCAAGCGCAACTTGCTGGTCTCCGGCGCAATGAATGCTGGAAAGACAACGCTGCTACGCGCACTGGCGGCGGAGATCCCGAGCCACGAACGGATCGTCACGATCGAACAGGCGCTCGAGCTGGCGCTCGATCGGCAGGTCGAGCGCCACCCTGACTGTGTCGCCATGGAGGCAAGGCTCCCGAACATCGAAGGCGTCGGCTCCATCTCGATGGCTCAGCTCGTCCGCCGGTCGTTGCGAATGAACGCTTCGAGGGTGATCGTCGGCGAAGTCCTCGGCGACGAAGTGATCCCGATGCTGAACGCCATGAGCCAGGGGCGCTCCGGTTCGATGGCGACCATCCATGCCGACTCGTCGGTCGGTGTGTTCCGCCGAATCGCTGCCTATGCCGTGCAGGCGCCCGAGCGTTTGCCGCTCGAGGCGACGAATTTGCTCATCGCCGGATCGATCCACTTCGTCGTCCACGTCGACATCGCCGAGAGGCCGGGCGCCTCCACGGACGGCGCCGCCGGAACGAGACTCCGCCAGGTGGCCTCGGTCCGCGAGGTTGTCGATTCCGAAGGACCGATGATCGTGTCCAACGAGATCTGGAAGCCGGATCTCGATGGTCGTGCGCGTCCGGCTGCCCCCCTTCGCGACGCCACGGCCGTAGCCCTCGCTGCCCATGGCTACGACGGCCGGCACTTCGGGGCGAGGAGGTCCTGGTGACCGAGCCCCTCCTGGCGGCGCTCGGAACCTTTGCGGGCGCCGGGCTGCTTCTCGTCGCCGCCGGGCTCGGGCTCCTTCGCCTCTCGAGAACGACTCGCCCACCCGACGACTCCGAGGATCCCTTGACGAGGGTGACCTCGCGAACGCGCCAGCAGCACCGTCGCGGTCACGTGGCACTCGCGGCCCTCTGCGGCTTCGTGGCACTCGCCATCACTCGCTGGCCGATGGCGCTACCGCTCGGTGTGCTCGCCGTTCTCGGCAGCCGCGGCGTCGCCGGAGGTGCCACCAAGACGACGATCGAGCGCCTCGAAGCCATTGCCGCGTGGACGGAGATGCTGCGGGACACCTTGTCGGGTGCGGCCGGCTTGACCCAGGCATTGACCGCCACGGCACCGATCGCGCCTCGCCCAGTGCGGCCGCAGATGGCCGCCCTCGTCGCTCGTCTCCACGCCGGCGTCCCGGTCGTCCCGGCCCTCGTGCAGCTCGCCGAGGACCTCGACGATCCGGCCGCCGACATCGTCGTGGCATGCCTCGTGATGGCGGCTTCCGAGCGCGCACAGCGGCTCTCAGAGCTGCTCGGAGCGCTGGCGAGCACGACCCGGGAGGAAGTGTCGATGCGGCTCGGCGTGGAGGCGGCCCGCGCCTCGGCGCGCACCTCCGTGCGCATGATCACCGGCTTCTCGTTCGGTCTGCTCGGTCTGATGGCCCTCCTTGCCCACTCGTATCTGAGCCCGTATGCAACCGCAGAAGGCCAGCTCGTGCTTGGCGTGGTTGGCTGCATCTACGGCCTTGGACTCTGGCTGATGGCCCTCATGGTGCGACCGAAGCCGTTTTCGCGTCTCCGTGTCAACGCCGCCCGGGTGCCATGACGACCGATCTCGTTCTCCTCGGACTGTGTGCCGGGTTCGGCCTCGTCCTTGTCGCCACCGGGCTGACGCGCCGATCCAGCCTCGTCGAGGAGATGCAGAGGTACGGGCCTGAGGCGGTGCTCGTCGCGCGGCCCAGCGAAGTCGCCAGCAGGCGCACCACGGCGCTGCTCGCCGCGGTCGGAGTGTCCCTTGGACGGATCGCCACGTCCGATGAGGGACTCTCGCGTCAGCAGAGCGACCTCGCCATTACGGATCGCACACCCGAACGCCAATCCATCGTCGTGGCGGTCACCGCGCTCCTTGGCGCGCTCACGCCCTTCCTCGTCGCCGGACTGGCGAGCTGGATCGGCTTGCAGGTGCCCGCCGGCGAGTTGCTCGCCGTGGCCGTGATCGGCGGGATCGGCGGGGTTCTCTCGTCGCGGGCCGAGCTGCACCGAGCGGCCGGCCGAGCCCGTGAGCAGTTTCTCCGCGGGCTCAGCTGCTGGCTCGAGCTCGTCGCCCTCGCTCAGGCAGGTGGCATGGGAGTCGAGAGCGCCCTCGTGGCCGCGGGACGCATCTCGCCCGACCGCACGTTCGTCCGCATCCGTCGGGCACTGGATCGCTCCCGCCACTCGGGGGTCAGTCCCTGGGACGAGCTGGCACGCCTCGGTGCCGAGATCGGCGTCGGCGAGCTCGACGAGCTGGCGGCCAGCCTGGCGCTCGCCGGCACCGAGGGTGCACGAATCCGTTCGAGTCTCACGGCCAAGTCCCAGTCGTTGCGGCGACGGCAGATGTCGGCGGCAGCCGCGCGAGCCAACGCGACGACCGAGCGGCTTTTCTTGCCGTCGATCGTGCTCATGGTCGGGTTCCTCATCTTCATCATGTTCCCGGCCGGGGTCAGCCTGGCCCACGTGCTGTGAACCTCTCGCGCGCCTCCGGGAGATCGCGCCGTCCCGACCGGCCCGCCACGGGCGAACACTTCACGAAGGACACCGATGCTCGAGACCCCAGCGATCCTCTACCTGTTCGAACTCCTCACCTCGCGCCTGGCGACTGTTCGTTCTGCGCCGGATCGGGGCGACGTCGCCGAAAAGATCGTGATCGTCGGCGTGTTCGTCGCCCTGGCGATCCTCGTCGGGGCCATCATCACCCACGCCGTCCACACCGACGCCACGAACATCGCCAAACAGATCAGCGGAGCACCATGAGCCTCGGCTCCGGGTCGCGTCCGGCGTGCGCCCATGACCGCCGGGCCCCCCCGCCACAACGCCGGCATCGTGACGACACGGGCTCCGAGGTGGTCGAGATCGTGCTCGTGCTTCCCGCCGTCATGGCCCTCGTCACCCTGGGGTTGCAACTGGCGATGTGGGGCCTGGCAGCGCATGCCCTCAGCCTCGGGGTGGCGGAGGGAGGTGCAACGGCGCGCGCACGAACCGGTGACCCGCAGGCGGCAGCTGCCACCGTCCGCAACGACGTGCACGACATCGCCGGATCGCTCGTCGGCTCTCTCAAGATCGAGGTCCGGACGCTGCCGAACGACTTCGTCGCCGTCTCGGCAACGGGAGTCGTACCGACGGTCTTTCCGGGCCTCGACCTTCATGTGTCCGCCGACAGCACGGGACCGGTGCAGGGGTTTCGGGCATCTGGATGACGCGAAGCAGGAAGGAGACGGGTGGACGATGGCAGTAGAACGACGAGCGGTCCAGCCGGCCGGGCGTGCAGCAAGACGGGACCTCCAAGGTGGGTCAGCGAGCGCGGAGCTCGTCATGCTGACCCCGCTGCTCGTGGCCGTCCTCGGCTGTGCCTTCTTCGCAGGACGCCTGGTGCTGGCTCGACAGGCGGTCGACGATGCCGCCCGAACAGCCCTGCAATCGGCCGTGATCGCCTCCACCGCTGGCAATGCTCAGGAGATGGCGGCCGACACCGTGCGCGCCGTGCTCGAACCGGACGCAGGGTTGTGTGCGAGCATCACCACGGCGACGGACACCTCGAACTTCGTGCCCGGTGGGACCGTGACCGTGACCGTGACGTGCCGCGTGCCGTTTGCTCGCCTCGCCTTTGCGGGCGTGCCCGGCTCCGTCACGTTGCAGGCGACTCGTGGGGGCAGCGTCGAGCCCTACCGGGAGCTCGGGCCATGACCTCGCCCCCAACACACGCGCACTCGGGCGGCGACGAGGGCTCGCTGACACCGTTCGTACTCCTGCTGTGTGTCGCCCTCGCCGCCCTGCTGGGCCTCGTGGCCGAAGGGGGTCTCGTCTTGAGCGCCCGGGAGTCCGCCATGAGCGAAGTCGAGCAGGCAGCACGGGCGGGAGCGGCCGTGCTGACACCGGCCACCGTTCGCTCAGGCGGGATCTCGACCGGCGGCGCCCGGGCCGTTGCCGTCGCCGAGTTCTTGATGGCCCTCGACGGCCATCCAGGCACCGCCACCGACATCGACGGCGTCCTCACTGCCACGATCACCCCATTTCGGATCCGCACGCCACTGCTGGCACTGGCCGGCGAAGGGTCCATCTCGGTGACGGCGACAGCAAGTGCTCGAGCCGCGGCGGGCTGATGTGGGCTCGGGGGCCCGCCGGCGGGAGGCGGCCGGTTTGCGGCCGGCGGGGCCAGGTGCCCTCGCCTGCGCCGCGATCGCGCTCGTTTCGCTGGGCGTGATGGCTGCCGTCGGACTCCCCGTGTCCGCGCTGCACGCCCTGCTCGCGCTCGTCACCCATCCGTCGCACCGAGTCGGGGACGCAGGCCTGGTCGCCCTGCTGTCCGGCTCGTGCTGGTTGGCAGGGCTCGCTGTCGCCGCCCGGTCGGCCGCCGCGACGACGCCCTCGCCCAGCGGACGGCATGGACTTGTGCCGTCAGGGTGGGCCTCTGTCACAATGACGGCCACGCCAGCGACCGTGTCGGGCGACTCAGAACCTCGAGGCCGGCGGCGACGCCGGGAGGATCGCTTCGACGCACCCCACCCTCGACCGAGAGCCGAAATGCCCGTACACAGACCCGGAGCGAACGGCGAAGCAGAGCCGCCACGGCGGGCCGGACTGGACCGGGGGCCGGCGGCAGAATCGGCGGCGGCGGATTTGGTGGCGGCGTCGGAATCGGCGTCCGGGGTCCGAGCGCCCTCGACTTCCACGATCGCCCGAGCAGGCGTGGCCGACGCCTCACCGCGCCCGCGGGCAAGCTCGCCCGCATTGCCGCCACTCCCTGCGATCCCTCCAATGGCCGCCTTGCTCGCCTCGAGCCGCGACGAGGGCGAGATCGTATCGGCCGGACATCTCGAGGACCCGGAGTGGACGCGTGCGTTGCTGGGCCTCTCGGACGCCGTGGCGCCCAATGCCGAACGCCCGCTCGCCTGGACGCTCGAAGCTGCCGGGTTCGGGGCGTTCCTGGAGGCAGCCAACGAGCCGGCGCCGCCGTTTCGGGAGGATGCTGCGGGAGTTGGTTGGTTCCTCCCTCGGGACCCCCGCCTCGTCGAGCCCGTCTCGCCCGGAGCGGTGGTCTGGGCGAGCAGGCGAACCGGGCTGATCACGTTGTGGCAGGACGAGCGCCGGCGAGCTCTCCTCGATACCGTCGCTGCCGGCACCGTCGCCCTCGACGGCCCGCCCGTCGCAGTCGGCTACACGCTGTCGGACATCGTCGTCGAGTTGGCCTCCCGGCGATGGTCGGACCTCGACGACGTGATGCTCGTCGGGTTCGGGCGCGAGATGCACGGCCTCGAGAACGTTCGCTACGTCCCGACCATCGAGGATGCCGTCGCCCGACTCACGGACTCAGACCGATCGGACGCCCAAGGCGCTCGTTGCTTCATCATCGCCCCGATGCCTGTCGACGAGGCTCGGCGAGCGGCGCTCGGTCGCTTTCTCCGGCTCGTCGAGCAGACGCCGCTCTCGGGCGCCATCTGCTGCGACACCGCGGTCCGACCGCGCTGCACGTGGCATCTGTCGTCGCATGGTCAGACGCTCCGCTTCGAAGTGAGCGGTCGGGCCGGTCCCTCCGCCGTGCTGTCGCCGGAACGCTGGGCGGAGCGCACCGGGACTTCACTGCGAGTCGCTCGAGGCCCCGCCAACATGGCGGCGGTCCCGGCTCGACACGACCTCCGACGAGCCGCACCGGTCGCCGTCATGAGCGAGGACCGTGAAGCCTCCGCCGGCGTCGAGGTCCGAGTCCTCGGACCCGTCCAAGTCCTCGGGACTTCCGAAAGCCTGGAAGGCCGGCCGGTATTGAAGGAGCTGGTCGTCTACCTGGCTTTTCACGCTCGGGGCGTCACGGGTGAGACGTGCGCCGCAGCCTTATGGCCCGACCGGCGAGTGCCCGTCCAGTCCTTGGCCAACCGCCTGCACGAGGCTCGTCGAGCGCTCGGGTCCACGCCGGACGGCCGACCGAGGTTGATGCGTACCGACGGGCGCCACCTGCTCGCCTCGGACGTGCGAACGGACTGGGACCGCTTCGTCGGCCTGACCTCGGCCGGCTCTGGGCCGGCGAGCTGGCGTCAAGCGCTCATGCTCGTCCGCGGGCGGCCGTTCACCGGACTCGGCAAGGGCGACTGGACGGTCTTCGAAGGCCTCCAAGCGGCCGTCGAGACCGCGCTCTTGACGGTCTCGACGCGCTTGGCAGAGCACTCGCTCGATGTCGGCGACCCACTCGGGGCCGAGTGGGCGATCCGACGCGGGCTGGCGGCGACACCCTGGGACGAGGGGCTCTACCGCCTGCTCATGACTGCCGCCGATGCCGCCGGCAACCGGGGTGGCGTGGAGTCGGCACTCCGGTCGCTGGCCCAGGTGCTCGACTGGTCCGGTGATCCGATCGACGTCGTTCACCCCGAGACGGCGGCGCTCTACCGGCAGCTGACGGGCAAGTCGGGCCAAAACGAAAGCACGAAGCACCCGGCCGCCCCGCATTAGCCTCGCAGGGCATCGGCTCCCGACCGGAGCCCGGGAGGCATCGTGGGGATACTCGAGAACAAGCGCATCGTCGTCACGGGCGTGCTCACCGACGCCTCGCTCGCCTTTCCCGTCGCCCGCCTGGCGATCGAGGAGGGCGCCGAGATCGTCCTCACGGGCGCCGGGCGTGGCCTCTCGCTCACCAAGCGCACGGCACGGCGCCTCCCCGTCACCCCGGACGTCTTCGAGCTCGACGTGACCCAGCCCGAGCACGCCGAGGCGCTCGCCAGTGAACTGGCGCAGCGCTGGGGCTCGCTCGACGGCGTCGTGCACGCCATCGGCAACGCCCCGGAGGCCTGCCTCGGCGGGGACATCCTCCGGGCCGACTGGCCCGACGTCGCCTTGGCGCTGCAGATCTCGACGTTCTCGCTGAAGCTGCTGGCGGCCGCCTTTGCGCCCCTCCTCGAGAAAGCGGCCGACGGAGGCTCCATCGTCGGGCTCGACTTCGACGGCACCGTCGCCTGGCCGGCCTACGACTGGATGGGCGTGGCCAAGGCAGGGTTGGAGTCGCTCACCCGCTACCTCGCCCGTGACCTCGGCCCGAGAAACATCCGCGTCAACCTCATCGCCGCCGGCCCCGTCCGGACGATGGCGGCGAAGTCGATCCCGGGCTTTGCGAAATTCGAGGAGGTCTGGGACGGGCGGGCACCGCTCGGCTGGGACGTGCACGACGCCGAGCCCGTCGCCAAGGCGACCGTGGCACTGTTGTCCGGCTACTTCCCGAAGACCACAGGCGAGATGATCCACGTCGACGGCGGCTTCCATGCCACCGGAGCTTGAGAGGAGACCGGGTGCCCACACCTTCGCAAGTCACCGATGCCGTAGCCGCCTACGCGGCGGCCGTCTCGTCGGCTGACAAGGACGCCATCATGGCGTGCTACGGCCCAGAGCCCACGGTCACCGACCCCTACCCGGGACCGACGCATGAGGGCCGCGACGGCGTGTCGGGCTTCTGGGATGGAGTCCTCGGACTCGGGACGCCCGTCTCCTTCGTGCCCGAGCGCGTCGTGGTGGCCGGTGAGCGGGGCGTGTTCTTCTTCACGATCCAGCTCGACATCGGCGAAGGCGAAGGCAAGGCCAGGGTGCAGGTGGAGGGCTACGACATCCTCTCGATCGGCGACGACGGCCTCATCGCCGACCAGCTGGCCTACTGGGACCCGGCTTCGATGCACCCGGTCGCCAGCTGACACGGATCGGATCCCGGCGCTGACACCGGGCCGGCGCAAACCACGGGCTCGGCCCGCGCGGCCAGCACGAACCTCGAGCGCAGGGCGACGCCACAGCTCACCGGTGTCGTGGCTCGTCGTGCCCGCCGTGGCCGTGCTCTGCTGGATCCTCTGGCCGGCGGCGGCCGCCCCCGGGGCGCTCCGGACCGGGGCCGGCCAGTACTGGGGCGTGGACTCTGTCGCCAGCGTCGGTTCCCGCATCTCGTCGGTCCAGCAGGCCTATGACGCCACGCCGTCGTTCTGGGGGCGCTACCTGAGCGACTGCACCGGAGCCTGCGGGAGCAACCTCACCCTGCCCGAGGCGCGCCGGGATCTCAACGATCACCTGGCGCTCCTGCTCGTGGTCGCCGACGCCGGCGGGCGCCACGATCGAGGGGGCGCCAACGGCCGCGCTGACGGGCGGCGCGCCGTGGCTGCGGCCCGCGCCCTCGGAGTGCCCGCCGGCGTCGCCATCTTCAAGGACTTCGAGAACGACAGCCCCGAGAACCCCGCCTTCGTCATCGCCTGGTTCGGCGCCGTCGCCGCCGGCGGGTACGCCCCCGGCTACTACCTGAACGCCGAGGCGGGCGAGGACGGCGTCTCCGCCTACTGCCGGGCGGTCGCTCTCGATCCCGCCGTGGGGTCGTCCTACCTGTGGGCGAGCGAGAGCGAGCCGGACGCCTCCGCCTCGACTGCACCAGGGCAGGCGCCGGCGTACTTCGGTGGTGGCGGGGCGGCGGTGTTTCCATCGTGCGCCGGCCGCAAGATCGTCTGGCAGTACAGCGAGGCGGATCGTGCCGGCGTGGACGAGGACGAGGCGCTCACCCTCGGGCCGTTCTGGCGCTCGGCGGGAGCTTCCTGACCCGCGGTAAAGGAGGCGGGAAGGGCTTGCTACCCTTGCGGCGTGAGCGCGGCGCCCGAGGGTCGCCCGGTTGCCAGTAACACCGGCCGCTGGATGACGTCAGTCCGATTCCTCCTCGGCCTCGGGTCGCTGCTGCTCCTCACGACGATCGCCTTCGTGCACGACGGCTCGCGGCGCCGGCGTCCGGATGGCGATCCGAGCGCGTGGAAGCTCGTCGTGTGGCTCGTGCTCGCGCTCGGCACCTTCGCCGGCCTGAGCGCCGTTGCCGGCTCGCACCCGCAACCGGCACCGCGGCTGCTGATGCATTGAGGGCCGCCTGGGCTGCCGGCTATGGATGCGTCTCGAGGTCGACGAGGACGGAACGGACGGCCTGGTCGATGCCCTCGCCCGTGACGGTGGCGAGTCGGAGGTAGCGGGCGCCCATCGTTTCGGCGAGCGCTTCGCCCAGCCGGAGCGGCGTCGCCCCAGACTCGACGTCGACGACGAGCGCAGGCACTCGAGCCTTCGCCACCCGACCGGCCGCCGAGAGCGCCGCCGCCACCGGATCGAGCCCGTCGGGTGCCGCCGTCGCCCGGCCGTCGGAGACAACCACGAGGACGGGCGCGTAGCCCCGTGTGCTCGGCCCGAGACAGACCTCGAGCGAGCAGAGGATCGCCTCGGCAAGCGGCGTGCGCCCGCCGGTTGGGACGGCGGCCAGGCGGCTGCGGGCGACTTCGATGCTGGCCGTGGGCCGCAGGATGAGCTGGGCGCCGCTGCCGCTGAAGCTGACGACGGCGACGCGATCGCGACGCTGATAGGCATCGGTGAGCAGCCGCAGCACGGCGCCCCGGGCCGCAACGGCTCGCTGCTCTGCTCCCATCGAGCCGGAGGCGTCCACACACAGCACGATGAGGTGCGAGAGCCGCCGCTCGGCCACGACCTCCTGGAGGTCGGAGACGTCCACGAGCGGGCCCGCGAGACCCTCGTCCTGCGGCGAGCCGGCTGGGTGCGACTGTCGGCGAGCAGCCGACTCGAGCGCCGTCGGGACGAGGGCCACCCGCCGGGCGCCGGCACCGGCGGGTCTCGACGACACCGGCCGGCCGGTACCGCTCGGCTGGCGGTCGGCCGTCGGGTGGCGCCCCCGCTGCGTACCGAGATCGGTGTAGGCCGTCGTGGAGGAATGCAGCCTGCCAACCCGTGCCGGCAGGCCGATGGCATGCACCTCGGCCACCTGCCCGTCGAGGGGCTGCCGCTCCGGCGGCGGGGTCGCGGGCTCGCCGGGCCGGGCGGCGTCGGGGAGCGTGGAGGTGTGCCCGCCCCGACTGCCGCCGGCGCCACTGCCGCTAGCTGCTGGCGCATCCGGCTCGCCCGCCGTGCCGGTGCCGGACATCTCGCTCCCGCCCGCCGCCGGGTCGCCACCGGCGTTGGCCGGCGATCCGGCGCCACCGGCCTGGCCCAACGCCTCCGCCAGAGCGGCGTCCAGCTCGTCCGGTGCAACGCCCGGCGAGTCGAAAGGCCCACGCCGGCGGCGGTGGCCGAGTGCGAGGGCGGCAACCGTGCGGATGTCGTCGACCGACGTCTCGGACCTCCCCTCCAGCCCTGCCACGGCGGCGGCGGCCCGGCAGAGGGACAGGTCGGCCCGGAGCCCGTCGGCACCGAGCGACACGGCCATGCGAGCGGCCACCTCGATAATGGGATCGGGCACCGTCGCCGGCACGCACGACGCCAGCCGGGCGGCGAGCTCGGCCGTCGCACCCGACCACGACTCGACGAAGCCGGCCGGATCGGCGTCGAAGGCGAGCCGGCGGCGAACCGCCTCGGCCCGCTCGTCGGGGTCGGTCGACGACGCCACATCGACCGCCAGTCCGAAACGGTCCAACAGCTGCGGCCTCAACTCCCCCTCCTCCGGGTTCATCGAGCCCACGAGGAAGAAACGCGCCCCATGCTGCACGCTCACCCCGTCGCGCTCCACCCGGTTGACGCCCGAGACGGCGACGTCGAGGAGCACGTCCACGAGGTGGTCGGGCAGGAGGTTGACCTCGTCGACGTACAGCAGCCCTCCGTCGGCGGCCGCCAGCAGTCCCGGGGCAAAGTGGCGCTCCCCGCCCCGGAGGACGGCGCCGAGGTCGAGCGTCCCCACGAGCCGGTCCTCCGTCGCCCCGATCGGCAGGTCCACGAACGGGGGCGCCGGCTCGCCGGGCATGAGGGCCGCCAACCCGCGGGCGAGCGTCGTCTTGGCGGAGCCCTTCTCGCCTCGCAGCAGCACGCCGCCGAGCCGGGGCTCGACGGCGCCGATGAGGAGGGCGAGCTTGACCTCGTCCATCCCGACGACGGCGACGAAGGGAAAGCCGACCGGTCGGCCCACGAGCTCGACCGCCCTGGCCGGTGCGGCCGGCCTCACGTTGTCGCTCATCGATCCTCCTCCCATCCCTCACCCTCGAGCACCGCCTGGCGCAGCGTTTCGAGAGCCAGCTCCGAAGCGTCCCACATCCCCCGCTCGACAGCCTCGAGCAGCCGCTCGGCGATCGCCCGCAACGCCCAGGGGTTCGACTGCTCGAAGAATTTACGTACGGCCGCGTCACCCACGTAGGCCGCCGTCACCCGCTCGTACATCCAATCCTCGACGACGTGCGCGGTGGCGTCGTAGCCGAACAGGTAGTCGACGGTGGCCGCCATCTCGAAGGCACCCTTGTACCCGTGTCGCTGCATCGCCCCGATCCACTTGGGGTTGAGCACGCGGCTGCGTACCACGCGGGCCGCCTCCTCGGCGAGCGAGCGGACACGGGGGCGGGCGGGGTCGGACGAGTCGCCGAACACCGCCGAGGGAGCGACGCCGCCACGCAGCGAACGGATGGCCGCCACCATGCCGCCATGGTCCTGCAGGTAGTCGTCGGAGTCGAAGATGTCGTGCTCCCGGTTGTCCTGGTTCTTCACGGCGACCTCGGTGCCGGCCAGGCGCCGGGCGAGGGCCTCCCCCGCCGGCGCACCCATGGCGCCACGGCCGTACGACCAACCCGACCAGGCGAGGTAGACGGCGGCGAGGTCGTCGTCGTTCTGCCAGTTTCGGCTCTCGATGACCGGGAGGATGCCGGAGCCGTAGGCCCCGGGTGCCGGCCCGAAGATGCGCGGGTCGGCGGTGCCGGCAGCCTTGACGTAGTTCAGCTCGGGCGGCTCATCGAGACCGGCGACGAGCTCGATGGCTTCGTCGACGAGGGCGATCACGTGCGGGAAGGCATCCCGGAAGAAACCCGACACCCTGAGCGTCACATCCACCCTCGCCCGCCCGAGCTCCCCGAGGGGAACGACTTCGATGCCTTCGACACGGCCGGACTCGGGCGACCAGACCGGGCGCACGCCGAGCAGTGCGAGCGCCTCGGCGATGTCGTCCCCGCCGGTGCGCATGACGGCAGTACCCCACACGACGATCGCCACCGAGCGCGGGAGCTCGCCTTCCTCAGAGAGGTGGCGCTCGCACAGGCGAGCTGCCAGCGCCTCGCCCACCTCCATCGAGATGTGGGAGGGGACGGCCTTGGGGTCGAGCGAGTAGAAGTTGCGGCCCGTCGGGAGCACGTGCGCCATGCCCCGGCTGGGCGCCCCGGACGGTCCCGGCGGCACGAGGGCGCCGTCGAGGGCGCCGAGCACCGAGCCGATCTCACGAGTCGAGGCGCCGAGCGCCGGCACGAGCCACTCGCAGACCCATGCCAGCGTCGTGCACACCGCCTGGCGGTCCGCCTTGGCGGGATCGGGGGGGAACGGAGTTGGCGGTTTCTTGGCGTTGGGGCCGACAACCGCCGAAGGTGCGTGAGGTTTCGTGGCTATATGCCACACAACCTCACGCACCTCGGCCTCGCTCAGGCCGCCCGCCGGCCACTCGGCCGACGCCAAGGTTTCCACGAGCGCCCGGCACGTCGCCTCGACACGGTCGATCTCCGCCCGACCGGCGGACTCGAGCGAGATGCCGAGCAGCCCAGCCACGCCGGCCCGAAGCGAAGGCACCGAGCCCTGCCGCAAGCGAGTGAGCGCCAGCAGGAGATCGACGAGGGCCTCGCCGGCCGGCGGGCGCCCGAGGACGTGCAGGCCTCCCCGGATCTGGGCGTCCTTCAGCTCGCAGAGGTAGCCGTCGACCTCGAGGACGAGCTCGTCGAACTCCTCGCCATCCCACCGGGGCCCCTCGCCCCCGAAACGCCCGTCCAGCCCGAGATCACGATGGATCTCGGCGGCCACGAGCAGCTCCCAGACTTGGCGGCGGACGGCCGGGAGCTTTGACGGGTCGAGCGAGGCCACTTGGGCGTGCTGGTCGAGCAGTTGCTCGAGGCGGGCGATGTCGTCGTAGGCGTCGGCTCGGGTGAGCGGGGGGACGAGATGGTCGACGACGACGGCGTGCGAACGCCGCTTCGCCTGGGCACCCTCGCCGGGGTCGTTCACGACGAACGGGTAGATGAAGGGCAGGTCGCCGAGGGCGATGTCGGGGTAGCAGGCCGACGAGAGGCCGACGCTCTTGCCCGGCAGCCACTCGAGCGTGCCGTGCTTGCCGAGATGGATGACGGCGTGCGCGGCGAGGGTCTGGTCGATCCACCGGTAGAAGCCGAGGTAGTGGTGCGTCGGCGCCAGCACGGGTGAGTGGTAGATGGCGATGGGCGCCTCACCGAAACCCCGTGGCGGTTGGATGGCCACGACCACCCCACCGAGGTCGATCCCGGAGAAGGCGAGCGAGCCGTCGGCCGTGAGGTGCACCGTTCCGGGCGCCTGCCCCCACGCTGCCTCCAGATCGGCCCGCACGCTCGCCGGCAATGTGGCGAACCACCGCCGATACTCCGCCGCCCCCATCGTGCCGAGGGCGCGCTCGGCGGCCGCCGCCGGCAGCACTTCGGAGTCGTAGGCGAGGCCGTCGGCGAGCTCGGCCATGAGGGCATCGCCGTCGACTGGGATGCGGTCGACGCGGTAGCCGGCGGCGCGCAGCTCGCCGAGCAGGTCGATGAGCGAGGCGGGCGTGTCGAGCCCGACGGCGTTGCCGAGCCGGCTCCGCGAAGTCGGGTAGGCGGAGAGGACGACGACGAGCTTGCGATCGGCCGGAGCGACGAGATGGAGGGACGCCAGCCGGCAGGCGAGGCCGGCGATGCGCTGCAGCCGATCGGGCAGGCAGCGGTAGGCCACGACGGCGGCGCCGAGGTCGTCGCCGTCGTCGACGGTTTCTTTGAAGGAGAAGGGCACGCCGATGATGCGGCCGTCGAGCTCGGGGAGGGCCACCTGCCAGGCGACGTCGAGCGGCGCCAGCCCGGCTGATGACTCCGACCAGTCCTGCGACGAGCTCGAGGAGGCGATCGCCTGCAGCACGGGCACACCGAGGCGCGCCAGCGCCTGTTCCTCCCATCCTTCTGCCACCGCTCCACCGGGGGCGAAGGTGCCGGCGGCGAGCACCGTCGTGATGACGACGTCGACGGCGAAGGAAGCCAGCAGCTCGGCGACGGCCGAGCCGGTGGCGCCGGCCGACCCGGCGCCCGTGCCCTCGCGCAGCGAGTAGCAGTAGACGGGCACGGCGTTGCACCCGGCCGCCTCGACGGCCGCGCACAGGTCCGAGACGAAGGTCGTGTTGCCGGTGAGCACGTGCGCCCGGTAGAAGACGATGCCGACGGTCGGCCGGCCGGCGTCGACGCGAGGGTCGCCGAAGACCCCCACGACGGGTACGGCCGCGGGCGGATCAAAGCCGAACCCGTGCCGCAGCACCGTGTCCGCCACGAAGCGGATCATCTGCTCGAGGTTCTCGGTCCCGCCTTGCACGAGGTACTCGAAGGCCTGGGTGACGATGCCGCCCGGCACCGTCGATGCCGACATCATGTCGGCGTCCGGGACGGCTTCGCCCCCGAAGCACAGGAGGGGGACCTCCCGGCGGCGGCACTCGGCAGCAAGGGAGTCGAACGGCTCCCACGACCGCCGGCCGCCGAGCAGACGCACGATCACCGCCTCGATGCCCTCGAGCGAGGGAACCCCCCGCAGGAGCGCCGGGTTCGCCGCCCGCACGCCCGGGAAGCCTTCCGGCAGCCCCTCCGAGACGACTCGCAGGCCGAGGATCTCGGTGTCGGCGTGCGTGAGGAACAAGATCACGAGGGAGCTCCCGGTGCGGCGGCAATGAGGCCGAGGACGGCCTCGACGTCGAGGTGGTCGGCGATGAGGTCGGCGAGGCGGTCGATCTGGGCCTCCCGCTCGTCTGCGAAGCGCACGGCGCTCGGCAGGAAGGACCTTCCTCGCCGGCGGGCGACCCGAGCGAGGAAGCCGTGGCGGAAGCCGTCGGACTCGAAGAGCCCGTGCAGGTTCGTGGCGGCGAGCCGGCCGTCCTCCAGCCACACTCCTTCCGGCTCGCTCCCGAAGGAGTCGTTCAGCATCGCGAGCGGCTCGGAGCCATCGGTGACGACCGGCCGGCCTTGGCGGATCTCGTATCCGCTGATGGTCTCGCCGAGGGCGGTGCCATGGCGGGGTCGGGCGAGTTTCTCGGCTGTGAACTCCGTGCGGACGCCGAGGATCCCGAGGCCCTCGACGTGTCCTTGGTGGGACTCGAACTCGTCGACGATCTCGGCGCCGAGCATCTGGTAGCCGGCGCAGATGCCGACGATGGTCGGTCCGTCCGGATCGGCCGCGTAACGAGCCAAACTGGCCGCAAGCCCGCTGGTCCGCAGCCACTCGAGGTCGGCGACCGTCGTCTTCGAGCCGAGCAGCAGGACGACGTCCGGGTTGCCGAGCTCGGACGGGGACGACACCATGCGCAGGCCCACCGCGGGCTCGAGGGCGAGGGCGTCGAGGTCGGTGAAGTTGGCGAGATGTGGCAAGGCCAGTGCCACTACATCGAGGGTGGCACCCGAGCCGATACGCCGGCCGGTCGAGCCGGCGACGGCAGCCGCCAGACCGAGCGAGTCCTCGGCGTCGAGGTTGAGCCCCTGAACGAACGGGAGGACGCCGAGCGTCGGCACGCCCGTTCGGCGTTCGAGCTCGTCGAGCCCGGGCGTCAGCAGGGCGGCGTCGCCGCGGAACTTGTTGATGACAAAGCCGCCGATCCGGTTGCTCAGCTCCTCCGGCAACAGCGTCATCGTCCCGTAGAGGGCGGCGAAGACACCTCCGCGCTCGATGTCACCCACGAGCAGGGCGCTCATGCCGGTCGCAGCGGCCAACGTCAGGTTGGCGATGTCACCGTCGAGGAGGTTGATCTCGGCCGGGCTGCCGGCGCCTTCGCACACGACGACGTCGAAACGCTCCCGCAGGTCCTCGTACGCATCGATCACTACGGGCCAGAGCACGTCGCGCTTGAGGCGTTGATAGGCAGCCGCCTCGAGCTCGGCGAGCGGGCGGCCCATGACGACGACTTGGCTGCGCCGCTCGCCAGTCGGCTTCAAGAGGATGGGGTTCATGGCCACCTCCGGCGTCGTGCGCGCCGCGAGCGCCTGCACGCCCTGGGCACGCCCGATCTCATGTCCCGAAGCGGTGGCGAAGGAGTTGAGCGACATGTTTTGCGCCTTGAACGGCGCCACCGACACGCCCTTGCGGGAGAGCAGCCGGCAGAGGCCGGTCACGATCTGGCTCTTGCCGACGTCACTCGCCGTGCCACAGACCATGAGCGCACCCTGCAGACGGGTCCCGCTCCGGCGATGGCCGGCGGGGCGAGTGCGCGCCGGAGCGCTCCTCCCCTGCGCCGGCGCCGGCCGGCCGGCCATCTCCTGGGTGCGCCCCCGCAGGACCGCATCCAATCGGGCAAGGCCGTCGGCGGACGGGACTGCGATGCGCACGCCGTCCGGTATGTCGAAGCTGGAGCAGTCGCGCACCACGATCCCCGCCCGTGCCAGCCGGTCGCGCCACCCGGCGGCGGAGCGCACGAGCACGAAGTTCGCATCGGAGGCTTCGGCCTGCAGACCCGCCGACTCGAGGACGTCGGTCAGCTGGGCTCGTAAGGTGGCGATCTGTTTCGACCAGGTCGTGACGTCGGCGGACTCGAGCAAGGCGGGTACGGCGGCAACACCGAGGCTGCCGACCGACCACCGCGGCTGGCGGCGTGCCAAGCGTTCGACGAGCTCGGCGTCCTCGCTGAGCACGTAGCCGAGGCGCAGTCCCGGGCAGGCGAAGAGCTTCGTGAGCGAGCCCACCACGATCGAGCCGGTGCGGGCATCTCCGCGCGTCCACTCCCCCGTGCTGAGCGGGTAGAAGGCCTCGTCCCACACGGCGGCCTGCTCGCCGGCGTCCGCCAGCCGACCGCTCGGGTTGTGCGGGTTCGACCGCCATCTCGGGGCACCTGGCAGCACCGCTGACAGATGCCTGCGGTAGAGGGAGAAATCCGGCTCGTCGACCCAGCCCGCGCCGAGCTCGCCGGCGACGAGCGCGATCGCCTCCGATCCGCCATTGGTGAGCAGGACCTGCTCTGGAGCGACGCCGAGCGCCTCAGCCAGCGCCGCCGTGGCGTCGGCGGCATCGGGGTAGCTGCGGAGCGATCCGAGCGCAGCCGCCACGACGCCGGCTGCATCGGGCGCCACCGGGTTGAGCGACGTCGCCAGGTCCAAGACGTCACCCTGCGGCAGCCCGAGAGCCGCTGCGACCCGGCGAGCGTCGTCGCCGTGTGGCCCGGGCGGTGGCACGGATGCGGCCGTCATGGCAACGCCTGGCGGCGTCTTCGGCCCACGGTGACGAGCGCCAGGAGACCAGCCAGCAGCGCCGTGACGTGCTGGGAGCACTGGACAGCGGCGGCGATGTCTCCCGCCTCGGGCCGGCGCCCGTCGGCCGGCCCGAGCAGCGGCCGCTCCTCGACTTGTCCCCGGTACGAGCTCGTCCCACCGAGGCGGACGCCGAGCGCGGCCGCGAACGCCGCCTCGGCGACTCCGGCGTTCGGTGAGGGGTGGGCGGGCGCATCCCGCAGCACCGCCTGCCAGATCGCTCCGGCGGACTTCGGGCGCACGCATGCCACGAGCAGTGCTGTCAGCCGCGATGGCACGAGATTGGCGACGTCGTCGGCGCGTGCGCTCGCCCAACCAAAACGCCCATAGCGCCCGTCCCGGTACCCCACCATCGAGTCGAGGGTGTTGACTCCGCGGTACGCGAGAGCTCCCGGTGCCCCGAAGACGGCGCCGAACAGGGCCGGTGCCACGATGCCGTCCACCGTGTTCTCCGCCACGGACTCGACGGCGGCGCGGGCGATCTCGCTCGGCGAGAGGCCGGCGGGATCGCGGCCGACGAGAGCCGGGAGCAGCCGCCGAGCGCGGCTGACCTCCCCGCTGTCGAGTGCTGTCCCGACGTCGCCGGCGGCCGCCCACAGCCCCCGGCCGGCGATGCTCGTGTAGGCAGCCGCCGCCGTGCCACCCGGCAGCCGCTCGAGCGCCCGGCCGGCCGCCATCGCCGCCCCGATCCCGCTGGCGGCATAGGCGAGCCCGGGGGCGCGACGATCGTCCCACAGGCGCCGCTCGAGCAGGGTCATGGCGTTGCCGAAGACGGCCACCGGGTGCGGTCGCAGTGGTTCGTCGCCGACGATGGCGTCGAGGGCGAGGGCGAACGCCGAGCTGGCCGGCCTGAAGGAGCGGCGCGGCGCGAGGAGCCTCACCATTTGGCGGAGGCGAGAACGAGGGCGAGGGTTTCGCCGAGAATGCCGGCGGCGCCGAGCACGTCGCCGGTGTAGCCGCCCAGGCGCCGGCGGGCGAGGAGCAAGACGGCACCGGCGCCGACGAGCTCCGCCACCAGCACCGCCGGAGCGGCGGCTGCGTGCCAGTAGACGAGCACCCCGGCTGAAGCGACCAGTCCGAGGGCGGGCGCGAGCGACCGGCCTCCGGCGAGGGCGGTCGCTGCGCCCGTGACCCGGGCGTAGCGAAGCCGCGCCATGGCGAGCGCCATCATGCTGCGGCTCGCCATCCAGATGGCCCCGAGGAGGGCGGCGCCCTTCCAGACCGAGGCCGGGCTGATCGAGCCGAGCGCCACGAGGCGCAGGCCGAGCACGCCGACGGCCGCTGCCACCCCGAACGCACCCACCTGGGGGTCGGCCATGACCTCTAGGCGGCGGGCCTGCTCGAGGTGAGGCAGGAGGCCGTCGGCACTGTCGATGAGACCGTCGACGTGGAGCATCCCGGTGAGGGCGAGATCGGCGACGAGCACGACGGCGCCGGCGACAAAGGGCGGAAACGCCCGCCCGAGCCCCCACCACGCCGCCCCGAGGGCCGCTCCGAGCGATGCTCCCACGACAGGAAACCACCCCACAGCCTCCACCCGCAGCTCGCGACCCCCTCCCACGACGGTGAGGAGCCCGAGGGCGCTGCCGAGTCCGCCGGAGCCACGCTCGGCCATCTCAGGCGTCCTCGCGAGGCAGGAGGAGCACGCGGCCGGCCGCGACGAACCGGACGTTGTCGGAGAGCTCGGCGACGCTGCGGTTGAGGTCGCCGAGGGCGTCCCGGAATTGGAGGCCGAGTGGCGTAGCGGGATGCACGCCGAGCCCGACCTCGTCGCTCACGATCACGGTTGCCTCGCCCCGGAGCCGGCGCCCCTCGAGTGATGCCAGCAGGCCGTCCAGGTCGACGGCGAACTCCTCATGGCCGGCGAGCCAGGTGCCAAGTGAGTCCACGAGGACCACGCCGGCGGTCGACAGGGCCGTCGTGAGGCTGTCGCCGGGGGTGACCTCGATCGTCGACCACTGCGCCGGCCGACGCCGGCGATGACGGGCGATCCGCTGGTCCAGGTCGTCGTCGCCGGCTCCGGACAGGGCCGTGGCGACGTAGGTGACCGGCGCGCCGCCCGCTTCCCGGCTGCCTGCCTCGTCGGCTCGGCGCTGGGCCAACCGCTCCGCCACCTCGGATTTGCCCGAGCGCGCTCCACCGAGCACCAGCGAGATCACCGTGATCTACTTCTCCCGTCCACGCGAGCCTCCTCCGCCTTCCGGCGGTCAGACGGGTAGGTCTCCTGGCTCTCGGATCGCTGCTCGCTCCCGCCTTCCCGCCCGGATGGGCCGTGGCTTGTTCGGAGTTCGCTCCCCGGTCACAGTTGCGGGACAGCCCCGGATTCTCACCGGGTTCCCTACGCCGCGAGGTCGAGGTTACCTGTTGCCGCCGGTCGACCGGGAGGAGAGCTTCGGATCGATGCCGTGGCGGACCGATGCGGGCCGGTTGAGCGGGCCGGCGGCGGCGTGGACCGCCGCTTGCGGGCCTGGGCGCGGGGGGACCGATCTTCCGACCGTCTACGATGCTGCCGTCCCGACCGAGAGCGACCAGAAAGAGACATCGTGGGCCCTCGGCCTTCATCACTTGGTACCTGGGGGCGGAGCGCGGCCGTCGGTCTCTCTGTCCTGGCCGTCGGCATGCTGGCGGCGGGCTGCGGCAGCAGTAGCCCGCCCACCGGGCGGGCGGGCGCCGCCGCCGCCCCACTCCTGCAGGACTCAGCGGCGGCGTTCTCGAAGGTTCCGGCCGTGCACATCCAAGGGACCATCACGGAGAAATCCGGCTCTGCCACGGTCTCCATCGGCGTCGATGCCACGTCGTCAGGGGCAACGGGAACGGCCGCCGGGACGCTCGACCTGGCAGGACCAGGGCTTGGTTTCACCGGGTCGACCCACTACGTCGTGATCGGCGGCACGACGTATGTGAACGCCGGGACGGCGTTTTGGAAGTCGCTCTTCGGCACCCAGACGCCGTCGGTTGTCCACCTCGAGGGCGAGATTCTCCCCGAGGTGCTCGACAAATGGGTCCAGCTCCCCTCCGCCAGCACCGACGTCGTCTACAAGGACACCTTCGGGCTGTCGGAGCCGAAAGTCTTCGTAGAGGGGACCCTCGAAGGCGCCAAGGGCACACTCACCAACGCCGGGAATCAGAAGATCGGCGGTGTGAGCGGTGTGGAGATCGACTCCAGCAAAGGCGCCAAGATCCTCGTGGCGGCAACGGGCTCGCCGCTCCCCCTCGCTTTTGCGAACAGCCAGTCCGGGTCGTCCGACTTCGCCCTCGACCTCGCCATCACCTACCCGGCGTCGTCCAAGATCACGGCCCCGCCACATCCCATCTCGCTCGCCGGCATCGAGGCCGCCCTGTCGAAGTAGCTTCGGCGATCGACGCAGCAACGGGCGGTCGGGAGCGGCTTGCTCCAGCCGCCCATGGACGTCGCCCTGACCGTTCAGCGACTCGCCCAGAACTCCGCCGCCAGCCGCTTCGGGGCTTTTCGCAGCCACGCCTCGGTCAGCAGCTCCTCCACCCGCGCCGGGTCGGCGGCGGCGAGGTTCACCCGCAAGCCCGAGAGTCGCTTGCCCCACCAGAGCTCTTCGAAGGCAGCCGGGTCCTCGGCCACCGAGGCGCGCACCTCGTCTTCGTCGACGAACACGTGCAGGCGGTCGCCGTCCGGCGGCGCCGTCGCGAACAGACGCTTGTGCACCCGCCACGACGTCATCTCGAAGTGAGGCTCCTCGGTCACTTGGGGGAGGGCGAGTGCCAGCTGCCGCACGGCCGTCAAGTCCACACCGGGCATGCTAGAAGCGCCGACATCAGCATCGCCGGCTCGCCCATGGGCCGCCGAGGGCCTTCCGAGGGCGCACTAGGGTGTCGAGACGCCTGGCGGCGTGGCCGAGTGGTTTAGGCAAGGGCCTGCAAAGCCCTCTACCCCAGTTCGATTCTGGGCGCCGCCTCCCCAGTGGCACCTCCGGCCACCACGCCCGGAACAGGGTCGCACCTCCGCCAGTTCGCGCAAGAAACCGCTCCGGGTGGTTCCGCGACGCCCTGCCTCGACATCGACGGCCCGCAGAATATCCGGTGGTGCCATCTGCGCCCAGACGGCGCTGACCTCTACGTTGCCGGCAACTGCTCCCGCCGCGGCGGACCTACTGCCGTGTGTGGAGTCCGTCGAGGATCATGGCCAGCAACCGCTTGCTCTGGTCCTCGGACAGCGTCGCGTTGGTGCACATCGGGCCGAGCAGTTGCATCAGGTCCGGCCCGTTCACGTCGTCACGGACGACTCCGGCGCGCTGGGCTCGCCCGAGGACGAGCTCCATGGCCTGCTGAACCCGCTCCACCATGTCGGGCCGCAGATCGGGGTTCTTGTCGAAGGCCTCCCGGAGCTCGTTGAGAAACGTCCGCTTCCCCTGGGCGTAGCGGACGAAGGCTTCCAGGAAAGCCACGACGGCCGGCCACGGTTCCAGATCAGCCGCTGCCTGTTCCGCCGTCTGGACCAACGTGTCGACGTCGGTGCGGTAGACGGCCTCGACGATGTCGATGCGCTTGGGGAAGTGACGGTAGAGCGTTCCCACACCGACCCCGGCGAGGCGAGCGATGGCCTCCATGGAAGCACCGCCACCCTCGCGAGCGAAGACTTCTCGGGCAGACGCCACCAGGAGGTCGTAGTTGCGTCGGGCGTCGGCCCGCATGTGACGAGCACCGTCCTCCGTCTCGGAGCGACCGCCGGCCGGCGCCTCCACGATCTGCTGCCTAGTCACGTCTCACACGCCTCTGAATGAGAAAAGTAGAAATGGGGTTGCTAAACGGAGGGACCCTCCGTATACTAACCGGAGGAACCTTCCGGTTTCTCAGCATACCAGCGGAAAGGCCCAAGTCAATGCCCTCCAACCACCTTGACGCGGCGCGCCCTCGCGCAGCCGCCGCTTCCTCCGAGGAAGCTCCCGGGACACTCCGGCGACGTCTTCAACACCCATCGACGCTCCTGTTCGTCATCCTCACCGCCCAGCTCATGGTCGTGCTCGACACCACGATCGTGAATGTCGCCCTCCCGCACATCCAACAGGGGCTCGGCTTCTCCGCCAGCGGGCTGTCCTGGGTGCTCAACGCCTACATCCTGACCTTCGGCGGGCTGCTGCTCCTTGGCGCTCGTGCCGGCGACCTGCTGGGTAGGCGCCGCGTCTTTCTCACGGGCATCGCCCTGTTCACCCTGAGCTCGTTCGTCGGAGGCCTCGCAGCCACCGGCTGGATGCTGCTTGCATCGCGAGCGGTGCAAGGCATCGGCGCGGCCCTGGCGGCACCATCTGCTCTCTCGCTGCTCACGACTGCCTTTGCGGAGGGATCGGCGAGGGTGCGTGCCATCGGCCTCTACACCACGGTGTCGGCGGCCGGCGGGGCGACTGGGCTTGTGGCCGGGGGCCTCCTCACCGAGCTCCTCTCGTGGCGTTGGGTCATGTTCGTCAACGTCCCGATCGGGCTCATCGTCCTCGTCGTCGGGCGGACCGTCATTGTGGAGACCGAACCGCGTCACGGCCGGTTCGACTTCATCGGTGCCGTCACTTCGACGCTCGGCATGGTCGGAATCGTCCTCGGCCTCGTGGAAGCCGGGAGCGACGGCTGGAGCAGTCCGCTCGCCGTGGCGCCGCTCCTCCTCGGCGTTGGGTTGCTAGGTCTCTTCGTGCACCACGAGAGCCGCGCCGAAGAGCCGATCCTCCCGTTGCGGCTGTTCGCCAATGCCACCCGATCGGCCGCCAACATCGCCCGGGGTCTGCTGTATGCCGGGATGTTCGGCGTGTTCTTCTTCCTCTCACAGTTCTTCCAGGACGTCCAGCGGTTCTCGCCGCTCGTGGCCGGCGTTGCCTTCCTGCCCATGCCAGCCTCGGTGTTCTTGTCGTCCCAGCTGGCGAGTCGTGTCTTGCTCCGACGTCTCCCGCAACAGCGCGTCATGATGATCGGCGCCACCGTCGTCACCTTCGGCCTGCTGCTGGCAACCCGGATCCAACCCTCCACGACGTACCTCCAGATCGTCGTCTCGATGCTCATGATCGGGGCGGGCATGGGGATCTCGTTCGTGAGCCTCACTTCGGCATCCCTGGCTGACGTCGCCCCGGAGGACGCCGGGGCAGCTTCCGGGCTCGTCAATGTCTCCCAGCAGCTCGGCGGTGCCGTCGGTCTCGCCGTACTCGTGACCGCCTTCGACGCATTCACGAGCCATACCCGGCTCGGCATCCGCCACCTCGCCGGTGCTCAGTCCATCGCTCAGGCGAATGCGACGCTCGCCCACGGCCTCGACGAGGTCTTCGCGTTGGCCGCCCTCCTCAGCCTGGCGGCGTTGGCCATGGTGATGTTCGGCGTCCGTCCGGCACGACAGTCCGCAGAAGCGGTCATCGTCGACGTCGAGCTCGAGGACGGCCCGTCTTGGTTCGAGCGAGAGGCGGGCTAGATCCGGGTTCGTCAGCCGGGGGTTCAGTCCGGCCCGACGCTCGACGCCGAGCCAGGCGAAGGCGCCGGCGAGCTGGCAGCGGCCGGCACGGAGGTGCTCAGCGCCGGCCCGAGGAGCTCCGCCAGGTTCTCGACATAGAACCTCTGGCGGACGCTCTCGTCGAACCGCTCGAGATGCGTCTCGAAGCGGCCGATCGGGTCGCGTGTGCCCTCGGGGTGGGGGAAGTCCGTCGAGAACATCAAGAGATCGGGGCCGACGTTGTCGATCACCCAACCGACGTCGTCCTTGGCAAACGGGGCGAACTTCACCTGCCGGCGGATGTAGTCACTTGCCTTCAACGGCAGTGCGGCGAGGTCGGGTTCGGTACGGGCGAACTGCATGGCGCCGTCGAGCTTCTTCAACATGCCCGGAACCCACTCGGCCCCTTGCTCGATGGAGGCGCCTCGCAGCCCGGGGAAACGCTCGAAGACCCCGTCGAGAGCCAGGCAGCTGAGAAAGTTCTCCGGCCAGTAGCCGATGTTGATGAAGTCCTTGGACCGGATGTTCTCGCCGCCGCCGAGGAAATCGGGCGGGAGCGGCCGGCCGTTCTCCCGGTATCCCCGCGGGACCAGCCTGCCACCGGAGCCCACATGGGTCACGAAGGGCACGCCAGCATCCTGCAACCGAGCCCAGACGGCGTCGAGCGCCGGGTGCCCCGGTCCCATCGTCTTCGACGGCGCCGTGCTCGGCAGCAGGATCGCCCCGGGACCGAGCGCGAGGGCGAAGTCCAGCTCCTCGACCGCTCGCTCCACATCGGCCAACGAGATCAGCGGCACCGCCAGCAACCTCGGGTCGCCGGCGCAGAATTCCGCCAAGGCGCGCGTGTGCGCTCGGATGCCTCCGTACAACAGGTCGAGATCGGGCGACATGAACTGGTCGGCAGCAAACGTCGAGAAGACGAGTTGGGCATCGATGGCAAAGGTGTCGAGAATGGCCGCCCGCTCGGTGGAATCCCAGGCCCCGTAAGCGTCGTAGCCTCTGCCCCACAGCTTCCCGCCGGCCACGATGTCAGCGACGGAGCGGTCCGTGCGACGGGCGACGATCTCGGCGGCAGCGGCGTTATCGGGAGCAAACGGCAGCGCCAAGGCCTGCAGGCGTCCCCGGACGGCCGGGTCGGCGTAGGGCGCCAGCCAATCTGTCGGCTCGAGCACGTGGCTGTCGGCGTCGAAAAGGCGACGGCCGGCCGCAGTAGTCATCGTTGGTCCCCCTGACTCAGATAGGACTGGGACCGCCGCCGAACCACCACGGCGCCGCTCCACGAGATGCACGTCGCTCTCAGGGTAGCTCGGCGCGGCGCCCCTCCGGAGACGGTGCCCGCACCCCTCCGAACCGGCACAGGCGGGAGGCCGGGGCGGTCGAAGCGTCCATTCAGGCGCGGACCGTGGTGCGCAAGCGACGGAGGAAGTCGTAAGCGATGCTGTCGTGGTGAACGTGGGCCTTCACGGCGTACTTGGCGCGGTCGTCCAAGCGACCGAACAAGTAAGGCAGAGGAGCTCGACGAAGATATTGCTTCAGATAGGCACGGACTTCGCTGCTGGATTCAGCTAATCCGTTGTCGGCCCATTTTCCGAGATATGGGTTGATCGCTGGATAGATTCCCGACGTCTCCGCCTTGCCGTGCAGCGTCATTTTCATGAAGTTGCCGATGAACAGATCATCGAACACGGCGTATTTGACCGCAGAAATCAGCGACCCTCGGGGCACCTCGAAGGTCACGCCGGAGCGGTCGCGAGACGACCAGCGGATGACGTGCTCCTCGCCGCCGACGACGAGCCGTACGAAATCCAGCCGGTTGCCGATCATGGGGCGGCGCTCGAAATACGAGCGGACCGTGAGGGCGTCGTCGCTCGACAGGGGTTCGCTCCAGTCGTCGCCGAAGGTCTCGGGACTGAACGTCTCTTCCGGTACGGCGTCGCGAGGAAGCAACGAGTAGTCGTGCCGCATCACGTCATAGGCGACAAAGGCCGGCAGCAGCTCCCCGACGCGAGGGTCGAAGCCGATGGGATAGTCGTCCAGCTGGGGCAAGAGGTCGTTGGCCCAGACGCTGTCGGCTCGCTGGTAGCGGTGCAACGAGCTGAAGGGCACGGCGATGTGGGCGCCGTAGTGCTTCATCTGGTTGGCGATGCCCGCCCCGAGCGGGAGCCGCTTGGCCCCGACGGGGGTGATCTGGCGGCCGGACTCGTCGAAGTAGTTGTTCTCGGCGTCGCCGAACCCGCTCCATCGCAGCAGCACGACGTCGTGATAGTGCTTGGCCATGCGCTTGATGTATCCCTGCCAGACCGTCGACGGCGTGTCGTTCATGTCGATGATCAACGTGCCGTCGATGTCGATGAGCAAGATGGAGTCCTGGTTGTAGTGCGCCAGCGACTGCATGTGGATTCTCGGCGACACTTCCACCCACTGCCGGTCCCGCATGATCGTCGTGCGGAACCCGCATTCGGTCAGGAAGTCGGCGATCCGCCGGCCGACGTGATCGCTCACGAAGATGTGCTTCCCGCGCAGGCGGAGCAACGAGTCGAAGCTCAGATGATCCGGGTGGCCGTGGGAAAGCCAGACGTTGGAGCAAGCTTCGATGGCCGACATCTGCTCCTCGGGGATGTGGTGGGACAGCCCCCAACTCCCGAAGTACGCCGGGCCCTCGAGCCACGGATCCGTGACGAGGACCGGCCCGCCGTCATGACAGACGACGGTTGCGTTTCCCACTGTTTCGAAGCCCAGTTCCATGCGTTACCACTGTCTTAGATTCCTGTGTGCGTGCCAGGTCCAAGGACCCAACCCACATCCGCCACGCCCAGTATGACGTATCAGGAGGCCAGTCCGAACGAGAATTACATAAATGCCGGCGCATGTAGTTCGGGCACGTCGCTCGACAACAGCGCCACGGGGAGCTCCGCGAACAACTCCGAGAGGGCGATCCAGCCCCGATCGACCTCCAGGCGGCGCCCCGTGAGGACGTCGGTGAGGGGTCCCTCGCCGGCGGGCAGGACGAGGGCGCCGTCGGCGAAGCACGAACCGACGGCGAAGCGCCCGGGACCCGCCAACGTGCGGGTCTTTCGTACTGCCGCTGCCACGGCGAAGTGATCGACGGCGATACGCGCAAAAGCGATGACGTGCTCGCCGCCCACGCCGGTGGCGGCCAGCGGCAAGTAGGCCCCGTCTTCGAACGTGCCGGCGTGCGCACGGCGGAGCCGCAGCGAGCGGGCGAGCACCGCCAGCTTGACCCGTCCGTCCTCCCAGGTCGACAACAGCGACGAGGAGGACAGGCCCGAGCCGAGGTCGTCGAAGTAGTCGAGGTTGTCGAGCACGGAGGCGGCCTCGGAGAGGTCGACGTACCGCCGGTTGTCGGGATCGACGAGCGCGAGCGACCACCGTTCGGTTCCCTGGTACGTGTCGGGGACCCCCGGGGCGACCACGCGAAGCAGGCAGAGGCCGAGTGAGTTGGCGGCGCCGGCAGGGCCGATCTCGTTACTCAGCTGTCCGAGGAGCGACAGGAAGACGCCGTTCGCGGGCGAGAGGACGCTCGAGACGAAGTGGCGGACGAGCGACTCGTAGTGCTCGTTCGGATCGGTCCAGCTGCTGTGGCGCTTTGCCTCCCGAACGGCTTTCTCCATGTGCTGTTCGATGCGGGCGACGTACTCGGTGCTCACCTCTCCGGACAGTGGGAACGAGCCCACAAGCGTCTCGTACAGGTACGTCTCTTCGGCCGCGTCGGGAACGTCCCCGGCGCCGCGCTGGCAGCGATGCGGCGCATTGACGGCGCGGAACGTCTCGAGGCTGGCGGACCACCGCGCCGGCATCTCGGACAGCACGGCGAGGCGGCTGCGCAGGTCCTCGCTCCGCTTCGAGTCGTGCGTGGACGTGGCGCTGAGGGCCATCGGCGTGCGGAGGAGACGGTCGGACATGGCCTCGTGGAAGTCATCGAGCCGGCGAGCTGCGTCGTCGGGATCACTGCCGACCTCGACCGTGGCGAGCAGCCGTCCGGCGTTGTAGGCCGCCGTGTCCTCACCCCCCTTTGCCATGACAGCTCCCGAGAGCTGCTGCAGGCCGGCGACGGCGGCGGCTGCACCGTCCCCGTCCTCGCCGGTGCCGGGGCGACCCGAGTTGACGACGAGAGCACTGATCACCCCGAGCGCCCTGCGACCCTCGGCGTCGAGCTGTGACTCGGCCGCTTGTCCCGCCTCCTTCACGCGCTCGATGCCGGCCGGACTGAGCGGGCGGCCCGGTGCCGCGTAGGTGCGGTAGACGCCGAGGGCGGCGATCAGGGCCGCCGAGGCCTGGCGGATCGAGCGGAGCGACAGGTCGCCGGCGGCCCGATCGCATGCCGTTGCCGCTGCCAAGGTCCTCGCCACGCGGTCGAGCTGGCCGGCGAAGAGTTCTTCGAGGACTTGGCGTTTTGCCTCCACGACCCGCTCGGCAAAGCTGCGCTCGTCGCCGGTCAGCCTCGCCATCGACGAGGCGATGGCATCGGCCCCTCCGGCATCCACGAACAGGCCGCCGGCGGCGGCGGCGAAGTCGTAGCCCGTCGTGCCGTCTACGTCCCAGTCCGCCTCCAGGGACTCCGAGCGGGCGAGGATCTTCTCCACGAAGACCAGCGGTGACATTTCGCCGATGTCGTTCAGGTCCCGCCTGAGGCGGGCAAGGTAGCCGGCCGGGTCGGCGAGGCCGTCGATGTGGTCGACGCGAAAGCCGGCGATCCGTTCGTCGCGGGCGAGCTCGAGGAGGAACCTGTGCGTGGCCGTGTACACACCCTCGTCCTCCAGGCGCACTGCGACGAGGTCGTTGACGTCGAAGAAACGCCGGTAGTTGACCTCGTCTCGGGCGCTTCGCCAGTACGAGAGCCGGTAGTGCTGCTGCGCAAGGATGCTCTCGAGGTACCTCGCCGCCACGTCTTCACCGAGCTCCTCGAAGGAGGCCACGAGTGCCGAAGCGTCGCCCTGGACGCTGCCGTCGGCGAGCGGGAAGAACCGGTCGCCGGCGGAGAGCACGACCTCGCCGCGGCGGCGTCGGAGTGAGATCTCGCCGTCGGCGAGGACGTCCACGAGCGGCCGCGCCAGTACCGGGAGCACGACCCGGCCGCCGGCCGAGTCCCAGTCGATGTCGAAGACCCGGCCACCCGGACCCTCCCGTCCGGCTGCGAGCGCCGCCTGCCACGACGGGTTGTCCTCCGAGGCCGCCTGGTGGTTCGGCACGACGTCGAGGAGCACGTTGAGGCCGGCATCGGCCAGGCTCGAGAGCATTTCCTCGAAGTCCGCCGGCGTCCCGAGGGCCGGATCGAGCTCGCCGGGATCGACGACGTCGTAGCCGTGAGAACTCCCGGTGCGAGCGTGCAGGATCGGCGAGAGGTACAGCGTCTCGATCCCGAGCGACGACAGGTAAGGAACCAGTGCAACGATGTCGCGGAAGGATCGACCCGCCAGCTGCAGACGGTAGGTGGCTCCGATCCGACGCCGCCCGGCCCTCACGAGCGCAGGTCCTCGTTGCGGCGGAGCAGGATCGTGGAATGGGCCGCGAGGTGGACGGCGGCTGCCTTGATGATCCGTCGCCCCGATCGGGACGTGTTCAGGAGCTCCTCCCACAGGCCGGGCGTCTCGAGTTTCGGGAGGCTGAAGGACTTCGAGGCGGGGCCGGCGTTGAGGAGCAGCAACAGCGTGTCGCCGCGGACCGTACGGCCTCGCTCGTCGACCTCGTCCGCCGCCCGCCCGAACATGAGCATGCCGAGGCTGTGGCCGGTCGGATCCTTCCAGTCCTCTTCGGTCATGGCCCCGCCGTCCGCGCGGATCCACATGACCCCGTCGGTGCCGTTGTTGAGGAAGTCACGTCGGCGGAGGACTGGGTTGGACGAGACGATCGCGATCAGGTCTTTCGTGAACGCCAGGAGCTCGCGGCCGGACTCGTCGAGGTTCCAGTCGTACCAGCTGATCTCGTTGTCCTGGCAGTAGGCGTTGTTGTTGCCGACCTGTGTGCGGCCGATCTCGTCGCCGCCGAGGATCATGCGAACGCCTTGGGAGAACAGCAGGCTGCTCATCAAATTGCGCTTCATGCGTTCCCGCAGCCGCAGGACGCGAGCCGACTCGGTCGGTCCCTCCACGCCACAGTTCGTGGAGGAGTTGTCCGGCGCACCGTCGGCGTTGCCTTCACCGTTGGCGTCGTTGTGGCGCTCGTTGTACGACACGAGATCGGTCAGCGTGAAGCCGTCGTGACAGGTGACGAAGTTCACGCTGGCGTAGGTTCGGCGCCCGGAAGGCGCGTAGATGTCGCTCGAGCCCGCCAGCCGGCTGGCCAGCTCTGGCACCATGCCCTCGTCGCCTCGCCAGAAGCGCCGGAGCGAGTCCCGATAGGCGCCGTTCCATTCGGCCCATCCCTGAGGGAAGCGACCGAGCAGGTAGCCGTCGGGTCCGACGTCCCACGGTTCAGCGATCAACTTGACCTTGGACAGGACGGGGTCTTGCTGGACGATTTCGAAGAAGGCGCTTGCCTGCCCCGCCTCGTATCCCCGTACGAGCACGGGCGCCAGATCAAAGCGAAAGCCGTCCACGTGCATGTCGGTCACCCAGTACCGAAGGCTGTCCATCACGAGCGCCATCGTGCGGTTGTGGACGATGTTGAGGCTGTTGCCGGTGCCCGTGAAGTCCATGCAGTAGCGAGGGTTGTCCGCTGAGAGCCGGTAATAGGCCGAGTTGTCGATGCCTCGCAACGAGAGGGTTGGCCCGAGCTGATTGCCTTCGCCCGTGTGGTTGTAGACGACGTCGAGGATGACTTCGATCCCGGCGCGATGGAGGGACTTCACCATCGACTTGAACTCCGAGACGACAGCGGCGCCGCCTTCGGTGGCATAGCCCACGTCCGGGGCGAAGAACCCGATCGAGTTGTAACCCCAGTAGTTCGTCAGTCCTCGCTCAACAAGGGCGCGATCTCGCACGAACTGGTGCACTGGCAGCAGCTCGACGGCCGTGATGCCGAGCGAGGTGAGGTGATCGAGGACCGGGTCGCACGTGAGGCCGAGGTACGTGCCGCGGAGGTGCTCGGGCACGCCCGGATGCCGTTTCGTCAGGCCGCGAACGTGCGTCTCGTAGATGATCGACCGGTTCCAGGGCGTGCCCGGGGACCGGTCGTCGCCCCAGGTGAAGGCCTGATCGACGACGACCGACTTGGGCATGGCGCCGGCCGAGTCTCGGTTGTCGCGTCTCAGGTCCTGCTCGGGATGCCCGATCTCATAGCCGAACAGCTCGTCACTCCAGCGGATCGGGCCGGAGATCGCCTTCGCGTACGGGTCGATCAGCAGCTTGGCCCGGTTGAATCGATGCCCCTCCTCCGGGGCCCACGGGCCGTCCACCCGGTAGCCGTACAGTGCGCCCGGGCGCACGTCGGGCAGGTACGCATGCCAGACATGGTCGGTCGCTTGCGGCATGGAGATGCGGATCGACTCCGACGACGCTCCATCGGTGAAGATGCACAGCTCGACGGCCCAGGCATGCTCGGAGAACAGCGCGAAGTTGACCCCCTCGCCGTCCCAGGTCGCGCCCAGGGGATGCGGGCTGCCTGGCCAGACTCGCATCAGGCGTCGTCCTGTTCCGATGAGTGGAAGCTGGCAAAGCCAAAGGCCCGCAGGCGAAGCGATGCGCCGGCGTGGAGCTCGTACCCGGGCGCCGGCGAGGTCCCGCCGAGCTCGTCGGTGTCGCAGTCGACGATGGTGTGCCAAGTCCCAGCACCTGTGACGGTGCTCGGCGAAGCGGGCGGCAATTGGTACGTCTCCTCCCCATCTCCGGTGTTGAAGAGCGTGAGGAGCGACTCGCCCGGGCGAGAACGCCGCAGGACGACGAGCGAGCCGGCGGCGTGCGCCTCGGAAGTGGTCACGCAGGCGTCGCTGAAGAGCGAGAAGTGGTTTCGAATCTCGATCAACCGCCGATAGAGCCCATACAGCTCCGCGTGACCCGGCTCCTTGCGCAGCGCCCGATCGGGACGAGCGGCCTCGAACGTCTCCTCGGCGGCGGGGTCGAGGAGGTCGCGTCCGGCGGCGAACTCCGCTGCACGTCCGGCGCGCACGGCCTCCAGCAACGTCGGGTCGGAGTGGTCGACAAAGTACGGGAACGGCGCCGTCTCGCCGTACTCCTCGCCCATGAACAGCAGCGGAATCGACGGCGAGAGCAAGACGAGCGCCGCCGCCAGAGCGAGGCGGGGAAGGCTCACGAGAGCCGACAGGCGCTCCGCACCACCGCGGTTGCCGATCTGGTCGTGGTTCTGGGTGAAAGCGACAAAGTGGTGTGGGGCCGGACTGGCTGGCGTCGCCCCGTGCCGCCGTCCCCGAAAGGCGGAGTACTCCCCCTGGAAGGAGAAACCCTCCACCATCGCCCGCGCCAGCTGTTCCGGGCGGCCATAGTCGGCGTAGTACCCCTCGCGCTCACCGGTGATCAGCACATGCAGGCTGTGATGAAAGTCGTCGCACCATTGGGCATCGAGGCCGTAGCCGCCCGCAGAGCTGGGTGCCACAACACGGGGATCGTTGTCGGCGCTCTCGGCGATCAGTCGCAGTGGTCGTCCGAGCTCTGCCCCGAGGCGCCGCGTCGCTTCGGCAAGCTCGGCCAGGAACGGATGGGCCGAGCGGTCGATGATGCCGTGCACCGCATCGAGACGGAGTGCGTCGACGTGGAAGTCGGCGAAGTAGCCGAGGGCGCTCTCGATGAGGAAGCGGCGCACCTCGTCGGACCCGGCCAGCTCGACGTTCACGGCCGGGCCCCACGGCGTTGCGTAACGATCGGTGACGTACGGGCCGAAGTCGTCGAGGACGCAGCCCTCCGGTCCGAAGTGGTTGTGGACGACATCGGCGACGACCGCCAGTCCACGCCGATGGCATCGGTCGACGAATCGCTGCAGACCGCGCGGCCCGCCATAGCTGTCCTGCACGGCAAAGAGGAAGACGCCGTCGTAGCCCCAGTTGCGCCGACCGGGAAACTGCGCCACGGGCATGATCTCGACGGCATTGACGCCGAGCTCGACGAGATGGTCGAGATGGCCGAGCGCGCCGTCGAACGTGCCCTCCTCCGAGAACGTGCCGACATGCAGCTCGTAGATCACCATCCTCGGCAGCGCCGCAGGCACGAAGCCGGCGTCGCTCCACTCGAAGTCCGCCAAATCGACGACCTCGGACGGGCCGTGCACTCCCTCGGGCTGGAAGCGCGAGCACGGATCCGCCAGCTCGCGAATGCCGTCGAGGCGGTAGCGGTAACGGGCACCGGCTCCGAGGCCCGCGACCACGCCCGCGAAGTACCCCTTCTCGGTCGGTGCCAGCGGCACGAATCGGTCACCGTCGATCACGTGCAGCTCGAGGCTCGTCGCCTTGGGCGCCCAGACGCGAAAGCTCGCGCCGCCGTCGACCGGCACGGCGCCGAGAGATCGGCATGGCTCAGCCGGAGACAGCGGCGCCATCGATCGGCAACCGGGCAGCGTCACCGTTGGTCCCTACCCCGACCAGCTCGGCGCGAACCGCCGGCCGAGCGCTTAGCTTGAAATCCAGGCGACGAGGGGAACATCCATGGCCAGCCAATCCCAACCGGAGGACGAGCTCGAGCTCCTGTTCAACCTCCGGATGAAAGCCCACCGCATCGGCGAGCCACCGATGGGGTCATCGACCGAGCTCGCTCAGTGGCTGGCGGAACGGGAGCTCGCCCGAGTGAGCGGACGCAGCGCCCTGCCGAGTGCTGCCGAAGCGATCGCCGGTCGGACGATCGCCGGCAGTTGGTGGGGAGAGCCGGAGGGCTCGCTCATCTTCCGGTTGCTGACCGAGCTCGAAGACGCCCCGGGCGCGCCGAGTGACGTGGCCCTCCTCGAGGGGAAGCGGACGCTCGTCTCGCCTCGCTTGGCACCCACCGTGCTCGCCGTCACCCGCGACCGCGGGCGCCGGCAACGGGTCATCGCCCAACTGACCGAACCCGCTCGCCGTCTGCTCGAGGTCCTCGCCGCCGGCAAGGTCGTGCGCTCGGACGAACCCGAGCTCGGCGGCAAGGATCTCCGGGCTGCTCGAGTCGCTCTCGAGGCCGGACTGCTCGCCACCTCGACGTCGGTCCACACGGCGTCGGGTCGTCACGTCTCGCTCATCGAGTACGCAGGCGATGAACCGACGAGTGCGGACTCGGGCGGCCCGGCCGTAGCGGCGGTCCCGCTGGACGAGCTCTTTCGTGCCGCCTTGAGAGCTGCTGTGGTCGCCGAAGAGCGGGAGGTCGAGCGGTGGTTCCGGTTCGTGGAGCCGGACGAATCCCTGCGGGCGGCCGCCGTCGCCCGGCTGGAGGCGCGCCGGATCGTGGCGGGCGGGAAGACCTGGCTGAGCCTGCCTCAGTAGCGCCGGCGGCCCCCTCGTCGCCGCATCACGGCGACGATGGCAGCGATCACGGCGATGACGATCACGATCTTGATGATGGCGCCGATGATGCCGGCAATGAAGCCGACGACGATGTAGGCCACGATGGCGACCACGACGACCGCACCGACGACCATGGCCCCGCGTGCGAGCCGTAAGCCTCCGGAGCTCTTGCGGGGTTCGAGCATGTCGGTTCCTCCTCGCCAGCACCGTAGCCGCGTTACCGGCAGCCGATGGGGCGCGGGAGCTCGTCCCGCCGCCTCGTACGCTACGCCGATGGAGCCACCCGACCTCCCGCTCCGCCGCCTGAAGAACCGCTTTGTGGCGGCGGTCCTCGAAGGCAGTCTCGAGCCTGTCGACCTGCCGGCCGCGTACGCCAACGGCGTGGACGGGTGGCTGGAGGGAGTCTTCGAGGAAGCCGTCGGCTCACGGGGATCCGGCTACGCACTCGTGGGCGTCGGGGGCTACGGGCGCGGGGAGCTGTGTCCCGGGAGCGATCTCGATCTGACGCTGCTCCACCAGCGCAAGCGCAACGTCCGGGAAGTCGCCGACCGGATCTGGTACGCCATCTGGGACAGCGGTGTGATGCTCGATCACAGCGTCAGGACGCCGAAGGAAGCGATGTCGGTCGCCCGCGAGGATCTGCGAGCACTCCTCGGACTGCTCGACGGCCGGCTCATCGCCGGAGATGCCGAGATCGCCTCGGGACTGTTGGCCGGTGTCGACGAATTCTGGCGGACGCATGCGCGCGACCGTCTCCCGGATCTGGCTGCAGCCGGGCGGGAGCGACGCGAGCGCTTCGGGGAGCTGGCGTTCCTGCTCGAACCCGACTTGAAGGAGTCAGCCGGCGGCCTGCGGGATCTCGCCGCGCTGTCCCTTGCCGCCCGGGCGGTCCCACCCCTGGCGCGCGTGCTCGTGCCGGACGTGCTGGCGTCGCACCGCCAGCTCTTGCTCGGCGCCCGGGTGTGCTTGCAGGCCCGCACGGGGTCCTCTGCCGACCGGCTGCTCCTGCAGGAGCAGGACGAGATCGCTCCCATGCTCGGCTTCGGCGACTCGGATGCCCTCATGGGCGCCATCTCGGCCGCCGGCCGCGAAGTCATGTGGGCCGCCAGCGACGGGTGGCGCCGGACGGAGTCCTACCTGGCCGGTCCGCTCGGCCGGGCCGGCGGGCGTGATCTCCCCGTCGGCGACGGCGGCGACGGCGTCGTGCTTCGCGACGGCGAGATCGCCGTCACGCAGGCGTCCGAGACGATCGTCGACGGCTCACTTCCGCTCCGCGTCGCCGGCGCCGCGGCCGAGTACGACCTGCCGATCGCCACGTCGACACTCGACAAGCTCGTCGCCTCCCCGGTCGTCACGCCGACGCCGTGGAGTGGCGAGCTCCGCCAGTGGTTCGTCTCCTTGCTGGAGTACGGAGCCGCAGCCACCCCGGTGATCGAGGTGCTCGACCAGTACCACCTGCTCGAGCGTTTGCTCCCCGAGTGGCTGGCGGTGCGACATCGGCCGCAGCGCAACGCCTACCACCGCTTCACCGTGGACCGCCACCTGCTCGAGGCCGTCGCCCAAGCCGCCCCATTGATCCGCTCCGTACGCAGGCCGGACCTGCTGCTCGTGGGCGCGCTCCTGCACGACATCGGCAAGGGCCGGGGCGGTGACCACAGCCAGATCGGAGAGGAGATCGCCGTCGCCATGGCAGCTCGGATGGGTTTCTCGGGCGAGGACGTCGAAGTCATCGCCCGTCTCGTTCGTCACCACCTGCTCCTTGCCGACACGGCCACGAGACGCGACCTCGACGACCCGGCAACCATCTCGGCCGTGGCGGCTGCAGTCGCCGACCGCCAAACGCTCGAGATCCTGGCCGCCCTCACCGAAGCCGACTCGCTCGCCACCGGGACCACCGCCTGGAGCCCGTGGAAGGCGGGGCTCGTCACTGAGCTCGTCGCCGCCGTGGACGCCAAGTTGGCCGGCGCTGCCCTGCCGGCGCGGGCTCCCGCCAACACTCCGAGCCCCCGCCAGCTCGAGCTCGCCGCTGCCGGATCCCTGCAACTCGAGCTGCACGGCGACACCCTCACCGTCGTGGCCGCCGACCGCCCAGGTCTGCTCTCGCTCGTCGCCGGCACGCTGGCGCTCCACCGCCTCGACATTCGCAGCGCCGTCGCCATGGACAACGGTGCCTCCATGGCCATCGAGGTCTTCGAGCTCGCCCAGAGCCCCGGCCTGGCGGCACTCGACACCGCCCGGCTGCGGGCCGATCTCGGAAAGGCCATCTCCGGCGAGCTGCTGCTCTCGGTCCGGCTGGCCGACCTCGAGCAGGCCTATGCCCGCGGCCGCCGGCCGGCCGCCGCCCGACCCTCAGAGATCCGCGTGCTCGTCGAGGCCACCTCGTCTGCGGCAACGGTCGTCGAAGTCCGAGCTCCGGACTCCCGCGGGCTGTTGCACCGGCTCACCAAGGTGCTCGCCGACTGCGGCCTCGACGTCCTGTCCGCTCGCCTGTCGACGATGGGCCACGAGGTCGTGGACTCCTTCTATGTCCGCGATTCGCGGACCGGCGCGCCTCCGGAGGGCGACCGTCTGCAAGGCGTCCTCGAACGTCTCGCCGCAGAAGTCGCCGGTGCTGGGCTGAATTGAGGCGGAAAAGGCGGCTGGCGCGCGCCGGCGTCGAGCCGCCGAGCCCCTAAGCTTGCGGCTCACCGGTCCCGTATCTCATGGTGGAGATCCCTTGCTCAGAACTGCGAAAATCCGCCGAGCCTCCCTTCGCTCGGCCGCGGTACCCGTCGCCGCCTCGACGCTCGCTCTGTTGCTGCTGGCCGGATGCTCGGCGCTGAGCGGGCAAGGCTCCACGTCCACGACGCGACCCAACGCGAACGTGTCGAGCTCGCATCCGCAACCCACGGGCTCGGTGCGGCCCAACCGGAACGCCACGGCGCTGGAGATCGTTTCCATCTCGCCGGCTCCGGGCGCCCAGGACGTGGGCTATGCGTCGAGCGTGACGGTGCGCTTCTCCGAGCCGCTCGCTCGGAACAGCGCCATGCCGGCGATCGCGCCGGCGCCGCCGGGCGCCTGGTCCTTCGACGGCACGAGCGCGCTCGTGTTCCGGCCTCGGGGGAACTACGTACCGTTCACCTCGGAGAAGCTGTCGCTCCCCGGGGGGATCCACGGGCTCATCGGCGAGAACGGCGGCATCCTGCGCAAGTCGTTGACGGCGCACTTCACGGTGGCGGGCGCCTCTGAGCTGAGGCTGCAACAGCTGCTCGCAGAGCTGGGATACCTGCCGGTCCGCTTCGTGCCGGGCGCCCACCTCACGAGCGACGTCATCGTGCCGGCGGTCGAGGGCCCGCAGGCGCCGGCGAAGACGACCACTACGACTACGTCGAGCACAACCACCACGACGACGAGCACGACCACCACCACGACGACTCAGCCGAAGAAGACGACGACCACCACCACGACTCAGCCCAAGCCGACCACGACGACCACCACGAGTCCGCCGGTCACCACGCAGCCCGCTCCGCCGTCGACCGTCAACTCGCCGAAGCCCGGCCCGACGAAGGTCGAAGAGCCGAGCGTCGCCAGCGACATCCCCCTGTCGGCCCTGAGCGGAAGCTTCAGCTGGCGCTTCCCGAACATCCCGCCCTCGTTGGCGGCGCTCTGGGCGGCCGGCAAGTCGAACGTCGTCACGACGGGGGCCGTCATGGAGTTCGAGGCGGCTCACGGCCTCGCCACCGACGGTATCGCCGGCCCTGCGGTCTGGCGGGACCTCCTGCAAGCGGTCGCCCATCGCGATCTCAACACCGCCCCCTACACCTATGTGTACGTCACGACCTCGCTCCCGGAGACGGTGCACCTCTGGAGCGACGGCAAGGTGATCTTCGAGACGCCCGCCAATACCGGCATCCCGCAGTCGCCGACCCAGCTCGGCACCTGGCCGGTGTACGCCCGCTACGTCACGACGACGATGAGCGGCACCGAGCCGGGCGGCCAGCACTACAGCGACCCGGGAATCCCATGGGTGAGCTACTTCCACGGCGGTGACGCCTTGCATGGCTACCTGCGCGCCCAGTACGGGTTCCCGCAGAGCCTCGGTTGCGTCGAGATGCCGTACGCCGCCGCTGGGACCGTCTACCCCTGGACACCGCTCGGGACGCTCGTCACCGTCGAGTGACCCGCCGGCGGTCGCCAGCGCCCGCCCGAGCGAGGGTGGGAGCGCTCAGTCGAGCCGGCGAATCCCGAAGCGCCCGGACCACCGCTCGCCAGCCCCGAGCACGGTGACCGACTCGCCGCTCACGAACGCGTTGGGCGGGCACGTCATGGGCTCGACCGCAACAGCCCGGCGGCGCTCACCGGCGGCAAGGGTGTCGCCCGTGTAGCACATGACGAACGGCCAGGCGTCGTCTGCCCAGAGGGCGGTCCGGCGGCCGTCGCCTCTCGCCAGGACGGCCTGCCAGGCGGCGCCGGACCCAGGCGCAATCGGCCCGTCCGCAGCCGCCAGATCCGTGAAGCAGTCGTCGAGACGAACCCCCGCCAGGTTCCTTCCCGCGGAAAAGTCGTACGTCGTGGCTCCGACCGGCTCCGATCCTCGCGGGAGCCCTCGCCCGTCGAGCAGGAGACGCCGGCCGGCGTGCAGCGTCAGCTTGCAGGCGTCCGCGCCACCATCGCCGGCATCGAGGTACGGGTGGAAACCCATCCCGAAGGGCGCCGCCGTATCGGAGCGGTTCTCGGCCGCAGCCGCGACGACAAGGCCTCCGTCGTCGAGCTCGTAGGTCACCTCGAGGCGGAGGCGCCACGGGTAGGCGGGCTGAGGGGCGAGCTCGCACGACAAGGCGGCGCGAGCCTCGGTGTGCTCGACGAGGTCCCAGCAGAGCCACCGGACGAGGCCGTGAATGGCGTTGTGCCGGTCGGGCTCGTCGAGCGGCACGTGCGCCGACACGCCTCTCCACTCGTAGCTGCCGTCCTCGAGGCGGTTCGGCCATGGAGCCAGTACCTGGCCACGGCCGCCGCTCACCATGGCATCGGCGGAGTAGCCCCAGGCGACGGGCTCGCCGTCGCCGTCAAAGACCCGCAGACCGCCGCCGACCTCGGTGATGACCGCCCGCCAGGCGCCGTTGCTGATCGGGAACTGCCGGCCCGAGGGCGGCAACGCGCCACTCGAGCCCTCGGGAAGGTCGCCCATGCCTCGTTATCGTAGGAGGACGACCCGTCGAGGCGGGAGAACAAGGAGGAATCGGTGCGGGTCCTGGTGACCAACGACGACGGTGTCACGGCCCCAGGTCTCGCCCATCTCGCCCGGGCAGTGCGAGACCTCGGCCACGACGTCGTCGTCGCCGCCCCGATCCGGGAAGCGAGCGGGGCCGGTGCAGGCGTCGGCCCCGTCCACACGATGGGCGAGGGCATCGTCGTCGAGCGCGCCGAGATCGAAGGCCTCGAGGACGTCGTCACCTTCGGCGTTGATGCGCTCCCGGCCCTCATCGTCCTCGTATCGTGTCTCGGGGCCTTCGGTCCACCACCGGATCTCGTCGTCAGCGGGATCAACCCGGGACGCAACGTCGGGCGGGCGGCGCTGCACTCGGGAACGGTCGGGGCCGCCTTGACGTCGGTGCACTTCAACAAGCGCGCCCTCGCCATGAGCGTCCAATCCGGGCCGTTCTCCGGCTTCGAGTCCGCCGGCGACGGCCGCATCCACTTCGACACTGCCGCCACGATCGCCTCGGTGCTGCTGGCCGGCCTCGCCGTCGCCCCCTCCCGCACGGTCATCAACTGCAACGTGCCAAACCTGCCCGTCGACGAACTGCGGGGCATCCGGCGCGCCCACTTGGCCCGGTCCGGGCTCGTCCGCTCTGCGGTCGTGGACGAAGCGACCGGCACGCGGATGCAGCTCGAGCTCGGCTTCGCCAGCCCCCAGCGAGGAGACGACAGCGACGAAGCGCTCAGCACGCTCGGCTACGTCACCGTCACACCGCTCGCGAGCGTCAGCGAAGACGTCCGGCCCGAGGTTCGCGACGCCGTCGGACAGTCCATCGCCTCGGCCGGCATCGCCCTCGGGGTCACCGACCAGCCGGCGCCTGGGGAAGCAGGCGGCGCAGCCTGACCGGGATCCATCCGTCGCACGGCAACCGCCCGCCGGCCGAGCCTCGCCTGACTGGGGACAGCTCCACTGCCCGCCGGTGTGAGACAGCTCGATGCTGTGCGGCCTGAGGCTTCTGTGACATTTGAGGCATAAGTGGCTGATGTGACCAATGTGGACAAGAAAATTCTCAGCGCTCCCTCCCTGGTCACGCAAGCTGTTGTTGACAAAACCGTGACGATTCCTGAAGGAGAGTTGCCTTTGAGTGACGGCCGTCGCTAGGGTTTGAGTCACACCAACTGTCACAGACGGACGGTGCCAAGCGTCCGGGAGAGGCAACTTCCGGATCACGGGCGCGGTATTCGCGACCCTGCACGGCATGTCTTGAGTCCAGGTGCGCGCGCCCCGAGCGTGCCCGCCGGTACCGCCGTCATGATCTCCGGCCCGAACGAAAAAGGGTCGAGAAGGAGCCGCAGACAGCATTCAACCCAGGGCCGTCCCCGTCTGCACCTCGTATGGAGGCCAAAAGACCCCCCGATCCGCCCGCCCTTCCGGCGCCGAGTCACGAGTCGCATGCAACGAGACGGGATGCCCGCATCAAAGCACCCACCTGGAGCCCAACGGGTTTCCGATCTCCACAGGAGGAGCACAGATGCGCAAGCACCCCCTGATCGCGCTGACCGCGTTCACTGCGCTCACCGCGAGCGCCGTTGCCGGTGCAAGTACCGGCAACTTTTCAGCCACTTCCGTATTGGCGAGCGCTCGGACCAACCATCTGAGCCGCCCGTCTGCAGTGCACCTGTCAGAGCTTGACGTTTCCCTCAGCGCTGACTCGGCCTCGTCGACTCGCGGGTTCACTCGCGATCTCGTGGCCAGCCACGACCTCAACCGTCCGGCAGGGCTCCACCTGAGCTCCGTATCGGGCCAACCGGTCGCGACCAAGCCGAAGCCCAAGCCCAAGCCACACGTCGTCGAGGAAGCTCTGGCACCGGTCGCCCCGGCGCCGGCGCCAGTCGTGACGACCACCACAGCACCGCCGGTTGTCACGGCGCCTGCCGGTGGGGTCTGGTACGAGCTCCGCATGTGCGAGTCCGGCGGCAACTACGCCGAGAACACGGGCAATGGTTATTACGGCGCCTACCAGTTCGCATTGTCGACCTGGTACGGCCTCGGGTTCACCGGCCTCCCAAGCGATGCCTCGCCGGCAACGCAGGACGCCGCCGCCGCCGAGCTGCAAGCAGAGGCAGGATGGGGACAATGGCCCTCCTGTTCGGCCCAGCTCGGCCTTTGACGACGCGGACGGGCCACCGGAACCTTCGGTGATCTGACGTGTCAGAGCAGTGTCATGACAGCCGGGTGCCAAAGGTACCCGGCTGTCACGCGTCTGCGGGAAGCCCGTCTAGCGGCGGCGAGCCACGGGTTGACGATCGCCCGGACGCCAGGCGTTGGCGAGGTTCACGAGCACGATGCCTCCCCAAGCCACGGCGAGTCCCGGAAGGTGCCCGAAGTTGCCGGCGATGGCGCTGATCGGGATACCGAGGGTCAGCGAGGAGAGGGCGAGGAAGGTCCCGCCACGGTGACTGCGCGACCGCATGGGCGAACGCGAGCTGACCTGGGCGATGCGCATGTCGACCCGCTCGTCGATCTCGGAGGTGACTCGCTCGACGACCGACTCGACGAAGGCTTGGTCGTACTCGTCGCCGAGCTCCTTTCGTGCTCCGAGAAGCGCTGACCACTCTTGATGCCGCCCGTCGCCCGTCGCCATCGCGCGAGAGTCGCGCCAAGCGGCGTTGCCGTCAAGCCCCAGTCGGCTCGCCGACCGGCGAGCGACCGTGTTCGGGTCGTGGTCGACGCATGGAGAAACGCTCCATCGGGATCGCCGGTGTCACACCTTGGGCGAGGTCGGCGAGGATCTCGCCCCAGAGCGGTCCGAATTTGAAACCGTGCCCGGACGTGCCGGCTCCGACGACGAGGCGGCCCAGCCGCTCGATGACGAAGTCCTCGTCCGGCGTGTTGTCGTAGAAGCACCGCTCCGTCGCCAGCGGCCGAGGATCGAGGGCCGGGATGAGGCGCTCGACCGCCGACACGAGGAGCGCGAGCGCGGCCGCGTCGACGTCCAGATCGACGCTGCCGGGGCGCACGGTGGCCCCCGGGTCGTGGACTCCCACCTTGTACTGTCCGCTCGCCGGCGTCGGCACGCCGTAGTAGGTGACCGGCCCGCGCTCGACGAACGCCGGCAGGCACGCCAGCCCGCGCGCCGGCGGCCCGAAGTAGGCGACTTGCTGCAGGCTCGGCCGGAACACCGTCGCCTGAGGCAGGCCTGTCAGGCTTGCAAGCTCTCCGGAGAAGGCTCCTGCGCAGAGCAGAGCGACCTCGCACTCGAGCACGCTTCCGGCGAGGTCGATCCGCACGCGATCATCGAGCTCCGTCAGCGATTCGGCACGTGTGCGCTGGCGGATCTCCGCACCGTCGGCGCGAGCCGAGTCGGCGAGAACGGCCAGGATCCTGTCGGCGCGGAGCACGCCGGCGGAAGCCTCGAACACGGCTCGGCCACCGATGGCGAATTCGGGGAACCGCTCGGCCAGAGCCTCCTCACCGAGGATCTCCGCCCTCGCACCGGCGCCATCCATGGCGGCTGCGAGCTCGTCCACGCGCTCGCCGAACGACAGCAGCCCGAACGTCTCGAGGAGGGGCTCAGATGCCTCGTCGCCGAGCGAGTGCCAGCCGGCCAGGCTTCGCATCGCCATCTCCACGTAGAGGGGGTCGTCGTAGCCGAAGCGGAAGATGCGCGAGGTCCCCTTCGAGCCCGATCGATCGTGGCCGATCGTCGCCTGCTCGACGCAGACGACATCACCACCGCGGCGCGCCAGCTCGCGGGTGGCCGCCAGCCCGACGAGCCCCGCTCCGACGACGACGAACTCGTGCCGATCGGCCATTGCCGAGACACTAGGGGGTCGCTTCCTGCCGCGAATGCCCCAGCGCCCGAGCAGGGCTCCACGAGGGTTCCGGCAGCGGCGGCGGGGTGGACCGCCCTCTACACTGGCTTCATGGTGCGTTGCGTGAGGCGATTTTTCTGCCCCCCGGCCCTATTCGGGCCTGCCGGGGGGCGCACCGCCGACACCATCGGCTGAGCGCGCGGCCTTCTCGGCGGTCCCGGGGGCTGGGGGGTGCTCCCCCACCCATCCCATCCGAGAAGGAGCCTCACGTGCCACCAACCATCTCCGCGAGCTCGCTCGCTCGCGACCTTGCCCTCCGAGACCTGACCGATCCCAGCGCCGGCGCTCACGCCATCCAGTTGCTCGTTGCCAACGCAGCCACTGCACTGTGCGCCCGCTGGCGCTGCGAAGCCCGCTGGAGACGCGGGCGGCGGGTCGTGACGGTGGAGGAGAACTACGACAGGCTGGGTTTCGGCGGTGAGGTCGTCACGCGAGACGCTCGCTACACCCGTTACGTGGACGACATCCACATGTTGCGAAGCCACTCGTCGGCCATCGTGCCCGCCGCCCTCGAAGAGCTTGCCTCCGAGGAAGCCAACGGCTTGGCCCCTGACGACGTCGTGCTCGTGTGCCCGGGCATCTGCTACCGCCGCGACTCGATCGACTGGCAGCACACCGGCACGCCCCACCAGATGGACCTGTGGAGGGTGTCGCGGCGGGAATCGCAACAGGCGCTGTGCGACGACGACCTCGACGAGATGATCGACACGCTCTGCCAGGCTCTGGTTCCGGGCCGGCCTTACCGACTCGAGCGCCGTGAGCACCCCTACACCCTCGCCGGCCGGCAGATCGACGTCGAGTGGGAGGGGACCTGGGTCGAGATCGGTGAGTGCGGCCTGGCCCATCCCGACCTCCTGCGACGGTGCGGGCTCGGTCGGCAATGGTCCGGCTTGGCGCTCGGCATGGGTCTCGACCGCCTCCTCATGCTCGTGAAGGGGGTCCCCGACATCCGCCTGCTCCGATCGCTCGACCCGAGAGTGAACGAGCAGATGGCCACCCTCGCCCCCTACCGCCCGACCTCAGGGATGCCGGCGGTTCGCAGGGACCTCTCGATCGCCGTGGACGCCGGCGAACAGGTGGAGGACCTCGGCGACCGGGTGCGCGAGTCGCTCGGCGAGGACGCCGAGATGGTCGAGGAGGTGCTGATCGTCTCCGCCACTCCGAGCGAGGAGCTTCCGCAGGCTGCTCGCCGGCGCCTCGGGATCGAAGCCGGCCAGGCCAACCTCCTCGTGCGCGTCACCCTGCGGTCCCTCGACCGGACGCTCAGCGACGAGGAGGCGAACGCCTTGCGAGACCGGGTGTACGGCGCGCTGCACCGTGGCCATCGGCACCAATGGGCCAGCCGGGGCGGCTCGCCGTCATCGGGCGTGGGGCCGCCTGCTGCGGTCAGCCGGGCGCCCGGCAGCCCGCTGGCGCCGCCAGCACTCCGATCCCCGGCCCGGTGAGCGCGATGTCGTCGGCTCCGGCCGCGACGACTTCGGTCACCGGGGACTTCGGCGTCGTCGACGCCAGCTCGGCGCCGGTGAGGGGGTCCAGGCAGACGAGCGCCGTCAGCTCGGACGCCCACACGATGCCGCCCGTGCCGTCAAGGGTGATCGACTCGAGCGTCGCCGCCAGTCCCGTCGGCGTTCCCGGCTCCCCTCCCGCCGGACTGAGGCCCGGAAGATCGAGGCGCCTCACCTCACTGGAGCCGCCGGTCCCGATTGCGGCAAACAGCCCGTCGGCACCGAAGGCCATCGACTCGACGGCGGCGCCCGCGTCCAGGTCGTCCACCGCCACAACCGCACCGGAAGCGTCGTCCAGCAGCTCGATCCGTCCTCCCGTGGCGGCTCCCGAGGAGCCTGGATCGAACAGGCTGACGGCCACATCGGGCGACGAGTCACTGACAGCCATGTGCTGAGCGATCGAGGATCCGAACGAGGCGAGCCGCCGCCACGAGAGCGAGCGGCCTTGCACCGCCAACAGCGAGCTTCCCGTCGATGCGAGCACCTCTCCGCCGGTGCCCACGAGGAAGAGTCCGTAGCCTCGGCCGAGCGACCGCGAACCGAGCACGCGTAGCGTCGACGGATCCAAGCGATACAGGGTCAGCACGTAGGGCCCGGCGTCCGTCGGGCCGGCGAGATCGAGGCGGGCCGTCCCGACGTAGAGTGACCCGCCGGCGAGCGTCAGGCTGCTCGTGAGCAACGCCGCCCGCGCGAAACCCCCCGACACCGCCTCGACCCTCCCATTGACGGCGAGCTCGAGCACGCGGAGCTCGGTCTCTTGTGCGCCACACGCCTGCAACGCGTACAGCGACGAGCTCGAGGCCGTCACCGACGCGAATGTGCCCGCCACGAGCAGGTTGTAGGGCCACCCGCCGACCTGGCTCGAAGCGATGGCCGAAGGCGGCGCGTCAGGGGCCGTGCAGGTGGCGGCCGGGCTGTGAACGGCCGAGTGACGGTCGGAGCGGGCGAGGATGGCGCCGATGCCCGTCCATCCCGTGACGACGACGAGCGCCACGACCACCACGAGGGTGACGATGGAACGGTGCCGATCGGCCGAGCGCACCACCGCGCGGAGCCGTCCTCGATCCCCGCCGCCGAGCGCCCGCGCCGCACGAGCGGCATGTGCCTGCTCGTCCACCGCCCTTGCCCCTTTCGAACAACGTTTCGACTGTCAGTGTAGGGACGCCGCCCGGCGCCACTTTCTTGCAGGACTCCGAGCGGGACCGCTCGCCTTCCCGTTGTTCAGGGACGTCGGGGAGGGCCTGCCGCCATCCGGTCGAAGACCGCCGACACCGACTCGTCGGCGCGCACCGTCTCGAGCCACCAGGTGGCGCCGGCGTTCTCGAGCTGATGGAGGCGCTCGAGGTCCGCCTCGGCCCACCTCGGACCGAGGGAGCCCCGCAGCACGAGGTCGTGCTCAGGCGCAGCGCCGAGACGTCGGAGCTCGTCTTTGATGTCGCGCACGTCGGCCGTGCTCGGCAAGGCGTCCGAACCGCGTTGATCGGCGAAGACGGGCAGGATGCCGTCCAGGTGGGCCGCTCGGCGTAGCGGTGTCCGCCGCGGCCACTCGGCGCTCACCCAGACCGGAACCCGGGGCGTTTGCAACGGTGTCGGCAGGAACGGTGCCGAGTCGACCTGCATCCACTTGCCTTCATGACGAACGGGACGACCGGACCAGCACTGCAGGAGCACGGCCAGCGACTCGTCGAACAGCGAGGCGCGAGCATCCTCCTCCTCGTCGTGAGCAGCACGCCCGGCTGGCAGGGCGAGGTTCTCGTGCCAACTCGCGTAACCGAGGCCCGTCGCGAAGATGAGCCGGCCGTGCGTCAGGTGGTCGAGGACGGCCGACTGCCGCGCCAGCACCCATGGACGACGTCGGTCGGCCACCGGGGTGACGAGGCCGAGGCGCAGTCGTTTCGTGATGGAGGAGATGGCGGCGAGCGCGATGCAGGCGTCGGCCACCGGCACGGCGTCGCCGTACTCGGCAAGGTCCGACACGAACAACCCGTCCCAGCCAGCTCGCTCCGCCTCCACGGCAATGTCGACCACCCGCGAAGCATCCGCGAACTCGCCAAAGAGCGGCAGAAACCCGCCGTACTTCATAGCTATAACGATAGAGGCCCTGGCAGCCCACTCGGTCGCGGAGCCTCGACGACCCGTGCGACGGGCCCCACGATCGGGCGCTCAGCGAATTGTCGGCGGTCCTGCCACCACTCGGTCGAAGATCGAGGATGGCGCTTCTTCGCGTCCGAAGCTCTCGAGCCACCAGGTGGCGCCGGCGTTCGAGAACACGCGCAAGCGCTCCAGTGCTTCGTCGGTCCACTTCGGACCGAGGGCGCCACGGAGCACGAGATCGTGCTGCGGCGGCGCCCCGAGGCGGCGGAGCTCGTCGCGGATCTTGCTCACCTCGGAGGGGTCCGGCGGCACGAGGTAGTCGCGCTCGTCCACGAAGATGGGCAGAACGCCATCGACATGGGCGGCGCGGCGCAGCGGGTTCGCCCGCGGCCAGCGGGCGCTGACCCAGACAGGGATTCGCGGCTGCTGCACCGGCGTCGGCAGGAACGGCGCCGAGTCGACGTGCAACCACGAGCCGTCGTGACGGACCGGCTTGCCCGACCAGAACTGCAACAGGACCGCCATCGACTCGTCGAGGAGCGTCTGGCGTTGCCCCTCGTCCTGGGCGGCCTCGGAGAACGCCGTCAGCTCGCCGAGCCAGCCCTCGTCGCCGAGCCCGGTACCGAAGATCAGCCGTCCGCCGCTCAGGTGATCGACTGAGGTCGTCTGGCGCGCCAGCACCCAAGGCCTGCGGCGCGTGAGGGGCGTGACGAGCGGGCCGAGCCGCAGCTTGGACGTGCTCGCGGCGACCGCAGCCAGGGCGACGAAGGCGTCGCCCACCGGGACGCCCTCGCCTCCGTAGACGTGGTCCCAGAGGAACAATCCGTCCCAGCCGGCATCTTCGGCCTGCCTGGCCACATCGACAACGCGGGCTGGGTCGGCGAATTCACCGAAGAGCGGAAGGAAGAGACCGTGTTTCATCCGGGCTGACCATAGGGCGCTATCTCCTCGCCGTCACGCGACGCAGTCCGGGGCGCCCTAACGTCGGACGGTGCTACGAGCCCGCCTCACCCGAGCCGACCGGTGGGCGCTGCTCGTGCTGGTGGCATTGCCGGTGCTCGTGAACGTCCCGTTCGCCCTCGCCGGGCATCCGGTGCTCGACGGCGACAACCTCACGCAGAACTACCCGCTTCGAGTGTTGGCCGGCCAGCTCATCGCCCACGGCCGCTTGCCCTTGTGGGATCCGGGCATCTGGAGCGGCGTGCCACTGCTGGCCGGCTGGAACGCCGGCGCCATGTTCCCCGGCACCTGGCTGTTTGCCATCCTGCCCGGCGTGGCGGCCTATGAGCTCAACGTCGTGGCCGCCGGCGTGGCCTGCGGCGTCGGCTTTCACCTGTTCCTGCGGCGGTCCGGCTGCTCACCGCTGGCCTCCTTCCTCGGGGCGCTCACTTGGAGCGAGGCGGGTTTCGTGAGCGGTCAGGTCGTCCACCTCGGTCTCATCGAGGGCACTGCGCTCGCTCCGTGGATCCTCCTCGGGATCGACGGCCTGTTCCGGTGCGCCCGGGCGAGAACGCCCTCGGGCCACTGGATCTGCCTCCTCGGCGCCGCCGGCGGCCTCACCGTGCTCGCCGGCGACCCGAGAGCCGTCTCGAGCAATGCCATCATCGCCGTGCTCTATCTGGCCGCCCGCTGCTGGCGGGAGCGCCGTGCCGGTGTGCGCGTGCTGCGGGGTGTCGCCGTCGGGGCGGCCGTCGCCGTCGCCACGAGCGCCGTGCAGTGGCTCCCAGGCCTTGCCTACTTGCAGACGTCACAGCGGTCGGCGAGCACGCTGGCGCTGTTCGGCTTCTACTCGCTCGGCTGGAACGACCTTCCCTTGCTGTTCATGCCGTATCTGATCGGCGGCAACGGCAACTTCGGGATGCCGAGCTACGCCGGGCAGTTGAACCTGCCCGAGGTGACCTACGGCGTCGGCATCCTCCCGCTCATCGCCCTGTTCGCACTGCTGCCGAGGTTGCTGCGACGGGAGCGCCTCTACCGTTCGAGCAAAGCCGAACTGGCGGCGCCACCACCTGATGCCGCCGGCGACGGGCGCCGGCCGGGACTCGCTCTCTGGTACGTCATGTTCGTCGTCGGCCTCGTCCTCGCGACGGGCACGAAGACCCCGCTCGGCCACGTCCTCGTGCACGTACCGCTCTACGGCGGCCAACGGGACCAGAACCGCAACGCCGCCATCGCCGACTTCGCCCTTGCAGTCCTGCTCGCGGTGTTCGTCGACGCGCTCGCCGGCCAAGTGAGCCGCCGTCGGGCCGAAGCTCGCCCGGTTGGCCGCGGTTCGTGGCGCTTGGCCGGCGCCGTTCCCGTCATCGTCGTCGTCGGGCTCGTCGTGGCGATGTTCACCTGGACGGGGCCGATGGAGCGCTGGCTCGGCGTCGACCCCGTTCAGCCGAACCTGCCGTCCTCCATGGCGGCGTACTACGGCGTCGCCGTCGTGATCGCCATCGCCGGCCTCGTCGTGCTCCTCCGACGAAACTGGCGATCCGCCGACAGCCACCGCCGTGCCGCCGCCGGGGTCGTCCTCGCCGACGTCGCACTGTTCATCGCCATGGCGTCGTACCAGCCCGTCGCCCTCTCGGTGCTGGCGCCGTCCAATCCGGCGCTCACGGCCGTTCTCGCCCGCCTACCGGCCGGCAGCCGCATCGCCATCGACGATCCTGACCAGCTTGCTCTCAGCTCGCCGTCACAACTGACGGACCGACTCGGCGTCAACGACCTCGTGCTCTTGCACGTGATCGACTCCGTGCAGGGTTACGGCTCCGCAGTCCCGGCCGCCTACGAGACGGCAACTGGCACTCACGATGTCGAGAACCTGCTCCCTGATGCCTTCCTCGGGTCCACCTACGACGACCTCGACCTCGGCGTCCTCGTCGTCGTGCCCGAACAGTTCGGCACCGTGCTCGCACCCCACGGCCCGGTCCCGGTCCCCACCGGACCGCCGCTCCCCCTCGGCCAGAGCGCCGCCGACCGCCAACCCAACGGGGTGGCCCGATTCCCGTACCCACCCGCCGGACCCTGGCGCCTCGGCGCCGGCGGGCTCAGCTGGCAGCTGCCCTCCCCGACCGAGCTGCCCTCGCTCACCATTGGCTTCGAGCGGCGCTACGGCCCGCTCCCGACGGGGCAACTCGTCGTGTCGCTGCAGCTCGCCGACGGCCGGCGCCTCTCCGTACGCGGGTCCTGCGTCGCGGGCGAGCTCACACTCGCGCTCCCGGTGGAAGCCGAGCGTGCCGGCGGCGGCGTGCTCGCCGTCACGGTGAACGCCGCGGGGGCGGACCTGCGCGCCGGCGAGCCCGTCGTCGGTACCGTCGTGGTCACCGCGGATGTGGCCAGTGCTCCCCTCGCACTTCGACAGCCGTCCGACGGCACCGTCCGATATGCCCTCAACGGGCTCTTGCAGGGTCTGCTCACACCGCCCCACTGGGTCTATGCCGGCCGGGTCGGGCCCCTCGTTCTCTACCGCGACACGCGGGCGCGGGGTCAGGCCTGGCTCGAGGCCTACGGTGCCACCGATCCGTCGGCGCCGAGCGTCGACGGAGCCGTGAGCGTCCCGGTGGTAGCCCGCTGGCAGGACCCGGTCACGATCGTCGAGGTTCCCGCACCGAGCGAGCTCGTGCGCAGCGAGCAGTACTCCGCCGGGTGGACGGCCACCCTGCAGCCCATCACCGCCGCGGGCGCCGACGCCGGGGGCGTCACCCTCACCCGGGATGTTCAGGCAGTGGGCCTCCTCCAGGGCGTGGCGGTCCCGGCCGGCCGCTACCGCGTCACGTGGCACTATCGCTCGGCGCGAGCAGAGATCGGTCTCGCACTGGCGGCTGCTGGAACGATCGCCTGCGCCTGCCTCGCCGCCGCCGGCCTTGTCTCGCGACGCCGGCGACTGGCCTCCCGTTAGGCTGGCCCGCCGTGCGCTTCGTCATCTGGATCGGTACCGAGCACCCGTGGCCGGAGGTCGCCGAGACGGCGCGGGCGGCTGATGCCTCCGGATGGGACGGCATCTACCTCGCCGACCATTTCATGCCGAACGAGACACCCACGGGGCTCGGCTCGCGCCTGGAGGCATGGACCGCCCTCGGGGCGATCGGCGCCATCACCGATCGCGCCCGCCTCGGCGTCCTCGTGACCGGTAACACCTACCGGCACCCGGCGATCCTCGCCAACATGGCGGCAACGACCGACCGCATCAGCCAAGGACGCACGATCCTTGGCCTCGGCGCCGGCTGGCAGGCCAACGAGCACGAGGCCTACGGCATCGACTTGTACGAGGTTCCCGAGCGCCTCGCTCGCCTGGACGAAGCTTGTCAGGTCGTCCGCATGCTCCTCACCGAGGAACGGTCGAACTTCGAGGGCCACTACTACCGCCTCGAGGACGCACCCTGCGAACCGAAACCGATCCAGCCTCGTCTCCCCCTCCTACTCGGGACTTCGGGCGAGCAGGTGGGCATGCGCATCGCCGCCCGTCACGCCGATATCTGGAATTGCTGGGGCACTCCCGAGACGATGGGCCACAAGGTCTCGGTCTTCGACGCCCACTGCGAAGCCGTCTCCCGCGACCCGGCTTCGGTCGAACGCTCGACCCAGGCGATGGTGTTCTCGAGCGACGACCCGAGTGAGCTGGCGCGGTGGCGGGAACGGGACTTTCCCATGCCGGCGCTCGTCGGCTCACCGGCGGAGATCACCGAGCGTCTCGGAGCCTACGAGCGCCTCGGGATCGACGAGTTCGTCGTCCTCGACCGCACGCTCGGGAGTGAGCTGAGCGCCCGCCTCGAGCACATGGAGGCGTTTCTCGAGAATGTGGCGGCACCGCTGAGGCACTGAGCTCGGCTGCCGGGCCGGGACGCCGGCGTGCCAGCCGGGACGATTGGGCGTGCCAGCCGGGACGCCGGCGTGCCAGCCGGGACGACTGGCGTGCCAGCCGGGACGACTGGCGTGCCAGACTGGCGCATGGCGCACCAGTTTTGGCCGCTGTTCGACCTCGTCGTCCGCACACCTCGCCTGGAGCTGCGAGCGCCCACCGACGACATGTTCGTCGAGCTCGCGAACGCCGCCGGCCCGGAGATGTTCCCGGACGGGGAGAACTACTTCATGTTGGACTGGCTCTCGGAGCCGGAGCCGGTTCGCCAGCAGCACTCCATGCAGTGGTGGTGGCGCCAACGGGCCAACTTCTCACCCGACGACTGGCATCTCGACCTGGCCGTCATCGTGGAGGGCCGGCCGGTAGGCAGCCAGGGCGTCGGCGCCCGAGCGTTTCCCCGCCGCCGCTCCGTGTCGACGGGTTCGTGGTTGGCGGCTCCCATGCAAGGCAAGGGTCTCGGCACCGAGATGAGGGCAGCCGTGCTCCATCTCGCCTTCGCCGGTCTCGGGGCCGAGGAGGCGCTCAGCGAGGCCTTCGAAGGCAACGTGCGCTCGATGGCCGTCTCACGCGCGGTCGGCTACGAGGACAACGGCGAGGAGATCGGCCTGCGCGCCGGCGGCCGGCCGTCCCTGTCGTACCACTTCCGCATGACTCGGCAGCGTTTCGAGCAGTTCCGGCGGGACGACATCGTGATCGAGAACCTGGAGCCGTGCCTTCCGATGTTCGGGCTCGGGCCCGATCTCGCCCCCCTGTTCGTGCCGGCACACGCCGAGGCCGTCGCGCCCGTCGGTGGCGCTGCGACGGCCGGCGCCGGCGCTGTGACCGGCACTGCCGCTGCTGGCGGAGCAGTTGCGTCCGGCGCCGGCGGGGCCGACTGAGACCGGCGAGGATGCCACGGGCCCTGGCGGCGCCGGACAAGTTCAAGGGGACCGCCACAGCCGGCGCCGTCGCCCGTGCCATCGCCGCCGGGGCCGCACGAGCCGGGTGGAGCGCGACGGAGCTGCCCATGTCCGATGGCGGGGAGGGTCTGCTCGACGTCTTCGGTGGAGCCAACCGCCGCGACACCGTGACCGGCCCCCTCGGCGTCTCGCTCACTGCGAAGTGGCGCCTCGATGCCGAGCCCGCCGGCGGTGGCGTCCCCACCGCCGTCATCGAGATGGCGCAGGCAGCCGGTCTCGATCGGGTCGGCGGCCGCGACGGCAACGACCCGCTCACCGCCTCCACGCGAGGGGTAGGCGAGCTCGTCCTCGCCGCCCTCGCCTCGGGCGCTCGGCGGATCGTCATCGGCTGCGGTGGATCGGCCACCACCGACGGTGGCGCTGGGGCGCTCGAGGTGCTCGGGCAACCGGAGCGGCTCGCCGGCGTGGAAGTGATCGTGGCGTGCGATGTGACTGCCAGCTTCGTGGAGGCGGCCGCTCGCTTCGCCCCGCAGAAGGGCGCGTCGCCCGCCCAGGTCGCGGTCCTGGAGGAACGCCTGCGGGCGCTCGCCGCAAGCTACCTGACCACCTTCGGCCGCGATGTGGCCCGGATGCCCGGCTCGGGTGCGGCAGGTGGCCTCGCCGGCGGCTTGGCGGCGATCGGGGGACGTCTCGTTTCGGGCTTCGACCTCGTCGCCTCCCTCGCCGGGCTGGATGCTCAGCTCGAGGACGCTGACGCCGTCATCACGGGAGAAGGCTGCCTCGACGCCGAGTCGTTCTCCGGCAAGGTCGTGGGCGGGATCTGGAGACGCTGTGCCGATCACCCGACCCTGTGCGTCGCTGGCCGAACGACGTCCGCCGGGCTGCAGGCGGCAGAGACAGCCGGCCTGACGGTCGTCGGCCTGACGGAGCGGTTCGGCGAGGCGGCCTCCCTCAGTCGCCCGCTCGACCTCGTCGCCATCGTGGCGGTCGAATGGCTGGAGCACCTGGAGGCTGGCGGCAGCACGGGTGAAATCGTGTCAGCCCGCCGCCCGTAGGCCGAGGCCGAGTGCGGCCACGTCCCGCCAGTACTGCGGGTAGGTCTTGCGAACGCAACCGGGGTCGTTGACGACGATGCCGGGTACGGCTGCTCCGAGCGACGAGAACGCCATCGCCATGCGGTGGTCGTCGTAGGTCTCGACAACGCCGCCGGCAAGACGGCGGCCACCTTCGATGACGAGGGAGTCGCCCTCTTCCTCGATCTGGGCACCGAGCTTGCGGAGCTCCCGGGCGACGGCGGCGACACGGTCCGTCTCGTGCCCCCGGGCGACCGATGCGTTCCGCAGCCGTGTCGTGCCTTCCGCCAGCACGCCGAGCACGGCGAGGGCCGGCACTTGGTCCGGCATGGGAGCGATGTCGAGGTCGATCCCTCGGAGCGGGCCCGGCCGGGCGACGGTCGCTCCCCCGCCGGGCGCCGCCGTCACGACCGCACCCATCTGCTCGAACGCGGCGGTCATGGCGGCGTCGGGCTGCCGGGTGCCCACGACGTTGCGGACGGTCAGGGAACCCGCCGTCGCCACCGCAAGGGCGAACAGGTGGGCGGCCGCGCTGGCGTCGTACTCGACGACCTCCCGGCGGGCCTCGTAGTGGCGCCCGGCTGTCACGAGGTAGCGGCCCGGGGCGGTGGAGTCGACGACGGCGCCCCAACGGGACATGGCTTCGAGCGTCAGCTCGACGTACCCGGCGGCACCGAGGCGGGCAACCTCGATGGAGAGATCGCTTGCCGCATAGGGGGAGATGAGCAGCAGGCTCGTGGCGAACTGCGAGCTCTCGCTCGCGTCCACGGCAACGTGCCCCCCACGAAGCCCCGCCGAGGTGATGCGCAGCGGCGGCCGACCCTCATCGGTCTCGATGCGCGCCCCGAGATCCTCGAGCGAGCGCAGCAGCGGGGCGATCGGCCGCCGGCGGAGCGGTGGCTCGCCGTCGAGGACGACAGTGCCGTGCACGAGCAAGGCGGCCGCCGACAGCCAGCGCAACGTCGTGCCCGAAAGGCCGGCGCTGATGACGCCGGGCGGCTCCCGCAGGCGCCCACCGGTCCCGGTGATGGCGACGGCGGCGCCCTCGTCGTCGATGCCGGCGCCAAGGGCGACGAGGCCGGCGGACATGACGGCGCTGTCGTCGCTTCGCAGCGGGCCGACGAGGCGGCTCTCACCTTCGGCCAGGGCCGCCATCAGCAAGAGCCGGTTCGTGACGCTCTTGCTGGCGGGAGCGTCACAGGCGCCCACCAGCGGACCGGAAGGGATGATCTCGACAGCGGCGGCGTCGAGGAAGTCGCGGGTGCTCACTCACTCCGCCGCGGCTGCAGATCCTCGAGCTGCTCGAGCTGAGCCTCCAGGGTCCCCGGCAGATCGTCGCTCAGTACCTCGACGGGGGACGGCTCGCCGGGCGGCACGGCGGAGCCGCCGCCGACGTCGCCTCCGGTGAGACTCAGGCCGCTGTCAGCCGTGGCCGCCGGCGCCGCCGGCGCCGCTCGTGGCCCCGGACCGGCCCGCAGCTTCTTCGTCGTCCGGGCGACCGAGCTGACGCCAGGACGGGGCCGGTGCCTGCCTTCCTCCCGAGTCGTCCCGTCCGGCGAGCGGTGCGGCGGGCGCATGGGCATCTGCAACGACTCGTCCAGGTGACGGCGCTCCCCGGACCAGGGTGCGTGAGGGGCGACGACGCGATCAGCAAGCCGGTAGGCGATCGACTCGTAGTTCACCCGCCACCCGCGAAAGTGCGGCCACGCCTCAGCGGCGGTCCGTTCGGTGACGAAGCCAACCCCGATGAGCACGTCCACGGCGTAGGCGAACTCCTCGAAGGTGAGGGTGATGGGGCCGTCCGGCAGCGGGTCGGGGTCGAAGGCCCAGTGAAGCGTCGAAGCGATCCGCCGAAGGCAGGTGAAACCCATGCGCAGGCACATCCTCGCCTCGCTCGGCGCCGTCGATGGAGTGAGGGCGAGCTGGATGGCGCAGGCATCGAGCACGGCCAGGAGCGCCAGCACCCACGAGTACCACGGCTCGGGCGATCGGAAGTAGAGCAACACGGGGTAGCTCGTATGGCTCTCGGAGACTTCGGCCGCCCACTGCTCCCAGTCGTGATAGAGCCCAGGCAGCGCGTCGAGGGTCTGCACGAGCAGGTGCCGGGCGATGAGCTCCGGTCCCCAGGCTGGCAAGCCGGCCCGAGCCTCCATGAGGGTGACGAGCGACTCGCGACGGTTGAAGGCCTGATAGATCGCCGGCAGGTAGCCGATCTGGAGGGCGATGGCGACGGCGCCGGTGGCGGCCGCCAGGATGACGAGCACGTCGCTGCTCTGTCCCGACACATGGGCGAGGCCGACCGTGAACATCGACGAACCGGCCTGGCGCACGGCGACAGCGATACGGCCGGCATACGGCCACATCGCCAGCGTGTAGCCGACGAGGAACAAGCTGAGAAACGCCACCAGCTGCGCCAGCAACGCCACCGGCCCGATCGTGGCAAGGATCGAGTCCTTGATCTCGAACTTCTTCGCCAGCCGGGAGATGGCGACGATGAGGCGTCGGGTGCTGCGCGACACCGTGCGGCCGACGAACTGGAACGGCGACCGGCCCCGAGGCGTGACGAGCGTCGCCACCATGCTCGCCCAGGTGATGGCCACGATCACGAGGCCGACGAAGATCCGCAACGCTGCCACACCGCCAGCTTGGCATGGAGCGAGATGCGCGCGGAGCCCGGCGCCGCCGCTCTAAATTGCTCGCCGTGGGGGACGCAGCCGCAACTTCGCCTGGCATCGCCGCGTCCGGAGGCACTGACACAGGACATTCCGAGGAGCAGCAGTACCTCGACCGCGCCTACGAGCTGCTCGCCGCCATGGAAACCCGAGCCGCTCGAGCAGCAGCCGATGCCGCCGAGCGAGCGCCCGGCGACTGGGACGCCACCATCGCTCACCGCTTCCTCCGGCAGCGGGCGGCCTCGATGTCCGCCAACCTCGGGCCGTTGTGTTTCGGGCGCATCGACGAGGGGAGCGGCGACAGCTGGCACATCGGGCGCCGTCATGTCGAGGACGGCGGCGGCGACCCCGTCGTGGTCGACTGGCGCGCCCCGGTCTCGATCCCCTTCTACCGGGCGACATTCCGGGATCCGCTCGGCCTCGACCGGCGACGGCGCTTCATCCTCGACGAGCGGGTGCTCGCCGATATCGTCGACGAGGACTTCCACGACCCCGACGCCGAGTCGGTCGTCTCGGCGAGCGGGCTGCCCGACCCGCTCCTTGCCGAGCTCGGCCGCGCCCGCACGGGGGCGATGCGCGACATCGTCGCCACCATCGCAGCCGAGCAGGACCGCATCATCCGCGCCCCCCTCGACGTCCCCGTCATCGTGCAGGGCGGCCCCGGCACCGGCAAGACGGCCGTCGGCCTGCATCGAGCTGCCTGGCTCCTCTACGAACACCGCGACCACCTCGAGCGCCATGGCGCCCTCGTGCTCGGCCCGAACCGCGTCTTCCTCGCCTACATCGGCGAAGTGCTGCCGTCGCTCGGAGAGGTCGCCGTCGCGCAGACGACGCTGGCGGGCCTGTGCCCCGAGTGGCGAGTGAAAGGCGCTGAGGCGGCGGAGGTCGCAGCCCTGAAGGGCGACTCCCGCATGGCCGAGATCATCGCCCGAGCTGCCGACGCGGCCGTTCGCCCGCCGGCGAGCGACCTGCAAGCCTCCACCCGCTGGGGCATGGTCAGCATCGAGGCGGCCGTCGTCGCCGACCTTGCGCATCGGTCACTCGCTTCTGGCGGCCCTCTCGGCGAACGCCGCCTCCGTTTTCGCCGCGCTGTCGGACGGGCGGTCATGGGCGTGCTGGCGCGGGGACGGCCGGAGCTCGAGGGCGATCTCGAGGAAGTCCTGAACGAGCTCGGCAAGGACAGCGCCTTGCAGGGCACGCTCAACCGCATCTGGCCGGCACAGAGCCCCGTCGCCGTCGTGCGTGGCGTGTTCTCCAAGCAGGCGCTGCGACGCACCGCCGCCGACGGGCTGCTGTCGGCCGGGGAGCAGGCCCTCCTGGCGCGATCAGCCGCCAAGGCAGTCTCGGACGAGCCGTGGAGCCCGGCCGACCTGGCGCTCCTCGACGAAGCTCGTGCCTACCTGTCCGGGCCGCCGCGCCGCTACGGGCACGTCGTCGTCGACGAGGCCCAGGACCTCTCGCCGATGGCGCTGCGCATGGTGGCCCGGCGCTCGATCGACGGTCGCTCCTTCACGATCCTCGGCGACCTTGCACAGGCGACCGCGCCGGCAGCCCCGATCGACTGGGACGTCACGCTGGCAGCCCTCGGGCGGCCGGCCGGCAGCCGTATCGAGGAGCTCTCCGTCGGCTACCGGGTGCCGGGCGAGATCATGGCCCTCGCCAATCAGGTGCTGGCAGCCACCTCGCCTGCACTTCGCCCGACGACCTCGGTACGCTCCTCCGGTCGCCCCCCCGTCTTCTTGCCCTGCGCGGCGGGCGAGATCGGATCATCCGTCGCATCGGTCGCCGCCAGCCTCGTCGACGAGCATCACTCCGTCGCCGTCATCGCCGCCGAGTCGCTGCACCCCGAGATCGCCGCCGCCCTGTCGGCTGGCCGTCTGCCGCTTGTGCCCTATGGACACGCCAGCCTTGCCGGCCACGTGGCCCTCGTACGTCCGGAGCTGGCGAAAGGCCTCGAGTTCGACGCCGTCGTCGTCGTGGAGCCGAATCTCATCCTCGCCGAGGCGGGCGGGCCGGGTCTGCTCTACATCGCCCTCACACGTGCCGTGCAGTTCCTCGCCGTGCTCTCGACCGGCGAGCTCCCCGCAATGCTGGCGGAGCCTTCGGCCCCCTGATGACCCTGAGCTGTCAAGATCACACCATGACCGTGCCGGTGCCATGAGGATGCCGCCACCGCCAGGCTGGTACCCCGATCCATGGCGAGCGGCTCCGTCGCGCTGGTGGGACGGCGTGCGCTGGACGTCGTTCACAGCTACCTGGACGCGTCCCGACGAGTCCGCTCGCAGAAGAGCCGAGGCGGCAACTTCCCTTGCCAGCGAGGACCGCATCTGGCGCTGGGCGCGCGCCGGCGTCGTGCTCTTCGTGGCGGTCCAATTCGCACAGTGGGGCGTCGTGCTGGCAATCATGCGGTCGTTTGGCCCTCAACTGCGCACGTATCTCCGGACGTCTCATCCCGTCGGCTCGGTCCCGCCGGGGTTTCCCTCCAGCTTCGCGTGGGTCTACGCGCTCGATGCCGTCGTGATGGCGGCCGCAGTTGCCTTCCTCATCTGGCAGTACAGCGCCGCCACGACCGCCCTCCAGCTCGGCTACCCTGCCCGCCGGTCGCCTGGCCTCGGTGTCGGCGCCTGGTTCATCCCCATCGTCAGCCTCTGGTGGCCGTATCAGGCGCTCTCGGACTGCCTGCCCTACGACCACTCGGCGCGTGGATCGGCCATCTACGCCTGGCTCGGCTATGTGTTCGGCGGCATCTCCTTCTCCGCCGGCGTCGTCACCGACATCTTCTCGTTGGTCCCCGCCATCATCCTCATGGCCGTCGGCGCCGGCCTCTACGCCTGCGCCGCAGTTCTCGGCACGCGCCTCGTGCGAGCGATCACCGCCGACCACCGGCGGGCTCTCGGGGGCGCCCCGATCGTCCTGTGAACGAGCGGCCGGCGGGCGGTCGTCCGGCGCCTTGTGTCAGATGCGGTGTCGCAAGTCAGAGATGAGGCGCAAGCGAACGTCGTCGCGTTCGAGCTCCTCGCCTTCGACCGCCCACAGCAACGACAGCACCGCCTTCACATAGCCCCAGGCTGTCAGCAGCTCGCGATCCATCCCGACGATGTTCCCGACGATGTCGAGCCGCCGCTGCACGAGCGGGCCGATGTCGGGCACGCGGCTCGTGTAGGCAAACGGGTTGTACAGCATCGCACCGGTGTCGTAGCCGGCATCACCGACAAAACCCTTCGGGTCGATGACCGCCCAGCCCTTCGTCTCGTCCTCGAGGACGTTCTCGTGATGGAGGTCGCCGTGCACCACGACCTCTGGAGCCCGGTCGGCCAGCAGCTCCTGAAAGACGCGACGAGCGGTTACGGCCGCCTCCCGCAGGTCCCGCATGCCGCTGTCGATCTCGGCGAGGGTGGCGACGATATCTCTCCCTCGGTAGCTCGCACCGTGCGGCCCGCGGTCGAACTCCTCGAAGGTGTCCTCCAACACCGCCAGCTTCGGAAGTCCGCTCTCCGCGCCGGCCGGCACCCACCACGACCCCAGGGCGGAGGCGAGGATCTCGGTGGCGCGATCGTCGTCTCGCTCGCACTGAGCGCTGAGCGGCCCGCCCGTTGCACGCTCGAGCAGCAGGGCGCCGGCGTCGGTGTCCGCGTCGAGCACGCCAATTGCAGCCGGCCCGGCAAGTCCGAGAGCAATGGCCTCGCGGAGAATGCCCTCGCCGCCCTCGGGGACCGGCGGTCCGATCTTGAGGACACAGGCATCCCCTTCCTCGGTCGTGGCGGCGACCACGTAGTTGCAAAACGACGGGTACGCCTCACCGAGACTCAGTCCCCAGCGTTCGGCAAGCGTGGCGACGACGTCGGGAAGGTCGCGCAGCCAGCCGGCTCGCTCGGTGCGCAACTCCGGCTCGTAGGTGAGCACGCGGCGGCGGAAGGACTCCGGAAGATCGAGATCGGCGACCACGAATCTGACGCTAACGGCGCCCGGGGCGACGAATCCGGGCAACCACGCCATGCGGGACGGCCATGCGGGACGGCCACGGCGGGCCGGCCTGGCGGGCCGGCCATGCGGTACTGGCCAGGCGGCCGGCCATGCGGGACGGCCAGGCGGCCGGCCATGCGGGACGGCCAGGCGGAGCCGGCCAGGGCCACGATTAGTGTCGGAGCATGGATCGCCTCACCCTCATGGCCGTGCACGCCCATCCCGACGACGAGGCGTCGTCGACCGGCGGCATTCTCGCCAAGTACGTGGCCGACGGCGTCCGCACGGTCCTGGTGACCTGTACCAACGGCGAGCTCGGGAACGCTCCGGACGGGAGCGAGCCGGGCCAGCCGGGCCACGACGAGGAGATCGTCAAGACCCACCGGCGGGCGGAGCTGGCGAAGAGCACCGAGCTGCTCGGAGTGAGCGACGTCGAGCTGCTCGGTTACCACGACTCCGGCATGATGGGCTGGCCGCAGAACGACGACCCGGGCGTCTTCTGGCAGACACCTGTCGCCGAAGCTGCCGAGCGCCTGGCGGGCCTGATCGAGACGTACCGGCCCGACGTCGTCGTCACCTACGACGAGAACGGCTTCTACGGCCACCCGGACCACATCCAGGCGAACCGCATCACCGTCGCCGCCGTCGCCGCCACCGGCATCCCGAGGAAGCTCTACTACCCGGTGATCCCGAAGTCAGCTGTGGCGGGTTTCGCGGAGGCGATGCGCAGCGCCGGCCAGGAGCCGCCGCAGGAAGCGACCGACGCACTCGACTTCGGGACGCCGGACGAGTTGATCGCCGCCTACATCGACTGCGCTGCGTTTGCCGAGACGAAATTCCGGGCTCTCGAGGCCCACTCGAGCCAGACGGACAATACGTTCTTCCTCGGGCTGGGCTTCGACTTGTTCAAGCAGATCTTCTCGGTCGAAGCCTTCGTGCGCGCCCATGACACCACCGGCTACCCGACGCCGGAGGACGACTTGTTCGCCGGGCTCCGCTAAGGATCTCACCCAAGCCATGCGGGTCTTCATCTCGAGCGACATGGAAGGCACGGCCGGAATCGTCGACTGGTCGCAGTGCCGGGGACCCGGGACCGAGTACGAGATGGGCCGGCGCCTGCTGCTCGACGAGGTGAACGCCGCCATCGACGGCGCCCTCGAGGCCGGCGCCACCGAGATCGTCGTGAACGACTCCCACGGGGCGATGGCCAACCTCCCGCCGGCGGAGCTGCGCGCCGAGGCGAGCTACGTGTCCGGGCGCCACAAGCCGCTCTACATGATGCAGGGGCTCGATGACACCTTCGACGCCGCGCTGTTCGTTTCCTACCACGGTTCCATGGGCTCGAACGGGGTGCTCTCGCACACCTACAACCCGCGGGCGGTGAGCGCCGCCCGTCTCAACGGCACGACTGTGGGGGAATCCGGCATCAACGCACTCGTCGCCCTTGCCCACGGTGTACCCGTGGCGCTCGTGACCGGAGACCAGGTCACGATCGAAGAGACCGCCGCTGTCATCCCCGACATCGTCGGCGTCGTCGTGAAGCGGGCCATCACGCGGTTCTCGGCGACCAGCCTCCACCCCGAGCGAGCCTGCGCAGCCATCCGTGCCGGGGCGACGGAGGCCGTCGAAGCCGCCGCCAGCGGGCTGCTACGGCCGCCGCCGATCGAGCTGCCTGCCCGCCTCGAAGTCGACTGGCTCACGGCCGACATGGCAGAGATGGCCGGCTGGGTCGGTGGTGTGCAGCGAACGAGCGGCCGCAGCGTCGAGATCACCGACATCGATCCGTTGGCGGTCTTCCGCCGTTTTGTCGCCGCTGTCGCCATCACCCGAGCCATCGTCGAGGCGTGAGGCGCCCGTCATGTTCGAGGTGTCCGAGGAGCGATTCGGCGAGATGGTCGACGACGCCCTTGCCGCCATCCCGCCCGATCTGGCCAAGCGCATGGACAACGTCGCCATCTTCGTCGAGGACGTCGCCGAGCGGCAGGTGGGCGGCGGCAGGCTCCTCGGCCTCTATGAAGGCATCCCCCTCACGAAACGATCGAGCGGGTACGGCAACAACGTCGTGATGCCCGACAAGATCACCCTCTACCGTCTCACCATCTGCTCGATCTGCTCGAGTGAGGCGGAAGTCGCCGAGCAGGTCCGCACGACGCTCATCCACGAGGTCGCCCACCACTTCGGCATCGACGACCCCCGGCTCCGCCAGCTCGGCTGGTAGGCGTCGCTTCGTCGCCGACAAGGTGCAACAATCCCGCCGTGGCTGACGACTCGACTTCCGGCATCACCATCTACGGCACGCAATGGTGTGGCGACTGCAAGCGCGCCAAACAGTTCTTCGGTGAGCAACGCGTCCACTACCGCTTCGTCGACGTCGACGTCGACACCGATGGCCTCGCCTACGTCGAGGAAGTCAACAGGGGCAAGCGGGTCATCCCCGTCATCACGTTCGCCGACGGCTCGACGCTCGTGGAGCCGTCCAATGCCGAACTGGCCGGCAAGCTCGGCATCGTCACAACGGCATCGCGCTCGTTCTACGACCTCATCATCGTGGGCAGCGGCCCGGCCGGGCTCACGGCCGGGCTGTATGCAGCTCGGGAAGGGATCGAGACGCTTGTCATCGAGCGGGCCGGCGTCGGGGGCCAGGCCGGCGTGACGGAACGCCTCGACAACTTTCCCGGCTTTCCCGAGGGCGTCACGGGCGACGAGTTCGCTGGGCGGTTGCGATCGCAGGCGGAGCGTTTCGGCGTCGAGATCCTCGCCGCCACCGAGGTGACCGGGATCACGAGCGACGGCAGCTACCGCTGCGTGGCCACAGCCGGCGGCAGCACCTATGGCTCGTACGCCGTCCTGCTGGCGCTCGGGTCCACCTACCGCCGCCTCGGTGTGCCCGGTGAGGAGGACTTCATCGGCGCCGGCGTGCACTTCTGCGCAACGTGCGACGGCGCCTTCTACCGGGGCAAGGACATTCTCGTCGTGGGCGGCGGCAACTCAGCCGGCGAGGAGGGGCTCTTCCTCACCAAGTTCGGCCGGCACGTCACGATCGCCACCCGCGACCCGGAGCTGACGGCATCGAAGATCGTCGTCGAGAAGATCGCCGAGAACCCAGCCATGGAAGTCGTCTGCAACGTCGAGACCGTCGAGCTGCGGGGCGACGGGCACCTCGAGACCGTCGTCATGCGCGACACCGAGACCGGCGAGCAACGCGAGCTCCACCCCGCCGCAATGTTCGTGTTCATCGGGCTGTCACCCAATACCGAGCTCGTGAAGGGGCTGGTGCGGCTCGACGAGCGGGGTTTCGTCGAGACCGATGCCGGGCTGCAGACCGATGTCGCCGGCGTGTTCGCCGCAGGCGATTGCAGGGCCGGCAGCACCAAGCAAGCCGCCTCGGCAGCCGGTGAGGGCGCGGCGGCCGCCATCGCCATCCGCCGGTATCTCGAGCCGTTCGCCGGCTGCATGCCCGACGTCGAGACAACGGGGGCGGCCGTCACAACCGTCTGAGCTCGGGCGCTGCGGCGGGCGCCCTCAGCCTGCGGCCGCGATGCGCTCCGGGTGGGCGTAGACGGTGCACCGCTCGCCCCGTAGGAACCCCACGAGCGTCATGCCCTCCTCGTCGGCCAGCCGTGCCGCCAGGTTGCTGGCGGCCGAGATGCCCGCCACAAAGCTGATACCGGCACGCAGCGCCTTTTGCACGATCTCGAACGACGTGCGCCCGCTCACGACGAGGATCGTCTCGCCAAGCGGGAAACGACCGCCGAGCAACGCCCACCCGATCACCTTGTCGACGGCGTTGTGGCGACCGATGTCCTCGCGGGCGACGAGCAGCTCCCCGCCGAACGAGACGAGGGCGGCCGCGTGCAGGCCACCCGTCGAGCGGAAGTCGTCTTGCCCGGCCGCCAGCTGCTCGGGCAGGCCGAGGAGCGTCGTCCAGGCGACCGAGCCTCCGGCCGCCAGCGGTGGGTGGCCGAGATCCCTCAGGGCATCGATGGAGGCAGATCCGCAGATCCCGCACGACGACGATGTCAGCATGAGGCGGCCGACTTCGCGACCCGGTGCGATCTTCAGGTCGACCGTGACGACGTTGTAACGCTGCTCGCCGTCGAGGTCGGGGTCGGTGCAGTAACGGATGGCGCCGATGGCCGCCGGCGTGTCGATGACGCCTTCGGCAAGCAGCCAGCCGGCGACGAGCTCGAAGTCGTGACCCGGCGTGCGCATCGTGAGCGTCATCGTCCGCGGCGGAGTGTGCGTCGACAGCCGAAGTTCGAGCGGTTCCTCCACGGCCAGCTCGTCCGGGCGCCGCACGAAGGCGCCGTCCTTGCGTCCCCAGACGAGCCGTGAAGCGGTCATCGGAGCGAGGGCGCCACTGCCTCAACGGCGGTCGCCCCGAGCAGGCCGTCAGCGACGAGGCTCACGAGATCGGCCACGAGCTGCTGGCGCGACTGTCCGGGTGTCGCAGCCCAACGAGCGCCGGCCAGATGCATCATCCCGACCACACCGTAGGCCCAGGTCTCGGTCGGCCGGGCCGGAAGCCCCGCGGCCGCCATCGTGTCGGAGATGGCGCCCGCGAGCAGGCTCGCCACCCGCTCGATGACGCCCGACTCGACGAGGCTCAGTACCTCGCCCTGCTGGGTGAGGAAGACGTACAACGCCGGGTCCTCTTCGATGAACGAGACGTAGCTCCCGACGGCCGCCTCGATGCGCTCCCGCGGCGAGGCCGGCTCGGCGAGGACCGCCGACAGCCGCTCGACCAGCTGCCGGCCGAAACGGCTCGCCATCGCCGCGATCAGCCCGTCACGGTCGCCGAAGTGCCGGTAGAGGATCGGCTTGGTGATGCCGGCCTCGGCCGCCATTGCCTCCATGGAGGCGTTGGGACCCTCCCGCTGGATCACGATGAGGGCCGATTCCAGCAATTCGTCGCGTCGCGCCAGATTTGCCATTGCCACACAGTGTAACTCCTGGTAACGTTACTGCGAGTAACACCTGTCCGGAGCCTCTGCACTCCGGCCACAACCCCCAGCCACACGACGCGCAGCACCGAATCCAAGGAGACACACGCTCATGCCAACTGCGGCAGTGGACGCCGAGCAGATCGAGCGGAAGGTGCAGCGCTTGAGCGCTGCGGCCGGCAGACGGACCGTCGAGCCGGATGACGAGGTCGCCGGCGAGGTGGGCAGCGGTCAGCTCATCCCCGACGAGATGCTGACGATCGCCGGCCTGCACCTCGACTTGAGCCCCGAGCAGCGATCCGAGCTGTCCCGCGAGGAGATCGCCTCCATCACCGAGGCCGGCATCCGCTTCGAGGCGGTCCTCGAAGCGGGGTTCGCCTCCCACATCGCCACGGCAGCGAACCTCGTCGACCCGCGGATCACCTTCATCCTCCACGAGATGGGCGAAGAAACCCGCCACCAGCGTCTCTTTCAACGCCTCCTTCGCCAGATCGAGCCGAAGGCTGCTTCACCGTGGCCCTTCCGCCTCCTCAGCTTCGGCTATCGAGCCGTCATCGAGGCGACGATCGGCAACCGGGCGCTGTTCTACGTACTTGTTCTCGGGGGCGAGGAGATCCCCGATCTGTTCCAGAAGCTCGCATCTGAGCACGCCGACACCGACCCGTTCATCAGGGCCGTGAACCGCTACCACCGGGCCGAGGAGGCTCGCCACCTGTCCTTCGCACGGGCCGTGCTGCCCGAGATCTGGGAGCAGACGAGCCGCATCGACCGGGCGGCCGTGCGCTACGTGGCGCCGGCGATGATCCGCTTCATGTTCGACTCGATGGTGCACCCCGGTGTCTACGAAGTCGTGGGGCTGCCCGGGTTCGCCACCTGGCGGGCCGCCAACGCTACGGCGGAGCGGCGGCAGCTCCGTTTCGAGTCGACACGCCCGATCCTGCAGGTCCTCCTCGACGGCGGGCTGATCCGGGCCGGCAGGGTCCCGCGCGGCTGGCGTAGCTTGTGCGGCGTGGCAAGAACGGGAGCGCCTCGCGACGCCACTGTTGTGTGACCGGAGCGCCGCCGCCGACGATCCTCCGCCGCCGGGTCGTTGTGGAGGGTCGCGTGCAGGGCGTCTGGTTCCGTGAGTCCTGCCGCACCGAGGCGGTGGCCCGATCAGTCGGCGGTTACGTGCGCAACTGCGACGACGGCTCGGTCGAGGCCGCCTTCGAAGGCTCGCCGGCGGCTGTCGAGGCCATGATCGCCTGGTGCCGCAGCGGGCCGCCTCACGCCTCGGTCACGTCGGTGGTGAGCACACCAGAGACACCGATCGGCGAGTCGGCCTTTCGCGTCCGCTGAGCGGTCCTGTGCTGCAGCCTCCACAGGGCGACGCCTCCGATGGCGGACGCTGCCAGGCAGGCGACGGCGCCGACACCGAGGCCGACGCGGCCGTTCGTGGTGGCGATGATCCATCCGAGCAGCGGCCCGCCGAGCGGCGTCGTTCCGAGGAAGGCGACCGCCCACAGCGACATGATCCGCCCGCGCATGGTGGGATCCGACTCGAGCTGCAACGTCGTGTTACCGGTCGCCAAGAACGACACGCTGGCGTAGCCGACGACGGCGAGCGCCACGAGCTCGACGATCAGCACGGGAGCAACGGCGGCAAGCCCCATGGCGAGCCCGAGTCCGCACGCTGCCACGGTGAAGGGCCGCAGCCCGGTGCGGCCGCGGGCAGCCACGATCAAGCCGCCGACGACGGCACCGATGCCCATGGCGGCCGTCATGAACCCGTACGCCTCGGCGCTGCCGTGGAACGTCCCCTTCGCCACGACCGGGAGCACGACCTGGAACTCGTAGGCGAGGGTGCCGACGATGCCCATCATGATGAGGGGCACGATGAGGCGCGGCGTGCGGGCGACGTAGCGAAACCCTTCCCGCACCTGCCCTTTCGCCCTGCCCGCCGGCGGGCTCGGCTGCAGGAGGGACGTGTTCATCGTCACGAGCGAGAAGACGACGGCGATGAAGCTGGCGGCGTTCAGCAAGAAACAGATGCCGACGCCGACGGTGGCGATGAGGATGCCGGCGACCGCCGGCCCGACGGCCCGGGCGGCGTTGAAGAGCGTCGAGTTCAGGCTGACGGCGTTGCGAACCTCGTCCGGACCGACCATCTCGAGCACGAAAGCCTGGCGGGCGGGGTTCTCGAAGGTGTTGTTGAGCCCGAGGATGACGGCCAGCACGAGGATCTCCCAGAACCGCACGACCCCGAGCACGGTGAGGAGCCCGAGCACGAGCGCCTGCACACCCATGGCCGACTGCAGCACGACCATGAGCCGGCGCTTGTCGACCCGGTCGGCGATGACGCCGCCGTAAGGCCCGAGGACGAGAACCGGCAAGGTCTGCAGGGCGACTGCCAGCCCGAGGTCGGTGGCCGAGTGCGTGAGCACGTAGACGAGCCACGACTGGGCGACCGACTGCATCCACGTCCCGATGAGGGAGATCGCCTGGCCGGCGTAGTAGCGCCGGAAGTTCGGGATGTTGAGGGCCGAGAACGTCCGCCGGCCGATCGAGAACAGGCGGCTCATCGTTCGTTCCGCTCCTTGCCGGCGGCGATGGCCGGCGGTGCCGGGGGACCTGGTGGCACGGCTCGTTCCAGCAATGCCTCTGCCAGGCGCTCGAGCGCCGGCAGGGCGGCGAGAACGGCACGGCGGTCATCGGCGTCGAGCAGATCGAGCTCGTGGGACAGGACGTCGGTCCGCTCGTTGCGGACGCGATGGTGCAGCCTGCTCCCCTGCTCGGTGACCTCGACGCGGCACACCCGTCCGTCGCTGGCGTCGGGGAGCCGGCGCAGGAGGCCCTGGTCCTCGAGCTTGGCGACGATCCGCGAGAGCATCGTCGGGTTGAGACCGGCCTGGCCTGCCAGGCTCGACAGCTTCACGGGGCCGACGCGGGCGACGGTCTGGATGACATCGACCTCGGAAGTCGTGAGCGAGCCGGCGGCCGCCGTCGGCTTCAGCCGCTTGGCGAGCCGGCTCACGGCCGTCCGCAGCCGCGCCGGTGCCTCGGTGGGCACTTCGACGTGCGCTGCGTTGCTCAAGGCTTGGTCCTCCGACGACGTGGGTTTCTTTCCCGACTGCCGCAAACTAGTTGCTTGCCAGCAAGCATCTTAGCCGCTCGGGGCGGGACGCGGTCGCCCGTGTGTGCCGTTATGTCCCATTTTGAGGAAGAACGGCACACATCGACGACACATGAGCCACAGTGACGATGCAACCTTTGCACCCCTCGGCGGGTGTGGACGGGTAGACGAGTGAAAGGCCGAAGTGGCCGGAGTCGAGGAGTTCACCGAGCTGTACGAGCACAGCCGCGAGCGGCTTGTGGGTCAGCTCTACGCGCTCACCGGCGACGAGCACGGCGCCCTTGACCTCGTCCAGGAAGCGTTCGTCCGGACCTGGGCGAAGTGGGATCGGGTCGCCGGCTACGACGATCCGGAGGCATTTGTGCGCCGCGTGGCGTTCAACCTGGCCAAGAACCAATGGCGCCGGGTGAAACGGACACTGCTGCGCAGCTCGCCGCCGGAACGTCCGCAGCCGGTGACGGACTCCGCCCAGCACCAGGATCTCGTGGCGGCGCTCATGACGCTGTCCCCGAAGGAGCGAGAGGCCATCGTGTTGCACTACCTCGCAAGCCAGCCCATTGACGAGATCGCCGCCGAGATGCGAGTCCCGGCCGGCACGGTCAAGTCGTGGCTGTCACGCGGGCGGTCGCATCTGGCCCTGCGCCTCGCCGTGGACGACCCCGAGGAGATGACCCGCCGTGGATGAGCACAACGACTGGCTCGAGACCGCCCTGCAACCCTTCCGCCACCCAACGCTCCCTCACGACTGGCCATCCCCGGCGGCCGTGCAGGAGCGCGCCGCTCGCCAGCGCCGCCGGCGCTTCGCGGCAGCCTCCGGCGGCACGAGCGTCGTGCTCGCCGCCCTCCTCGTCGTCGGCCTCGTCGGCTTCGGGAACCACGGCCCGACCCTTCCGAACAGGTCCGGTGCGATCGTACGAGCCGCCGGACCGAACGGGTCGACCCACCTCGTCGCCGAAGTGAAGCTGCAGAGCGCTCTCGGCTCGCCCGCGAGCGTTGGGGCGGTCGGGCAGGCCGAGCAGCGTTTCGCCTTGGAGTTGACTCGTCTCGAGCTCGCCGGCTCGCCGGGTAGCAACGTCCTGCTCTCGCCGCTCAGCGCTCATATCGACCTGTCGATGCTGGAGCTCGGAGCAGCCGGCGCAACCGCCGCCCAGATCGCCACGGCGCTGCAGAGCTCCGGGCTCTCGCCGGCCGAGCAGGCAGCCGCCTGGAACGGGCTCGTGCAGAGCCTCATGGCGGCCGAGTCGCCGGGTGAGCTGCAGCTCGCCAACTCGCTGTGGGTGCAGCAGGACCTCCACGTGCAAGCGACATTCCTCCGGGAGGCAGCCGAGACGTTCGGCGACGACACCTACCAGGTGAACTTCGCTTCGAACTCGTCCGAGGACGCCATCAACGCCTGGGTTGCCCAAGAAACCGCCGGCCGCATCAAGGTGCTCTACCCGGCAGGATCGCTCAGCGCGGCCACCGAGGTCGTGCTGGCGAATGCGCTCCACTTCCACGCTGCCTGGCAACGCGATCTCTTCCAGTCGGCCACCGTTGGCTCGGCGCCGTTCCATCTTCCGTCGGGCACCACCGTCTCGGTGCCGATGATCGAGGACTCGCAGGACCCGTTCAGCTACGCCCAGACGTCGGCCTTCGACGCGGTGCAACTGCCGTACACGAACGGGCGCTTTGCCGCCATGCTGCTCGAGCCCACGAGCGGCTCCATGAGTGCGTTCCTCGCCGGCCTCACGCCGGACCGGCTGGCGAGCATCACGCGCTCGCTCCAATCCGGGTACGTCAAGCTGTCCATGCCGGAGCTGAAATTGTCGAGCCTTGGCAGCCTCGACGACGCTCTGTCAGCCATGGGCATGGCGCCGGCGTTCTCGTCTGCCGACTTCACGCCGCTGCTCGGGGCGGATGGCGCCGTGAACCAAGCGATAGGTGGCGTGGAGCAAGCCGCAACGCTCGACGTCAACAAGTGGGGCACCGACGCTGCTGCCGCCACCGGCAGCTCGGTGATCTCAAGCGCTGCTCACAGCACGAATGGGACGATCGCGTTCGACCATCCGTACCTGTTCCTGCTGCGGGATTCGAAGACCGGGGCGATCCTGTTCTCGAGCGTCGTGAACAACCCGGCTCAGGCCTGAGGCGACGGTCAGGGGCTCAAGATGACAGCCGCACCGTCGATACGCATTCACCAGGGAAGGTGTCGCCGTGACGTACAGTGGCGCGCGAGCTGGGAGTCGCGAAAGGCTTGGGTTTGCTTCGAGTGGCATCTGCCGTCGAAAAGAGTGCGAAATTGTCGTGTCGTGAGCGCGCGGGAGACCGCGGGTGAAGCGCTTCCGTCGCGGAGCCGCCCCCGAGGCGGCGCCACCCGCTGACGAGGAGGAGGCGCCGGCACCCCGCTCCCGGGCCGCCGGCGAGGAGGAAGACGCTCCCGTCACCACCAAGGTGGCCAAAGAAGGCAAGGTCGCCAAGCCGCCCAAGGCCGAGGTCGCCGAGGTCGAGGTCGAGGTCGCCGCGCCGGCCGAGGATGCCGCGCCGGAGCCGGCGCCGGCCGAGGTCGCCGCGCGGGAGCCGGCGCCAGCGGCGGCTACAGCGTCCGAGCCCGAGGCCGACACCGTTAGCGACTCGGCACCAGCGGAGGCTGCGGAGGTCGCTGAGGCGGAGCCCGAGCCGGAACCCGAGGCGACTCAAGAAGATGCCGAGGTCTCCGAGCCGGAGGCGAGCGGGGAGGGCGAGGCTGAGGATGCCGCAGCGCCCGAAGCTGATTTCGCGGCCCCGCCCGAGGACGTCGCCGCGGAGCCGGCGGCCGCAGTTCCAGCCGTTGCGACCTTCACTCCCGTCCGCACGAAGTGGGTGGCAGCCGACGGCGCCTGGGAGACGACGCTTCGGGGCCGGCAGGTCATGAACGACCCTCACCTCTACCGCGGCGTCGCCTTCACCGAGGAGGAACGCCGGGATCTCGGGCTCCTCGGGCTCCTTCCGCCCCAGGTCATCTCCTTGCAGGAGCAGCTCACCCGTGCCCTCGGGCAGTACCATGCCCAGCCGACGAACTTGGCGAAGAACGTCTATCTCTCCCTGCTCCAGGACCGAAACGAAGTCCTCTTCTTCCGCCTCCTCTCCGACCACCTGACCGAGATGATGCCGGTCGTCTACACGCCTACCGTCGGCGAGGCGATCGCACACTTCAGCCAGGAGTACCGCCGGCCGCGGGGCGTGTTCCTGTCGGTCGACCGCCCCGACGACATCGAGGAGTCGCTCAACTCCACCGGGCTCGGAGGCGACGACGTCGACCTCATCGTGGCGACCGACGGCGAAGCCATTCTCGGTATCGGCGACTGGGGAGTCGGCGGCATCAACATCTCGCTCGGGAAGCTCGCCCTCTACACCGCTGCCGGCGGCATCGACCCCGGACGGGCGATCGCCGTCATGCTCGACGTCGGCACGAACCGTGCGTCGCTCCTGGAGGATCCGCTCTACCTCGGCAATCGGCATCCCCGAGTGGACGAGGACACCTACGACGCCTTCATCGACTCCTTCGTCGAGACTGCGTGCCGCCTCTACCCGAACGCCCTCCTGCACTGGGAGGACCTGGCGGCCCGCAACGCCCGCCGCGTCATGAAACGCTGGCGGGACAACGCCTTCACGTTCAACGACGACATGCAGGGCACCGGTGCCGTCGCCCTTGCCGCCATCCTCTCGGGGCTGAAGCGGTCGAAGGGCCGTCTGGCCGACCAGCACGTCGTCATCTTCGGTGCCGGCACAGCCGGCGTCGGCATCGCCGAACAGCTCCGTGACGCCCTCGTCAGCGACGGGCTCGACGAGGAAGAGGCGAAACGCCGCTTCTGGTTGATCGACCGCCACGGCCTGCTGCTCGAGTCACTCGACGTCGCCATGTACGACCACCAGCGCCCCTGGGCGCGGCGCGACGAGGAGGTCGCCGACTGGACGATCGAGGAGCCCGGCACGGTCACGCTCAATGACGTGATCCGCAACGTCAAGGCCACCATCCTCATCGGGACCTCCGGCCAGCCGGGTGCCTTCACCGAGAACATGATCCGGAATATGGCACTTGGATGCCAGAACCCTATCATCCTCCCGCTCTCGAACCCGACCGAGCTGGTCGAGGCCGAGCCCTGGGACATCATGCAGTGGACGGGCGGCCGCGCCCTCGTCGCCACCGGGAGTGCCTTCGACCCGGTCACCTATGCCTGGTCGACGCACTACATCGGGCAGTCCAACAACGCGTTCGTGTTTCCCGGCCTTGGACTCGGGGCGACGCTCGTGGGCGCCATCCAGGTGACCGACCACATGCTCTTTGCCGCCGCCGAGGCGATCTCGGCTCAGGTCGACACCACGATCGAGGGTGCGCCCCTCCTGCCGGAGATCGACGCCCTCCACTCGACCTCCGCCGCCGTCGCTCTGGCCGTTGCTCGGGCCGCCCTCGAAGACGGCGTCGCCCGCTGGGCGCTACCCGATCCCCCCGAAGCCGGCATCGAGGCCGCCATGTGGAGGCCCGAGTACCGGCCGGTCCGCGCCGTCTGAGTCTTCGGACCCGCGGCTGCCGGCCGCCCTGCCAGCCCTGGGGGCACTGCCGGCCCTGCCGGCACGATGGCGCGCCGGTACGCTGCGAACCGTGAGCGGTCCGGCCTCGCACGTCTCCCGGGCCTCACCGAGACGGCGAGAGCTCGACTGGCGCCGGCCGAGCGCCGGCGCTCTTGCCTCCGCCATCGCTCTCGCCGTCGCCCTCGCCCTCGCTCTTGCCCTCGCCGGCTGCGGGCAGCAGGGACCGGCCGGGACAACCTCCACACTCCCGACATCGCCGCAGGCGCTCGAGACGCTCCTCACGCGCGCCACGACAACGACCGAGGCGGCAAAGTCAGCCCGCGAGACCGTGAGCGGAACCCTCACGCTCGTGCAGGGCGGCGAGGAGCAGCACCTCTCGATCACCGGCGCCGGCGAGACGCGATTCACCCGCCCGCCAACAGGGGACCTGACGACGAAGTACTCGCTTCCCGAGACGACAGACGGGTTCACGATCACAGCGATCGTCACCGGCGGCGCGATCTACGAGCACCTGTCGCTGCTGCCGGCGCCCTGGCTCGAGTTCCAAGGCCTCGCCTCGCTCCAGGCAGCCGGCGTCGCCTCCTCGCTCATTCTCGGGGGCGGGTCGACGAACCCGGTGCAGGTGCGCCAGCTCGTTGCAGACGGAGGCGCGCTGAGCCCCGCACCTTCGGTGACGCTCGGCGGGGTTCGTTTCCGAGTGGTTCGCTTCGAGATCTCCCACCATGCCCTCACCCGCCTCCTCGAGAGGGCCGACCTCGGCCGCACCGTCACTCGCCGGGCACTTGCGAGCATCGTCGGCGCTCTCGCCGGCGAGGTGTACGTGAGCGACAGCGGCCTCATCTGGCGCACGACGACCGACACGACTGAGTCGAGCGGCGGCATCCAGTTCAGAATGCTGCTGTCGACCACGTACTCCGACTACGGGGCCGCCTTCACCGTTTCTCCCCCGCCGGCCGGCCACGTCAAGGTTGTCCCATTCGGCACCGATCCGCTCACGATCGTGAGCCCGTCCGGGACGGTCTCCGCCAGCTAGCGATCAGAGGACGGGCGGCAGGTGGTAGGCCGCCCGCGCATACTCACGAGCCATACGATCGGTGCTGAAAAACGACCCGTTGAGGGCGATGGCCGATCTCCGCACTTGCAAGTAACCCTCCCCGCCCCCGAAGAACATCGGGGCCACCACGTCGTCGAGCTTGTCGTACAGCGCCACGGCGTCGTCGCCGGGTTCAGCGGGGCCGTCCGGGACCTCGCCGGGCTCCACCACGCCGTCGTCGACGCCGATCGCCCATCCGGTCACGCCTTCGACACAACCCTCGAGCCACCAGCCATCGAGGATGCTCAGGCTCGGCACGCCGTTCATCGCAGCCTTCATGCCACTTGTCCCGGACGCCTCGAGCGGGCGCAGCGGGTTGTTCAACCAGAGGTCGCATCCGGCGCACAGCACAGCCGCCAGCGCCAAGTCGTAGTTCTCGAGAAACACCACGCTCACCGACTTCCCGAACCGCTGCCCGGCCGACACGAGGGCGGCGATCGTTTCCTTGCCGGCCTTGTCCCGCGGGTGGGCCTTGCCGCTGCAGACCACCTGCAGCCGTCCGTGCCGCTCGGCGATCGCCGCCAGCCGCTCCGGGTCGGAGAACAACAGCATCGTCCGCTTGTACGTCGTCACTCGGCGGGCAAGCCCGATCGTCAGCGCATTCGCGTCGAGGTCCATGCCTGCATGGCTGGAGACCAGGCCGGCCAGGGTTTCCTTCGATCGAGCGTGCGCGGCGCTGATCGCCTCGAGCCCGATGTCGGTGGCGTAGCGCAGCATCGAGCTGTCGGCTCGCCAGCCCGGCAGGTGCTCGTCGAAGACCGCCCGCATCGGCGGGGCGGTCCAGTACACGTGGTGCACGCCGTTCGTGATCGACGCCACCTCCAGGTCCGGCATCATCGCCCGAGTCACCTCGGCGTGCCGGCGGGACACGCCGTTCACGTAGCCCGACAGCGCCGTTCCGAGCGTCGTCATGTTCAGCTCGTCGCCGGAAAGGAGGTTGAGGGTGTTGAGCTCCTCGGCACGTTTGGCGCCGAGGACCCGCCGGACGAGGTCGGCGGTAAAGCGGTCATGACCCGCCGGCACGGGCGTGTGCGTGGTGAAGACGCATCGGGCACGAACGGCCTCGACCTGCTCGGGGCTGGCGGGGCTGGCGCCGGCAGTCGCAGTCTCGAGCAAGCGCAACGTGAGCAGCGAGGCATGGCCTTCGTTCATGTGGAACGTCGTGAGCCCGGTGTACCCGAGCGCGTCCAGCATGGCCACGCCGCCGATCCCGAGGACGGCCTCCTGTCTCAACCGGTGCTCGGAGTCGCCGCCGTACAGCTGATCGGTGATGGCACGGTCGCCTGCGGCGTTCTCCGCCAGGTCCGTGTCGAGGAACAGGACGGCGACGCTGCCCCCGTTCACTCCCTCCAGCAGGAGCCGCCAAGCTCCGACGGTCACGGGATGCCCACCGATCTCGACCGTCACCGTCGGCTCGAGCCGCTCCAACACGTCGGCCGGATCCCAGCTGACCGGCAGCTCGCGCTGATCGCCGTCGGCATCGATCTGTTGGCGGAAGTAGCCGTCCCGGTATCGCAGCGTCAGCCCGACGAGGGGCAGATGCAGGTCGGCTGCCGAGCGCAGGAAGTCGCCCGCCAGCACGCCCAACCCGCCGCTGTAGGTGGGCAGGGTCGTGTCGAGGGCGACTTCCATCGTGAAGTACGCCACGTGCACGTCCGAAGCCTCCGGTGACGCCGGCTGATGTCCCAGTCCTGCTGGGGCAGCATCGTCGGCCGAGGAATGTCGCGTCGCAGGCACTGGGGCATCCTACGGGTGGCCCCGAGGGTCTCCCGGAACAGCCCTTGTCGCTCGGCTCAGGTGGCTCGACGGGCGGCTCGCGCTGGTGACTCACCGGAGATGACGTCCACGAGGTTCTCGAGCGATCCCAGCGAATGCCCGTCGACGAAGGCATCGAGAAACGGCAGCGCCGCTGCCATCCCGCGCACCACCGGCGCGTACCCCGGCGAGGCTTTCAGCGGGTTCACCCAGACGATGCGATGAGCGACACGCCGCAAGCGCTGCATCTCGGCGGCCAACGACGCCGGATCGCCGCGATCCCAGCCGTCCGAGAGCACGACGACGACGGCCCCTCTGGCCATCCCCCGCACGCCCCACTCGTCGTTGAACGCCTTCAGCCCGTCGCCGAGCCGCGTCCCCCCGAACCAGTCCGTCGCCGAGCGAGCCGCCTCGGCCAAGGCTACGTCGGGGTCGCGCCACGAGAGCGCTCGCGTGATCCTCGTGAGACGGGTGCCGAGCACGAAGACTTCGACGAGCCCTCGCGGGCGCGCCGAGATGGCTGCGTGCCCAAAGCGAAGAAACCCCCTCGCATACTCCTCCATCGACCCCGATACGTCGACGAGCAGCACCGTTCGACGAGGTCGGAGCGACGGTGCTCTCCAGGCCCGGTCGATGGGCTCGCCGCCGGCGCCGAGGGCGCGTCGCAGTGTCCGGCCGAGGTCGGGTTCGCCGGCGTCGCGTTTCGTGGGAGCGAGGCGCCGCGACCGCCGGCGTGAGGTGATCGGGCGCAATTGCGCCAGCAGCCGGCGCGCCTCGACCCAGTCGGCTTCGCTGTAGGCGGCGAAGTCCCGCTGACGCAGCAGCTCGACGGCGCTGTAGCGCACGACCTGTCGATCCTCGGTGTCGTCGTGGTCGCCGTCGCCGGCGGTTTCGTCGGCCTCCTCGGGCTCGTCGGAGTCCTCGGCGAAGTCGGTGGGAACGACGACGGGCACCACAGCCTGCAGGCGTGGCAGGTCCGTCCGCCGATCGAAGAACAGGCCGAACGCCCAGTCGTAGGCGTCCTTGTGCTCGGGCCGCTGCAGCAGCGTCGCCCTGCCCGCCCAGTACACGGACTCCCGACGGCCCATGCCGACAGCGCCGAGCGCCTGCGAGAACTCGACCACGCTGCTCACCGGCACCGGCACGCCGGCCCGGCGGAGCACGGTGGCGAAGACCACCGCCACCCGGCTGCCGACGTCGCTGCTCGCCGATTCGATGTCGGCGACCGCCTTGTCGAGCTCAGGCACGCGCCGCAGCGGCCTCGATCATCCCCGCCATGCCGGCCGAGCGCACGCGGTGCTGATCCTCGTGGTACTTGAGCACGGCGCCGAGCGTGATGTCGACAGTGTGCTCGTCGAGCTGGGCGACGCCGAGGGCGGCTACGGCTGCGGCCCAGTCGATGGTTTCGGCCACGCCGGGCGGCTTGTAGAGATCCATCGCCCGCAGGGCTTCGACGGCGGCCGCGATCTGGCGGGCGAGCCGTGGCGCCGCCTCCGGTGCACGAAGCAGCACGATCTGGACTTCCCGCTCGAAGCTGGGGTGTTCGATCCAGTGATACAGACAACGACGCTTGAGCGCGTCATGTACGTCACGGGTGCGGTTCGACGTCAGCACGACGATCGGCGGTGTCTCGGCACGGATCGTACCCAGCTCCGGCACCGTCACCGCGTACTCCGACAGGATCTCGAGGAGAAACGCCTCGAACTCGTCGTCGGCCCGGTCGATCTCATCGACGAGCAGCACCGGCGGCGGGCCGATGGTGGGCTCGAGCGCCCGCAGCAAGGGTCGCCGCACGAGGAAGCGCTCGTCGTAGAGCTCGTCCTCCGCCGCCCGAGCCGACTCCCCGCTCGCCTCCACCGCCCGCAGGTGCAGGAGCTGACGGGCGTAGTCCCATTCGTAGGCGGCTTGCGACAAGTCGATGCCCTCGTAGCACTGCAAGCGCAACAGCTCGCCGCCGGTCCAGCGCGACAACACTTTGGCGACTTCGGTCTTGCCCACGCCGGCCTCACCCTCGAGCAGCAGCGGGCGCCGAAGGGTCATGGCAAGGAAGATCGCCGTGGCGAGCCCTTCGTCGGCGAGGTAGTCGTGGGCAGTGAGCGCGGCGACGACCTCGTCGACGGTCGTCGGAGGCGTGATGAGGGGATCCACGGCCCACACGCTAGAGGCACCGCACCGGAGGGCAGCCGACCTTGTCGAGCACATCAGGCTGGAGCTCGACAAGGAGGGGTAATGGCACACCCGAGAAGGATCATCACGCCGGAGGAACGCCGGGCCGTTCTTAAGTTGGCGGCGGGGGGCACCTGCTGGCAAGAGATCGTGCGGGAGGTCGGGGACTCGACCCGGATGATCGCCACGGTCCTTCGCGAGGCGGGCGGCAAGCCGCCGGCGCGTGAGCTGCGGGACGTCTCCTGCCACACGAGGCACTTCCTTTGCCTCGAGGAGCGCCAGGAGATCTGGATCGGCCTCAAGTCCGAGGAGTCGTTCCGCTCCGTCGCCCGGCGCCTCGGGCGGGCGCCCACGACGATCTGGCGGGAAGTGGAGCGAAACGGCGGCCGGGAGGGCTACCAGCCCTTCGTGGCCGAACGACGGGCTGAGTGCCAGGCGAGGCGCCCGAAGGTGCGAAAGCTCGTCGAAGGAGGGGCGCTGTTTGCCCGCGTGCGGGCCGACCTCGAGCGCCTCTGGTCGCCCGAGCAAATCACCGCACGCCTTCGGCTGGACTTCGGCGACGATAGGTCCATGACCGTTTCGCACGAGACCATCTACCAGTCCGTCTACGTGCAGGGTCGGGGCGAGCTGCGCCGTGAGCTCGCCCGCTGCCTTCGCTCGGGCCGGGCACAGCGCCGGCCGAAGGGCCGCATGCAGACTCGCGGCAAGTTCCCGGGCATGGTGATGATCTCCGAACGCCCGGCGGAGGTGGCCGACCGGGCCGTGCCCGGCCACTGGGAGGGCGACCTCATCATCGGCAAGGACGGCAAGAGCGCCATCGGCACCCTCGTGGAGCGCTCCACCCGCTTTGTCATGCTCCTGCACCTGCCGAAGGACCGCAGCGCCGAGGAGGTGTGCAGGGCCATGGCCGCCAAGATCACCACCTTGCCCGAGGCGCTGCGCCGCTCCATCACCTGGGACCAGGGATCGGAGATGGCCGGCCACCTCGCCTTCAGCGTCGAGACGGGCGTGCAGATCTACTTCTGCGATCCACACTCCCCGTGGCAGCGGGGAACCAACGAGAACACCAACGGCCTCCTGCGCCAGTACTTCCCGAAGGGGACCGACCTGAGCGTGCACTCCGAGAGCGACCTCGACGCGGCCGCCGACAGCCTGAACGGACGTCCTCGACAGACGCTCGGCTGGATGACACCATCGGAGAAGCTCGCCGAGGTGTTGTCATGACCGGTTGAAGTCGCCGGCCCTGTCCGGTTACTTCGTGCACACGGTTCACGCCGGCCGCACTCGAGAGACCGGTTGGCCCACACGGCCGGCGATCACCTTGGGTGCACGGTTCGTGTGGACGACTCGCAGCGCCCTGGCAGCCTTCAGCGGGCGTGAGGCAGCGTCCCGAGCACGACTTTCGGCACTTGACCACGGCGAGGAGCCCCGAGCGCGACGACCAGCAGGCGGGCGCCATGGCCGTTGACGGTGGCGTCGGGCGCCGCCCCCTCTGCCAGCGGCATCGTGTGGCGCCGACCCCCAAGGAGAAACTGGCACCACGGTCCCGCCGGCCCGACCCCGAAACGAGGCCTGGCTTGCGGAGCGACGATCACCACCGACGGTCGTGTTCCATCGAGGTCGGCATACGAGATGGAGGGACCGAGCGTGCCGAGGAGGGGACGCTCGTTTCCCTTGCTGACGAGGCGATGGAGGAGCTTGCGCGTGGTCCTCTTGCGGGGCTCGCCAATCGGCGCCACACGGCCGGCGAGCACGACCGCCTCGGGCCGAGCGGGGTCGGCCGGCTCGGTCTCGACGCCGAGGGTGAGCTGCACGGCCTCGAGCGACCGCTGAGGCCACTCGGGTGCGGAGACGTCGCCTGCGTCGTCCGGGCTCGAACCGCTGTCATCGCTCCCGCCGCCACCTCCCGAACCACCGCCACCGCCACCGCCACCACCCCAGGCATCGGCTGACGGATCGAAATTCGCCGGCGCCCGAAGGAGCGCCCCCGTGTCGAGGTCGACGGCAACCCAATCGGGTCCGGGCACGAGCACGAGGCACCGAAGCACGGTTCCGGGACCGTCGGCCCGCACCTCGCCGATGTGAAAGTGCCGGGCGGCCGGCGCACGAACCGCACGGGAGCGGGGCGCTCGCGCCGGCCGGCTCCCGGAGGCCTTGACGGACTTCGGGCGCTCAGCCCGAGCGCGCTTCGACGTCCGGGAGCGCGCCGGCTGCTCACGGCGGTGACGTCCCTTCGCCTCCGGAGCCATCGAGTCCTCGCGTTTCAACACGTCAGTGGGTCGCCGGACGGGCGCCGGCCACGATCCGCCGGACCCGGTGAGGCAGCGGAGGCACGGGCGGCGCCGCCAGTCCGAGGCGGAAGCATAGACGTCTCCGGCCGATCCGGACCCGCCGTGGTGGCTGTCTCGCCGTGTCTCAACGGACCAAGGCGGCCGCCAACTCGGCGTCCAATCCCTCCGTCGTTGCCACCGGCAGGCGACATGCGCCGGCCCGGCACACGTAGGCCATGCCCGGCGCTCGCCCTTGCAGCAGCGGCGACCGGCCGTCACTCCCGCTGCCCTCCGACGTCTCTCCGCCGGCATCCCAGGCCAGGACGGTGCGGGGCAGCCACTGCCGCCCGACGTGGTCGACGAGGTCCGGACGCCCACCCGTGATGGCGACTTCGACGACACCAGCGCCGAGCAGGTCGGCGGCGGCGATGAGGGCCGGCACGGCGGTCGGTGCCCGCGATACCAGCTCGGCAGCTGACGAGAGCAGCCGGCGAGCGGCGTCGGCGTACTCGTACTTCCCGGTGAGAGCTGCCAGGCGTGCCAAGGCGCCGGCGGCCACCGACAACGCCGAGGGCGTGACGTTGTCGTAGAGCTCGCGGGGGCGCACGACGAGCCGCTCGGCGTCGTTGCCCGTCGTGAACAGCCCGCCGGCCTCCGCGTCTTCGAACAGCACGAGCAGCTGGTCGGCGACCTCGCTCGCGGCGACGAGCCACATCGCCTCCCCCGTGCACTCGGCCAAGCGGACGCAGGCCTCCACGAGCCACGCCGCGTCGGCGGAGTAGCCGAGCAGCTCCGGCCGGCCTTCGCCTCGCGGCGGGCAGCGGAGCACGCGCCCGTCGCCGACCCGCCGACATCGCTCCAGGAGCAGGGCGCCGAGGGCCTCTGCGGCTTCTCGCCACGATGGCTCGCCGGTCGCCAAGGCGGCCTCGGCGAGCGTGGCGCACATCATGGCGTTCCATTCGGTGAGGGTCTTGTCGTCGCGCCCCGGCCGGACCCGCCCCGAGCGCGCCTCGAACAGCCGGCGCCGCGCTTCCTCGACAGGAACCGGGCGCAGCAGGTCGCCGCGGGTGGGGCGGAACAGGATGCTGCGCCCCTCGAAGTTGCCCTCCGCCTGCACACCCCACCAATCGAGCGCCGCCGGCGCCAGCTCCGGGCCGAGCGTCGCCTCGATGTCGCTCTGGAGCCACGTGTAGAAGAGCCCTTCCTCTCCTTCGGAGTCGGCGTCCTCGGCCGAAGCGATCCCGCCGCCCGGCAGCCTCAAGTCGCGCAGCACGTAGGCGACGATCTCGTCGAGCACCTGCCGCCAGCGCTGGTCGCCCGTGATCTGCCAGGCGTGCAGGTACGCCCGCCCGACGAGTGCCTGGTCGTAGAGCATCTTCTCGAAATGGGGCACCAGCCACTCCCGGTCGACCGAGTACCTCGAGAAACCCCCTCCCAACTGGTCCCAAATCCCCCCCGAGGCCATCGCTTCGAGCGCCCCGAGCGCCACCTCGAGCGGCTCGCACTCGCTCACCTCGATGCCCTCGACGTGCGCCCGGAGCAGTAGGTCGAGGAAGAGCGGTTGGGGGAATTTCGGCGCCCGGCCGAAGCCCCCGTCTGTGGGATCGGCCATCTCACACAGGCGCCGGCAGGCCGACTCCATCGCCGAGGCGACGGCGGGAGCATCGAAGAGGAGCAGCCCCGGCACACCAGGTTCCCCGGCCACGGCGGCGTCGCCGGCAGTTGCGGCGGCGGCTTCGTTCGCCGTCCCACCGCCGGCGGGATCGCCGAGCACCGGCGGGGCCAGGCGACGCGCCACCGCTTCGGAGAGGCCGTCCGCCTGCTCGATGACGGCGTCGCGTTGGCTCGCCCAGGCCTCGCCGACGGCGGCCAACACGGCTCGAAACGTCGGCGATCCCCTCCCCGGCCGGTTCGGGAAGTACGTGCCGGCATAGAAGGGCCTCCCGTCCGGCGTGGCGAACACGCTCATCGGCCATCCGCCATGCCCACTGGCAGCCTGCACCGCCTCCATGTAGACCGCATCGACGTCGGGGCGCTCTTCCCGGTCGATTTTCACGGCGACCACCTGGGCGTTCATCTCCGCTGCGGTCGTCTCGTCGGCGAAGGACTCGTGCGCCATGACATGGCACCAGTGACAGGCGGAATACCCGATGGAGAGGAACAGCGGCCGATCCAGCTCCTTGGCTCGGGCGAAGGCCTCCGGCCCCCATGGGTACCAGTCCACCGGGTCGTGGCGGTGCTGGCGGAGGTACGGACTCGTTTCCGAACCGAGGCGGTTCTCGGGCGCCGGCTCGCGGGCCTCACTCGCTCCGCTGCTGTCCAGGTGTCCCGCAGCCATGTCCGGAGCCTACGGTGTGGCGATGGATCTCAGACTGGACGGCAAAGTCGCACTGGTGACAGGCGGATCCCGGGGCATCGGGTTGGCGACGGCCGCTCGTTTTGCCGAAGCCGGCGCCAACGTGATGCTGACGTCGCGCAAAGCGGACGGGCTCACAGCCGCGGCTGCATCCATCCCGCCAGGCGGGGGCGACGTCGCCTGGTTCGTCGCCAACGCCGGCGAGCCGGACCAGGCCGAAGCCTGTGTCAATCACACGATGGAGCACTTCGGGAAGATCGACATCCTGGTGAACAACGCCGGCACGAACCCCTACTTCGGCCGGCTCATCGACCAGGACGTCCCTCGGGCGAACAAGACCGTCCAGGTGAACCAGACCGCCGTCCTCGTCTGGACACAGCTGGCCTACAAAGCGTCCATGGCCGCCAACGGTGGGACGGTCATCAGCATCGCCTCCATCGGCGGGTACTCGGCCGAGCCGGTTATCGGTTGGTACAACGTCACGAAGGCCGCCGTCATCCACCTCACACGCCAGCTGGCCTGCGAGCTCGGTCCCGTTCGGATCAATGCCATCGCTCCCGGGCTCGTGCGCACGGACCTCGCCCGCGCGCTGTGGGAGGGCGGCGAGGAATTCGTCGCAAAACGACTCCCCCTCAAGCGCATCGGCGAGCCGGACGACATCGCCACGGTGGCGCTGTTCCTCGCCTCGGACGCCGCCCGCTGGATCACCGGTCAGACGATCGTCGTCGACGGCGGCGCCCTCGTGGCACCCGGCAGCGGCGTGAGCCCGTGAGGGCCTCTGGAGGGGTCGGTAACATCGCCCACATCGTTGCCCGGTCCGCCCGGGCGCCCGAATTTGGAGGATTGGCATGACCATCACCGAGACCGTGCCTGCCGACCAGGCGGCCACGACGACAGGCGAGCCCTCCCCGCAGGTGGTCGAGCCGGAGGCCGCCGAGCTCATCGAAGAGGAGCTTCTCGTGGAGGAGATCTCGATCGATGGGATGTGCGGCGTCTACTGAGACGGGCTTCGACCCGGCACGCCCCTACGAGCTGCACCCTGACGTAGCCCTCCGCCCGGAGCCCTTCGGTGCTCTGGCGTATCACTACGGCAACCGCCGGCTGACGTTTCTGCGTTCCAGCGAGCTCGTGCGCCTCGTCGGCGAGCTCGCTCGACACGACTCGGTCGTGGCGACGATGTCGGCCATCTGCGTCCCACCCGAACGCCAAGCCATGCTCGTCCGAGCCCTCGCCGCCCTTGACCGCAGCAATGTCGTCCGTCCCCGCGTCGTCGGCTCCGGCGATGTGAGGGGCGACGTCGACGACCACCGTGCGCACACCGCCAGAGCCGAGCCTGTGGCCGGAGGGGTCACCCATGGCGGCTGAACGGTTGGCAGACGAGCTCTCGCGTGGGCTCGACGCCCCCATCTGCCTCACGTGGGAGCTCACCTACGGGTGCAACCTCTCCTGTGTGCATTGCCTCTCGAGCTCGGGCGTTCGTGATCCGGAGGAGCTGACGACCGCCGAGGCGGTGGGTTTCGTCGACGAGCTGGCGGCGATGCAGGTGTTCTACGTGAACATCGGCGGGGGAGAGCCGACGTTGCGGCCGGACTTCACCGAGCTCGTGGAGTACGCCATCTCTCGGCAGGTGGGTGTCAAATTCTCGACGAACGGCACGACGATGACGCCGGCGCGGGCGCGGCGGTATGCCGCCATGGACTATCTCGACATCCAGATCAGCCTCGACGGTGCCTCGCCGGCGTCCAACGACCCGGTGCGTGGCGCCGGCACCTACGACGCCGCTGTGCGGGCGATGGAGCGCTTGGCGGAGGCCGGTTTCGGGTCGTTCAAGGTGAGTGTCGTCGTCACCCGGCACAACGCCGGCGAGCTCGAGCAGATGCTGGCCCTCGTGGAGCGCTTCGGCGCCGAGCTGCGCGTGACGAGGCTGCGCCCGTCGGGCCGGGGCGCTGCAAGTTGGTACGAGCTGCGGCCGACGGCAGCGCAACTCGCCGGCGTGCACGGCTTTCTCGTCTCCCACCCGCAAGTGCTGACCGGTGACTCCTTCTTCCACCTCGGTCCGCTCGGCGACGAGCCGCTCGCGGGCCTCAACCTCTGCGGCGCCGGCCGTGTCGTCTGCCTGGTGGATCCCGTCGGCGACGTGTACGCCTGCCCGTTCGTGATGCACCCGGAGTTCCGCGCCGGCAGCATCCGGGACGCAGGCGGCTTCGCACGCGTGTGGCGGCAGAGCGATCTGTTCACCGGGTTGCGCCAGCCGTCGACCGGGGGCGCTTGCAACGCCTGCGGTTCCTACGGCGCCTGCCACGGCGGCTGCATGGCGGCGAAGTTCTTCACGGGTCTGCCCCTCGACGGCCCGGACCCCGAATGCGTGCTCGGACATGGAGAACGGGCATTGGCGGGCGCCAATGCCGGCGCCAGCCCGGGGCTCGGCCATGCCAAGCCGGGACGCCCCGTCCCGGTGTCGTTCGGCCGGCGCACCCTCGCCAGGGCCCGGTGAGCGAGCTCGGCGATCCGGTCCGCCTCGGGAGTTGCAGCGCTCGAAACCGTTTCGTCTTCGGGCCGCACGTCACGAACCTCGGGCGGCAGCGCTCGATCTCCGAGCGGCACGTCGCCTACTACCGCGCACGGGCGTCCGGGGGAGCCGGCGTCATCGTGACCGAGGAGGCCTCGGTAGACGCCTCCGACTGGCCGTACGAGCGAGCGCCTCTGGCTGGCCAGTGTTCGGACGGCTGGGCAGCTGTGGCAGCCGCCTGTCACGACGAGGGCGCGCTCGTGCTCGCCGCCATCGGGCATGCCGGCGGGCAGGGCTCGAGCGCCTACCACCAGCGGGCGCTGCTGGCTCCCTCATCGGTGCCGGATGTCGTCACGCGCGAGGTCCCGAAGGTCATGGAGCTCGCCGACCTGTCCGCCGTCGTGGCTGCCTTTGCCACCGCTGCCGGCTCGGCCCTCGCGGCGGGGTGCGACGGCGTCGAGGTGAACGCCGGCCAGTGGAGCCTGCTCCGGCAGTTCTGTTCCGGGCTCACCAATACCCGAAACGACAGACTCGGCGTCGACCGATCGGCGTATCTCGCGCAGGTGCTGGAGGCGGTACGAGCCGCCGGCCCGGGCATCGTCGGACTCAGGTTCAGTTGCGACGAGCTCGCCCCGTGGGCGGGCATCGTGCCGGAGAGCGCCGCCGCCCTGTTGGCCGAGCTCGCCGGCGCCGGCGTCTTCGACTACGTCACCGTCGTGCGAGGCTCGGCCTACGGCACCGGCGCCACGTCGCCCGACGGCCACGTCGCCCCCGGCTTCAACCGGGACGCCACGCTGCTCGTGCGCCAGCGCCTCCCGCAACACCTCGCCGTGGTCGCCCAGGGCTCCATCGTGGAGGTGCCGCTCGCCGCCGAGATCGTCGGCAGCGGCGAGGCCGACCTCGTCGAGATGACGAGGGCGCTCATCGCCGACGCCACACTGCCCGCCAAGGTCGTCGGCGGCGAGGCAGCTCGCATCCGCCCCTGCACGTTGTGCAACCAGGCATGCCAGGTCCGCGACCCCCGAAACCCCCTCGTCTCCTGCATCACCGACCCCCAAACCGGCTACGAGTCGGCGGAGCCGGGCGTCGCCGCAGCGACCCCGGTTGCTTCGGAGCCGCCGGCCGAGCGGCAAGGCCGGGTGATCGTCGTCGGTGGTGGCCCGGCCGGTCTCGAATGCGCCCGCGTCGCCGCCCTTGGCGGCTTGTCCGTTACCCTGTTCGAGCGGTCGGAGCGCCTCGGTGGCATGGTCGTGACGGCGAGCAAGGTGCCGGGCCGCCAGCGGCTGGCGAAGTTCATCGACTGGTTGGTCGCCGAATGCAGCCTCGGCGGCGTGGAGATCGTGACGGGACACGAGGTCGCGCTCGAAGAGCTCGACGCCCACGCCGGCCCGGTCGTGTGTTGCACGGGCTCGCGCCAGGGCCGACGGGGCTTTGCCGTGGCGCCGTTTGCACCCGTGCTCACCGCCGCCGAGGTGCTCGAGGCCGACCGCCTCATCGGCGAGCCGGCAGTGTCTCCGGCCGTCGTGTTCGACCCGATCGGCGGTCCGATCGGCATCGGGGTGGCAGAGCTGCTCTCCTCGCTCGGGGCGACGGTGACGCTCGTCACGCCTGACTTCGTCGCCGGAGATCAGCTGGCGCGCACGGGTGATCTCGCCCCGGCAAACGTCCGCCTGCAGCAGGCGGGCGTTGCGATCGCCAAGCGATCGGTCGTGCGCTCGGTGGACACCGAGAGCGTCGTGATCGAGCAGCGCGACTCCGGGGAGACGAGCACACTGCCGGCAGCCGTCCTCGTCGACGCCGGGCATCGCCTGCCGGAGGACACGTTGTTCCGTGCGGTCACAGCGGCGCGCCCCGGCGTCTTCGTGGCCGGGGATGCCGTCGCTCCCCGCTCCATCCTCGAGTCGGTTCTCGAAGGGCGCCGTGTGGCGATGCAGCTCCGGAGCCTTGCTGGCGCGGAGCCTCGGCCATGACCAGCAGCCGGCGCTATCCGCTCCTGTTCTCGCCACTTCGCATTGGCCCGGTGACCGTTGCGAACCGGGCTGTCTTCTCCGCCCACCTGACGAATTACGCCGAGGACGGACTGCCGAGCGAACAGCACGTCGCCTACTACGAAGCCCGCGCCGCCGGCGGCGCCGGGCTCATCATCACCGAGGAGCACTCGACCCACCCGACCGATTGGCCGTACGAGAAGCTCATCCACGGGTATCACTCCGAGGTCATTCCCGGCTACCGGCGAATCACCGATTCGGTGCACCGCCACGGCGTGCCGATCTTCGCCCAGATCAATCACAACGGCGGTCAGGCGTCGAGCATGTACACGCGCCTACCTGTCTGGGCGCCGTCGCCGGTGGCTGACCCGTTGTTCCGTGAAGTCCCTCACGCCGTCACCGAAGCCGAGATCGCCGAGATCGTCGACGGCTATGCCACGGTGGCACGGCACTGCCGGCTGGGCGGCTTCGACGGGATCGAGTTGCAGTGCTCGCACTCGTCGATCGTGCGGGGTTTCTTGTCCAGTGCGACGAACTTGCGGACGGACCGCTACGGCGGCTCGCTCGACGGCCGGGCGCGCTTGCTGCTCGAACTTCTCGCAAGGGTGCGCGAGGCGATCGGTCCCGGGCTCGCCCTCGGCGTCCGGCTCTGCGGCGACGAGCTCATCGAGGGCGGCTCGACGATCGACGAGGCGGTGGCCGTAGCCAAGATGGTCGAGGCGCAAGGTTGTACCGACTACATCAACACCTCGATCGGCGTGGCGACGGCGACGCTGTTCATGATCGAGGCGTCCATGCACGTACCACCCGGGTACGCGAGCTTCATCCCATCGGCCATCCGTGAGGCGGTGTCGTTGCCGGTCGTGGGGGTGGGACGTTTCAAGGATCCGCTGCAGGCCGAGCGGGCGTTGTCGGAGGGCCAGTGCGATCTTGTCGGGATCGTGCGCGGCCAGATCGCCGATCCGGAGCTCGTCGGCAAGGCGCGCTCCGGCCGCACGGAGGCGATCCGGCTCTGCCTGTCCTGCAACCAGGAGTGCGTCGGGCGCATGGGACTCAACCGCTGGCTCGGGTGCATCGAGAACCCGGCGACCGGGCGAGAGTCGGTGCTTCGCCACGGCCCGGAGGGCAAGCCCGGCGGTGCCGGCAAGCCGCTCGTGGGCGGCGCCGGCGCAGGCCGGGCGCAGGCCGGCACTGACTTCGTGCCGGGCGATGATCGGCTCCTCGTCGTGGGGGCTGGCCCTGCGGGCTTGCAGGCTGCCATCGCCGCGGCGCGTGCCGGCAGGGTGGTGACCGTGGTGGAGCGCTCCGGTGAGGCCGGCGGGCAGGTGCGTTTGGCGGCATCGGTGCCGAACCGAGCCGAATTCGGCGACCTCGTGCGCAACCAGCTGCACGAGTGCAGGGAGCTCGGCGTGGAGATCCGTTACGGCGAACTGGCCAGTGTCGAGAGTGTGCTCGCCTCGGGCGCCGGCACCGTCGTCGTCGCCACGGGCTCGCGCCCGCGCCGCCCCTACTGGGTTGACTCGGCCCTGGCCGAGGGGATCGCCGTCGCCGACGTCACCGCCGTCCTCGACGGGAGCGCCACACCCGAATCGGACGTGCTCGTCATCGACGAGGTGGGGTTCCATCAGGCGACGAGCGTCGCCGAGCTCCTCGCCGATCGCGGGTGCAACGTCGAGATCATGACGCCAGGCATGGTTGTGGGCCAGGATCTCGGCATCACGCTCGACCTCGAGGGTTTCAACATGCGGGCTGCCGCCAAGGGCATCACCCAGTCGACCGACCGGGTCGTCATGGGGGCGGCAGACGGCGTCTTGCAGGTGCTGCACCACCCGACCGCCACGATGGAGACGAGAGTGACCAGCTGGGTCGTGCTCGCCGTCCCGCCCGAGCCGGAGGATGGCCTCTATCTGGCGCTGCGCGAAGCTCGCCCAGCCCTCGACGTTCGCCGGGCCGGCGACTGCGTGGCTCCGCGGCGCGCTCACTCGGCCGTGATCGAGGGCGAGCTCGTGGGTTCGAGGCTGTGATCGCCGTCGTCGTGGCGAGGGGCGGCTCGCTCGTCGCCGGATCCGAGGCGACGATCGCCGAGGCCGGCGGCGTCGCCATCGTCGCCGGCGAGGGGGCCGGCGAAGCTGCCGCCGATCTGGCGGCTCGAGCGACTGACGTCCGAGCCGGAGACGAGTGCCGGGAGTTGCGGGTGCTCGAGATGGGTGCGTCGTTTCGCCCGGGGGAGTGGGCAGAGATCATCGCCAGCCACGTCGCCACCGAGCGCGTGGTTCTTCTCCCCGCCTCGCCCGACGGGCGGGATCTGGCACCGCGCCTGGCCGCCGTCCTTGGGCGCCCGTTGCTGGCGGGCGCCATCCAGGTGACGAGCGAGGGCGCCTCGGTCGTGTGGAGGCAGGGGCGCCAGGTCGTCGCACTCGAGGCCGGCGGACCTTTCGTGGCCACCCTGCTGCCGGGCTCACGGACCAGCCTGTCCGAACGGGAAGGGGGGCGGGTCGCCGCGCCGATCCAGAACGGGAGTCGCTCGGCTTCGGCGCCTGTCGTCGTGGAGCTGGCGGCAGCTGCCGCTTTTCGCCCGGTCGAAGCGGCGACAGCTGCCGAGCCTTCGGAGCCAGCGGCGTCCGGGACCAACGTCGTGGCGTCGTGCGAACCTGAGCTGATCGAACTGCTAGCGGCCGACCCGGCCACGATCGACCTCGCCGAAGCGGAGCGCATCGTGGCCGTCGGCGCCGGACTCGGCGGGCCGGAGCAGCTGGCGATGCTGGAAGTGGTCGCCGCCGGTCTCGGTGCCTCGGTCGGAGCCACCCGGGTCGTCACCGACGCCGGCTTGGTTGGCCATGAGCGTCAGATCGGGACGACGGGCGTTTCGGTTCATCCACGGTGTTACCTGGCATTCGGGATCTCGGGTGCAGCCCAACATGTCGGCGGCCTCGGTACACCACGCCATGTCGTCGCCGTCAACCTCGACCGCAGCTGCCCGATGATGGCCATGGCCGATCTGGCGCTCGTCACCGACGCCGGCGCTCTCGTGAGCGTCCTCGCCGAGCGGCTGGCGCCGCCGCCGGCCTCGGTCACCGAGCCTGGCGACGTCACGCCGGCGACGTCCCTCACCGAGCCTGGCGACGTCACGCCGGCGACGTCCCTCACCGAGCCTGGCGACGTCACGTCGCCGCCGGCCACGGAGGGCGGTCGCTCATGACCGCGGAGTTCGATGCCGTCGTCGTCGGTGCCGGCCCGGCAGGGTCGGCGGCAGCGCTCGAGCTCGCCCGCGCCGGCCACAGGGTCTGCCTCCTCGAGCGCGGTCCTTCGCCGGGATCGAAGAACCTGTTCGGCGGCGTCGTCTACCCGCGCGTGCTCGACGACATCATCCCGCAGTGGCGCGAGGAGGCTCCCTTCGAACGATGGGTCACGCGCCGGGCGACGATGTTGCTCACCGACACCCAGGCGCTCTCGGTCGACTTCCGCACGACGGCGTGGGGCGCGGCGCCCTACAACGGCGCAACGGCACTGCGTCCGGCCTTCGACTCGTGGCTTGCTTCCAAAGCCGTCGAGGCCGGCGCCGTCCTTCTCACCTCGACGACGGCCGTCGGCCTGCTGCGCGATGCCGCCGGCGCCGTCGCCGGCGTGCGGACCGATCGCCCCGACGGCGACCTCAAAGCCAAGGCCGTCATCGCCTGCGACGGCGTCAACTCGTTTCTGGCGAAGGAGGCGGGCTGCGCCGGTCCGTCCGATCCAGCCAACTACACCCTCGGCGTGAAGGAGATCCTGGCGATGCCGGCGGCCGAGATCGAGCGGCGCTTCGGTCTGACCGAGGGGGAGGGCGCAGACTTCGAGATCCTCGGAGGGACGGGAGGCGTGGCAGGCGGGGGGTTTCTCTACACGAACCGAGAAACGATCTCCGTCGGTCTCGTACTCTCGCTCCCGTCACTGACGGCGTCGGGCCGCCGGCCCGAGGAGTTGCTTGCCGCCTTCAAGGCCCACCCCGCCATCGCCCCGCTCGTGGCAGGCGCCGATCTCGTCGAGTACGGCGCCCATCTGATCCCCGAAGCCGGAATGTCGATGATGCCGAAGCTCGCCACCGCCGGCATGCTCGTGGCGGGCGACGCCGCCGGCATGTGCCTGGCGTCCGGGCTTTGGCTGGAGGGCGTGAACTTCGCCATCTCCTCGGGAGCCGCCGCTGCCGGCGCCGCCGCCGAGGGTTTGGCGGCGCAAGACCTGAGTGGGCGCCGCCTCGAGGCGGCGTACCGTCGCAGGCTGAAGGAGGGTTTCGTGTTGGCCGATCTGGAGCGCCTGAAGCTCGCTCCCCACCTCGTGCTGTCCGACCGCGTGCAGCACCGCTACCCGCAGTTCGTCTGCGACATCGTGGAGGAGATCTTCACAGTCTCGAACCCTGCACCCAAGCCGCGCCTGCGTTCGCTCGTCTTCGGCCAGGCCCGCAAAGCCGGCATCCGCTGGCGGGATCTCGTTCGGGACGCCTGGACGTCGTGGCGGATGCTCGGGTGACGTCGTGAGCCAACCAGCTCTGCCCGGGGTGTCCTTCGAGGACCGGATGGCGACGACCGAGTTTCGCGTCGCTCCCGGCGCCCACATCGTCGTCGACGGTGATTCGTGCCGCGGGTGCACGACGCGGGAGTGCGTGAGCGCATGCCCTGCCGGCCTGTTCGTGCCGATCTCCGATGGCGGGATCCTCTTCAACTACGAGCAGTGTTTCGAGTGCGGTACCTGCTACATGGTGTGCAACACGCAGGGCGCCATCACCTGGCGCTATCCGGAGGGTGGCGCCGGCGTCGTCTACCGCCACACGTGAGTGGGGTGTCGGTGCCACCGCTCGTCGTCGCCTGCATGAAGCTCGTCGAGCGGCGCGCCGGAGTCGATCCGCTCTCCGGCATGGCCATCGACGACCCGGCGTCGGCCGGTCCCTCGCCGGCGGACGAGGCGGCGCTCGAGCTCGCCCTCCGGATCGCCGAAACGACGGGCAGCGAAGTCGTGGCGATCTCGGCGGGTGGCGCCGGCGCCGACGAGATGCTGCGCGCCTCGGTAGCTGCCGGAGCGGACCGAGCGATTCGAGTGGCAAGCCGCGGCGACGAACCGAGCGACGTCGTGGCGGCTGCCCTCGCCTCGGTCGTGCGGGCGGAGCTGGCAGCACAGGCGTGGCCTTTGCCGGCGGTCGTCGGCGCTCTCCCGATCGTCGTGTGCTGTGGCGACGCCAGCCTGGACCGGGGGAGCGGCTCGGTGCCGGCGTTTCTCGCGGCCGAGCTCGGCGCGGCCCAAGCCCTCGGGCTCGTCAGGGCGACGGTCCGCCCGGGCGGAGATTCCGGCACCGGGCCGGAGCAGTCACGGGATGCGGCGAGCGCGCAGCTGGAGCTCAAGGTGGAGCGCCGTCTCGATGGCGGACGTCGCGAGCGTCTGCTGCTCCGGCCGCCCTGCGTGCTCTCGGTGGAAGCGGTGTCGGCACGCCTGCGACGGGCCTCCCTGGGCGGGGTCCTCGCTGCCCGGGCGGCCGAGGTGGCCGTCCACGACTTCGAAACGCCGCCCGGCACCGCCTTCCGCGTACAAGTCACCGGCGTGCAGCCGTACCGGCCGCGGACACGAGTCGTACCACCCCCGCCGGCCGGCCTCGGCCCGCGGGGCCGCATCGCCGCGCTGACGGGAGCGCTGCACGAGCGGCCCGCCGCCCGAACGCTCGTGCTCGGAGCTGAGGCAGCCGCCGACGAGTTGTTGTCGACGATGGCCGAATGGGGCGAGCTCCCTGCCGATCTCCGTTCCAGGCTGGCGATGTCGCAGGAACTTGCGGGCGAAGGCGGTCCCGCCATGGCGGAGGACACGGGCGACATCGCCGGCGAGCCGCTTCCGGCGCGGCCGGAGGTTCACGACGAGACGGAGGTGCCATGAGCAACGACCCAATTCCGGCCCTCGACATCGCCCCGCTCGTCGAGGGCGAGGAAGCCGGCGAGGGCATAGACAGCGGCGCCGAGGGGGCTGCCGGCCGCGTGGCCGTCGTGACCGGCGCCGCCCGCGGGATCGGAGCCGAAGTTGCCGCCGGCTTGGCTCGTGCGGGGTGGCAGTTGGTCCTTGTCGACTCGTGTGCCGACGATTCCGCTGTCGACTACGGGCTCGCCACGCAGGCCGAGTTCGCAGCTGCGGTGGCGAGGTGCGGCCCCGATGCTGTCGGGCACATCGCCGATGTCCGCGATCAGGACGGCCTCGCCGTCGCCGTCGCCCTCGCCACGGAGCGCTTCGGCGGTCTCGATGCCGCCGTTGCCGTCGCCGGCATGATCGGAGGCGGCCGGCCGGCTTGGGAGACGACCGACGACCTCTGGTCGGCGATGGTTGACGTCAACCTCGCCGGCGTCTGGCGCCTAGCCCGGGCGGCGGTGCCGGCGATGTTGAGGAGGCCGGCGCCGAGGCAGGGACGTTTTGTCGCCGTTGCCTCTGCCGGCGCGATCGTGGGCCTCCCGCTGCTGAGCGCATATGTGGCGGCAAAACACGGCGTCGTCGGCCTCACCCGCAGCCTCGCCGCCGAGCTCGGGCCGGAAGGGATCACCGCCAACGTCGTGGCCCCGGGCTCGACCCGCACGGCCGCCCTCACGGCGAGCGCGGCGATCTACGGTCTCGACAGCCCCGAGGAGTTCAGCGTCCACCACCTGGAACCCCGCCTGCTCGACCCGGGCGAGGTGGCCGCTGCCGTGGTGTGGCTCTGCAGCCTCGGCGCCAGCGGCGTGACCGGGGCGGTGCTCCCGGTCGATGCCGGCATGACCGCACGCTGAGGGGCACGCCGGGGGGCCGAGCCAAGCGGCCCCGGGTGGTACCGTCGCCCGCACAGGACCAGACGTGGCTGCGAGCCGACGCAGCCCGGTTCGTTCGACGAAGGAGCACGTAGTGCAGGCCAAAGCCGCCGTCTTGTGGGGACTGAACGAGGACTGGCGCGTCCAGGACGTCGAGCTTGACGCCCCGGAGCCCGAAGAGGTCCTCGTGCGCATGGCCGCCGCCGGCTTGTGTCACTCCGACGAGCACATCGTCACCGGCGACATCCCGATGGCCCTGCCAGGCGTTGGCGGACACGAGGGCGCCGGCGTCGTGGAGGCGGTCGGCAGCCGCGTCACGAGCGTGCAGCCCGGCGACCACGTCGTGATGAGCTTCATCCCGAGCTGCGGCAAGTGCCGTCCCTGTGCCAGCGGCCATCAGAACCTCTGCGACCTCGGCCAGTACCTCATGCTCGGCACGCCGATCGCCAACGGCCTGCACCGCATGCATGCCGACGGCCAAGGCCTCGCGCCCATGTCGCTGGTCGGCTGTTTCGCTTCCCACCAGGTGCTGCACGAGGCCTCGGTGATCAAGATCGACTCCGACATCCCCCTCGACAAGGCGGCGCTCGTGAGCTGCGGTGTGGCGACGGGTTGGGGTTCGGCCGTGCACACCGCCCGGGTGGCGCCGGGAGACGTCGTCGTGGTCGTCGGCGTGGGTGGTATCGGCTCGAACGCCGTGCAGGGCGCCAAGATCGCCGGCGCACGCTGGATCGTGGCGGTCGACCCCGTCGAGCTCAAGCGCGAGAGCGCCAAGCGGTTCGGTGCGACCCACACGGCCAAGGACGTCTTCGAGGCCTACTCCCTCGTGAACGACATGACGCAGGGCCAACTGGCGGACTCGGCAATCATCACGACGGGCGTGGCCTACGGCGACCTGCTCGGCTCGACGATGTCGCTCGTGCGCAAGGGTGGCGCCGTCGTCGTCACGGCCATCGCCCCGTTCGCCCAGTCGCAGGTGAACCTGTCGCTCTTCGAGCTGACGCTCTGGCAGAAGGAGGTCCGGGGATCGCTCTTCGGCGGCGGCAACCCCCGCGTGGACATCCCCAAGATCCTGTCGCTGTACCGCGAAGGCAGTGTCCTGCTCGATGAGCTGATCACGAAGACCTACTCCCTCGATGAGATCAACGAGGGCTACCAGGACATGCGTGACGGCAAGAACGTGCGAGGCGTCGTCGTCTTCGACTGACGGGCAGGAGCCGTCTGTCCTTCCGGGGGCCCACCTGCTCGACCGGCGCGTCCGCCGGCTCGGGCGGTCGGGCGAGGTGCTGCTCGGGGGTGAGCCGTTTCGCTTGCTGCGGCTCAGCCTGAACGGTGCGCAGGTGCTCGACGAGCTCTGCCGCGGTCATGCGCCCGGCGGGGCTGCCGCCGAGGCGATGGTGGGGCGCCTCGTTGCGGCGGGTTTCTTACATCCCCTGCCGCCGGCCAGACCGGTGCTGTCGGCGGAGGTTGCCGTCGTCGTGCCAGTGCGTGACGACGAAACCGGCGCCGCTCGCTTGTTGGCGCGCCTGCGCCGCACCATGGACGGCAGCATCGTCGTCGTCGACGATGGCTCGGCGGCGGCGAGTGCCGCCTGCCTGGCAAGGTCGGTGTCGGAGGCCGGCGCCGCCCTCGTCCGCCGAACCCGCTCGAACGGCCCCGCCTCGGCCCGAAACGCCGCCCGTTCCCTCATCGACACACCTCTCGTCGCCTTCCTCGACGCCGATGTCCTCCCCGAAACGGGCTGGCTCGACCGGCTCCTCGGTCATTTCGAGGACGCCGCGATCGGGGCGGTGGCGCCGCGGGTGGCGGCCGGTCCCGCCGATGCCGGCGGCGGCCGTTGCTTGGCTGCGTACGAGTCGCTGAGCTCGCCGCTCGATCTCGGCCCGGAGCCCGGCATCGTCGGTTCCCACCGCCGCATCTCCTACGTGCCTTCGGCGGCGCTCGTATGCCGGCGGGAGGCTCTCGACGCCATCGGGTGGTTCGACGACGAGCTGACGGTCGGGGAGGACGTCGACTTGTGCCGGCGCCTCGAGCGGGAGGGATGGCTCGTTCGCTACGAACCCCGCTCGGTGGTCCTCCACGATGTCCGACCCGACCTGCTGTCGTTCCTGCGCCAGCGTTTCCGCTACGGGACGTCGGCGGCGGCCCTGGATCGGCGGCACGCCGGATCCGTGACGCCCTTCGAGGGGAACTGGTGGGCGGTGGCGGCTGTCCTCGTTGCCGGACTCGGACTCGGCCGCCGGCACCGGCGCCGGCGCCGCCTGGCGGCCGTGCTCTGGCTGGCGCTGACCGGCGTGCCGGCCGCCTCGCTGCGGTCCAAGCTGAGCAAGCTCGGCGCCGACCATGCCTCGGCCGCCGGCGCCGCAGCCGCCGTCCGTGCACAGGCGTGGACGGCGGCGGGTCTGGCGACGGCCGCCCGACGGGTGTGGTGGCCGCCGGCCGTTGCCGCCGCCGTCCTCGTGCCCCGGCTTCGACGACCGGTCGGCTGTGTCTTGGCAGCGTCCGAGCTCGGTGGGCGTTTGCCGCGGTGGTGGCAGGCGCGCCGGGGGGCTTCGCGGGGCTCGGATGTGGCCGAATTAGCGGGTTTCGGAACGGTGGTCGGCTGTGGGACCCTCGACGACCTCGCCTACGGCAGCGGCGTCTGGGCGGGCTGCGCGCGCGAGCGAAGCCTACGCGCCGTGATGCCGCACGTGGTGATGCCCAAGCGGACGCCTCAGCGCCGGAACGACTCGCCCTCGAGCCCGTCGAGCCGCTCCCGCTGAACCTTGCCGATGGCCGTGCGAGGCAGGGAATCGACGAGGACGAGCTGTCGAGGCGCCGCGTACCCGGCGATCTCGTTGCTGACGAGCTCGCGAAACTCCTGCAGCAACGGCTCAGGCGACCTGCCCGCCGGCTCGTGGGCGACGACGTAGGCGACGACGCGCTCGCCCCACTCCGGGTCGGGCACGCCGGCGACGGCCACTTCCCGGACGGCGGGGTGGCGAGCGATGACGACCTCGACGGCCGATGGCCAGACGTTCTCGCCCCCGCTGATGATCATCTCGCTCAAGCGCCCGAACACCTGCAGGCTCCCGTCCGGTCGTAGCTCGCCGGCGTCCCCGGTGGCCAGCCAGCCGTCGCCACCTTTCGGGTCCCGCCCGTCGCGGTAGCAGCGCAGCAGCATCGGCCCGCGCACCTGGATCTCGCCGGCGACGACCCGGCACTCGACCCCGTCGAGCGGGCGCCCGTCGTAGACGAGACCGCTCCCCGTCTCGGTCATGCCGTAGGTCGTCACGACGTTGGGCGGCAGGTCGGCGGGCGGCGCCTGACCGCCGAGGACGATCCGGCGGAAGCGTGCCACCACGTCCGGATTCAGCCGGCGCAGTGCCGTGGGCACGAGGGACGTCAGGGTGGCGCCGCCCTCGAGCGCCCGCGCCGCCCCCTCCGCCGAGAAACCCTCCACGACGTCACAGCCCACGCCCTCCACCAGGGACCTCGTCACGACCGAGAGGCCGCCGACGTGGGAGAGGGGCAGGCACGCCCACCAGGCGTCGCGCTGAGGATCGACGCTCAGGCGCCGGCTCGTGGCGCGAGCCGAGGCGACGACCGCTTCGTGAGTGAGCACGACGCCCTTCGGCTCGCCGGTCGTCCCGCTCGTGGCGACGACGAGGGCGTCTCCGGCCTCGGTGGGCCAGGCGGAGTCGAGCGCCACGGTGCCGTCCACGTCGATGCACGAGGCCGGCCCGGTTGCCTCGAACAGCCGCCGGCGGGCCGGCGGGGCCAGGCGCAGGTCGACCGGGAGCACGGCGTCGCCGGCGTCCCAGGCTCGCCGGAGCTGCTCGACGAACGCCGGACCTCCCGGGAGGGCGATGGCGATCAAGCGCGGCATGGGACCAGGGTGCCCGAAGCCTGGGTGCCGCCGCCAGCCGCCTCCGCTGTGCCGTGGGCCCGCGAGGTGCATGAGGTTGTGTGTCACAGAGCCACGAAACCTCGAGCACCTTCCGCCGGCACGAGCATCGGTTGAGCCGGACTGCGGCACCCCCCGTCCCGTCGCCAGCCCGAACCCACCCGCCGGCACCCAACGTGCCAACGGGGAGCAGCCCCATTAGCCTGACCGGCATGCCGGCTGACTGGAAAGAAACGGGCGACTACCAGGACATCCGATACGAGACGGCCGAGGGAATCGCCAAGATCACGATCTGCCGGCCCGAGGTGCGCAACGCCTTCCGTCCCCAGACGCTCTTCGAGCTGTCCCGTGCCTTCGAGGTGGCGAGGGACGATCCCGAGGTCGGCGTCATCATCCTGACCGGGGAAGGGCCGCTGGCGTTCTGCTCGGGCGGCGATCAGCGCATCCGCGGAGACGACGGCTACATCGGTGACGACGCGGTCGCTCGCCGCGGCATCGGCCGCCTCAACGTCCTCGACTTGCAGATCCAGATCCGTCGCCTCCCGAAGCCGGTCGTCGCCATGGTGGCCGGCTACGCCATCGGCGGCGGCCACGTCCTCCACCTCGTCTGCGATCTCACGATCGCGGCCGACAACGCTCGTTTCGGCCAGACCGGGCCGAGAGTCGGAAGCTTCGACGGTGGCTTTGGATCGGGCCTGCTGGCCCGGACGATCGGGGTGAAGCGAGCCAAGGAGATCTGGTTTCTCTGCCGGCAGTACGACGCCGAGCAGGCGCTGGCATGGGGTCTCGTGAACGCCGTGGTCCCGCTCGACCAGCTGGAAGAAGTCACGGTGGACTGGTGCCGCACGATGAACGAACTGTCGCCCATCGCCCTGCGGATGCTGAAGGCGGGCTTCAATGCCGCCGACGACGGGCTCGCCGGCGTGCAGCAGCTGGCGGGAGACGCCACGATGCTCTTCTACATGACCGAGGAGGGGCAGGAAGGTCGCAACGCCTACGTGGAGAAACGGGATCCGGACTTCTCCCGGTTCCCCCGACGACCCTGAACGGCTCGAGCTGCAACCTCCCTCCGGTGCGGCGGTGACGAAGCCACGGGAGTGGGTCGCGGGCGCCCGCCCGCGCACGCTGCCGATCGCCGTCGTCCCCGTCCTCGTCGGCACGGCTGTGGCCTCCGCACAGGGACACGTCGTGTGGTGGCGGGCGGCCGCCGCCCTCGTCGTGTCGCTCGCGCTCCAGATCGGCGTCAACTACGCCAACGACTACTCCGACGGTGTCCGCGGGACCGATGCCGTCCGCGTCGGGCCGGTGCGACTCGTGGCCGGCGGCTTGGCCACGCCGGCAGCGGTGAAGCTGGCCGCCTGGCTGAGTTTTGCGGTCGCCGGCCTGGCGGGTGTCGCCCTCGCCCTTGCGACGTCGCCGTGGCTGCTCCTCGTGGGTGCCGTGTCGGTCGCCGCCGCCTGGTTCTACACGGGAGGTCCACGGCCGTACGGCTACTCGGGCTTCGGGGAGTTGTTCGTCTTCGTGTTCTTCGGGCTCGTGGCGGTCACGGGTTCCGCCTATGTGAGCCTCGACCGCGTCACGGGCCTGGCGCTCCTCGCATCCGTTCCCGTCGGGCTGCTGTCGGTCTCGGTGCTCGTCGTCAACAACCTTCGCGACATCCCCACCGACCGTGCCGTCGGCAAGCAGACCTTGGCTGTCCGGATGGGCGACGCCGGCACGCGCCGGCTCTACGTGGCGTGCCTGGCGGGCGCTTTCGTCGTGGCAGTCATGGTGGCCTCGTCTCGCCACCTCGCCCTCGTGGCCCTGCTGGCTGCCGCTCTCGCCATCGGGCCGGCGAAGATCGTCCTCGAAGGAGCCGAGGGCAGCAAGCTGATCCCCGTTCTGGCGATGACCGGACGGCTCGTGCTCGCGTTCGGCGTGCTGCTGACGGTCGGGATCGCTTGGTGACCGGTGACGGTCGGGATCCCTTGGTGACCGGTGACGGTCGGGATCGCTTGGTGACCGGTCAGGTGGCGGCCTCGGCCGGCGGGGGCCAGATGGCGCCGGCGACGAACGACCGGATGAGCGAGGCGAACGTCTCGGGCTGCTCGAAGGGAACGGCGTGCCCGACGCCGGGCACGAGCAAGAACAAGGCGTTCGGCCCGATCGCCTCGGCCAGCCGCTCGCCGAGGCTGACGAACTTGGGGTCCTTCTCGCCGGCGACGACGAGCACGGGCATGCGCAGTCCCCGCACCTGCTCCCACAGCGGCAGCTGGTTGCCGAGCCCGTGGCGTCGCAGGGAGCCGGCCAGATCGGCGGCGTGGTTGACGAGCCGGGCGGGTCGGTCTGCCTCGGCGTCGCTCAGGTGTTCGAAGAGCGGGCCGGCCAGCCAGGTGTCGATGAACTCGGCGAGGCCGGCGTCGCCGCCGCCGGCGATCTCATCCGCGAGCAGCTCATCGGCCTGGCGGCGCTGGGCGCGCTCGTCGTGATCCTCGAGGCCGGCGGTCGCCCCGACGAGCACGAGCCGTTCGACGAGGATCGGGCGGCGCAGGGCGAGGTGCAAGCAGATGCGCCCGCCGAGCGAGTAGCCCACGTAGGTGCCTTTGGCACAGCTTTCGGCCAGCTGGTCGGCGGCGCTGCCGAGGTCGCCGGCGGCCCGCGGCGAGCTGCCGTGGCCGGGGAGGTCTGGCACGACGACGAGATGATCGGTCTCGAGGTCGGCGGCGATGCCCGCCCACGACTGCGACGATTGAGTGAAGCCGTGTACGAGAACGACCCGCTCACCGTGGCCGGATCGATTGACGTGAAGCGGGGCGGCGTGTGGACTCGTGGGCACAGATGTCGAACGTAGCGGCGGATACGGCTGCGGCGTTCTGTGCCACGCTCGTCGACGAGTGGTGCCGTAGCGGCGTGCGCGACGCCGTCGTCTGTCCCGGGTCCCGCTCGACGCCCATGGCATTGGCGCTCGCCCGGCACGATGGCCTACGAGTGAGCGTGAGGCTGGACGAGCGGGGGGCGGGTTTCTTCGGGATCGGGCTGGCGCTGGCGTCGCAGCGGCCCACCGTCGTGCTCACGACGAGCGGCACCGCCGCCGCCGAGCTGCACGCCGCCGTCGTCGAGGCGCACCACGCCGGCGTCCCCCTCATCATCTGCACGGCCGACCGCCCGCCGGAGCTCCAGGACGTCGGGGCGCCACAGACGATCGACCAACGGCACTTGTTCGGGCGGGCGGTCCGTTGGTTCGCTGATCTGGGTGTGCCGGACGAGGCGGCTCGGCCGGCGTGGCGATCCTTCGCCAGCCGCGCTGTGGCCGAGGCCGAGCGGGGGGCTTCCGGCCCGGGGCCCGTGCACCTCAACCTGCCGTTCCGCGAGCCGCTGCTCGGTCGAGCCGGCGAGCTGCCGCCACCGCGGCCGGCCGGGCGACCGTGGCACGAGGTCGCCGAGGCGAGGACCGTCTCGGAGTCCTTCGCCGAGCAGCTTCGGCCGGGCAGCCGTGGCCTCGTCGTCGTGGGCGGCCGCCCGGGCGTGGGCTCCGAGGAGATCGCTGCACTTGCCGGCGAGCTCGCCTGGCCGGTGCTTGCCGACCCGAGATCGGGCTGCCGGACGAGCGGACACGGCGTGGTTGGCGCCGCCGATGCGTTGTTGCGAGATGAGGGTTTTGCCGGCGAGATGATCCCGGAGGTCGTGCTGCGGCTCGGCGACCCGTGGGCGTCCAAAGTCCTGAGCGGCTGGCTGGCGAGGACCGCCGCCGCCGGCGCCGTCCACCTCGCCGTCGACTCGACCTCGTCGTTTCAGGATCCAGGACGGAACGTGGCCGCCTGGGCCGGCGGGCTTCCCCGGGCGGGCGCTCGCCGCCAGGGCCCGGAAAGCACGTGGCTGGAACGCTGGGCGGCGGCCGAGACGGTGGCTCACGCCGCCATCGACGACGTGCTCGAGGGCCATCACGAGGCGACCGAGCCGGGCGTCGCCCGCGCTCTGTATGCCGCCGTCCCGGGCAACGGTTCGATCGTGGCCTCGTCCTCGATGCCGGTGCGCGACCTCGAGTGGTTCGGCCGCCCCCGCCAGTCACCGCCGCGGGTGCTCTCCAACCGCGGCGCCAACGGGATCGACGGCGTCGTGTCGACGACCCTCGGCGTGGCCGCCTCCGGGGCAGGCGACGTGTTCGGGCTCATCGGCGACCTGGCGGTGCTGCACGATGCCTCCGCCCTCGTGCGGCCTGCCACGCGAGGCCCGGCGATGCCGGCGGTGATCGTCGTGCTCGACAACGGCGGCGGGGGCATCTTCGACTTCCTGCCGCAGGCAAGCGAGCTCGACACCGACGACTTCGAGCAGCTCTTCGGCACCCCGCAGCTGCCCGCGGTCGCTGACCTCGTCCGCGGTTGCGGCTATTCGGTGCACGAGATCGCCACGGCGGCCGAGCTGGCGCCGGCGCTCTCCGCTGCCGCTCGCGAGGCCGGCGAGCGAGGGCTGCCGGCCTTTGTCGTGGTCGCCACGGACAGGAAGGCGAACGTCGCCGTGCACGCCGAGCTCGACGCTGCCGTCCGCCTCCGTCTCTCCTACCTGTAGGCACCGGCGTGACCGTCTCCGGCGCCGCCGTGCCCACCTAGCTGTCGGGGCCCCTCCTGCTCGGCTCGTACGAGCCAGCTTCGGGAGCGCCGACCGTGACGGCGAGACGGTTCCAGGCGTTGATCTCGATGACGGCGTAGACGAGCCTCGTGAGCTCCTCGGGTGGGAACTCGACGGCGGCCGCCTCCAGCACCGCTTCTGGCACGTGGGTATCGGCCACGAGGGTGATCGCCTCGGTGACCGCCAGGGCGGCCCGCTCCCGTGGCGTGAAGAACGGCGTCTCCCGCCAGGCGCTCAGGGCATAGATGCGCTGCTCGGTCTCGCCGGCGGCGCGGGCGTCCTTCGAGTGCATGTCGATGCAGTAGGCACAGCCGTTGACCTGCGAAGCGCGCAGTTTCACGAGCTCGAGCAGGGGTGCTTCGAGGCCTGAGGCCGTCACGCGGGCGCTCAGTCGGGCGAGGGCGTCGTAGCCGTCCGGCCAGGACCGAAAGAGCCGCTTCCGCTGCATGTTCATCGTTGCAGGCTAGGGCCGGCGGCACCGGCCGGCGGCAGCTGCGAAGCCGGCTCAGCTCCGGTCGTCGAAACGGCGGGCGTCATCGGCGCCGTACTTGGCAACGACGGAGTCCGTCCCGGCCGTCGCCTCGACCTGGTCGACGATCTCGGCAAAACCCCCCGTCGGGAACGCACAGGTCATCTCCTCCGGGCGCATGCCGGTACGTGCCCGGCTCAGGGCACAGCCCACGCTGGCGGCCGGCACGCCCTGCTCCTTGGCGATCGCCACGATGTGGCACTGCGGCTTGCCTTCGATGCGGAGCCCGGGAATGGCGTCGCACAGCACCATCAGCTGGCGGCCGTTCACTCGCAGCAGGATGACGTCGGGGTGGACGCCGTCCGGCATGGTGTCGAGGCGCCCATAGGTGATGACCGCCGGGCGCTCGGTCACGACCGGGATCAGCGGCACCATTTCCGGCGTCACCCAACCGGAGGCGAGGAGCGCGGCGACGTCGTCATTGCCGGCCACCTCGTCGAGCGTGGCCAGCCCGTGGGTCATTCGGCCGACACTGCAGTTGCCATGATCCTCCGGCTGGGTGGCGAACGCCCCCTCGGCCCGCCCGGCTTCCATCCAGAACACGCACGAAGCGCTCACCTTGCCGGTGCGGCCGTCGGCGGACGGCTCGCTCATCTGGCCGTCGAACTGCCGTACGCCCTCGGGCAGCTCGCTCTCGAAGGCGAGGAAGATCGGCTGCACGGCGAGGTGCAGAGCGCTCGTCAGGCGAGCGGAGAGCCCGGCCCACTCGCGAGCCGTGGTGGTCGTCGTCATGAATGCCAACGGTAGCGCCGTGTCGCAGCCGCCCGGCTAGGCGTGGCACGCTGTGGAGATGCCAACGTTGTCGGAGGATCTCGCCTGGCGCGGGTTGATCGAGCAGGAGAGCGCCGGCGTGCGCGCCGCCCTCGACAACGAACGTCACGCCGGATACGTCGGCTTCGACCCGAGCGCCTCGAGCCTTCACATCGGCCACCTGCTCGGGATCACGACGCTGCGGCGCCTGCAGGACGCAGGCCACCGGCCTATCTCACTGGCGGGCGGCGGTACGGGCCGCATCGGCGACCCGGGCGGCAAGGTGAGCGAGCGCACGCTGCTCACACCTGAGGAGCTGGCCGAGAACGTCGCCGGCATCCGCACCCAGCTGGCCGGCCTGCTCGACTTCTCGCCCGAGCGGGGAGACGCCCAAGCGCTCCTGCTCGACAACTCCGACTGGCTCGTCGACTTCGGTCTCATCAACTTCCTCCGCGACGTCGGCAAGCACTTCACCGTCAACCAGATGATCGCCAAGGAGTCCGTGCGCGCCCGCATCGAGCGTCCCGAGCAAGGCATCTCCTTCACGGAGTTCAGCTACATGCTGCTGCAGGCAACGGACTACCTCCACTTGTTCGACGAGTACGGCTGCCGTTTCCAGATGGGTGGCAGCGACCAGTGGGGCAACATCACGATGGGTCTCGAGCTCATCCGCAAGGTGCGCCGCCAGGAAGCCCACTCCTTCACGTGGCCGCTGCTCATGCGCAGCGACGGCGTGAAGATGGGCAAGTCGGAGGACGGGGCCGTCTGGCTCGACCGTGGCCGCACACCGCCTTTTGCCATGTACCAGTGGTTCGTCCGCGTTCCGGACGCCGATGTGAGCGTGATGCTGCGCCAGTTCACGTTCCTCGGCCACGAGGAGATCGAGGCGCTCGAGCAGGCGACCAAGGACCATCCCGAGCGGCGGGAGGCACAGCAGCAGCTGGCGGCCGCCGTCTGCAGCTTCGTGCACGGCCCCGAAGAAACCTCCCGAGCCGAGCGCGCCGCCCGCGCCCTGTACACCGACGAGATCGCCGGCCTCGACGCCGACCTGCTCGTCGACATCGTCGCCGATGCGCCGTCGTCGGTGCTGCCTCGTAGCGCCCTCGACGGCGCCGGCCTCGACCTCGTCGAGGCGCTCGTTTCGAGCGGGTTGTGCGCCTCGAAGAACGCGGCGCGAACGGCCATCAGCCAGGGCGGCGCCTATGTGAACAACGTGCGGCGGGATTCGGGTGGCTCCGACGGCTCGTCGCCGGCCATCGGCCGCCAGGACCTCCTCGCCGATCGATACGTGCTGTTGCGGCGAGGGCGCCGCGACTACCACGTGCTCGCTTTCGAGTGATCCGCCGATCCGACAGGCGCATGGTCGGTGCCGTCGTTGCCCTTTGCCTGGCGGCCGCCGGCCTCGGCGGCTGTGCCCCCTACCGGGGCACGACCGCCCAGCAGGTGCAGGAGTGGGCGAAACAGAACAGTTTCACGGCCAACCACGACCAGATGGTGTCCGACATCATCCGGGTCGACAAGGCGCTCAAGATCGGCACCGTCAAGCAGCTGCGGACGATCTGCGGTGGCTTCGCCTCCGACATCGGGACGGCCTACACGACGCTGCCCGCACCCGATCAAGCGCTGACGAACGTCCTCAACGACGCCGACACCACCCTGGAGAACGCCGCCACCAACTGCAGCGGGGTCTCCTCGAAGACTTCGCCGGCGATGCAAGCCGACAGCGTGAAGATCCATCAAGGCCTGGAGGACCTACGAAAGGCGCAACTGCTGCTGGCCACGCTCGGTATCAACTGGAAGATTCACCTGTGATTGCAACGGTGTTGAGGGCGACGTTCGCGGAAGCGTTTGCCGCAGGCGCAGCTACCGGCGTTCGCCCGGCTACGTTGAGCCGTGATGGCGACCCCCGGGGTCCCGGTCGGGCCCTTCCCGCCGGGCGCTGACCACGACACCTACGACCGCACGCGACGCCGCGTGCTCTGGAAGCTGCCCATGGGGCTGTACGTCCTCGGGAGCCGGTCGGGCGGACAACGCAACCTCATGACGATCAACTGGGTCATGCAGGTCTCCGTGCAGCCGAAACACGTCGCCGTCTCGATCGAAGCCGCCGCCGTCACCCACGCCCTCGTGTCGGAAGGAAAGTGTTTCTCCGTGAGCCTGCTCTCGCGCCAGCACCGGGCGGAGGCTCGCAAATTCGTCAAGCCCGCCGTCGAGGACCAGGCTGCTCACCGGTTGAACGGCTTTGCCTATCGCGAAGCGGCCACCGGGGCGCCAATCCCTGACATCGCCATCGCCTGGCTCGACTGCGAGGTGCGCCAGCAACTCGATGCCGGTAGCCATACGCTCTTTGTCGGCGAAGTGATGGACGCCGGCTTCGCCGACGGTGGCGAAGAGGCCGAGGTCCTCCGGATGGAGGACACCCGGATGAGCTACGGCGGTTGAGCTCTCGATGAGTCGCCAACCGCACAACCGAGAGCCGTTCCGGCGCTCACGGGGCAACGACGCCCTCTCGACCGAGGCGGGCACCACGAGCGTGCAGCCAGGTGGCTGGCGGATGGTCGAGGACGACGCCGCTCGCGACCAACTGTTGTCCGAGCTCGCCGACGTGGCCGAGTACGCCATCGACACCGAGTTTCACCGGGAGCGCACGTACTTCCCGCATCTGGCGCTCGTGCAGATCGCCTGGGCCGGCGGTATCGCCCTCGTGGACCCGCTGGCCATCGACGTGAAGCCCCTCGCCGGCCTGTTCGAGAGCGACGCCGTGGCCGTGCTGCACGCTGCCGATCAGGACCTCGAAGTGATCGAGCAGTCGTGCGGGACGTTGCCGCGGAGGATCTTCGATACGCAGGTGTCGGCGGGTTTCTTGGGGTTCGTGTCGCCGTCGCTCGTGAGCTTGGCAGAAGCGCTCATCGGCATCCGACTGCACAAGGGCGACCAGCTGGCCGACTGGATTCAGCGGCCGCTGTCGGCGAGCCAGCTCTCTTATGCCGCCGGCGACGTCGCCTACCTCCTCGAGATGCGGAGCGTGCTCACCGGACGGCTCGAGGCACTCAGTCGGGCGAGGTGGGCCGAGGAGGAGTGCGCCGTCGTGCTGGCGAAAGACCGCTCGCCGACGGTCCCCGAAGAAGCGTGGTGGCGCCTTCCGCACTCACGCCAGCTGCGGGGTGCCTCGCGCGGCGTCGCCCAGGAAGTGGCCGCCTGGCGAGAGTCGCGTGCCCAGCGCCTCGACGTGCCGGTGCGTTTCGTGCTGTCGGACCTTGCCGTCACCTGCATCGCCCAGCGACCGCCGCGCGATCGCGAGGAGCTTCGCCGGACGCGGGGCGTGGACACCCGCCACCTGACCGGCTCGGTGCCCGACGAGGTGCTGGCGGCGGTCGCCAAGGGCCGGGCGCTCCCGTCCTCGGCGGTGCGCACGGCGTCCGGTCTCTCGGTCGAGCGCCTCAACAAGCCGATGATCGCCCTGGCGAGCGCCTACGTCGGCCAGCGGGCGGCCGACTTGCAGCTCGACCCCGCTGTGCTGGCGACGAGGGCAGATCTCGTGGGGTTCTTCCAGGACGTGCCGCAGGGGCGGCTGACGTCCGGGTGGCGTTTCGATCTCATCGGGGCGTCGCTCGAGCGACTCGCCAGAGGCCGGGCGGCACTGGCCTTCGACGGCGAGGGCGAGCTGCTGCTCGAGGAGCGCTCGGGCATGCGCATCCCCGAGGCCGGCGGGCCGTTGCCGGCGCCGGCGGCACCGACCGGGGCGATCGATGTCGTCGCGGACGCCGGCGGTGAGGGCGAGATCAGCGCCTGAGCGGAGCCGCCGTTCGCCGCGGCGGAAGACGCTGACGAATTCAAAAATTTGCCCGGCACGTCCGCCGCGTCTCGCATATTGTCTTGACCTTCAAGTTCCATTGATCGGTGTGGGCAGCCGAGGATCAGGGGGGAACGATGGCAACGGTTCCGGTGCAACCCGGCGGCAGTGCCGAGATGGACGCTGACGTCGCCAAGCTCCACTCGCTGGGCTATGCCCAGGAGCTGCGCCGGCGGATGGGGACGTTCTCCAACTTCGCCGTGTCGTTCACGATCATCTCGATCTTGTCAGGGGCGCTGACGAGCTACTTCATCGGGATGACCTACGGAGGGCCAGTAGACCTCGTCTGGGGATGGGTCCTCGTCGGCGTGATGGTGTTGATCGTCGGATTGGGTATGGCGGAGATCGCTTCGGCCTACCCGACCGCCGGTGGGCTGTACTACTGGGCCGCCAAGCTTGCGCCCCAGAACCCGGGCGTGTGGAGCTGGTTCACCGGCTGGTTCAACCTTCTCGGGCAGGTGGCCATCACCGCCGGTATCGACTACGGCTTCGCCACGTTCTTCACGGTGTTCCTGAACCTGACGATGGGCTACCCGGACACGCCGGGGCACATTCTGGTGATCTACGCCGGCATCCTCATCGTCCATGGCGTGCTGAACACCTTCGGCGTGCGGCTCGTCGCCTTCCTGTCGGACGTGAGCGCCTGGTGGCACGTGCTCGGGGTCCTCGTCATCGCCGTCGTGCTCTTCTTCGTCCCGAGCCACCACGCCCCGCTGTCGTTCATCTTCACCAAGTTCGAGAACCAGTCGACCCTCGGCGTGCCCATCTACGTGTTCATGGTGGGTCTGTTGATGGCTCAGTACACCTTCACCGGCTACGACGCCTCCGCCCACATGTCGGAGGAGACGCACAACGCCGACCTGGCTGCACCGAGAGGCATCATCAGTTCGATCGCTGTTTCGCTCGTGGCTGGGTGGATTCTCATCCTCGCCATCACGTCGGTGATCCCGACGAATTCCGCCGTCTATGCGGCCACCGCCGCCAACCCGGCCGCACCAGTAGCGATCTGGACGGCGGCGCTGTCGCGCGTCGGAGCGGAACTGCTCCTCCTCATCGCCGTCGTGGCGCAAGCGTTCTGCGGGATGGCCTCGGTGACCGCCAACTCGAGAATGCTGTACGCCTTCAGTCGAGACGGTGCGGTCCCGGGCCACCGCCTGTGGCACCGCATCAACCCACGGACGAGGACTCCCACCAACTCGATCTGGTTCTGTGTCACGTTCTCGTTCATCCTGGCGGTCCCGTCGCTGTGGAGCGGTGTCGCCTATGCGGCCGTGACATCGATCGCAACCATCGGGCTCTACATCGCCTATGGGCTGCCGATTCTCCTGCGACGGCTGCAGGGCACGTCGTGGGTTGGCGGCCGCTGGTCGCTCGGTAAGTGGAGCGCCGCCGTGGGATGGGTGGGCGTGATCTGGGTTGCCTTCATTTCCGTGCTCTTCATGCTGCCGGAGGTTGCCTTCAGCTCGGTCAACCACGACAACTTCAACTACGCCCCGATCGCTGTCGGCGTCGTACTCGTATACGCCGGCGGCTACTGGCTGATCAGCGCCCACAAGTGGTTCCACGGCCCCAAGGTGCAGGGCTCGGAGGACGATCTGAAGCGGATCGAGGCGGAGTTCACCCACATCGAGCAGGAGCTCGAAGAAGTCGACTGAGCCGGCGGGTCGGCCGGGCGATCGCCCGGCCGGGTCAGCTCGAAGCGGCGTACGGCCCGCGAGGGAGCCGAAGATCCTGCCTCAGCCGAGGCGGAGGAGCACGGCTTCTTCCGGGCCGAGTCGCCCGCCGTAGGGCGCGCCGTCCGAAGACAGGGCGCCCGCTCCACCGCTGCTGATCTCGACGCTGAGGAGTCTGGTCGTCGGCGGCTGATACGCCACCTCCTCGGCGGAGAAGTTCACGATCACCCAACGTTCGTCGTCGCCGAGGTGACGGCGCACGGCCAGCAACTGGTCGCCCGTGTCGAGGAGCTCGAGGTCGCCCCGGCGCAGGGCCGGTGTCGCCCGGCGCAGCGCCAGCAGCCGGCGGTAGAGGTGGAGGATCGACGCCGTGTCGGCGGTCAGGCCGGCGACGTTGTTGTGCTCGGCGCCGGGCGGAAACGGCAGCCACGGCTCGCCGGTGCCGAGAGCCCAGCCATGCTCGGGTGTGCCGTCCCAGGGGATCGGCGCTCGGCAGCCGTCACGGCCGCCAGGGTCGACGATGCGATCGGGCGGGACAATGGCGTCTTCCAGCCCGAGCTCCTCACCCGCATAGAGAAACGGCGTCCCCCGCATCCCGAGCAGCATCACGGCCGCGGCCCGCGCCCGGCGTTCCGAGCCGCCGTAGCGGGTGCGATGGCGAGGCCGGTCGTGGCTCGAGAGGACCCAGCTCGGCCAGGCGCCGATGGGTCCGAGCAGTCGCTCGATCTCGCCCACACGTCGCTGGAAGCAGGGGGCCTCGAACGGGCAGAACATCGGCGGGAAGTTGAAAGCGAGGTGGAGCTCGTCGTCGTTGCCGTAGTACTTGGCGACGAGCGCGGTCTTGATCAGGAAGACCTCGCCGACGGTCACGGCCTCCTGTGGGAAACCGTCCACGTAACGGCGCAGCCGACGCAAGATGGGGTGTGTGCGCTCGTCGTCGTTGAGGGCGGACCAGGGGATGGCCGCCACGTCATCGGGCGCATCGGGCAGCGCCGGGTCCTTACCGAGAGCGTGCACGACATCGATGCGAAACCCGTCCACCCCCCGCTCCAACCAATACCCGAGCACTCCTTCCATGGCGTCGACGACCTCCGGGTTCGACCAATCGAGGTCGGGTTGCTCCGGGAGAAAGAGGTGCAGGTACCACTGCCCCGTGGTGTCGTCGAAGGTCCACGCCGGCCCTTCCCCGAAGGCGCGGCGCCAGTTGTTCGGTGGTCGGGCGGGCTCGTCGGGATCGGGGTCTCGCCACACGTAGAAGTTCCGGTGTGCCGAGCCTCTCGACGAGCGGGCATCGAGGAACCAGGGGTGCTGGTCACTCGTATGGTTCGGGACGAAATCGACGATCACGCGCAAGCCGCGATCGTGTGCGGCGTCCAGCAAGCGGTCGAAGTCCTCGTTCGTACCGAACAAGGGATCGACGGCGCAGTAATCGGAGACGTCGTAGCCGAAGTCCTTCATGGGCGACCGGTAGAAGGGCGACAGCCAGATGGCGTCGACCCCGAGCCAGACGAGGTGGTCGAGGTGCCGGCGGATGCCTTCGAGGTCGCCGGCGCCGGCGGTCACTCGAGCTGCCCCGGTGGCGCCGGTGGCGCCGGGCTGGTCGGTCGTTCGGATCGCTGCTGCGGATCGGTCGGCCTGGTTGCCGCCGGCGGCTACGTCGCCAACGGCACCGGCGGCCTGGTCGAGACGGTCTCGCCGGCCCTGCGGGTCGGCGAGGCAGAAGGATCGTGGGTAGATCTGGTAGAAGACGGCGTCCTTCCACCACGGCCACGGTGGCTGGTCGTGCGTGGTCACGCCTCGGAGATCATGACGCCGGCGAGTTCGCCTCGGGGCCCGGGCTGGGATCGGTCTTCGCCGGTGACGAATCGGTCGCCGGACGCAGGTCCACCCTCAGGGTCAAGATGCCGTCCTCGAGCGTGCCGGCGGCGTCGCCGAGCATGGCGAAGTCCTGGAAGTCGAGTCGCATCTGGGTCATGATCCGCCGGCGCTCGTCGCCTTCAACGGGCGGCATGCCCCGCCGGCGGACGGCGTCGGCCCGCTCGCGGAAACGGGCGATCATCGCCTCCACATCCAGTTCCTCGGGCATCGCAGCCACGCTACCTGGGGTTGTGCACCGATGGGTCGGTTGAACAGCACCGGGTGCGGGGGTCGTGGCGGGTTGGGTGCACGTGGGGTGGGGTTTCGGTGGCGGTGGCGGTGGTGCGGCGGGCCAAAGGCCGTCCGCTCGGCCTCCCGGCTCGCTCTGCCTGGTCCCCGGCCCGAACCGTGTGCACAGGGTGACCGCACACCGCACTGCCCGGTCACTTCGTGCACACGGTTCGTTTCCACCGCCGCCCCCGGCCCGAACCGTGTGCACAGGGTGACCGCACACCGCACTGCCCGGTCACTTCGTGCACACGGTTCGTTTCCACCGCCCGCCCGAATTGTCCGACGGCACGGCGGCGTTGGACCCTTGCGGTGAATCAGACCAAATTGCGCGCCAATCACCCGACCTAGGTCCTGCTCCCGACGTTATGATTGCGGCTCGCGGCAGGCGGAGTAGCAGCCACGAGGGCATCAAGCCGTGCGCGGGGCTGAACGCACTGACCCAAGAGGTGGGGCGATGTCCTGGTTATCTGGGAGCAGCTCGTGAAAAAAGGACGACACCGGCGATTCGAGGAGGCGCGCAGCTTGAAGCGCGCCTTTGAGGTTCCCGTCGAGCCATGCCCAGAGTGCGGCCACCTGCCGCCGGCGCCGCACGCCTCCTGGTGCCTGTACGAGTCCGAAGAGCTCGAGGACGCTGAGTCGACCGAAGAGGACGAGGAGCGCCCGGCGTACTGAGCGCCGACCACCCGCCTGGACCCTGCGAGCCCAGGGACCGCGAGCTACTGGCCGCGCCGAAGCGCCGGGTGTTTCACACGGACTGGCACTGGCACTGGCGCAGCACGCCGCCCGCCCGAGCCCGTCGGCCGACGGGCATCGAGGTAGCGGGCGACCAGCTCATAAGCCGCGAAACCCATCATCTCCTCCAGCTCCGGACGCATAGTCCGGTACACCGGTTCGTGGCCCGTGAACGCTTCGGGTGCCTCGGTGCACCACCAGGCGAACTCTGCACCGCCGCTGCCCCAGTGCTGCCGGCGCCACTCGCCGACGGTCGTGGTGACGTGGCCGTCGGGCCCGACGCTCTCGTCGCGGCGAAGGGGAAGTTGCCAGCAGACGTCGGGTTTCAGCGTGAGTGGGGCGGCGCCGGCCTCGAGCGCCGCTCGGTGGAGGGCGCACCCGGGACCGCCAGGGTGACCGGGCCGGTTGAGGAAGATGCAGGCGCCGTCCACGAGCCGGGTCGTGACCGCACGCCCGTTGCCCCCGCGCAGCGGCCCGCCTCGCTGCAGCGCCACGGAACGAAACTGCCACTGCTCGTCGGTCAACCCCTCCGCCGCCGCCTCGACCCGCTGCGCATCCTCGGCACCGGTGAAGTGGGCTCCGTAGGAGCAGCATCCCTCCACCAGCTCCGGGGCAGGTTCGGTGAGCACGCCCTGGCAGCCCCGCCCGTAGATGCACTCCCAGGGACTCTCGAGGAAGGTCACGTCCACCATCCAGGTGCGCGCTTCATCAGGGTCGTCGAAGCTCAGCCACTCGTGAGCACTGGGCGGAACGGCCTTCACGACGGCACGCGGAGGCGCTGCAGCTGGGCACCGGTGGGCTCGGCACAGCAGAACCACGACTCCGTGAGCCTCGGCCGCTCCGGTCCGGGCAGCCACGGGCGCACGCTCGGGGGCGGTGGCGTGGGAGGGAGCGGGACGCCGGCGGTCCGCGCCAGCTCCCAGATGGCGGCGAAGGCGACGTCGGGAGGGTCGTCGCCGGCGGCCTCGGCACAGTTGGCGATCGAGACCTGTAGGTCGTCGATGCCGGGGCTCATCGATGCCCATTCGGTGTTCCCGTCGACGACGGCGCCAAGCGACCGGAGGAGGGTGTCGTCGGGTTCGTCGAGCAGCAGGGAGCCGCTCGGAAGGAGCAGCCGAATGGAGTACTGCACGGGGTCGGTGCTCCAGATGAGGTCCTGCTCGGCGACGAACTGCAACAAGGAGGCGACGGAATCGAGCGTCGTCCACGGCGTGAACGGCAGCCAGGAGGGTCGCAGCTCGATGCCGGCGGACCGGACGCGATCGAGCGCGACGGCTTCGTCGGCAACGACGTGACCCTTGTCGAGCCGCTGCAGAACGGCGTCGTCGACCGACTCGAAGGCGGAGACGACGAACAGCAGGCCCGCTCGCCGCAGCTCCGGCCAGACATCGGGGTGGCGGATGATGTGCTCCACCTTGACGGTGGCGTCGAAGGTGAGCGCCGGGAACTCAGCGTGCAGCCGCCCGGCGACGTCGAGGGCATGGGCAGGCCGGTTGAGGAAGTCCGGATCGGCGAAGCTCACGTGGCCGGCGCCGGCCTCGACGACCTGGGCGATGTCGTCCATGACGGACGTGGCGTCCACGGGGCGGGAACGGCCCTGGTAGATCGGGGCCACCGGGCAATGGCGACAGCGGTGGTTGCACCCGGTACTTGCGGCCACGCTCGCCGTGGTGATCTCCCGACCGCCGACCTTGAGCCGTGCATAACCTTCGAGCGGCGGCAGGTCGCGACGTAGCGGCCGGAGGCCCGAGCGAGCCGGCCGAGCCGGGCCGAGCTCGATGAGCACGCGAGCCGCCCCCGTCTCCTGCGCTCCCACGGAGCCGGTGCGCTCGCTCTCGGTGGACCGCAACCACGCCAGCAGAGCCGGGATGGCCTCGCCGGCGACGAGCAGGTCCCTCGGCCGAACGAGGTCGTTGTCGGCGAGCACTGGTGCGTAGAGCCCGTGCCAGGCGACGGGCAGGTCGGGCCGCACGGAGCGCACGGCGGCGATGGCCTCGAGCCCGAGCCGGGTCGCCGTGTGCATCGGGATGGAGATCGCCACCGCTTCGGCCCAGTCAAGGCTGTCGCCTGCGAGCTCGCTCATGGAGAGATCGACGCCGCGGGTCTCGTGCCCGGCGGCCTCGAGGGCGGCCGCCGGCGCGGCGATCCCGAGCGGCTGGTGTCCGAGCTCGTAGGTCGAGAGCAGCAGGACGCGCATCAACTCACCGTATCCCGGGCTTCGTCCAGCGCGGCCGGCGTGGGTGTCGCGATTTCGGCCGCAGGGTCGCCAGCGGCGCCAGCGGCGCCGTCACCCGACGGAGACCTTGACGTCCAGGAGCTCCTCGGCCTCCCGCAAGGCCGCCTCGACGCCGGCGCCGTTCTCGCCGGCGGCAAAGACGAAGCCGAGGTAGCGATCGCCTTCGGGCAGGGCACGAACCGGTCGGCCGAGGGGAATCGTGATCTCCACGCCTGTGATGAGCGGCAGGGAGCGGACAAGGTCAATGCCGCCGACCGAGGCGAGCGTTCCGCTCGACGAGATCGGGATCATGAGGACCCCGCATGCCGACTTGAGCGCCGGCGTCGGGTACGGCCGGCCCAGGGCGTTCAAGATGACGAGCTCTTCCAGGCTCGATCCGTCAGCGAGGACCATCGCCTTCGAGCAACGGCCGCCAATCGTGCGAGCCGCAACCTCGAGCACGGCCGCGACCTCGCCGGCGCCCGCGGCGGCGCCAGGGTCGTCACCGCCGCCGCCGCCACCGCCGCCACCGCCACCCGGCGAGCCGAAGCCGCCCGGGACCCTCAGCTCGGCATGGAACGGTCCGTCGGTGAGGCCGAGCGCCTCGACGGCCGACCGTGTCGCTCGCACAACCGCCTGGCGCAAGTGAGGGGGGAGGCGGGTGGGGGAGACGTAGAGGGTTTCTTCGAAGTAGGGACCGTCGAGCGGGTCGGGTTTGTCGAAGATCGTGATGATCTCGCTTTGCCCGCCCCGGAGGATGCCTTCCACGGCCACCTCTGGTCCCGCTACGAAACCCTCCACCAACAGCTCCGAACCGGCCGGCTCCCCCTCGCCCTCGAGGATGGCCCAGATGCGCAGGGCGGCTGAGCGTGCGTCGGCGGGCGAGTCGGCACGGATGACACCGCGGCTGCCCGACAGCCGGCATGGCTTGACGACGACGGCTGGGCCGAGGCGTCCGGCGGCATCGGCGACGTCATCGGCGACGCCGCCGGCGATGACCTCGTAGCTCGGCTGGGGGACGCCGGCGGCCGAGAACGCCGTCCGCATGGCGGCCTTGTCGCGGGTGAGGGCAACGGCCGCAGCAGGGTTGTGCGCGAGGCCGAGCTCGGCGGCGGCCAGCGCGGCGGCCAGGAGTCCCTGGTCGTCCACGCCGATGACGGCATCGAGACCAAGCCGAGGGTCTCGCCTCGCTTGTGCGACGATGCGCCGGGCCGCCTCGGGCGGATCATCCAGTGGCAGCTCCACAAAACGTTCCCCCATCTGCGCCGCCAAAGCCTGCGCCCGCTCCGAGCCGACAACGACTTCCACGCCGAGGCGCTCGGCGGCGCCGAGGTACTCGTCGGCGCGGTACGTGCCGGTCGGGAGGATGAGCAGGACTCGTGCCACGGTGGTCCATGATGCCCGCTCGTCTGGCCGCACCGGGCTGGCCGGCTACAGCACACCCGGGGCTGGCCCGATCCCACCGCCACGAGGTCTAGCCTCTGGGTATGGCTGAGCAGGGCGTGCTGAGAGTGACCGACGAGGCGCGGGCGGTCGTGTTGGACATCCGCTCCGGCGAGGACAACGCCGGCGCCCTGGCGCTCTGGCTGGAGGTGAGCGGTTCGGAGGGGAGCTCGTTCACCTACGACATGTGGTTCCAGCAGGCCTCCGACGCCGGCCCGAGCGACGCCATCTGGGAGTCCGAGGGACTCTCGGTCGTGGTGGCGGCCAGCAGCATCGACCAGGTTCGCGGTGCCACCTTGGACGTGAGCAACGCCGGGGGCGAGCAGGGCCTCGTCATGATCAACCCAAACGTGCCTCCCTCGCCGCGGGCAGCGGCGGCGGCCGCGGCGGGAACCGAGATCCCCGAGGCCGACTTGTCGTCGCCGACGGCGCAGAAGATCCTCGAGATCCTCGAGCAGGACGTGAACCCGCAGATTGCCATGCACGGCGGCTGGGCCGACCTGGTGGCCTTCGAGAACGGCACGGCGTATGTCCGTATGTCCGGCGGTTGCCAGGGTTGTGGGCTGGCCAAGGTGACGCTCAGCCAGGGGATCGCCGTCGCCATCCAGGACGCCGTACCCGAAGTGCTCGAGATCGTGGACGTCACCGACCACGCTTCCGGCTCGAACCCGTACTACGAGCCTGCCAAGAAGTAGCTCGGCGAGAAGTAGCTCGCCAGCTGGGTTCGCCCGTCGCAGTACCGTGGGGAGATGTTGAGGTTCCTCACCGCCGGCGAGTCGCACGGCAAGGCGCTCGTCGTCGTGGTGGAAGGCCTCCCGGCCGGCCTTGCGTTCGACGCCGACCAGGTCGGTGACGAGCTCGCCCGGCGGCGGCTCGGGTATGGGCGGGGACCGCGGATGCGTTTTGAGCGCGATGAGATCACGCTCCTCGGCGGCATCCGCCACGGGCGGACGCTCGGGTCGCCCGTCGCCATCGAGATCGCCAACACCGAGTGGCCGAAGTGGTCCGAGGAGATGTCGCCGGCCGCCGGCCTGACGGCCAAGCCCTTGACCGCGCCGAGGCCGGGGCATGCTGATCTGGCGGGGATGCAGAAGTACGGTTTTGCCGACGCTCGTGACGTGCTCGAGCGGGCCTCGGCTCGCGAGACTGCTGCGCGCGTCGCCGCCGGCTCGCTCGCCAAAGCCCTGCTCGCCGAGATCGGCATCTCCGTGCTCAGCCACGTCGTGGCCCTCGGGCAAGCCCGCGTCGCCGGCGACCTCCACCCGTCGCCGGCCGACCTCGAGCGCATCGACGAGTCACCGGTCCGTTGCGCCGACCCCGACGCCGAAGCAGCGATGATCGCCGAGGTGAAGGCGGCCGCCAAGATCGGCGACTCCCTCGGCGGCACGGTTGAAGTACTCGCCTACGGCGTGCCGGTCGGTCTCGGCAGCCACGTGCACTGGGACCGCAAGCTCGACGGGCTGCTCGCCCAAGCCGTCATGAGCATCCAAGCGGTGAAGGCCGTCGAGATCGGCGAAGGCATCGAGATCTCGCGCCTGCGGGGCTCGGAGGCTCACGACGCCATCTTCTGGGATGCCGACGCGGGCGACTACGTGCGGCGCACGGCACGAGCCGGGGGCATCGAAGGCGGCATCTCGACGGGCTCGCTCGTCTGGCTCCGAGCCGCCATGAAACCCCTCGCCACCCTCAACCGACCCGTCCTTGCCACCGTCGACGTCGCCACGAAGGAGGCGACCGTCTCGTTCAAGGAGCGGACCGACGTGACGGCCGTGCCCGCCATGGGGGTTGTGGCCGAGACGATGGTCGCACTCGTGCTCGCCTCCGAAGCGCTTCGCAAGTTCGGCGGCGACTCGGTGGCCGAGCTCGTCCGCAACGCCGAGGCGTCCGCCAAGGCCGTGCACGAGACGCCGTCGGCCGCCGCCGGCGCTGACCGCGACGAGGAAGCCCTGCCCTCCACTGGCCTCGCCGGTGGCGATGGCTGATCACGTCCTGCTCGTCGGCATGATGGGTTCAGGAAAGACGACGACCGGCCGGCTGCTCGCCCGCCGGCTGCGTCGCGTGTTTCACGACAGCGACGAGGAGATCCTCGCCCGTACGGGCATGACGGTGCCGGCCATCTTCTCCACCCGCGGCGAAGCGGCCTTCCGAGCCGAGGAGCGGGCGGCCCTCGCCTGCGCTGTCACCTCGGGGCCGCCGAGCGTGATCGCAGTCGCCGGCGGCGCCGTGCTCGAGCCCGACTCTCGCCGGCGCATCGCCCGTGCCGGCGTCGTCATCTGGTTGAGGGCGGCGCCGCACGTGCTGGCGACGCGGGTGGGATCGGGCCGCGGCCGGCCGTTGCTCGAGCGCGACCCGCCGGCGACCCTCCGCCTGCTCGAGGCGCAGCGCCGCCGCGTCTATGGGCAGCTGGCTGACGGCGTGCTCGACGTCGGTTGGCTCTCGCCCCTCGAAGTCGCCGAGCGCGCCGAGCACATCGCCCGTGCCTGGCTCGACGCCGGCAGCCGTGGCGCCGGCGGCGGTGGCGGTGGCGGCCACGCCGGCATCCACGCCGGCACCGACGCCGGTAGAGACACCGATGCCGGCAGCAACCACAGCCGCAACCCCGCGCTCACGGACCGTGCAGCGAGGCCGGCGTGGGCGTGACGGCGGGTCCTTCCGGTCACGTCGTCGGCGTCCGCGTGGAGCTCGGGCCGCGGGCTTACGACGTGCTCGTGGGGCCCGGCGCCCGTTGCGAGCTCGCCAATCTCGTCCCGCCTTCGGCGCGCCGTGCAGTCATCGTCACTCAGGCCGGCATCGGCGTGGCCAGCGGTCTCGAGACCGGCGTGCCGACGACGACCGTCGAGATCCCCGCCTCGGAGCGGGCGAAGTCGCTGGCGACCGTCGAGACGCTGTGCCGGCAGTTTGCGGCAGCCGGTCTGACACGTCAGGACGTCGTCGTCGCCGTCGGGGGCGGAGTCGTGACCGACCTGGCGGGCTACGCGGCGTCGTCCTGGCACCGCGGGACTGGTGTCATCCATGTCGCCACGACCCTGCTCGGCCAGATCGACGCTGCCATCGGGGGAAAGACCGGCGTCAACCTGCCCGAAGGAAAGAACCTCGTCGGATCGTTCTGGCAGCCGCTCGGCGTGATCTGCGACACCGACGTCCTCGCATCCCTGCCCCCCGCAGAGTGGCGCTCGGGGCGGGGCGAGCTGGCGAAGTACGCCTTCTTGGGCGTGGACGATCTCGAGGCCCTCGATGTGCCCGCGCAGGTGGCGCGCTGCGTCGCGTGCAAGGCGCGCATCGTCGCCGCCGACGAGACCGAGAACGGCCTCCGCATGATCCTCAACTACGGCCACACCCTTGCTCACGCCCTCGAAGCAGCAGGCCTCGCCGGTGAGTCGGGCGACATCGAGGACTCGCCGGCGGGTGGTGGCGAGCCTCCGGTGCTGCTGCGCCACGGCGAAGCGGTGGCGGTCGGCCTCGTGTTCGCCGCTCGTCTCGCCCGCGCCCTCGGGCGCATCGACGACGCCCGCGTCGAGCGGCACGAGCGGCTCGTGGCCGCTTACGAGCTGCCCGACCGGCTCCCCGCCGGCGCTGTCCCGGATCGCCTCGTCGAGCTCATGGCTCGCGACAAGAAAGCCCACGGCGACCTCACGTTCGTGCTCGACGGCCCCCGCGGGGTCGAGCCGGTGCGAGGAGTGCCCGTCGACGTCGTCACGGCCGTCTTGGAAGGACTCAGATGAGCGAGCGCCCGTTGCTGTTGTTGCTGTCGGGTCCGAACCTGCAGCTGTTCGGCCAACGCCAGCCGGAGATCTACGGCAGCGAAACCCTCCCCGAGCGCGTCGCCCGCGCCACCTCCACCGCCGACCGGCTCGGCTTCGACCTCGAGCACGTGCAGAGCGACTCCGAGTCCGGGCTCGTGGCGGCGGTGCTCGGCGCCCGCGGCCGGGCGGCAGGCATCATCGCCAACGCCGGGGCACTCTCGCACTACGGCTGGTCGTTGCACGACGCGCTTGCGTGCTTCGAGGGCGTCATCGTCGAGCTGCACGTGTCCAACCCGGGCGCCCGCGAGTCGTGGCGGCGGCGCTCGGTCATCGCTCCGGTGGCAAGTGGCGTGGTGGCCGGCTTCGGCGGTGCCGGGTACGAGATCGCCGTCGAAGCGGCCGCCCGTCTGCTTGCCGAGTGACCACGCCCTCTAGAGTTCCCGCCATGCCCAATGGCCGCGATCGCTCTTCCTTGCCGCCCATGGATCAGCGGCGGCGTCTCGAGCTCGTGCGCGAACGGATCGCGGATGCCGCCTGCGAGGCCCTGCTCGTGACGAACCTCGTCAACGTGCGCTACTTGACGGGCTTCTCCGGGTCGGCCGGCATGCTGCTCGTCACGCCCGACACGGCCCTGTTCGTGTCGGACGGGCGCTACCGGGACCAGGCGGCGGCCGAGCTCGGGGCAGCGGGCATCGACACCACGGTCGAGATCGGGCGGGCGGCCGAACAGCTCACGGCGATCGACCGGGCGACCAAGGGCCTCCGGCGTCTCGGCCTCGAGGCCGACGACATCACCTGGGCGGGCCAGCAGCGCCTGGCGTCGTCCCTCGGATGCGTCGCTGCCGGCGGCACCCTGGTGGCGACGCGCGGGGTCGTCGAGGAGCTCCGCATCGTGAAGGACGCCGGCGAGCTGGCGCGCATCGAGCTGGCGGCCGACATCGCCGACATCGGCCTCGCGCAGGTCAAAGAGCGCCTCAAAGAGGGGCTCACCGAGCTGCAGTTCGCCCTCGAGCTCGATTTCGAGATGCGCCGGCGGGGCGCCGACGGCGTCTCGTTCGAGACGATCGTGGCGAGCGGGCCGAACGGTGCGCTGCCGCATCACCAGCCGTCGGACCGGCGCATCGCCCCGGGCGAGCTCGTCGTCATCGACTTCGGCGCCGAGGTCGACGGCTACCGCTCGGACATGACGCGGACGCTGTGCGTTGGCGGCGTGGCGGCCCCGGAGCTCCTCGACGTGCTCGATGCCGTGCTCGTGGCCCAGCGCGCCGGCGTGCGGGCGATCCGCCCCGGCGTGCAGACGTCGGTCATCGACGACGCCTGCCGCGACTCGCTCCATCACGCCGGCTACGGCGACTTGTTCGTCCACGGCACGGGTCACGGCGTAGGTCTCGAGATCCACGAGGCCCCGGCGGTCGCCCCCGGGTCCACTGATATCCTGGCGGAAGGAGCGGTCGTGACGGTCGAGCCGGGCGCCTACATCTCAGGCGTCGGAGGCGTCCGCATCGAGGACACTCTCGTCGTCACGGCGACCGGCGCCCGCGCGCTCACCAAGTCGACCAAGGACACGATTCTCTGATGGCCCTTTCCACCAACGACCTTCGCAACGGCATGGCGCTCGACCTCTCCGACGGGCTGTTCACCGTCGTCGAGTTCCAGCACGTGAAGCCGGGCAAAGGCGGTGCGTTCGTCCGCACGAAGCTGCGCAACATGCGGACGAAGGCCGTGATCGAGAAGACGTTTCGTGCCGACGAGAAAGTCGAGCAGGCCGTCATCGACAAGCGGGAGATGCAGTACCTCTACCGCGACGGCGAGCAGTACGTGTTCATGGACAATTCGACCTACGACCAGATGCATGTCGAGGCCTCGTCGCTCGGCGACGCCGCCTCGTATCTGAAAGAAGGCGACTCCGCCGTCTTGCAGATGTACGACGGCGAGATCGTCGACGTCGACCTCCCGGCCGCCGTCGAGTTGACCGTCACCGAGACCGAGCCCGGCATCCAGGGCGACCGCGTCTCGGGTGCCCGCAAGCCCGCCACCCTCGAGACCGGCCGCGTCCTCAACGTGCCCCTCTTCGTGAACACGGGTGACCGCATCAAAGTGGACACCCGGAGCGGTGAGTACATCACCCGCGCCTGAGCCCGGACGCTCCAGGTCCGGACGTTCCGGGCATCACTTCCTCGGGGGTACCGGCGAGCGGCGCCGCGCCCGGGAACGAGCCCTCGAGCTCACCTATGAGGCCGAGCAGAAGGAGATCTCGCCGGTCGAACTGCTCGCCGAGCTCCCACTGGCTCCGACCGACTACGCCTTGCAGCTCATCACCGGGCTGACTGCACGCCTCGACGATGTCGACGAGCTCGTGTCCGGCCACTCGTCCGGCTGGGCGCTCGACCGCATGCCCGCCGTCGATCGCAGCATCCTTCGGATCGCCACCTACGAGCTCATCAGCGAGCTCGACGTCCCCGTCGCCGTCGTGATCGACGAAGCCGTAGAGCTCGCGAAGGAGTACTCGACGGAGGACTCGCCAAGGTTTGTGAACGGCGTGCTGGCGGCGATCGCCGACACGGTGCGGCCAAACGACACGGCCAAGCCGGCCGGCGGGCGGGCCGCTCGCTCGCCCCGATGACCAAGGCCTACGAGAGCGCCGGCGTCGACTACGACACGCTCGATGCCGCCAAGCGCTTGGCGATGGAGCTGGCCGCCGGCACGTTGCACCAGCCGCTGCGTCGGGGTGCCTCGGTCGTGGATGCCTCCATCGGCGAGCCGGCCACCCTGCTCGAGCTCGGCGGGCTCACGCTCGCCGTCGTGCTCGAGTGCCTCGGGACCAAGTCGATGATCGCTCGTGAGGTCGAGGACGTGCTCGGGCTCGACCGTTGGGACGCCGTCGGCATCGACGCCGTCGCCGCCATCGTCAACGACCTCTGCTGTGTCGGGGCGCTGCCGCTCACGGTCAATGCCTACTTCGCCACGGGGTCGAGCAGCTGGTACAGCGGACGCCGGCATCCATCGCTCGTCGCCGGTTGGCGACGCGCCTGTGACGAGGTGGGCGCCGCCTGGGTCGGAGGAGAGTCGCCGACGTTGTCCGGATTGATCGACCCCGACCAGATCGACTTGGCGGGCTCCGCCCTCGGGCGCCTGCCGGACGGCGCCGCTCCCTGGCTGGGCTCCAGGCTCGAGGCCGGCGACGAGATCGTGGTCGTGGACTCGAGCGGGCTGCACGCCAACGGGGCTTCGCTGGCGCGTGCGCTCGCTGCGTCTCCGGAGCGGTGCCCCCAGGGCTGGGCGGAGGAGCTGCCGAGCGGGCGGGCCTTCGGCGATGCCGTCCTCGACCCGAGCGTGCTGTACCCGAGACTCGTGGAAGCCATGTTCGCCGCCGACGTGCCCGTGCACTACGCCAGCCACGTGACCGGTCACGGTTGGCGCAAGCTGATGCGCGCCGGCCGCGACCTCACCTACCGCCTTGGCGCCGTGCCGGCGGTTCCCGAGGTGCTGGCGTTCATGGTCGGTCGCGCCGGGCTCGATCCCCGGGAGGCGTACGGGACGCTCAACATGGGAGCGGGTTTCTCGCTGTTCGTCGCCGCCGGGGCCGGGGCGGACGCCGTTGCCGCCGGCGTCGAGGCGGGTTTCGGGCTGCGTGTTGCCGGAGTGGTGGAGGAAGGCCCCCGCCGGGTCGTGCTCGAGCCCCTCGGGGTCACCTACGACTCGTCCGAGCTCGAGCTGCGCTGAGTCTGCCGGTCGCCGGCCGAACCTTGATAGTGACTTTCGGACCTATGTGACCGAAACCCACTATCAAGGTTGTCGCCGAGCAACGAAACCCCGCCGCTCCCGGTGCGCCGAGCGCCGTGTCGCACTACACTTGGGTTTCGGACGTGAAGCGGGTCCTGTGAGGCCCGAACGTACGAAAGGGAGCCCGAGTGGCCGAACGAGAACGAAGGTTGACGCGCCCCGGGGGGCGCGTTTTTGTTGCCCGCGCTCAGGTGATGGACGCCGACGAGGTGTCGAGAGCGCTCCGGCGCATCGCCCACGAGGTGATCGAGCGCAACCATGGGCTCGATCACCTCGCCGTCATCGGCCTGCAGACGGGCGGCGTTCCCCTGGCGATGCGGTTGGTGACGGTGCTGAAGGAGATCGAGGGCGTCGCTGTTCCCCTCGGCACGCTTGACGTGGCCTTCTACCGGGACGACATCGGCCTGCGGCCGGTGCTGCCCGAAGAGGTCACGAGCATTCCCTTCGACCTGACGGGCGCCACCGTCGTGCTCGTGGACGACGTGCTGTTCACCGGGCGCACGGTGCGTGCCGCCCTGGACGCGCTCGCCGACTACGGCCGCGCCCGAGCTGTGCAACTGGCCGTGATGGTGGATCGCGGGCACCGCGAGCTGCCCATCCGGCCCGACTACGTGGGAAAGAACCTGCCGACCCGGCGCGACGAAGTCGTCGACGTGAACGCCGACGGCGTCAACCTTGGCGAGCTCGTCGCCGAAAGGGGCCAGCGATGACAGCGACCGTGACCGACACCGGGAGCCAGAGCGAAGGCCGCCGGCAGGCTCCCGCTGCCGGCGAGGGCCGAAGCGGACCGATCACCGGCCAGGCGCCGAGCTCGCACCCGAGCTCGAGCCCGAACCCCGGCGTTCGCCATCTCGTCTCCATCGCCGATCTCGACCGGGAGGCGATGCTCGGCATCTTCCACCTCGCCGACGCCTTCAAGGAAGTGGCCGAGCGGCCGATCGCACGCGTGCCGGCGCTGCGGGGAAAGACGGTGGCCACCCTCTTCTTCGAGGCCTCCACGCGCACCCGGCTCTCGTTCGAAGCGGCCGCAAAACGGCTCTCCGCCGACGTCATGTCCTTCAGCGCCTCGAGCTCGTCGCTCGAGAAGGGCGAGTCGCTCCGGGACACCATCGAGACGATCGACGCCATGGGCGTGGATGCCATGGTCGTGCGCCACAAGTCCTCCGGTGTGCCGTCGCAGGTGCGGGCGTGGACCAAGGCCAGCGTGGTCAACGGCGGCGACGGTCAGCACGAGCACCCGACTCAAGCCCTCCTCGACTGCTACACGATCCGCGAAGCCCTCCTCGAGCGGGCAGCCGAAGGTGACGCCGGCCCGGAGGACCTCCGCGGCATGCGCATCGGGATCATCGGGGACATCCGCCACAGCAGGGTGGCGCGCTCCGACGTGCTGGCGATGACGACTCTCGGCGCCGAGGTCGTGCTCGTCGGCCCGCGCACGCTCCTGCCTCCGTCGCTCGACGGGTGGCCCGTCAAGGCGACCGCCGATCTCGACGGGGTGCTCGACTCGCTCGACGTCGTCTACCTGCTGCGTATCCAGAAGGAGCGCGCCCAAGCCGCCCTCGTGCCGTCGATGGACGAATACCACCGGCGTTTCGGGCTGACGAGAGAACGAGCGGCCCGCCTTCGTGAGCAGGTGCTGGTCATGCACCCGGGACCGATGAACCGAGGCGTCGAGATCGCCCCCGAAGCCGCCGACCTCCCTTCCTCCCTCATCACTCGCCAGGTGCGCAACGGCGTCCTCGTTCGCATGGCCGTCCTCTTCCACCTGCTCGGAGCCGGCGGACCGTTACCGGCCACAGCCATGGGCGGCGTCGAGGTCCAGGCGGCGACCGATGCCTGAGGCCGGCTCCCAGTCCAGCGGCAACCAGTCCGCCGGCGACCAGTCCGCCGGCGACCACTCCGCCGGCGACCAGTCCGGCGGCGCCCAGGCCGGCGGCGCCGAGCCATACGACGTCGTCATCCGCGGCGGCACCGTCGTCGACGCCCTCGGAGAGCGCAGGGCGGATGTGGCCATCCGAGGCGGCGAGATCGTCGCTGTCGGGCTCGACTTGGCGATCGGCGCGGGCACGACCGTCCTCGACGCCGGCGGCTGCGTCGTGGCGCCGGGTCTCGTCGACCTCCACACCCACCTGCGCGAGCCGGGCGGCGAGATCGCCGAGACGGTCGAGAGCGGCACGCGGGCCGCCGCCGTCGGCGGCTACACGGCCGTGGTCGCCATGCCCAACACCGAGCCCGCCATCGACAACGCCTCCATCGTGCGTGACGTGCTCGCCCTCGGGCGCACGGCGCTCGCCCAAGTCGCTGTCGCCGCCGCCATCACAGTGGGCCGCGCCGGCAAGAACCTCGCTCCGATGGGCGAGATCGCCGGCCTCGGCGTCCACCTGTTCACCGACGACGGGCGAGGCGTGCAAGACGCCGGCCTCATGCGCCGCGCACTCGAGTACGCCAGCGATCTCGGCGTCGTGCTCGCCCAACACTGCGAGGACGCCGCCCTCGCCGGTGGCGGTCACATGCACGAGGGCGCTTGGTCGAGCCGTCTCGGCATCCCCGGGCAGCCGGCGGTCGCCGAGGAGGCGATGCTCGCACGCGACATCGCCCTCGTCCGCGAGACCGGCGCCCCCATGCACTTCCTCCACCTCTCCACGGCCGTCTCGGCTGAGCTCGTCCGCCGGGCGAAAGCCGACGGCCTGCCAATCACCGCCGAGGTCACGCCTCATCACCTCGTCCTCACCGATGCTGCCGTCGCCGGCTACGACACTGCCTTCAAGGTGAATCCGCCGCTCCGCACCGACCTCGACACCGAGGCGCTACGGGCAGCCCTCGTCGAAGGTGTCGTCGATGCCGTCGCCACCGATCACGCCCCCCATGCCACCGTGGACAAAGAGGAGCCATTCGACTTGGCCCCCTTTGGCATGACCGGTCTCGAAACCTCCCTCGCCCTCCTCCACACCCAGTCCCAGCAGGAGGGTTGGCCCGGTGGGCCGTGGCCGCTGACAGAGCTGTTCGCCGCCTTCTCCTGGCGGCCGGCGCGCATCGCCCGGCTCGACCGCGCCTCTGGCGGTCGCCAAGGCGGCCCGGTGGAGCCTGGCGCCGCCGCCAACCTCGTCGTCTTCGACCCCGCCGAGATCTGGACGGTGGAGACATCCACGATGGCGTCGCGCAGCCGCAACACGCCCTTTGCCGGCATGAAGCTGACCGGTCGCGTCCGCCACACCATCTACGAAGGGGAGGCGGTCGTGGTCGACCAGCAACCGCGGCGATGAGGCAAGTCGCGCAGTTGGTGCTCGCCGACGGCACGGTCTTCGAGGGCGAAGCCATGGGGGCGCTCGCGAAGGGTCTCGAGGGCGAAGAACCGAGGACGGTCGCTACCGGCGAGATCGTGTTCAACACGTGCCTGTCTGGCTACCAGGAGGTACTCACGGACCCGTCCTACGCCGGCCAGGTCATCGCCTTCACGTACCCGCACATCGGCAACTACGGCGTCTCGCCCGAAGACGAGGAGTCCGGGCAGCCCTTTTGCCGCGGCGTCGTCGTCCGCGACATCACGGACCGGCCCAGCAACTGGCGTTCGGCCGAGAGCCTGGAGGGGTTTCTCGTGCGGCAGGGTGTCGCCGGCATCACCGGCATCGACACGCGGCGCCTGACCCGCCACATCCGCCAAGCCGGCGCCATGCCGTGTGCGCTTGGGACCGCACCCGAGTCGGTGCTCCTCGAGGCGGCCCGCCGGGAGCCCGGGACCGAAGGCGTCGATCTCGTCTCCGAGGTCACGACGCCGTCGTCCTACCGCCCGGATTCAGCGGCCAGCGAGCTCAACGTCGTCGCCTACGACTTCGGGATCAAGACGACGATCCTGCGCAACCTCGTGCGCGTCGCCCAGGTCGAAGTCGTGCCCGCCACGACGCCGGCGAGCGAAGTGCTTGCCCGCCAGCCGGACGGCGTGTTCCTCTCGAACGGCCCGGGGGACCCGGCCGCGCTCGGCCACCTCGTCGAGCAAGTCGGCAAGCTCGTCGGGGAAGTCCCCGTGTTCGGCATCTGCCTCGGCCACCAGCTGCTGGCGGCCGCTCTCGGTGGCCAGACGTTCAAAATGTCCTTCGGCCACCACGGAGGCAACCACCCCGTGAAGCGACTCGAGACCGGCACCGTCGAGATCACGAGCCAGAACCATGGCTACGCCGTGGCGGACGGGAGCGTGCCGGATGCCGAACTGACTCACGTCAACTTGAACGACGGCGTTGTCGAAGGCCTCCGACTGGCGAGCGAGCGCGCCTTCAGCGTGCAGTACCACCCCGAGGCCGGCCCGGGACCGCACGACGCCCGCTACCTCTTCGAGGAGTTCCGCGTCCTCATGGAAGCGAGCCGCTGATGGGAAAGCGCGAAGATCTCCACAGCATCCTCGTCATCGGTTCCGGCCCGATCGTGATCGGCCAGGCCTGTGAGTTCGACTACTCCGGCACCCAGGCCTGCCGCGTGCTCAAGGCCGAGGGGTACCGGGTCGTGCTGGCGAACTCCAACCCGGCGACGATCATGACCGACCCGGACCTCGCCGACCGCACCTACATCGAGCCCCTCGACGCCGATGTCCTCACGGCGATCATCGAACGCGAGCGCCCGGATGCATTGCTTCCGACCATGGGCGGTCAGACCGCCCTCAACCTTGCCATGGAGCTGTCGGACCGCGGCGTCCTCGAGCGCTTCGGCGTCGAGCTCATCGGCGCCAACGCCGAGGCCATCCGCACGGCCGAGAACCGGGACCGCTTCAAGGCGGCCATGTTGGAGATCGGGCTCGGGGTGCCGGCGTCGGGTTTTGTCACGGCGCCGAAGCGGGTGGGTCTCGACGGCATCGAGCGAGCCGACCTGAACGTCGGTCTCGAGCTCGCCATGGCGGTCGCCGACGACATCGGCTACCCCGTCATCGTCCGGCCGTCGTTCATTCTCGGCGGCAAGGGCACCGGTATCGCCAACGACCGGGAGGAGTTCGCCGGCCTGGCCCGAACCGGGCTCGCCACGAGCCCGGTGGCCGAGATCCTCATCGAGCACTCCATCAGCGGGTGGAAGGAGTTCGAGCTCGAGGTCATGCGCGACCGGCTCGACAATTGCGTCGTCGTCTGCTCGATCGAGAACTTCGACCCGATGGGCGTCCACACGGGCGACTCGGTCACCGTGGCACCGGCACAGACGCTCTCGGACGTCGAGTACCAGCGCATGCGCGACGCCGCCTTTGCCTGCATCCGTCGTGTCGGCGTCGAGACAGGCGGCTCCAACATCCAGTTCGCCGTCAACCCCGAGAGCGGCGAGCTGCTCGTCATCGAGATGAACCCGCGGGTGTCACGGTCCTCTGCCCTCGCCTCCAAGGCGACCGGGTTCCCGATCGCCAAGATCGCCGCACGCCTCGCCGTCGGTTACACGCTCGACGAGATCCCGAACGACATCACGAAGGCGACGCCGGCGTGTTTTGAGCCGACGATCGACTACGTCGTCACGAAGATCCCGCGGTGGGCCTTCGAGAAACTTCCCGGCGCCCCGGCCCGCCTCGGCACCCGCATGCAGTCGGTCGGCGAGGTGATGGCGATCGGGCGCACGTTCGAGGAGTCGCTACAGAAGGCTCTGCGCGGCCTCGAGCTCGGACGGGCGGGGCTGAACTGTGATGCCGGCGAGGGGCGCTTCGACGCGCTTGCGACCGGCGAGCTCGTCGAGCGGTCGACGGTGCCGAGCCCCGACCGCCCCTTCCAGCTGGAGTCGGCGCTCCGGCGTGGCGTGAGCGTCGAGGCGCTGGCGGAGGCGACCGGGATCGACCCGTGGTTCCTCGATCGGCTCGCCGCCATCGTGGCCGAGCGGGCCCGGCTCGCCGCCATCGGCAGTGGAGGTCCGGGTTCGCCCGGCGTGGCCGCTCTCTCGAAGGCGGACTGGCGGCGGGCAAAACGCCTCGGCTTCTCCGACGCCCAGATCGCCTGGCTGCTCGGGTGCACCGAGGCCGAGGCACGAGCTGCTCGCCTCGGGGCCGGCGTGCTGCCGACGTTCAAGACCGTTGACACCTGCGGTGCCGAATTCGCCGCCGAGACGCCGTATTACTACGCCACCTACGAGGACGAGGACGAGGTGCGGCCGGCCTCGGCCCCCCGGGTGGTCATCCTGGGGTCGGGCCCGAACCGCATCGGGCAGGGGATCGAGTTCGACTACTGCTGCGTGCACGCCTCCATGGCCTTGCGCGACGCCGGCTTCGAGACCGTCATGGTCAACTGCAACCCCGAGACCGTCTCGACCGACTATGACACCTCCGACCGCCTCTACTTCGAGCCGCTCACCGAGGAGGCCGTCCTCGACGTCGTGGCGGCCGAGCAAGGCGCCGGCGCAGGCGGAGTCGTCGGCGTGATCGTCTCGCTCGGCGGCCAGACCCCGCTCCGCCTCGCCGGGCGCCTGCCGTCCTCGCTCATCCTCGGCACGAGCCCGAGCGCCATCGACGCCGCCGAGGACCGCGAGCTCTGGTCGGCGGTCTGCGAGGAGCTCGCCATCCCGCAACCGGAGGGCGGCACGGCCCGCACGGTGGACGAGGCGATCGCCATCGTCGATCGCATCGGCTACCCGGCCCTGCTGCGTCCGAGCTACGTGCTCGGCGGCCGTGCGATGGAGATCGTCTACGACGACGAAGGGCTCCGTTTTGCCTTTGCCGAACTGTCGCTCGGGGCCGAGGGAGTCTTGGCCACCGAGCGCCCGATCCTCATCGACCGCTTCCTCGAGGATGCCATCGAGGTCGACGTCGACGCCATCCGCGACCGCGCCGGCGAGGTGCTCATCGGGGCCGTCATGGAGCACGTGGAGGAGGCGGGCGTACATTCCGGCGACTCCGCCTGCGTGATCCCTCCACCGACGCTTCGGCCCGAGACGGTTGCCGTCATCGAGGAGCACACCCGCAACATCGCCCATCGCCTCGGCGTCATCGGTCCGATCAACGTGCAGTACGCCGTCAAGGACGCCCAGGTCTTCGTGATCGAGGCGAACCCGCGGGCCTCGAGGACGATCCCGTTCGTGGCTAAGGCGACCGGCGTGCCGCTCGCCAAGATCGCCGCCCGCACCATCGTGGGCGCCACACTCGCCGAGCTGCGGGCCGAGGGCGCCTTGCTCGGAGGCACGCCGCCGGCCGGCGCCTTTGGACATGTGAGCGTAAAGGAGGCGGTGCTGCCCTTCGATCGCTTCCCCGACGTCGACTCCCTCCTCGGCCCGGAGATGCGTTCCACCGGCGAAGTCATGGGCATCGACCGCACGTTCGGGCTTGCCTTTGCCAAGAGCCAGATTGCTGCTGGCAACCGGCTGCCGGAGAAAGGTGTCGTCTTCATGTCGCTGGCCGATCGCGACAAGGCCGCCGGCGTGGAGGTGGCGGCGGCGTTCGTCGCCCTCGGATTCGCCTTGGCGGCGACCTCCGGCACTGCCTCCCACTTGGGCGCGCACGGGATCGAGGTGACGACGATCGTGGCCAAGGTGGGCGACACCAGCGCCGGCCGGGCCGTTGCCGACGCCGACGGGCACGCCGATGCCGTCGACCTCATCGAGCGAGGGTCCATCCAGCTCGTCGTGAACACGCCGCGCGGGCGCGGGCCCCGCGCCGACGGCGCCTACATCCGCCAAGCGGCTTCGGCCAACGATGTGCCCTGCGTCACCACCATCGCCGCCGCCCGGGCGGCAGCCGCCGGCATCGCCGACTGGGGGATGCACTCGCTCGAGGTCCGATCACTGCAGGAACATCACGGCCGGTGACCGATCTGCGGTCACGGATCGGCTCGGTCATCTTGCCCAATCCCGTCATGACCGCGGCGGGAACGAGTGGGCACGGCGCCGAGCTCGGGGCGTTCTTCGACTTGTCCGAGCTCGGAGCCGTCGTCGTGAAGTCGCTCTCGGCATCGCCCTGGCCGGGAAACCCGCCCCCTCGCGTCTGCCCCGTCCCCGGCGGCATGCTCAACGGTGTCGGCCTGCAGGGGCCGGGCGTGGCGGGTTGGGCTGATTCGGATCTCCCGGCGCTTGCCCGTAGCCGCGCCCGCATCGTCGTGAGCATCTGGGGTCGCCGGATCGAGGAGTTCGCCGAGGCCGCCGAAGCACTGGCGGTCGTGGTCGAGCGCCATGCCGGCGACATCGTCGCGTGTGAGGTGAACGTGAGCTGCCCGAACGTCGAGGACCGCAGCCGCATGTTCGCCCATTCGGCTGAGGCGACAGCCGCCGCCATCACGGCCGCCAAGGCCTGCCGGCTGCCACTGTGGGCCAAGCTCTCGCCGAATACGTTCGAGCTCGTGGAGGTGGCCGGCGCAGCGCTCGAAGCGGGCGCCGAGGCCATCACGCTCGTCAACACGCTCCTCGGCCTCGCCATCGACCAGCGGACACGAAGCGTCGTGCTCGGCGCCGGCGGCGGGGGGCTGTCGGGTCCGGCACTGCACTCCGTCGCCCTTCGCGCCGTCTTCGACTGCCACTCGGTCTACCCGGACGCTCCCATCGTGGGGGTGGGAGGCATCTCCGACGGTGCAGGCGCACTGCGCATGCTGCTGGCGGGAGCGAGCGCCGTCCAGGTCGGCACTGCCACGCTGGCTGACCCGAGGGCGCCGAGCAGAGTCCTGGCGGAACTTCGCCAGATCCTCGAGACCGAGGGTGTGGCGTCTCTGGCCGAGGTCGTCGGGGCGGCGAAGTGATACGTGAACGGGCGGCGGCGCGTCCGTCGATGGGCAGCTTCTCGCGTTCGATCATTACGCTAATTTTCCTGTCAGTCCGGGTGACATAAACCTCGCCTCCGGGTGTCGGCAAGCAGCGCCCGAGGACTACCGGCGTGCGCTCGTGATGGCTGCGCCCGTCCAAGATTGCGAATGTATGACGAAGAACGTCCTTCGCAGCCGTCAAGTCGGATCTCGGCCAGCGCTCTGACCAGGACGTTCGCAAGAGATTGCGCAGATCCCGCAATCAGCCTGTCCCGAACGTTACGGATGCGCTACAGTGCCGCGTGCTGTGGTTTCCCGCAGAAGGGGAGCTGAGCGTGCCGGTGCCAACAGCGACGTTGAGATCAGGGAGGTTACTGAGCCATATGCAACGTAAACGGAGGCTGCAAGCAGCCTGGAAGATAGGCGCAGGGCTGGCATCAGCCGCTGTCGTCCTAGCGGCGTGCGGGAGCAGTTCATCGACGCCGACGACCAGTGCTGGCAATACGACGACGACTGTCGCCGCGCACCAGATGGGTGGGACCGTCTACTGGGCAGAAGGTGCCAACGCTAAGCCGACCTGGATCTTTCCCTTTGCCAGCCTGGCGTACTTCTCGGTCACGAACCTCACCCAGTTCCAGGAGCTGATCTACCGGCCCCTCTACTACTTCGGGTCCCCGACGAGCTCCCAGCCGACCGTTGACTTCCAGCTGTCACTGGCCAACGCGCCGGTGTGGAACAGCAACGACTCGAGCGTGACGATCTCGCTCAAGGGTTGGAAGTTCTACAACGGCCAGGTTGTCGACGCTCAGTCCGTCATCTTCTGGCTCAACATGATGAAGGTGGAAGGCGCTGCCAACTGGGCCGGCTACGCCGAGGGTAACAACCAGTTCCCGGGCAACATCAAGAGCTACTCGGCCACCAGTCCGTCCGCCCTGTCGGTGACGATCAACCTCGACAGCTCGTACAACCCGACCTGGTACCTCTACAACGAGCTCTCGCAGATCACGCCGATGGCTGAGGCCTGGGACGTCACGTCGTTGACGGCAGCTCCCGGCTCCGGCAAGTGCGGGACGGTCCTGAGCGGTGCCATGACCGGTACTGAGTCGGCCATCGTCGCAGCCTGCACCAAGGTGTGGACCTTCGACACCGACAACGGTGGCAAGGCTACTCACGCCCAGATGGCCGGTAGCGTCGACACCTACGGCACGAACCCGCTGTGGAAGGCCGGCACGGACGGCCCCTGGCTCCTGAGCGCCTTCAACGGCTCCAGCGGCGAGGCCACGTACACGCCGAACCCGAACTACAGCGGCCCCCAGAAGCCGATCATCTCGAAGTTCGTGGAAGTGCCGTACGCGGCGACGTCTGCCGAGTACAACGCGCTTGCAGCCGGTGGCGCCAACGCCCCCGACGTCGGCTACCTCCCGTCGGAGAACACGCCGCAGAAGCCGACCTCGACGCCCGTCACCCAGGCTGGCCCGAACGCCCCGGCCCTGTCGAGCACGTACAACCTCGTGCAGTTCGAGTCATGGGTCGTCAACTACTTCCCAGAGAACTACGACTCCACAAAGGGTGCTGACGGGCATGCCGGCATGGTCTTCCGCCAGCTGTACTTCCGGCAGGCCCTGCAGGATCTGGTCAACCAGACCGGCATCATCCAGACGTACTTCAAGGGCTACGGAGTCCCGACCTATGGTCCGGCCCCGGCATACCCGCCGAACAAGTTCGCCTCCGGCGACGAGTTGAAGCCGGGCGGCCCCTACCCCTTCAGTGAGGCCAACGCGATTGCCCTCCTGAAGGACAACGGCTGGACCGTGAAGCCGGGTGGCGTCTCCACCTGCGCCAAGGCAGGAACCGCCAAGGGCGACTGTGGCGCCGGCATCCCCGCCGGTACCCCGCTCACCTTCTCCGAGGTGTTCGTCAGCGGTACCCCCGCACTGACGAGCACGGTGGAGTACGAGGTGTCGGAGTGGGCCAAGGCCGGTATCAAGGTCACGACGAGCCAGAACACCTTCTCCGGTGTTCTCGGAATCGCCGTTCCCTGCCTGCCGAAGGTCACCGATGCGTGCCAGAGCTGGGACATGGCCAACTGGGGCGGCGGCTGGCTGTACGCCCCGGACTACCTGCCGACGGGTGAGGAAATCTTCGCCACCGGTGCCGGATCGAACTCGGGTAACTACAACGACGCGATGAACAACCAGCTGATCGTTGCCACCAACAAGAGCTCGAGCTCCAGCGTCTTCGAGACGTACGAGAACTACCTTGCCGAGCAGCTGCCGGTCATCTGGCAGCCCGCGGCGGTGGGTGAGGCCGAGATCATCAAGACCCTCGGTGGTGTCACTCCCATCAACTCCCTCCAGAACCTGGACCCGGAGTACTGGTACTTCATCAAGTCATAGCCTGACGACGGGACCTCGGTTCCGGCGATCGGACTGGATAGCGGCCCTGGCCCGGGAGGGGATGCCTCTCCCGGGCCAGGGTGCTTCCGATGGCTCGCCGGCCCTGTGTAGCCCGCCACCGATGCAGTAAACTCACAAAACGAGCGGGTGCAGCGAGGTTTGCCCGCTCCCGCCTGCGGCGTCGGCGCTGCAGGCGTCCCAGGGGAGGTCGGCACCACGATCGGATTCATCATCCGCCGGATCTTGCAGTCAATTCTTGTCTGCCTCGGCGTGCTTCTCATCGTGTACATCCTCTTCTACTTCGAGGGTCCGGTGGAGCTGGCGAAGTCGATCCTCGGATCGACGAGAGCGACTCCTTCGCAGATCCAGCTGACGATCCACCAATACGGGTTCGACCAGCCGATCTGGGTGCAGCTGTGGCGGGCGCTCGTTCGCTACCGGCACCTGAACTTCGGTATCTCCGCCCAGCAGAACCAGCCGGTGTCGACGCTGCTCGCAACGGCGATGCCTCGCTCGCTCCTGCTCGTGGGCTCATCGATCGTGCTGGCGCTGCTCGTGGCTCTGCCCCTCGGCGTCTTCCAGGTGGTCCGCCGCAACAGGGCTTCCGACTACATCTTGACGAGCCTCTCGTTCATCTTCTACGCCATGCCGGCCTACCTGCTCGGCATTCTGCTCATCATGGTGTTCGCCATCCACTGGCACATCTTCTCGCCCGTCATCCTGCCGAGCGAGTCCGTGTGGCAGATCGCCACCAGCTGGAAACAGCTGACGCTCCCGGTCTTCACGTTGGCCGCAGCCACCGTGGCCTCCTTCAGCCGGTACATGCGATCGTCGATGATGGACGCGCTGACCGAGGACTACGTGAGGACGGCACGTGCCAAGGGCGCCGGCGAGGGCCGCGTGCTCTTCCGCCATGCGTTCCGCAACGCCCTCATCCCGATCATCACCCTGCTCGGTCTCTCTCTGCCGGCGATCGCCGGCGGAGCGGTCATCACCGAGACGGTGTTCAACTACCCGGGCATGGGGCTGCTCACCACGACTGCCGCTCTCGGCAACGACGTCCCCGTCGTCGTGGGGACCACCGTCGTAGCGACCGTGCTCACGGTGGCAGGTTCATTGCTGGCCGACATCCTGTACGCCATCGCCGACCCGAGGATCCGTTATGCAAGCCGGTAATCCGGGCGGGCTGGATCCCGTCCTTCGTGACCTGACCGCCGGCATCTCGAGAGCCACGGTGCTGGAGGGAGCCGAGCCGGCTCCTCCGGTCGTTGCTCCGGTTGCCCTGACGAAGGAACCCGAAGGCGGTGAAGCCGGCTCGACAGGCAGCATGTGGCGCCTGATCGGCCGCGTCTTCGTCGAGAACAAGCTTGCCGTGGTCGGCCTCGTGATCCTGGTCGTCATGCTGGCGTTCTGTTTCCTCGGGCCGTTCATCTACCACAGTGACCAGAGCTCGGTCATCCTGCGAGGGATCACCGGACCGGGGACCTGTGGCGGCAGCAGCCCGACGCCCGGGCCGGCGTGCCCGCTTGGTACTGACCAGGCGGGTTTCGATGTGCTCGGTCGCCTGATGCTGGCTGGGCAGGCTTCGCTCGAGGTGGGATTTGCTGCCGCGGCAGTGGCGACGCTGCTCGGCGTCGTCTACGGCGCCGTGGCGGGCTTCTTCGGCGGCGTCCTCGATGCCGTCATGATGCGTGTCGTCGACAGCCTCCTCTCCATCCCGGGCCTGCTGCTCCTCATCGTCTTCGCCGTCCTCTTCAGCCCCGGCAAGACGACGCTGATCTTCATCATCGGAGGCCTCGCCTGGCTGTACCCGGCTCGCCTGGTCCGAGGTGAGACGCTCACCCTGAGAACCCGGGAGTACGTCCAAGCCGTTCGGGTCATGGGTGGATCGGGACGTCGGATCGTCCTGCGTCACATCATCCCGAATGCGATCGGCACGATCGTGGTGAATGCGACCTTCCAGGTGGCAGACGCCATCTTGACGTTGGCTGCTCTCAGCTTCCTGCAGCTCGGTATCCGGCCGCCACAGACCGACTGGGGCCAAATGCTCTCCAACGGCACGCTGTACGCCGAGTCGGGCTACTGGTGGCTGATCGTTCCCGCCGGCGCCTGCATCGTGCTCGTCGTGGTGGCGTTCAACTTCATCGGCGACGCCCTTCGCGACTCACTGGAAGTCCGCCTGCAGCAGCGCTGACGGTGAGCCGGCGGCCGGCGGGCCGTGGTGGGCTCTGAGAACGTCCTGAGTGCCTCCTGGTGGGTCCGGGGGCGGTAGGGCAGGCGCCCGCGTCGTGGGTCGCTGTCGCTCCGTATCCGGAACCTCAAGAAAACCCGACTGGCCGCCGTCGGAACTTCGCGCACCCACTTGACTCCGCGTCAGCCGCCAGCCGAACCGTGTGCACAGAGTGACCGCCGGAGCGGGTGTCCGGTCACTTTGTGCACACGGTTCGAGGCGAGGCTTTGCACCGTGCAAAGCCTCGAGGCGATGGCCGGCCGCCTCCAACGGGTGTCCGTACGGTGCAGGCATACCGCCGGGACGAGCGTCCGGTCACGGACGCCGCCAGGCTCAGACGAAGGTGGCGGCCACGTCGTCGGTGTTGGTGACAGGAGCCTGCAGGGGGAAGTGGCAGGCGGCGAGGTGGCCGCTGCCGAACAGCCGCAAAGGAGGCTCCTGCTCGCCGCAGATCTCTTGGGCGTAGGGGCAGCGGGTGCGGAACCGGCAGCCGCTCGGCGGGTGCATGGCCGAGGGCAGCTCGCCGACGATGACCTGGCCGAGCTTCGATCGTGCGATGCTCGGCTCGGCCACCGGGATCGTGTCGATGAGGCCCTTCGTGTACGGGTGGGCCGCGTGCTCGTAGATCGCCTGGGACGGCCCGATCTCGACGAGCTTGCCGAGGTACATCACGCCAATGCGGTCTGCCAGGTACTTCACGACAGCGAGGTCGTGGGAGATGACGATGTAGGACAAGCCGTGTCGGTCCTGCAGCCCCTTCATGAGGTTGAGGATCTGGGCCTGAATGGAGACGTCGAGGGCCGAGACCGGCTCGTCGGCCACGATGAGCTTCGGGTTCAGCGTGAGGGCTCGTGCAAACCCGATCCGTTGGCGCTGGCCGCCGGAGAACTCGTGCGGGTACAGGTCGTAGGCCTTGCGTGCCAGACCGACCTCGTCGAGCAGTTCCAGGACTCGATGGTGCTGCTCGGCGTGGTTGCCAATTCCTTGCACGACGAGCGGTTCGCGAAGGATGGTGCCGACTCGCATCCTCGGGTCGAGCGACGCGTACGGGTCTTGGAACATGAGCTGCATGTCCCGGCGCTGCCGGCGCAGTTCGAGACCCTTCATCTTCGTGACGTCCTTGCCCTCGAAACGGATCGCCCCGCCGTTCGGACGCTCCAAGCCCACGATGAGCCGCCCGATGGTCGTCTTGCCGCAGCCGGACTCGCCTACGAGACCGAACGTCTCGCCCTCGCGCACGGTGAAGGTGACGTCGGACACCGCCTTCACGGTCCCGATCTTGCGCTGGACGACAGCGCCCGAAGTGACGGAGAACTCCTTGATGAGGTGCTCGATCTCGAGGATCGGCGTCCGCTCGGCGAGCACGGCGACGCGGCTCTCGGCCCGAGCCAAGGCAGCCTGCTTCTCTGCGTCCGACACAGTGAGAACCGGCCGGCGGTCGCTGTCCTCCGCGCCGATCGGATTGAAGCACGCAAAGGTGTGCTGCGGAACGCCGGGAACCGCTTCGAGCTGGGGGTCCTCCTTGCTGCAGCGTTCGGTGGCGAACGCACAGCGAGGCTGGAAGCGGCAGCTCGTCAGCACCTGCGACAGGTCCGGCGGCAGGCCGGCGATGCTGTAGAGCCGTTGGGTCGAGTCTGCCTCGAGCTTCGGGATGGACTGCAGCAGCGCGGAGGCGTAGGGGTGCTGCATGCGGTGGAACAACTCCTGGGTGTCGGCGGACTCGACGATCCTGCCGGCATACATGACGATGACTCGGTCGGTCCGCCCGGCGATGACACCCATGTCGTGGGTGATGAGGATGATCGCCATGTTCAGCCGCTGGCGGAGGTCGTCGAGCAGGTTCAGGATCTGCGCCTGGATGGTGACGTCGAGAGCCGTCGTGGGCTCGTCGGCGATGAGCAGCTTCGGCTCGCAGGCCAAAGCCAAGGCGATCATCACGCGCTGGCGGAGACCGCCGGAGAGCTGGTGGGGGTAGTAGTTGAGCCGCTCTGCGGGACGGGGCATGCCCACGAGGGTGAGGACCTCGAGCGCCCGCTCCCGGGCCTCGGCCTTTGACACGTTGCGATGCAGGCGGACGCCCTCGGAGATCTGCTGGGCGATGGTCATCGTCGGGTTGAGTGACGTCATCGGATCCTGGAAGACCATGGCGGCTTCGTTGCCGCGGACCTCCTGCATCTGCTTCGAGCTGAGGGGAACGACGTCGTTGCCGTTGATCCGGATGGCACCACCGGCGATGTGCCCGACGACCGGGAGGAGCTTCATGATCGACAGACCGATGGTGCTCTTGCCACAACCCGACTCGCCGACAATGCCGACGCTTTCCCCTTCTGCCACCGTGAAACTGACGCCATCTACAGCGCCCACATTGGCGGTCCGCAAGTGGAATTCAGTGCGCAGGTTCTCGACTTCGAGAACGTTGGCCACGTGACCACCCCTTCGTGATCAGCCTCGATCGGCGTCCGTAAAGCGCGGGTCCCTGGTCGCCCTGCGCGTGCCGCGCTATCGTAGCGGCCCATGCCACAACCACCCAGCCTCAGCCCAGAGCAGCGCCAAGCAGCGCTCGAGAAGGCCGCGGCCGTGCGTCGCCAGCGGGCCGAGATCAAAGACCACCTGAAGAGCGGTCGTGTGACGCTCAAGGAACTGCTCGACCGCGCGAACTCCGACGACACGGTCGGCAAGATGAAGGTCCTGGCCGCCCTCGAGGCGCTTCCCGGTACCGGCAAGGTCAAGGCCCGCCGCCTGATGGACACCGTCGGGATCAGCGAGGGCCGCCGCCTCCAGGGACTCGGAGCCAAGCAGCGCGAGACGCTGCTCGAGGCCGCAGAGCGCCCCTGAGCGCTTGATCCCCTGAGCCTCATCACACGGCCCTGATCATCGTCATCTTCGGCCCCGGAGGGGTCGGGAAGGGCACCGTCATCAAGCGGCTGCTCGAGCGAGACGGCCGTCTCTGGCTCAGTAGATCCTGGACCACGAGAGGGCCTCGCCCGGGCGAGCCGGCTGACGCCTACCGTTTCGTCGATCGCGCTACGTTCGAGGCGAACGTCGCTGCAGGCGGCTTCCTCGAGTGGGCGCAGGTGCTCGACGACCTCTACGGCACGCCGATGCCGGAGCTCGCAGAGGACCGCGACGTCGTGCTCGAGATCGACGTGCAGGGCGCTCGCCAGGTGCTCGAGGCCAGGCCGGACGCTTTGGCGGTGCTCGTCCGTGCCCCCTCGGTGGAGGCGCAGATCGAACGTCTGCGCACCCGTGGGGACCCGGAGGAGCACGTGCAGCGTCGTGTCGCCCTCGGTCGCTCGGAAGAGGCAGAGGGCGCTGCCCTCGCCAAGCACGTCATCGTCAATGACGACCTCGGGCAAAGTGTCGACCAACTACTCGCTATCATTGAGGATGCCCGGAACGGGGCTTCTCCGCGCGCGTGATCGCCCGGACATGCCCCATCGCCGAGCGACCCCCTTGTTTGCGACAACTTGCTTCTGAAGGAGCCTGATGGCCGAGCCGCGCAGCACGATGATCGACCCACCGATCGAGGTACTTCTCGACGCCGTCGACTCGAAGTTCACCCTCGTCACCCTCGCCGCCAAGCGGGGCCGCCAGGTGAACGCCTACTTCAGCCAGCTCGGCGAAGGCCTCGGCGCCATCGTGCCTCCGCAAGTCGCCTCCATCGCCCGCAAGCCGCTGTCGATCGCCCTCGAGGAGATCGCCGCCGGCAAGGTCCGCGCCGTTTTCCCGGTTGACCGGGAAGAGGACTACGTAGCGCCGGAGGAAGTTGAGACTGAGGCGGTCATCGCCGAGCTCGGTGACAGCTCCGGCGACGGTGACCAGGCCGGCTGAGCCCGCTGCTCCCGGGTACTACGACGCGACGGCGCTCTCGGGCGCCTTTGTGGTCCTCGGCGTGAGCGGCGGAATCGCCGCCTACAAGGCAGTTGAGCTGTGCCGGCGCCTGATCGACCTCGGTGCTCATGTGGCGCCCGTGCTGACGCCAGGGGCGCTCCGCTTCGTCGGCGAGGCGACGTTCTCCGCCCTCGGGTCCGAGCGGGCACACACGTCGCTGTTCGACGACGACGAACCGATCCCGCACACGCGGCTCGGCCAGAAGGCTGACCTCGTGCTCGTTGCGCCGGCCACGGCGCGGGTGCTCGGCTCCTATGGCGCCGGCATCTCGGCGGATCTGCTCGTCGCCACCCTGCTCGCCACGCGGGCACCTGTGCTCGTGTGCCCGGCCATGCACACCGAGATGTGGGAACACCCTGCCGTGCAAGAGAACCTCGCCACGCTGCGGCGACGGGGTGTGCACGTGCTCGAGCCCGTCGTGGGCCGCCTCGCCGGCGGCGACGTCGGCGCCGGCCGCCTCGCCGAACCGGTCGACATCGTCGTCGAGGCGGCCCGCATTCTCTCCGAGCACCGCTCCGGGCCCATGGGCAACGCCCGCCCATCCGTCACGGGCAACGCCGGCGTCTCCGCCACGAGCAACGCCGCCGACAACGCCGACGGCAACTCCGGCGTCTCCGCCACGAGCAACGCCGCCGCCAACGCCGACGGCAACGCCGCCGACGCCGCAGCCACGGGCAAGGCCGCCGGCAACGGAGCCGCCGACCTCGCCGGCCGGCGGGTCCTTGTCACGGCTGGTGGCACCCGGGAGCCGATCGACCCGGTCCGGTTCATCGCCAACCGTTCCTCCGGCAAACAGGGGTACGCCCTGGCCGAAGCCGCTCGGGTCCGCGGAGCCGACGTCACCCTCGTGACCACGGTGCAGCGGCCGGCCCCCGCCGGCATCGAGATCGTCGAGGTCGAAACCGCCGCCGAGATGGCCGACGCCGTCCTCAGCCGGGCGCAGGAGCAGGACCTCATCGTCATGGCGGCCGCCGTGGCCGACTTCCGTCCGAGCGCTCCGGCGGTGGCCAAGATTCGCAAGGCGGAAGGCATCCCCGAGATCGCCCTCGAGCCGACGCTCGACATCCTCGCCGAGCTCGGGCGCCGGCGACGCCCCGGGCAGGTCCTCGTCGGTTTCGCGGCGGAGACGGAGTCCGTCGTCGAGCGCGCCGCCGAGAAACTCCGCTCCAAAGGCGTGGATCTCGTCGTCGGGAATGATGTCGCTGCAGAGGGGGTGGGTTTCTCGCATGATACGAACGCCGTGTCGATCGTGTCGGCCGACGGTCGCACGGAGATACCCCTCAGCACCAAACGTGCCGTCGCCGACGCCGTCCTCGACGCAGCCCTCGCCCACCTGGGCGGACCGCAGGTTCCACAGTCGACTGATCCGGGAGCAAACGCGTGAGCCAGTACCAATTCACCTCGGAGTCCGTGACCGAGGGCCACCCTGACAAGATGGCCGACCAGATCTCCGACGCCGTCCTCGACGCCATCTTGGCGGAGGACTCGGCCGGCCGGGTCGCCTGCGAAACCCTCCTCACCACTGGTCTCGTCGTCGTTGCCGGCGAGATCACGACGACGGCTTACGTGGACGTCGCCCGCATCGCCCGCGAGACGATCCTCGAGATCGGTTATGACCGCGACGAGCTGTGTTTCGACGGGAACGCCTGTGGCGTGCTCGTGTCCATCGACGAGCAGTCGCCCGACATCAGCCAGGGCGTCTCGCTCGCGCTCGAGCGGCGATCGGGCACCGACGGCGAGGACGTCTTGAGCGCACAGGGCGCCGGTGACCAGGGAATGATGTTCGGTTTTGCCTGCGACGAGACCCCGGACCTCATGCCGCTGCCTATCTGGCTCGCCCACCGCCTCGCCAAGCAGCTGGCGACGGTGCGCAAGGACGGCACGCTCGGGTACCTCGGTCCGGACGGCAAGACGCAGGTGTCGGTCGTCTACGACAACGGCCGCCCCGTCAAGCTCACGACCGTGCTCATCTCCACCCAGCACACCAAAGACGTCGATCTCGAGTCGGAGCTGCCTGCCGACCTGCGCAAGCACGTCATCGAGCCGCTCCTGCCGGACACGCTCGAGACGGAGGGCTTCCAGCTGCTGGCGAACCCGACGGGCCGATTCGAGCTGGGCGGCCCGCGGGCCGACACCGGGCTCACCGGCCGCAAGATCATCGTCGACACCTACGGCGGGTCCGCACGGCACGGCGGCGGCGCCTTCTCGGGGAAGGACCCGTCGAAGGTCGACCGTTCCGGCGCCTACGCCGCCCGCTGGGTGGCCAAGCACATCGTGGCCGCCGGCGCCGCCCGTCGCTGCGAGATCCAGGTCGCCTACGCCATCGGTGTCGCCCGGCCGCTCTCGATCATGATCGAGACCTTCGGAACCGAGACGGTGGACCCCGGCAAGATGGTGGCGGCGATCGACGAGCTCTTCGACTTGCGGCCGGCGGCCATCATCCGCGACCTCGACCTGCGGCGGCCGATCTACAAGCGGACCGCTGCCTACGGCCACTTCGGCCGCTCCGACGCCGGGCTTCCCTGGGAGACGACGCCGAAGGTCGACGACCTCCGGCGGGCTCTCGGTCTCTGACTTCCAGGCACGGCGGCTCTCATCGGCCCCGCCCGGCCTGACCTCTGCGTTCCCGCCCGCTCGGCCCGTCGACGTGAGTGACCTGGTCGCCGACGCCCCCGTGACCGAGTCGCTCATCTCGGTCGAGGTGTTGCCGGATGTGAGCGGGATCGATCGGGTGTTTCACTACGCCGTGCCGCCGGCTCTGGCGGGGGCGGTGACGGTCGGCACCATCGTCCGCGTCGCCCTGCATGGCCGGCGGGTCCGCGGTTACGTCGTCGCCCTCGGCACGCCGGTGCCCGAAGGCGTGCAGCCACAGGACATCGTCCAGGTCGTCTCGATCGGGCCGCCCGGCGCCGTCGTCGACCTGTGCCGCTGGGCCGCATGGCGCTACGCCGGCCGCCTGCGCCCGTTCCTCATGGCAGCATCCGCTCCCACCGTTGTCCGCCGTCTGCCGCCACGGGGGCGACGAGCCGCCGCCGGTTCGCCGTCGCTCGATGACGCCGGCCTGCAGGCGCACACGAACGGCTTCGGAGCTGTCCCGGTCGGCTGGGCGCCAACCGAGCCCTCCGGCCTGGACGAAACGGTCGCCGTGGCCCTTCGGTCCGGAGACGCTGTGCTGCGCCTGCCGCCGGCGACCCCCCGCCTGCCCGTGGTCCTCGCCGTGCTCGAGATGGCGAAGACTCGGTCGGGCGACGCCATGATCCTCGTCGAGTCGCACGCCGACGCCCTCACGCTCGCCCAGCGCCTGCGGCGGCGCGGGTTCGACGTGTGCCTCTACCCCGACGATTGGGCCGAAGCCGCCGCCGGCGGGCGGGTCGTGATCGGCACCCGCAACGTCGCCCTTGCCCCGAGCACCTGCTCGGTGATCGTGGTGCTCGACGCCCACAGCGAGTCGTACCGGTCCGAGCGGGCACCGACCTTCGATGCCCGCGTGCTGGCGAGCGAACGGGGCCGGCGAGAAGGCGTCCCGGTCCTGTTCGTCACGCCCTGCCCCAGTCTCGAGCTGCTGGAAGGGCGCCGGCTCGTCGCCCTGGAACGGTCGGCGGAGAGAAACGGCTGGCCGACCGTCTCGGTGCTCGACGCCCGCGAGGAGGATCCGAGGGAGGGCGGCTACCCGTCGCGCCTCGTGTCGATCCTTCGGGCAGAGGTGGCAGACGGACCGGGGCCCGAGCGACCCGTCGTTCTCGTCCTCAACCGGAAGGGACGCGCCCGCCTGCTCGCGTGCTCGCTCTGCCGCAGCGTGCAGCGTTGCGGGCGTTGCGGCGCCGCCCTCGTGCAAGCCGTCCGTCCGCCCAAGGGCACGACCGGCACGCTCCTGTGCCCAAGTTGCGGCGACGAGTCACCGGCGCTGTGTGCCAACTGCGGCTCGGCCCGGCTGCGCATCCTCCGCCCTGGTGTCAGCCTCGCACGCGAACAGCTCGCCACCTTGCTCGGAGTCGAAGTCGCGGAGTTGGGACCACCAGGCTCGCCGCTGCCCCGAGCCCCCGTCGTGATCGGCACCGAGGCCGTGTTGCACGCGGTGAGGGCGGCGAGGGTGGTGGGTTTCTTGGATCTGGATCACGAACTGCTCTCGCCCCGGTTCAGGGCTCCGGAGCAGGCGCTCGTGCTGCTGGCACGTGCAGCCCGGCTCGTCGGCGGCCGGCAGGGTGGCGGCCGTCTCCTCGTGCGCACGTCGATGCCGGATCACGACGTCGTACGGGCGGTGCAGGCCGGCACGCCGGAGCTCGTGCTCGGCGCCGAAGCCGAACGGCGCCGGCTCCTGCGCCTGCCACCGGTGTCGGCGCTGGCGGAGGTGAGCGGTGCGGGTGCTGCCGGCGTCGTCGGTCGTCTCGAGGGTGTCGAGGCGTCGCTGAGGGGAACGGCTTCGTTTCTTGTGCGGGCTGACAGTGCGGAGTCCCTGGCTGACGCCTTCGCCCGCCTCGTGGCCGACGAGCCGGCTGGTTGGGCCGGCGTGGACGCACGCATCGAGGTCGACCCCCTCGGGGTGTGACGGCCAGGCCTGCATGCCGCCTCCGCCGGCGAAGGTGCGTGAGGTTGTGGGTCATAGAGCCAAGAAACCTCACGCACCTCGCCGCCGCCCGTCGGCGAGCCACCGGCCCGGAGCCGCTGGCACGACCGCCGGCGCCGCCTCAGAGGGCGAAGCGGAAAACGACGCCCTCGAGGCGGCGGTTGATCACATCGGAGCCGACGGCGTAGCAATGCGCGGATCCCTGGCAGGCGATCCCCGTCAGAGTCTGGTCACCCGGCCCTGGCATGGCGGCTGTGAAAGCTCCGGGCTGGCCGCCTGTGACGGGGACGATCCCGAGGACGCCGTGGGCGGTGAGGGCGATCGTGGCGCACAACGTCGTGGATGCGCAGGTCGTCTCGTAAACGAACGGCTCGTTCACCTCGTGGATGTCGCCGGCGGTCGTGTGGGAGACGTCCTCCACCTCGCCTTGATTCGTGGTCGTATCGATCCCGCTCACGAGGCAGGAGTAGTAGGCGGTGCAGGCCATGCCGGTCGGGTCGCTGATGCCGCCGATGGCGGTCGCCACGGCGCTTGGCTGGGCGCCCGTGATGCGGACCACGTAGGCGGTGCGGTGCTTGCTGGACGAGGGGTTCGATCCCATGACGACACAGGTGTTGAGCGAGGCGGGGCACGAGATGGCGTTCAAGAGCTGGCCGCTGGCGTACTCCTTCGGCGAAGTGGTCCTGCCGTCGATGACCGGCACGACGAGGCCGCGACCGTTGATGGATCCGACCACGAAGCACGCATCAGCCGACTCGCAGGCGATGCCGGTGATCGGCAGGTTCGTGCCCATCTCGACGGCCGCCTTGACGGGTTTGCCGTTGACGATCGCCGCCAGCAGGTCGGGCTGCTCCGAGTTCACGACCTTGCCGAAGCCGAAGGCGAGGCACCAGCCCTTTTGCGGGCAGGCGACAGCGGCCACCGAGTTCATGCCGGACACGTTCACGAGCGATCCGACAGTGCCGTCGTTGATCGTCGCCACGAAGCCGTAGTCGCCCGTGGCGTCGCGGGCCTGGCCCCCGACGAGGCAGTACTGCGACGGCGAGCACGAGACGTCGTCGACGGTGGTCGTCCCGTACACGCCGACGATGCGGGGACGACCCAGGTGGCCGGTGGCAGCCGCCGCCGGAGGCGCCGTGCTGGCGAACGCCGCCGCCACGAGCCCGAGGACGCCGGCGGCCGTCCAGCCGATCCGCCGGGAGCCTGCCCGGCGCCCCCCGGCGCCCGTCCCGCCGACGAAGTGGGAGCCTGCCCGGCGCCCGCCGGCGCCCACCCCGCTCGTCGAGGCGGAGAAGATCCGGTAGAACCTGTGAGCACTCATGATTGCTGCCCCCTCGGTGGAGCCTTGTGCGCTGCGGAACGGTGCGGACGGTGGAGCGGTGCCTCCCGCGCAGCGGTGCGGAACGCGGAGCCATGCGGAACGCGGTGGTGTCGCCGGCGGCGACCAACCGGAGGTTACTTCGCGGGCCACCTGCTAGGATGAGAACTGCCGACCGAGGTCGGCGTGGGCGGTGCTGTCTCGGCTGGGTCGACCGATCCGGGCAGGCAGCGCCCTTCAGAGTGTTCCAACATCATTTCCCGGCCGGCCTGCGCGCCTGCCGGCACCAAAAGAAAGCCCGTTCTCAACGCATGCCCGACAAGACGGCGACGATCGCCGAGCACCGGCTCCACGAGACCGATACCGGCTCGCCCGAGGTCCAGGTTGCCATCCTCACTGAGCGGATCAACCACCTCACCGAGCACCTCAAAGTGCACAAAGGCGACCATCACACCCGGCGAGGCCTGATGAAGCTGATCGGCCGCCGCCGCCGCCTGCTGGACTACGTCAAAGCGAACGACGTCGACCGTTACCGGGGCTTGATCGCCCGGCTCGGCATCCGTCGCTAAGGCTGGGGACCGAACCCCAACGACAACCACGGCGCCCGCAGTCGTCAGCTGCCAGTCGCCGGGTACCGGGCCGAGACATCTCGGCCGGAGCAGGGAGCGTCATCACTCCCGCTCGGGCAGGTCCGGTGCACGACGACTGGGAACTGGCCAGGTCAGGCGCCTCGAATCCATAGAGGAGTGTCATGGCTGACGCCATCACCGTCTCCGGTCCCATCAATGGGACCGACCGCACCCTGTCCTTCGAAACCGGGCGCTTTGCCGCTCAAGCCGACGGGGCGGTTCTCGCCCGTATCGGCGACACCATCGTCCTCGTGACGGCGACAGCGGCCCGTAAGGTTCGCGAGGGGACGGATTTCTTCCCGCTCACCGTCGACATCGAAGAGCGAATGTACGCAGCCGGCAAGATTCCCGGCTCCTTCTTCCGGCGTGAAGGCCGGGCGACCGATCAGGCGATTCTCACGGACCGCTTGATCGACCGGCCGTTGCGGCCGTCGTTCCCGGAGGGGTTTCGTAACGAGGTCCATATCGTCGGCACGACCTTCGGCGCCGACCTCGTCAACCCTCACGACGTTCTGGCCATCAACGGCGCCTCGGCTGCCCTCATGATCTCCGGCATCCCCTTCGACGGCCCCATCGGCGCCGTCCGGATGGCCTACTCGATCGAGGGCACCTGGCTCCCGCACGCCACCTACCAGGAAGGCGACGCCTCGACGTTCGAGCTCGTCGTCGCCGGCCGGGCGCTCGGCACCGAGGCCGACGCAGAGATCGCCATCATGATGGTGGAGGCCGGCGGAACCGAGGACGCCTGGCAGTACTACGAGAACGGCGCCCCGAAGGTGACCGAGGACGTCATCGCCGAGGGGCTCGAGGCCTCCAAGGAGTGGATCCGCCAGTCGATCGAGCTGCAGCGCGAGCTCGTCGCCAAGGCCGGCCGCAAGGAGACGATCCCCTACGAGCTGTTCGTCGACTACTCCGAGGACGTCTACGAGCGGGTCTCGACGATCGGCGCCGAGTCCATCACGACGGCAAATGCCATCACGACCAAGACCGAGCGCAACGCCGCCCTCGATGCCGCCGCCGAAACGATCGTCGAGCAGCTCGCACCGCTCTTCCCCGAGCGCGAGCGTGAGATCAAAGCCGCCATCCGGTCGTTCACGAAGAAGATCGTGCGGAAGCGCATCGTCTCCGAGGGCATCCGCATCGACGGGCGCGGCACGACCGACATCCGGCCCCTCTCCGCCGAGGTCGGCATCATCCCGACGGCACACGGCTCCGGGCTCTTCCAGCGTGGCGACACGCAGGTCCTCAACTTCACCACCCTCGGCATGCCCCGCATGAACCAGCTGCTCGACACGATCGGCATCGACGAGACCAAGCGGTACATGCACCACTACAACTTCCCGCCGTTCTCGACGGGCGAGACGGGTTTCATGCGTGGACCGAAGCGGCGTGAGATCGGCCACGGCCTTCTGGCCGAGCGGGCGCTCCTTCCCGTCATCCCGCCCGAGAGCGAGTTCCCCTACGTGCTGCGCCTCGTGTCCGAGGTCCTCTCGTCCAACGGCTCGACGTCGATGGCCTCGGTCTGTGGATCGAGCCTGTCGCTCATGGACGCCGGCGTGCCGATCAAGGCACCCGTCGCCGGCATCGCCATGGGACTCGTGTACGCCGAGGGCGTCTACACGACGCTGACCGACATCCTCGGCGCCGAGGACGCCTTCGGTGACATGGACTTCAAAGTCGCCGGCACGTCCGAATTCGTCACGGCGCTCCAGCTCGACACGAAGATCGACGGCTTGCCCGCCGACGTGCTGTCGAAGGCGCTGCACCAGGCCCGCGACGCTCGCATGATCATCCTCGACGTCATGGCCGGCGCCATCTCCGAGCCTCGCGACGAGGTCAAGTCGCACGCACCGAAGATCGTCACCTTCGAGATCCCGATCGACAAGATCGGCGAGGTCATCGGCCCCAAGGGCAAGGTCATCAACGCCATCCAGCAGGAGACGGGTGCGGACGTCAACGTCGACGACGACGGCCAGGTCGGTACCGTCACGATCGGCGCCAAGGAGCGCTCGGTCGTCGACGAGGCCCGCCGCCGCATCGAGACCATCCTCGACCCGCCGTCAGCGGACGTCGGCGCCGTCTACACCGGCAAGGTCGTCAACATCACGAAGTTCGGGGCGTTCGTCAACATCCTTCCCGGACGGGACGGTCTCATCCACATCTCCCGCCTCGGTCAGGGCAAGCGAGTCGAGCGCGTCGAAGACGTCCTCGAGCTCGGCCAGGAGATCGAGGTGCGTGTCGACGACATCGACCCGCAGGGCAAGGTTTCGCTGTCGCTGGCGTCCTCGCCGCCTCCGTCGTCTTCCTCATCCGAAGACGGTGACGGCGACCGCCCCCGCGGCCGTGGCCGCGGCGACCGGCCGGAGCGCTCCGACAGGTCCGACCGCCCAGAGCGCTCCGACCGCCCAGAGCGTTCCGAGCGCAACGGCGCCAGCTCCGAGGGCGGCGTCCCGCGGGCGTCGTTCGAGGATGCCTTCGACGCCGAGCTGTCCGCCGAGCTGGGTGACCTGGGTCCCCGCGAGACGGCCGGTTCGGCCGGCGGCGGGCCACGCCGGGAAGGTGGCCGCGAAGGCGGTCGCCGGCCTGAGGGGCGGCGCGACGGCGCAGGCGGCGGCCCTCGCCGGCGCCCCCGCAGCGGCCGGGACTAGGGCCTAGTCACACCGGGCCCGACGCCTGTCGCCCCGTCACGACCTTGATCAAGTCCTCCGTCCTGCAGTCGGGAATCCGGCTCGTCACTGAATCCATGCCCGATGTCGCTTCGGCGTCGGTCGGCGTATGGGTCGGGACGGGCTCCCGAGACGAAACCAACCCACAAGCCGGCATCTCTCACTTCCTCGAGCACCTGCTCTTCAAGGGGACGGACGACCGCACGGCACGCGACATCGCCGAAGCGGTCGACGCCGTCGGCGGCGACATGAACGCCTACACGACGAAGGAGTACACGACCTTCTACGTGCGCGCCCTGTCCGAGCACCTGGATCTCGGTCTCGACATCCTCTGCGACATCCTGCGCGAGCCGGCGTTGCGACCCGATGACGTCGATGCTGAGCGGCAGGTCATCTTGGAGGAGGTGCTGATGCACCGGGACGAGCCGGCCGACGTCGTGCAGGAGCTGTTCAGCGAAGCGATGTTCCTTCGTCATCCGCTTGGGCGGGAGGTGCTCGGCGATCCCGACGTCATCCAACGGGTGACCGTGCCCGAGATCCGGGCGTTCTTCGACGAGCACTACCTGCCTCGCAACATGGTCGTGGCTGCCGCCGGCGACGTCGTGCACGAGGTCGTGGCGGAGGAGATCGAGCGTCGTTTTGTCGGGCGCGACGGGGGACAGGCGCCCCCGCGCACGTCGCCCGGTGCCGAGCTGCGTGCGCTCACCGTCGAGCGCCGTGACACCGAGCAGACACAGCTCGTCGTCGGGACCCGCGGCCCCGCTCGCCGTTCGCCCGACCGCTTCAGCCTCGCCGTCCTCAACCACGCCCTCGGTGGAGGGCTCTCGAGCCGGCTGTTCCAAGAGGTCCGAGAAACCCGCGGCCTCGCCTACTCCATCGGCTCCGACCGCGTCGCCTATGAGGACGGCGGCTCCCTGTCGGTGTCGGTGGGAACTGCTCCCGAACATGCCGCCGAAGTCCTCGAGCTCATCGGCAAGGAGCTCGACCAGCTCCGCGCCGACGGCGTCACCCCCCGCGAGCTCGAGGTCGCCAAGGGCCATCTGCGCGCCGACCTCCTGCTCTCGCTCGAGGACTCCGGTGCCCGCATGTCCCGTATCGGCGCCAGCCTGCTCCTGCACGACGAGGTCCTGACCGTCGAGGAGCTGCTCTCCAAGATCGGGGCCGTCACGCTCGCCGACGTGGCCGGGGCGGCCGCCCGCGTCCTCGACGGCAGGCGGGTGCTGGCCGTCGTCGGCCCCTTCGACGAAGCCGACTTCGCTTCGTTCTCCTGAGAATGCCGCCACCGACCGCTACCGTGGGGGCGTGATCCGGGTCGGGGTCTTCGGCGCAGCGGGGCGGATGGGGGCGACCGTCTGCGAGACGGTCCTCGCGGCGCCCGATCTCGAGCTCGTTGCCGCCGTCGACCCGGCCAGGGCCGGAAGCTCGCTGGCCGAGGTGCTCGGCCGGTCCGGACCCGACGTGCCCGATCTCGAGCTCGCTGCTGACGCCGACTCCCTCGGGCGTGCCGGCGCCGATGTCGCCGTCGACTTCAGCGTGGTGGCCGCCGCTCGCGAGAACCTTCGCTGGTGTTCGGAGCACTCCGTGCACGCTGTGGAGGGTACGACCGGATTCAGCGAGGACGACCTGGAGGGTTTCGCCCGGTGGTTCGGGCCAGGCTCGACGGCGAACGCGCTCGTGACGTCGAACTTCTCGCTCGGGGCCGCCTTGATGATGCGCTGTGCGGAGCTCTGCGCCCCGCATTTCAGCGGTGTCGAGATCATCGAGCTTCATCACGAGCACAAGCGGGATGCCCCTTCGGGCACGTCGTTGCGGACGGCCGGCATCATCGAGGCGGCCCGAGACGCCGCCGGCTCGGGGCCGCTGGTGAGCGACCCCACCGAGCAGGCAGTGCTGGCGGGCACTCGCGGCGGAGTCACCGCCGGCGGCGTCCGCGTCCACTCCGTACGGCTGCCGGGCCTCGTCGCCCATCAGGAAGTCCTGTTCGGCAACGCCGGCGAGACGTTGTCGATCCGGCATGACTCGACGGATCGGGTTTCTTTCATGCCGGGGGTGTTGATGGCCGTCCGGGCCGTAGCTGACCTGCCGGGCCTCACGCTCGGCCTGGGGCCGTTGCTGGGCGCTTGAGGCCGGGTTGCAGGTGCCGACCGGTGCGGTTGGGCCGGCGCCGCCCGACGCACGCCGCCCGACCGTCGCCGGCCGACGAATTGCCGGCCGCCAAATTGGCGGCGCGCCGCCGGCTCGGCCGGCCCGCCGCCGGCTCAGCTCGGCCAGGCCACCGTCACCTCGCCGGCGCTCGTGCACTTCTCGGAATTGGAGACGAGCCCGTCGGAGTTGACGGCCCGGATGATGACGGCGACGGTACCTGCAGGCACCGTCACGCGAACGAGTGCGCCGGCGGCCGCTTCGACGTTCAGTGTCTCGGGCGGAAACGCCCTGCCGGCGGAGTTCACGTCGACGTACTGGTAGGTCGACGCCTCGCCGTCGTACCAGTGCGCGCCTGGCGCCGAGAAGCTGAGGGTCGTGCCCGACAGCTTGGCGCTGCGGACGACTCCCGGCGGGCGGGAGTCGGTCCCGAGGCGGCCGGAGTTGTACTCGTCGTGGAAGGCCCGCCACCAGCTGCCGTCGCCCGGTGCGGCCCCGCTCGTCGTCCAGGCGAACAGGTAGCCCTCCCGGGTGATGGTCACGAGATCGTCACGGCCGTTGCCGAACAGGTCGCCGGCAGCCGGGGCATACACCGTCCAGCCGCCCGTGAATTTCGGGAAACCCGCCGCCTCTGCACCCGACGACAGCCGAGCATCCACGGCCCCGGAGTCGCCCCCGATCACGAGGTCGTCGGCCGAGCCGGCACTGACGGGGGCGAAGAGTGGCTGGCCGAGGAAGTCCTGGCCCTGTTCGGAGGAGGGGAAGCCGGCGAGCTCGTCGGCAGCCTTTCCGGTCGCGGTGGCGGCAAGCCCTGGCCAGACGGAGGCAACCTGGTTGATCGGGTTGCCGGACCCGCCATAGAGGAGAGCGGCGGCAAGGTGCTCGGTGCCGATGCCCGGATCGGCGTAGCTCACGCCAGAGCCGAAGTCGCCGAAGGCGCCGCTGCCCGTGAAGGGGGTCGGCACTGTGGTCGGCAGGGGTCCGAAGATCGCTTCCGAGGGGTTGCCCACGACGGCCAGGAGCGCATCGAGCACGGAGCTCGCCGAGCCATAGCTGCCGGCGACCTTCCCCGTGGACGTGATGAGACTGTCCGGGGTCCAGATCGGTCCGACGGCGACGTCGTCGAGGGAGTTGTTGCCGTCGCGGTTGCCGAGGACGTCGGCAACGGCGGGGGAGTCCGTGCCCTCGGTGATGAACTCCTGGGCGCTGCCGTAGTCCTCGATCGTTCCCTGCAGGCGCACGGGCCAACCCTTCACGAGCTTGCCGCTGGCGCTGTAGGCGAAGACGAATCCGTAGTCGAGCGCTTGGAGTCCGCCCTCGCTCGGGCCGAGCTCGGTGTACTGGCTCCGGACGACGAGGTCGGGCGGCCCACTCGCGCTGAACTGAGCCACGGCCGGCGGAGTGTCCAGCTTCTGGTCGGCTTCGAGCGTGTAACCACCCGGCAGGTGTTCCTCGGCGGCCGTCAGCGTCACGCGGACGGGCCAGCCGGGAAGCGCCTTGCCATCGGGCCGCCACGCGTGCAGGTCGCCGTCCCACCCGGCCTGCACGATGTCGAGCTGCCCGCCGCCGGCGAGCGACACGAGCACTGGCGGTGACACGGCACCCTCGACCGGCAGGCGGTGGTGGGCGAGGTTGGGCCGCGGGATGGCCGGTTTCACGACGCCGGCGTCCATGGCGATCGGCCAGCCGGACTCCAGCTGACCTTCGGAGTCGAAGGCGTACACGTAGCCGTCCTCCGAGGTGGCGACGACCGACAGCCGGCCGGTGTGGTTGAGGTCACCGACGGCCACGTCCGAGATGATCGGCTGATCACCGACGGCGATGCCGGCGGGCACGTCGACGGCGCTGATCGGGTCCGTGTGCGCCGGCCAACCCGGAAGTTCCGCCCCGGTCTTCGGGTTGAGGGCCTCGATCGTGCCGTTGGCGGTGCCGAAGACGATGTCGAGCTGCCCGGTGCCCTGCAGGTCAACAAGGGCGGGTTCGGACTCGCCGCTCGAACCGATCGCAAGCGGGAAGCCGGCGACGGCGCTCGGGTCGTGGAAGGCGTCGATGACGCGCCGCGCCTCGCCGGTCAGCGTGGAGGATCCGACCACGGTCGTCGTCACGACGCGGAATGTCACGTCGTACTGATCGAACGTCGTCAGCTCCTTCGTCGTCGAGAGATGGAACGTGGCGTCGTAGAACGACGACGGGATGGCGCCGAGGGCGAGCGTCCCGAACGTGCCCGAGAACGATCCCGTCTTGTTGCCGGACGAGATCGTGTGCCACGTCGACGGGTCGCCACCGAGACCGTACTGCAGGCTCCAGCCGTAGCTCTGCCCGCTGAACGCGCTCACGGTGCCGGTGACCTGAACGGTGTGCTGCCGCGTCGGATCGACGAGCGTGTACCAGGCAGGAGCGTCGATCTCCGGCGCCGCCGGCACGTCGGCGGCCGTGACGTCCTGCAGGGCCGTGAGCGCATCGGGCATGCCGTAGCCGTACTGCTCGTTCCACTCGCCGGGAGCCGCCGGCCACGGCAGCGTCGCCCCCGCCGGCGCCGCCGGCTCGGTCGAGGCTTCCCGAAGGATCTGCACCGCCTGCGGCCCCCGCAGCGGCGCCTTGATCGTGTCGGCGGCGGCCGCCACCTGCCCTTCGGAGAGCACGAGGGCGAGGACGGCCCCGAGCGTCGGCGTCGACTCCGACGTGCTGCCGCCGTTGGTGGCGACCGAGAACATGTTGTGGACGCCGAACGACGTGAGGTCAGAGCGCGTCCAGAACGGCCCCTTCATCTTGGTGAGCGTCGAGCCGGTCACGCCGGCGGTGTTCGGCAGGAGCCCGTTGCCGGGAAGGACGTTGCCCCAGAACATGCCGCCCTGGTGATCGGCCGAGTCGAAGTCGTTGCTCGACTCGACGACGATGACGCCGAGCGAGTCGAGGTAGGCGAGCACGCCGGCGGCGAACGACGAGTAGCCGAGGTCGGCCGTGACCGAAACGATCACCTTGGCACCGGACTCAGCCGCGAACAGCCACGCCTTGGCGAGCATCTCGGTCGAGTCGATGGCTTCGTCGCCGGCCTTGACCGGCATGATGAGGCACGTCGGGCAGACCGTGTTGATGACGTTCATCTGATCGTCCGGGTGGTCATAGGAGCCGTCGGTCGTGGCCGGATCGTTCTGGTTGTCGTAGAAGTCCCAGCCGGCGACGGCGTCGGAGTACCCCGCCGGCGACGGGTGCGGCGGCACGAAACCGGCTCCCGAGAAGGCAGTGATCAGATCCTCGGGATCGAGCAGCCCATTGCTGGAGAGGTGCACGCGGGGGTCCTGCGCCCAGTCCTGCACGGTGACGTCGTCGGTGCCGGGGACGGTCTCGTAGTCGGACCGCAGGCTCGAGTAGGCGGTGGCACACGGCACGGTCTGGCCGTTGAGCGTCATCGTCGCCGTCGCCACCGTGGCGCCAACGCAGGGGACCGGCGTGTCGTGCCAGTTCACCCACATGGCGTTGGCGAGGTTCTGGCTGGCGTCGTACCAGTTGATGCCGCCCTCGATGTAGGCGACGAGGACGTGCGGCTCCGTCGCTGTCGTCGTGCTGTCGTCGAGGTAGCTCTGAGCGGCGTCGACGTTCATTCCCTCGGCGCCGTAGGGGTTGATCGTGTTCGTCGTGGCGTGCCGGATGGAGCCGAGGCTGGCCGCGAGCCGCGTCGCCAGCGAGCTCGCCGCCGCCGAGCTCGACGTGCCCGCGGCCGATGACGACGGCAACGTCGCGACCGCCGCCACGACCGGCAGGACGATGGCGGTCCCGACCCAAACTGCTCGGGTCAGCCGGGTCCTCGAGCCGCGGAGCAACGGTGAACGCGATGGGCGGGTGAGCATTGGCGGAGCTTACCGAGCAGTAAGAGATTGAGCTTGGGGAGTGGTGCCTAGGCTCGTGACGTGCCCCGTACCGCTCATGACACCCGGACGCGCCTGCTCGAGGCGACCTACGGGTGCATCGCCCGCGATGGCATCGCCGCCACCTCGCTCGAGGAGGCAGCGCGGGCCGCCGGCGTCTCCCGTGCGACCCTGTACCGCTACTTCCCGGGCGGCAGGGACGAACTGTTGGGGGCGGTGATCACGTGGGAGACGGTGCGTTTCTTCTGGCGGTTGGCCGAGGCGGTGGCCGATGCGCCCGATCTCGAGAGCGTCCTCGTCGACGGCATCGTCTTCGCCCATCGGGCGATCGAGGAGCACGAAGTGCTCCAACGAGTCCTCCGAACCGAGCCGGGCTTGCTGACGCCTCAGCTGACGGTTGATGCCCCACGGATCCTGAACCTGCTTCAGACGTTCTTCGTCGGCCGGTTCGGCGATCACGAGCTCAGCGACGGTCTCTCGTCGAGTGACGCCGCCGAGTACGTGGCCCGCATGACGCTCTCGTTCATCTCCTCGCCCGGCCGCTGGGACCTCTCCGATCGGGCGCAGGTGCGCACGCTCGTTCGCAAGGAGATCCTCGCCGGCGTCATACCGTGACCCCCGGCGCCGTCTGCCACAGGGCACGCACCTCTGTCCGTAGGCGGCTGACGCCGACGCAGCTGCGGCGCGAGTTCTGACAGTTGACGGACCGCCTGACAGTTGACGCTGAGACAGAAGTCGGACTATTGTCTCACGGATGGGCCTAGCCCTGGCTGACCGCGCGCTGACCGGTGATCGCTCGTCGATCGCTGGAGCCGACGCGGACGGCTTCGAGCCCGGGGTCGTCGCGCACGGCAACCCCCCCTCGCCGCGCGCGGCCGACTCCAGGGCTCGAGTTCTTGCGGCTGCACTTCGGTGCGTCGCCCGTTTCGGGGTCTCGAAGACGACCGTCGAAGACGTCGCTCGCGAAGCTCGCCTCAGCAGGGCAACGCTCTACCGGGTGTTTCCGGGTGGTCGCGACGAGATCGTCGAGACGATGATCGACACCGAGGTGCGGACGTTCTTCGCCGCTCTCGCCCGGCGGCTCGAGGGCGTCGACGACTACGAGGAGCGGATCGTCGTCGCCATGAGCGCCGCAGCTGAGCAGCTGGTGGCGCACGAGGCGTTGGGTTTCGTGCTGGCGCACGAACCGGAGCTGGTCCTGCCTCACGTGTCGTTCGCCGAGCTCGACCACGTGCTCGAGATCTCCTCGGCCTTCCTGGCGCCTTACCTCGGCGGACTGCTCGCGCCGGAGGACGCTCGCCGCGCCGGCGAGTGGGTCACACGCCTTGTTCTGTCTCACGTCGCCTGCCCCTCGAGCTCGCTGGAGGCCCCGGAGGGGCCACGGGCCAACTCATTCCGCGGAGCGGTCGGTACGCCGTTCGCGCTCCACCCCGAACCGCTGTCCGAGGATCGGACGAGATGGCTCGTCCGCACCTTTGTCATGCCCGGAATCCGGGCACTCACCGAGGCTTCAAGTTCTGCACCTTCCGTACCGACAAGTTGAGTCACCATCCATCACGGTGTGACCGGCTCCAACATTCAGGGGGAACCCACAACATGGCATCGACGATCGACGACATGATCGGCCGCGACAACGTCGACGACATCGAGGCGATTCTCGCCGTCTCGAACACCGATGTGGACGAGGCGCTCCACGCGGTCCGGTCCAACTACGACACCATCTTCACCTGGGACTACGAGAAGGGCAACCGGCCCAAGCTCAACCGCCTCTACGAGAAGGCCAAGACCTCGATGTGGAACGCCCAGACTGACCTCCCCTGGGACACCGTCGTCGACCAGGAGAAGCTCGTCGAGGAGCAGAAGCTCTTGATGGGCCCGCCGCTCCACACCTATGTGGACATCAAGGGCACCGCCTTCGAGCACTGGACCGAGAAGGAATGGGACCAGCTGGCGATCGAGGGGCAAAACTGGACCCTGTCGCAGTTCATGCACGGCGAACAAGGCGCCCTTGTCTGCACAGCCAAGGTCGTCGAGTCGGTGCCGTGGATCGACGCCAAGTACTACGGCGCCACCCAGGTCATGGACGAGGCTCGCCACGTCGAGGTCTTCGCCAAGTACTTGGACGAGAAGCTCTCCGGCCACTACCCGATCAACGCCCACCTGAAGCTGCTGCTCGACGACATCATCGCCGACAGCCGTTGGGACATGACGTTCCTCGGCATGCAGATCATGGTGGAGGGGCTGGCGCTGGCGGCGTTCGGCTTCATGCACGCCCTCACGACCGAGCCGCTCCTCAAGCAGCTGCTTCGCTACGTCATGTCCGACGAGGCTCGCCATGTCGCCTTCGGTGTGCTGGCGCTGCAGGACTTCTACACCGAGCTGTCCGGTCCGGAGATCCGTGAGCGCCAGGAGTTCGCCTTCGAGGCGGCCGTGCGCATGCGGGATCGTTTCCTCCAGCAGGAGATCTGGGACCGCATGGGGATCCCGCCACGCGACGTCCTTCCGCTCACGCTGGCCGCTCCGGACCGCGCCATGTTCCAGGCGATGCTCTTCTCGAAGATCGTCCCGAACCTGAAGAAGCTCGGCCTCCTCGACGCCGGCGACGGCTGGCTGCGCACGAAGTTCACCGAGCTCGGTGCCATCCAGTTCGAGAACCTCTCGGACAGCGAAGAGGAGTACGCCGCCTTCCAGCTTGCCGAAGGTGAGCTGAAGACGGCTTGACGCGTTGGCCCTGGTGGGCGCGAGTTGCGAAGAAACCCTTCGCCCCTCTCCACCCACCAGGGCCGAATCGCGTGCGGGCCGTGACCCGCCAGCGGCGGCGGGGGTTTCTTGAGTCTGGTGGACCGCGCGGCCGCGGTGGTCGCCCGCTGAGCTTTGGCGAACCGTGTGCAGCGGGTGACCGGAAATGGGGGGTTTTGGACACTTTGTGCACACGGATCGTCGTCGGCGGCGGCAAAATCCTTCCGAGTGCTCTCGACAGCCGGTCGAGGCTGTGACAGCATTTCGATGGAAATAGCGCGCTGGATGGCGAGCGTGAACGAACGGGAGGATGACCCATGAGTGCGACCGACGAGCTGCTGGCGAACAACGACAAGTACGTCGCCAACTTCGACAAGGGCAACCTGCCGCTGCCTCCGGGCAGGAAAGTTGCCATCGTGGCGTGCATGGACGCCCGGCTCAGCCCCTACGCAGCCCTCGGACTGCAAGAGGGTGACGCTCATATCATCCGCAACGCCGGCGGGGTCATCACCGCCGACCAGATCCGCTCGCTGGCGATCTCCCAGCGGCTGCTCGGTACCGAGGAGATCATCCTCATCCATCACACCGACTGCGGCATGCTCACTTTCAGCGACGACGAGTTCAAGAAGCAGATCGAGGAAGAGGTCGGCGTCAAGCCGGAGTGGGCGGCCGAGTCGTTCTCGGACCTCGAGACCGATGTCCGCCAGTCCATCGCCCGCATCAAGAGCAGCCCGTTCATCCCGAAGAAAGGCTCGGTGCGGGGGTTTGTCTACGACGTGAAGACGGGGCAGTTGAACGAGGTGAAGTAGCGCCGCCGGCGCTGTGCCCTCGAGCGCCTCCGCCAAGGCGCGAGACTGCGGGAGGTGGCCGTTGACTTTCCCCAGCTCGTCCGAGACCTCGCCGCCGAAGGCCTCGATCTCAGCGCCCTCGTCGATCGCCAATTGGCTGCTCGACCCGGCGGGCTCGATGCACCCACGCCCGCCGAGGGCTGGAGCGTGTCCGATCAGCTCACCCACCTCGCCTACATCGACGAGGTGTTGCTGTCGGCGATCGATGACCCGTTGGGTTTCGAGCTCGTCCGTGACGTCACGATCGCGAGCGGCGGCGATGTGGCGTCGATGGCGAACGAGCGCCGCCGAGAGCTCGGGGGCATCCCGGCGCCGGCATGGTTCGCCGACGCTCGCCGGCTCCTCGTGAGTGTGCTCGCGACCTCGGACCCGCGCCGCCGAGTCCCCTGGTACGGACCGGACATGAGCCTTGCCTCAGCGGCGACGGCCCGCATCATGGAGACCTGGGCGCACGGCCAGGACATCGCCGAAGCGCTCGGCACCTTGCACGTGCCGACCTCGCGGCTGCGCCACGTCGCCGACCTCGGCGTGCGGACCTTCGCCTTCAGCTTCACGGTACGCGGCCTCGTCCCACCGGACGTGCCCGTTCGAGTCGAGCTGTGGGGTCCTCACCTCGAGGAGTGGAGCTGGGGCCCGGCGGACGCCGTCGATTCGGTGAAGGGGCCGGCCGACGAGTTCTGCCTCGTCGTCACCCAACGTCGGCACCTGGCGGCAACGTCGTTGCAAGTGACTGGCGTGACGGCACGCGCCTGGCTGAGCATCGCCCAAGCGTTCGCCGGTGGCCCGACGACGACGGACCCGGGGCGGGCGGCACCGCCGCTCTAGCCGAACCGCCGCCGGCCTCTCGCGGCCAGACGGCCAAACTGCGCGACGCCCTGGTAGTTTCGTTGGTGATGACCAAGCGCACCCCAGGTCGCTTCGGCGCAGTCCTCACCGCCATGGTGACGCCCTTCGACGAGTCCGGGGCGCTCGACCTCGACGGTGCCATCGGCCTTGCCAAGCACCTCGTCGACTGCGGCACCGAGGGCGTCGTCGTGTCCGGCACGACGGGGGAAGCGCCCGTACTGTCCGACACCGAACGTCTCGACCTCTTCCGTGCACTGACGGAGTCGCTCACGATCCCGGTGATCGCCGGCTCGACGACGAACGACACGGCTCATTCCGTCGAGGTGACCCGGGCGGCCGAGGGGGTCGGTGTCGACGGCATCCTCGCCGTCACTCCGTACTACAACCGGCCGTCGCAGATGGGGCTCGCCCGTCACTTCACCGCCGTGGCCGAAGCCACGTCGTTGCCGGTGATCCTCTACGACATCCCTATCCGTACCGGGCGCAAGATCACCAACGACACGATGCTCCGGCTCGCTCGCGAAGTTCCGAACATCGTCGGTGTGAAGGACGCAGCCGGCGACTTGAGCGGGACGGCGAGGTTGCTGGCGGAGGCGCCGGAGGGCTTTGACTGCTACAGCGGCGAGGACGCCTTGACGCTGCCGCTGCTGGCGGTCGGCGCCGTCGGCGCCATCTGCGTGGCGTCGCACTGGGTCGGGCCGGAGATGGCCGAGATGATCCATCGCTTCCTGGCCGGCGACGCCGAGGGTGCGCGTCAGCTGAACGCCGAGACGATCGAGCCTGTCGCCTTCCAGTCGAGCGACGAGGCTCCCAACCCGATGCCGGCCAAGGCCATGCTGCGGGCGATGGGCCAGCCGGCCGGCCAGTGCCGGCTACCGCACGGGCCGGCGCCGGCGTGGCTGGACGAACAGGCCGAGGCCGTGCTTGCCGACCTGGAGGAGTGGCGGGCGACGCGTGCCTGAGAAAGTCCGGGTGTCCTTTCTCGGGGGACTCGGCGAGATCGGAAGAAACTGCGCCGTCGTCGAGCAAGGGGGCCGCCTCGTCGTCCTCGACTGCGGCATCATGTTCCCCAACCCGGAGATGCCCGGCGTCGACCTCGTCCTGCCCGACTTCGGGTGGCTCTTCGAACGGGCGGCCGACGTCGACGGCGTCGTGCTCACCCACGGCCACGAGGACCACGTCGGAGCGCTGGCGTACTTCCTGCGAGAAGTTCCCGTCCCGATCTTCGGATCGCCGTTCACCCTCGGGATCGCCCGCAACCGCCTCGACGAAGCCAACCTCAGCTCTTCGACCGAGTTCGTGGCCGTGGCCGACGGCGAGCGGCGCCGGATCGGGCCGTTCGACATCGAGTTCATCCCCGTCACCCACTCCGTCCCGTTCGGCTTCGCCCTCGCCTTTCACACCGCCCAGGGCGTCATCTTGCACACGGGCGACTTCAAGCTCGACTTGAACCCGGTGGACGGGCGGCGCACGGATCTGGCGAGGATCGGCCAGATCGCCTCCAGCGACGGGATCCGCCTGCTGCTGGCCGACTCCACCAACGCCGAGGAGCCGGGGTACACGGGAAGCGAATCGACCGTGGGACCGTCACTGCGGACGATCTTCCAGCAGAGCCGGAAGTCGCGCATCATCGTGGCGTGTTTCGCCAGCCACATCCACCGCATCCAACAGGTCGCCGATGCGGCCGTCGGTTCCGGCCGCCGCATCGCCCTGCTCGGCCGCTCGATGGTGAAGAACGTCGGCGTGGCCCGCGAGCTGGGCCTCCTGAACGTGCCGGACTCTGCCTTCGTCGAGATCGAGAAGATCGCCGGCATCGACCCGGGGCAGCTCTGCGTCATCTCGACCGGTTCGCAGGGCGAGCCGATGTCCGCCCTCTCGCTCATGGCCGCCGGCGAGAGCCGCTGGCTGGACGTCACCGACGGCGACGTCGTCGTGCTCAGCTCGCACGCCATCCCGGGCAACGAATGGGCCGTCGCCAAGGTGATGGACGGCCTCGCCCGCAAAGGCGCCGAGGTCGTGCACGGCTCGATCGCCCACGTGCACGAGAGCGGGCATGCCCGCCAGGGCGAGCTCTCGACGATGCTGTCGATCGCCAAGCCGAAGTCGTTCGTGCCCGTGCACGGCGAATACCGCCACCTGCTGCGTCACTCTCGCCTCGCCATCGAGATGGGCGTTCCCGCCGGCGAGGTGCTCGTCTGCGAGGACGGTGACGTCATCGCTTTGACCGACGAGGGCATCGACTTCGACGGCGAGGTCTCCTCGAGCTACGTCTTCGTGGACGGCCTTGCCGGCGACGTCGGGGTCGGGGTGCTCCGAGACCGCCGCGTCCTGGCCGAGGAGGGCGTGGTCGTCACCGTCGTCACCATCGACCGCAAGACGGGCGAGATGGTGGGGCCGCCGGAGATCGTGAGCCGGGGTTTCTTGTCGGAGCCAGGCCACGAGGACATCGCCGAGGAGGCGCGCTCGGCGGTTCAGAAGGCCGTCGAGGTGGGCGCCGGCCAGGTGAACCGCGACCCGGATGCCATCCGGAGGATCGTTCGGCGAACCGTCGGTCGCCTGGTGAACGAGCGCACCCGCCGGCGCCCGATGATCGTGGTGGTCGTCGTCGAGGCCTGACCGAGACTCCCGCGGTTGCTGCCTGCGGTTCGCCCACGGTCCTCGCCTCCGAGCGTTGTCACCGTCGCCTGCTGAGGCTGGTGTTAGCGTTGTTGCCACTGTGGCAGTGACAAAACCAGCTGCTGGCACCCGCGGCACACGCTCGGGTTCCCGCGCCAGCTCAGGGTCGACGGCGGTCCGGCGCGCCAAGAAGGCGGCGCCGAAGGCGACCTCCACCGCCCGCCGGCCGGCGCCGAGCCGCCGCTCCGGGGCGGCCAAGGCAACGAGCAGGGCCTCGTCGGGGGCGGCGACGCGCCGGCCGCGCACCAGCACTGGTCCGTCGGTCTTCGCCCGCGCCCTCGATCGCGTGCTCGTCCTTGCCGGAGCGCAGCCGGACGACGCTTGGGGACTGCTCCTCGTCGTCGTCGGTGTCCTGTTGGCCCTCGGCATCCACTTCGGAGTCCTCGGGCCCGCCGGCCGGGCCATCACGAGCGGCGGCGGCCGCCTGTTCGGTTGGGGCGAGGACGTCCTGCCGGCGTCTCTTGTCGTCGGCGGCGCCCTGCTCGTGGCACAGCGCTCGTGGTGGGGTTTCCTCGGCACCGTCAACTCCGTCGTGCTCCTCACGCTCGCCGCCGCCGGCCTCGGCGACCTCGCGGGCGGGAGCCCGAGCTTGAGCGCCCCGGTGGCACGTCTGGCCGGCGCCGGCGGTGTGGTGGGTGCCGCCCTCGGCGGTGGGATGGCCAAAGTGATCGGTGTCGCCGGCTCCGGGGTCGTCCTCGGAGCGGCCGCGTTCACCGCCATCTGCTGGCTGCTCGGCGGCCGCGTGGTGGAGGTCCTGCGCACCGCGGCAGTCGGAGTGGGGCGTGGCGCACGGTGGGCTGTGACGGAGTTTCGTGCGTTCCGCCGCCAGACCCTTGCAGGCGCCCAGCTCGAGGCCGCCCGCTCCGGGGCGCTCGCCGTGCCCGGGCGGCAACAGGCAGCGCCGGCCGGCCCGCTCACGGTGTCGGAGGCGTTCCGGCCGATCCCGCCCTACGACATGGACCTCGACGGCGCACCGGAACCGGGTGCCATCGAGGTGCCAGACGACGAGCCTGTCGAGGGGGCCGCTCACGAGGACCCGCTCGCAGCTGCCGGCGCCGGCACCTCGAGCCGGGCGAGCGACTCGCTCCTCGCCGGCGGGATGCTCGATCCCGCCCTCGCAGATCACAAATCCGAGCAGCTCACCCTGCCGGTCCCGTTGCCGAACGCCAACTGGCGGCTCCCTGCCGCCAAATTGTTGAAGCGCAGCAAGGACCAGACTCACGACCGGGCCGAGATCGAAGGCCGTGGCCGTGTCCTCGAGCGGGCGCTGGCGGCCCACGGCGTCGAAACCCACCTCGTCGGCTTCACCGTCGGTCCCACCGTCACTCGATTCGAGCTGGAGCTCGGCGCCGGTGTGAAGGTGGCGCGGGTGACGAACCTCGCCAAGGACATCGCCTACGCGATGGCCTCGCCGGACGTCCGCATCCTTGCGCCGATCCCAGGGCGATCCGCCATCGGCGTGGAAGTCCCCAACCAGAACCGGCAGCTCGTCACGCTCGGCGACGTCTTGTCCACGAACGACGCCCGCCGCGCCACCCATCCGCTCGAGGTCGCTCTTGGCCGCGACATCGCCGGCCGAGCCGTCATGGTCAACCTCGCCGAGATGCCTCACCTGCTCATCGCGGGCGCCACGGGGGCCGGCAAGTCGTCGTGCATCAACTCGGTGATCACCTCGATCCTCATGCGAGCGACACCCGACGAAGTCCGCCTCATCCTGGTCGACCCGAAACGGGTCGAGCTCGGGCAGTACAACGGACTGCCCCACTTGCTCACCCAAGTCGTCGTCAACCCCAAGCGCGCCGCCAACGCCCTCAACTGGGCCGTGACGGAGATGGAGCGCCGCTACGACTTGCTGGCCGAAGTCGGCATGCGGGACATCACCGGTTACAACGCTGCCGTCGACCGGGGCGACTTCCTCGACCCGGTCGCCGGGGCCGCCTCGACCGAGGCGGACGAAGTCGCCTCCCACACCGACCCCGACATCGACTCCGAGGCGGGCACCGACCCCGAGATCGGCTTCGGCCCGAGCCTCGGTACGGAGGGACGCTCCGGCATCGCCGGCGACTTCCGCGCCGGCGCCCTCCGTGCCGGCGCCCCGGACGACGCCGCGGACGAGATCCCAGACGACCCCAGCCCGAACGTCAGCCTGCTCGGCGGGGCGCCCGTGCCCCTGGCGGCGCCGTACGGCATCGCCGCCGGCGTGTCCATGCCGGCGTTCCAGCCGGAGCCGCCGGTCCCGTCGGCAACGGTGACCGCCATGGTCGAGGCCGCCCGCGCCCGCACGGAGGGCCGCGACGGTGTCGTCCACGGGCGCCTGCCGTTCATCCTCATCGTCGTCGACGAGCTCAACGACCTCATGATGGTGGCCGCCCGTGACGTGGAGGAGTCGATCTGCCGGATCGCCCAGATGGCAAGGGCCGTCGGGATCCACCTCGTGATCGCCACCCAGCGGCCCTCCGTCGACGTCATCACCGGTGTCATCAAGGCCAACATCCCCTCGCGTCTGGCCTTTTCGGTGTCCTCGCTCGCCGACAGCCGCGTCATCCTCGACCAGCCGGGTGCGGAGCGGCTCATCGGTCGCGGCGACTTGCTCCTCCTGTCAGCCTCCTCGAGCGTTCCCCGCCGCTTGCAAGGTCCCTGGGTGGGCGAGGACGAGGTGCGAGGCGTCGTCGGTCACTGGCGGCGCCAGAGCGGCCCCCGGTACGTCGAAGGCGTCGAGGGCGACACCACGGCCGGCAGCCACGGCGGTGGGGCCAATGACGATGACGACGAACTGCTCGCCACCGCGATGGAGCTCGTGGTCCGGTCGCAGCTCGGGTCCACGTCGATGCTGCAGCGCAAGCTCCGTGTCGGCTTTGCCCGAGCTGGGCGCTTGATGGATCTGCTGGAGCGTCGCGGCGTCGTCGGTCCTTCCGAGGGGTCCAAAGCGAGGGCGGTCCTCATGACGTCCGAGGAGCTGGACCAGCTCGAGCCCTGACCCTGGCAAGCATGACCCGCTCCGATTCCCTAAGTTGGACGTCATGACGGCCGGGAACGATCCTCCAATTCCCGGCCCCGCCACGCCGGGCCGCCACGCATCGAGCCATGCCGCCAGCCACGCCGCCAGCAAGGCGGCAAGCCAGGCCCGCGTCGCCGAGCGCCGCGACGCCCGGCATCGTGCGGCCGCCGTGAGGGCCGCCCGCCGGCGCGGTCGCTTACGCCTTGCCGGCCTGCTCCTGGTCGGTGCCCTCGTCACGGTGCTCGTCCTCTCGGTGGGCGGGGCCACCGGTCACGACCCGAAAGGGGCAGCGTCGCCGAAAGCGAACCGGCCGGTTCCAACCGTGGCTCCGTTCGTGCGCTCCACCATGTCGTCGGTCGTGATCCCCGGCAAGCGGGTCGCTCTTCCCTTCCCGCACGCCGGCGAGGGTGCGGCCATGGTGAGCGGTGTCGGGATCGTCGGCTCCACGAAGAACGAGAAGTCCGTGCCCGTCGCGAGCGTGACCAAGATCATGACGGCCTATCTCGTGCTGAAGGATCACCCGCTGGTGGGTGAGGCGGGTGGGCCGACGTTCGTCATGACGGCGGCGAACCACCAGGCCTGGGTCGCCGACGCGGAGGCAAACGACTCCAGCGTCGAGGTGAAGGTCGGTGAGCGTCTCGATGAGCGCCAGCTGCTGCAGGCGCTCATGATCCCCTCGGCCGACAACATCGCCGATTACCTCGCCGCTTGGGACGCCGGCAGCACGAAGGCATTCGTGGCCAAGATGAACGCCACGGCGGCGGCTCTCCACCTCACCGGCACACACTTCGCCGACGCCAGCGGCATCAACCCGGGATCGCGGGGCAACGCCGTCGACATCGTCCGTTTGGCGTCGCTCGCCATGCAGAACCCGGTGCTGCAGTCGATCGTCGACGAGCAGTTCATCCGCCTGCCGGTGACAGGCGAGATCTGGAACACCTACGACCCGGTCGTCGGCGTCGACGGCATCATCGGGGTGAAGTCGGGTTTCACCCAAGCAGCCGAAACGAACCTCGTCACCGCCGCCTGGCGCTCAGTCCACGGGCACCGGGTCATGGTCGTCTGCGACGTCCTCGGGCAGCCGAACAGCCTGCTCGGTGACGGCCTCAACAACGAGGCCGTCCTGAATGCCGTCAGCGCCGAGCTTCGCCTCACGACCGTCGAGGCCCGCCAGACCGTCGTCGGCGAGGCGCTCACGGACTGGAACCGCGACACCTCCGCCGTGCGACTGGCGAGCGCTGTCGAGGTGGTCGGCTGGCCGGGCCTCGTGCTCTCGCCGGATGTGGTCGCAATCGCCGGCACGAGGACCCCGCCGGCCAAGGGTTGGCCGGCGGGCACCACGGTGGGCATCTTCGAACTTCGCTGTGCAGACGGCACGGCCTCTCGAGCGTCAGTGGTCCTGCAGTCGTCCATTCGCCCGCCCCCTGCCGGCTGGACACCACCGGCGGCCGGAGGCTAAGCCCAGCGCCGTGAAAGCGCGCGTCCCGGGCTCGTCGTCGAATCTCGGGCCGGGCTTTGACGTGCTGGGCCTGGCGCTGCGCGTCTACGTCGAGGTGGAGGTGAGACCTTCCGAGCACCTCAGGGTTCACACCGAGGGCGAAGGGTCGGAGTTCGCCGGCGACGAGTCGCACTTCGCCGCCCGCGTGGCGCGGTCGGTGCTCGGCCACGATGAGGTCGCCATCAACCTGCGCTCGTCCATCCCGGTCAGCCGCGGCCTCGGTTCATCGGCAGCCGTCGCCGTCGCCGTCGCCGCCGCAGCCGGCGCCGCAGACCCCCTCGCCGTGGCTGCCCGCCTCGACGGTCACGCCGAGAACGCCGCCGCCTCCGTGCTCGGAGGACTCGTGGCGGCCACGATGATCGATGGCGCGCCGGTGGCGCGCCGGCTGCCGCTCGACGACCGCTTGGGCTACGTCGTGGTCGTGCCCGACCGTCACCTGCCGACCCAGCTCGCTCGCTCCGTCCTTCCCGAGGACATCCCGCTGGCTGACGCCGTCTACAACCTCGGTCGGATGGGGCTGCTGCTCGCCGGGCTGGCGGACGCCTCCGCCTTGCTGCCGGCCGCCGCCGGCGACCGCCTGCACCAGGACGCTCGCTCGAGGCTGTTCCCCGAGGCGCCCGAACTGCTCGAGCGGTTGCACGCGGGTGGGGCGGCCGTCGCCTGCTGGTCGGGCGCCGGCCCGGCGATGCTCGCCATCTGCGCCAGCGCCGGCGAGGCCCTGGGCGTGGAGACGGCGGCCGAGAAGGCGCTTGCGGCCCTCGGCCTGTCCGGTTTCGCCATGGTCGTCGAGCCTGACCTGCAGGGCCTCGTCCTCGATCCCTGAGCGGTGGCACCGCCCTCGACGTCCTCGCCACCCGAAGAAACCCACCTCCCGCCCCGCCAACGTCCTCTATGGTGACGGCAAAGCCGCACGAAGCGTGACGGAGGGGATCGAATGCGACTCTTCAGGTTCCACCTGATGCTCTCGCGCGCCGGCGACCTCGACCGGGAGTGATCCGGGGGTGACCGGCGACGCCACCGGTGCCTTCGTCGGCGCCGGCTCGGTCGACGAGCTGGTGCGCTCGTTCATTCACACGGGCCAGCTCGCCTACGTGGCCTTGCGTTCCGACGGCGTCGTCGTCTTCGCCGGAGAGTCCACGAGGGCCGTGACGGGCTGGGCGCCGGGAGATCTCGTGGGCAGCAACGCCCTCGACTGGTTGCACCCCGATGACGCCGAGCGGGCACTGTTACAGCTGAGCGAGCTGACACTTGTCGGTTCCACGCCCGGCTCGAGCCTGTTCCGCATCCGTCACATCGACGGCTCCTTCATCCCCCTCGAGGTGCTGGCGTCCCTCGTGAGCGACGGCGCCGAGTCGCTCATCGGTCTGTGGTTGCGAAACGCCCAGCACCAGCTCTTCCTCGAGGATCTGCTGCACAAGATGGTGACCGGAGCGTCCCGCTCCGAGTCGCTCCTCCTCGTGTGCGATGGCATCGACTGGCAACAGTTCGGCTCGAGTGTGGCGATTGCCTGGAGCGACGACGGCGGCATCCGTCAGGTGGGTACGGGCTTGCCCGACTCGCTCGGGGGCGCGGACGCCGACATCGCCACACCGTGGGACCTCACCCGCCGCGACGGGCTCGCTCGCCAGGGGACGGTCGCCGATCTCGACGAGGGTCGCCAGGCGGAGGCGACCCGGCTCGGGATCGGCGCGTACTGGGTGGAGCCGGTCGTGTGGACGCCGAACCGCCCGCCGGCGACGATCACGATCTGGACGGCCGAGGGGCCGCGAGCACCGGGGATCCACGCCTATGGGATGGGGCTCGTCCGCAACCTCGTCGAGCTCGTGCTGCGCTGGACCGAGCAGGCCGCCCGGCTCGACCAGGCGGCCCGCTCGGACTCGCTCACGGGGCTCGTCAACCACCGGGCCTTCTACACCGCCCTCGACGAATCAGACGTCGGCGGCGCCGTGTTGTACTGCGACCTCGATCACTTCAAACCGGTCAACGACGACCTCGGCCACTCCGCCGGCGACGCCCTCCTGCGGGTGGCGGCTCGCCGCATCGAAGGCTGCGTGCGAGGCGACGATGTCGTCGGGCGCCTTGGCGGCGACGAGTTCGCCATCCTGTGCAGCGGGGTGGGCGAGACCGAGGCGCTCGAGATCGCCCGGCGCATCCTCGAGGCGCTGAAGGAACCGTTTCGCCTGGACGGGGCACCGAAGGAGGTGCGCATCGACGCCAGCATCGGTGTGGCCGTGAGCACGACGCCGATGACCGAGGAGCTGTTACGGGCGGCCGATCGAGCGCTCAGTGCGGCCAAGTCCGCAGGGCGCGGGCGGGTGGTGCTCGGCGGCGTCACGTAGGGGCCCTCCCGGCTGTCGGTGAGGACCGCCGGGGTCAGGCTTGTGCCGGTCAGGCCTCGCTCGGCACCCCGGCCTCGATCTCGTCGAGGCCCTGGGCAAGGGTGTTCCACGACAGGGTGGCGCATTTGATGCGGACGGGGAACTTCACGACGCCCTGCAGGGCGGCGAGCTCGCCGAGGTCCTGCCCGGACAGCGCTTCGGCGGCATCCTCGCCAGTGGGCTCCTCGCCGCCGATCGCCTGGGAGTGAATCGTCATCATCCCTTTGAACGAGCCGATGAGCTCGCGGGCCTTGGCTGTCGACTTGCCCTTCACGGCAGCAGACATCATCGAGGCCGACGACTGGCTGATCGAGCAGCCCTGCCCACTGATCCGCAGGTCGGTCACGGTGTCGTCCTCGACCTCGAGGTACACCACCACCTCGTCACCACACAGGGGGTTGAAGCCCTCGACACGGTGGGCCGGCGGCACGGCCAGCTCCCCCCGGTTACGCGGTGAGCGGTAGTGGTCGAGGATGATCTCGCGATAGAGGTCTTCCAGGCCGGTCATGGTCAGCCGAACATCTCCTTTGCCTTCGAGAGCGCCGCGCTGAGCGCCAGTACGTCCTCCTCATCGTTGTACAGGTACAGCGAGGCTCTCGCGGTCGCCGGCACGTGCAGGTGTCTCATGAGCGGCTTGGCGCAGTGGTGGCCGGCACGAACGCAGACCCCTTCGGCGTCGAGCACTTGGGCGAGGTCGTGGGCGTGAATGTCGAGGTAGGCGAGCGAGATCACGCCGCCGCGAATCGCCGGGTCGGGACCGGGGCCGAAGATCTTGATGTCGTCCCCGTGGTCGGCCCGGAGCTTGGAAAGGGTGAAGGCGGTGAGCGCCGTCTCGTGCTCGGCGATGCGATCCATGCCGACTTCCTCGAGGTAGGAGACGGCCGCGCCGAGGCCGATGGCTTCGGCGATCGGGGGCGTCCCGGCCTCGAACTTCCAGGGCAGGTCGTTCGTGGTGAAGCCGTCGAGGCGGACGTCGCGGATCATCTCGCCGCCGCCGAGGAAGGGCGGCATCGCCTCGAGGAGGTCCTCACGGCCCCACAGGACGCCGATACCCGTCGGCCCGAGCATCTTGTGGCCGGTGAAGGCGAGGAAGTCGACGCCAAGGCGCGCGACGTCGATGGCGCGGTGCGGAACGAGCTGGGAGGCGTCGCAGACCACGATGGCCCCGTTGGCGTGGGCCGCCTCGACGATCGGACCGAGGTCGGTCACCGTGCCGAGCACGTTGGACATCGCCGTCACCGCCACGATGCCGGCGCCGTCGGTCATCTCGTCGAGACGACTGACGTCGAGCAGGTAGTCCTCGGTCGTGGGCAGGTAGCGCAGCTCGGTCCCGCGCTCCTCCGCCAGCATGAGCCAGGGCACGAGGTTGGCGTGGTGCTCCATCTCGGAGAGCACGACGGCCTTGCCCGCCGGCAGGCGCCGGCGGCCATAGGAGTTGGCGACGAGGTTGAGGGCTTCGGTGGCGTTCTTCGCAAAGACGATCTCGCTCGCCGGCTTGGGCGCTCCGATGAAGCGGCCGACGCGATGGCGTGCGTCCTCGTAGAGCCGGGTGGCCTCCTCGGCGATGGCATAGACGCCGCGGTGCACGTTGGCGTGCGTCGTGAGGTAGTAGCGGTCCATCGCATCGAGCACCTGACGAGGGTGCTGGGAGGACGAGGCAGAGTCGAGATACGTCAGCCGGTGGCCAGCCCTCTCCTGCTGCAGGATGGGGAAGTCCGCCCGGACGGCGGCGGCGTCGAGGCGCCGCGCCGGCTGTGCCTCCTGAGACTCCTCGGTGTCGGTGCTGTCGGCGCCCGGCGGGCGGCTCTGGGCCGTGCCGGACGGCGGGGCAGCGGCGTGAGCTGCGGTCGTTGTGGTCATGGGCGCCACCTCTCGTACCCTTCGGAGTCGAGTCGCTCGGCGAGCTCCGGTCCGCCGGAGTCCACGATGCGGCCGCCGATGAAGACGTGCACTCGATCAGGAGTGAGCTCCTCGAGAATGCGCCGGTAGTGCGTCACGAGGACGATGCCGAGGTCCGGCTGCATGCGCCGCACCTCGGTGACACCCTTGGCGACGATCCGGAGGGCGTCGACATCGAGACCGGAATCCGTCTCGTCCAGCACTGCCAGGAGCGGCTCGAGCATTGCCATCTGGAGGATCTCGTTCCGCTTCTTCTCGCCTCCCGAGAAACCCTCGTTCAAGTACCGCGACGCGAAGCTCGGGTCCATCTCGAGCCGCTGCATCCATTCCGCCAGCGCCACGCGCACTTCCAGCACCGACAGGTCGGTCCCCTTGCGGGCCGACACGGCTTGGCGAAGGAACTGGCTGACGGGCACGCCGGCGATCTCCTCGGGGTACTGGAAGGCCAGGAACACCCCCGCCTTGGCACGTACGTCCACCGGCCAGAGCGTGATGTCCTCGCCCTGGAAGACGATGCGGCCCTTCGTGACGTGGTAGCCGGGGTTGCCGGCAAGCGTGTTGGCGAGCGTGGACTTGCCGGACCCGTTCGGACCCATGATGGCGTGCAGCTCACCGGGCGCAACCTCGAGGTTCACGCCCCGCAGGATCTCGGTGTCCTCGACGGCGACGTGGAGATCCTCGATCTGCAAAATAGGAATGGGGGCGGCTCCGGTCACGATCTCATCCTACTGCCCCGTCCGGATTTACACTACGGCCATAGGAGAAAATCGAACCGACCGCCGGGCGAGGACGTCCTACCAGCCTCGGGCGACCCACTCGTCGAGGTTGGGGCTCTCGGTGCCGATCGTCGTATCGGCGCCGTGTCCCGGCATGACGATGGTGTCGGGAGCCAGGGCAGCGAACAGGCGCCGCTCGATCGACTCGATGATCGTCGGGAAGCTGGCGTTCTCGAACTTGGTGTTGCCCGGCCCGCCGGGGAACAACGTGTCGCCCGACAGCAGGACGGGCGAACCCTCGATGGAGAAACACATGGAACCCGGCGTGTGCCCAGGCGTGAGGATGGTCCGGAGCCGGAGCCGGCCGACGGTAATGACCGAGTCGTCCTCCAAGACGGTGTCGTAGGACGGCAGCATGGCGGCGTCGGCGGCCGTCACGCTCACGTCGTAGCCGGCGTTGCGCAGCTGCGGGACTGCTTGGATGTGGTCCCAGTGCCCGTGGGTCTCGAGCACCCGGCGGACTCCGAGGCGCTTGCACAGCTCGAGCAGCTGCTCGTGTTCGTTGGCGGCGTCGATCAGCACCGAGTCGCCGGTGTCCTTGCAGCGCACGATGTAGACGTTGTTGTCCATCGGCCCCACCACGGTCTTGTGGATCTCGACCTGGCTGTCCTCGTAATGCATGCTGCCTCCTCGGGGGCTCCCGGACGGTTGTGTCAGTTCGCTTGTCGTTGCCGCTCGCCTCCAGACTAAGGTTCCGCCCGTACCTTGGCCCGCCGTGGGAGGCAGTTGTGAACTTCGGATTCTCTGAAGAGCAGGAGGAGCTGCGCAAGGCTGTGCGCCGCTTCCTCGACGACAAGTCGCCGAGCACTGAGGTGCGTCGGCTCATGGAGACCACGGAGGGCTACGACCCGGCCGTGTGGTCGCAGATGGCGAACCAGCTGGGCTTGCAGGCACTGGCGATACCTGAGGCGTACGGCGGGGCGGGTTTCGGATATGTCGAGCTCGTCGTCGTCCTCGAGGAGATGGGCCGGACGCTGCTGTGCGCCCCCTACTTCTCGACCGTGGCGCTTGCCGCCAACGCCCTGCTCAGCTCCGGCGACGAGGCCGCCAAGGCCGAGTACTTGCCCGGTATCGCCAGCGGCGAGACGATCGCCACGCTGGCCTTCACCGAGGAGAGCGGGCGCTGGGAGCTCGACGGCATCACGATGGAGGCCAAGCCCGCCGGCGACGGCTGGGTGCTCGACGGCACCAAGTCCTACGTCCTCGACGGTCACACGGCCAATCTCATTCTCGTGGCAGCCCGCACCGCCAACGGTCTCAGCCTGTTCGCCGTCGCCGGCGATGCCGACGGGCTGACCCGTACCCCCCTGTCGACGATGGATCAGACCCGCAAGCAGGCCAAGCTGACGTTCGCCGCCACGCCGGCCCGGCTCGTCGGCGAGGACGGGGCTGCCGGCCCCGTGCTCTCGAAGACGCTCGACCTCGCCGCCGTGGCGCTGGCGGCCGAGCAGGTCGGTGGTGCGCAGCGCGTGCTCGACATGAGCGTCGAGTACGCCAAGAACCGCATTCAGTTCGGCCGTCCCATCGGGAGCTTCCAGGCCATCAAGCACAAGTGTGCGGACATGCTGCTGGAGGTCGAGTCGGCGAAATCGGCCGCCTACTACGCCGGCTGGGCCGCCGCCGAGGACAACGACGAGCTCCCCGTCACCGCCTGCCTGGCGAAGGCGTACTGCTCGGAGGCGTACTTCCACGCTGCCGCTGAGAACATTCAGATCCACGGCGGCATCGGCTTCACCTGGGAGCACGACGCCCACCTGTACTTCAAGCGGGCCAAGTCGTCGGAGCTGATCCTCGGCGACCCCTCCTACCACCGGGAGCTCCTCGCACAGCGCATCGGCATCTGAGTCGGCGCTTCCTCGAGGCGTCAGCGCCGGCCGGCCCCGGCTCCACGCGAGCCGTCAATTCGCCCGCATGAGACGGTTTGGCGGCGCGCTTCGACCGGGCGCCACACGCCCGTGGCGGGCCAGAGGAGCGGTCAGAGACCGAGCAGCGCCGGCAACATCGCCATGTCCCCGAAGAGCGTCACGCCGGGCGTCGCCAGACGCTCCACCGGCGTCAGCCCACCGGCGAAGCCATAGGCGGCCATGCCGGCGGCGAGAGCGGCTTCGACCCCGTACCTGCTGTCCTCGACCACAGCGCAGCCGTTCGCACTGACGCCAAGACATGTGGCTGCAAGGAGAAACAGATCCGGAGCCGGCTTCCCCCGCTCGACATCGTCGGCGCTGAACATCCGCCCTTCGAAGCGGGCGAGCAGCCCGGTGAGCCCGAGCGTGAACCGGATCCGCTCGTGAGTGCCGCTCGAAGCCACGCACGTGGCTACGCCTCGTTCCTCGAGCTGGTCGAGCACGGCTTCCACGCCGGCAACCGGCCGCAGTTCACGCTCGAAGGCCTCCCGGTAGAGGTGGTCGTAACTCTGCACCACCTCCGGGGGGACCCGGCGCCCGAGGTGCTTCTCGATCTCCTCGGTGCAGTCAGCCTCCGACCGCCCGAGAAACCGCTCCACCACCTCGGCCTCGGTCATCGGCCAACCCAGCTCGCCAACGACGCGGGCATCGATCGGGACGGCGATCCGCTCGGTGTCCACGAGAACGCCGTCGCAGTCGAAGATGACGAGGTCAGGTGGCACCTCTTCACCGTATTCGCTCGCTCTCGGATCGCCGTCGCCCAATGCCGCCACAGCCCCCTCTGCTTTCGGTATTCTGTCGGCACCAGAGAAAGGAGGTGGTCCAATACATGAGTAGTCAACGCATTGGGACCCTGGAGGTGGCTGGCCGCTAGGCGGCTTGCTGGACCACCTGGTGACAACCAGTCAGACACCCTTGTCTTGCTCGGTCGGAAGCTGGTCCCATCCGATGTAGTCCGGGAAGGCAAGCCTTTCAGCTACATGTCTGTTGTTCGTGGGCGGTCCTCCAGGGCCGCCCACGAGCGCGTCACGGGAGCGACTCGGCGCCGGCCGCAACGGCGGAATCCAGGGCCGAGGCCAACTCTCTGGCCGCACGTGCCGGGTCAGACGCCTCGGTCAACCAGCGCACCACAACGACCCGTCGAGCTCCTGCCTCGACCATGGCGGCCACCGTGTCGGGCCGGGCATTCCCGGTGACGAAGAAGGGCATCGCCGGGGTGGCGGCTGCTGTCAGGCGGGCGGCTGCGCTGACGTAGGGGAGGCCGGTGCCGGGTCGGCCGGGTTTTGTCGGGGTGGGCACGACCGGGCCGGCGGAGACGTAGTCCACCGGCTCTCGCAACGCCGTCTCCAGCTGCCCGGTGTCATGAGTCGAGAGCCCGACGATCCGATCGGTTCCGACGATCCGCCTTGCTTCGGGTGCGGCCACGTCGTCCTGGCCGACGTGCACACCGTCGGCCCCGATCTCCACCGCGAGGTCCGCCCGGTCGTTGAGGATCAAGGGAACGCCGAATTCGGCGCACACCTGCTTGGCCAGCCGCCCCCGCTCCACGATGGATGCGTCGTCGAGATGCTTGTCGCGCAGCTGCACGACGTCCACGCCCCCCGAGATGCATGCCTCGAGAAACCCAGCCAGATCCTCCCGGTCGCCAGTACACAAGTACAGCCGCCGCCCGGCAAGGAGGCGACGGCAGGAGTCGGAGCTCACGCCGAAGCGGCTGCCTTCTTCGCCGGCGCCTTCTTGGCCGCGGCTGCCTTCTTCGCCGGCGCCTTCTTCGCCGCGGACTTGCCAGTGGCTCCGGCGGCCTTCTTGGCGGCGGCCTTCATCTCTCGCTTGTGTTCTCGCACCAGTGCAAGCGTGTCAGGCCCCTCGATGTCGGCGATGGACAGATGCGTGCCGTGATGGCCGAACGGAGATGTCACATCGATCCACCCGTCGACGTCCACGCCGAACTGCTTGCCGAGCAGGGCGACGAAAATCTTCGCTTTCTGCTGGCCGAAACCCGGGAGCGCTCGGACTCGGTCGAGGAGCTCCTTGCCGCTGCCGGCGGTCGTCCAGACCTTGGCGGCGTCGCCTCCGTACTCCTCGACCAGATGCCGGGCGAGTGCCTGCACGCGCTTGGCCATCGAGGCCGGGTACCGGTGGAGTGCCGGCCGCGCCGCGAACGCCGCGATCAGAGCTTCCTCGGGCATCTCGGCGAGGCCCTGCGCATCGAGGCGGTCGTCGAGTCGTTGCATGAGGTTGAACGGACCGTAGAAGGCCCATTCGAGAGGGATCTGCTGATCGAGCACCATCCCGACGAGCAGAGCAAACGGGTCCTGGGCGAGGAGCTGGTCCGCCTCGGGATCGCCCGAAAGGTACAGCTTGGGTTTCTTGGTCGCCATGGCGTCAAGGCTACTTCTCAGGTCGATGCCCTGCCCCTCCGCCGGCACGGCCGGAGAGCGATCGGCCCTCAGACAGCCATCGGTTTCCCGAGCTCCGATCCACCGCGCCGTCGGTAGGCGATTCCCCTGACGAGGAAGTAGGCGGCGACAGCGAACCCTGCGGCGATCTCGACTGGATAGACGGTCGACGCCCCCGGGTAGTGATTGCCGGCGGCCGCTTGTGCGAACGGCTCCAGGCAGAGCGCGCCGGCAACAAGCACTGCGCTGGTCCACGCTCGTCGAGTTCGCCAGCGCTGCCCGAGCAAGCCGTAGAGCGGTCCGGTCACGAGGCCTCCGACGATGTTCAGCGTGTTCGAAACGAGCAGGCCGCGGACCTCGGCGAGGCTGAAGCTCCAGTGCCCGCCTTCGAACGGGCCCATGATCATGAGGAAGTAGCCGGCGAGAGCACACAGCGTGACCACGAGACCGACTGCAGCCGCCCGGCTGGAGCGCAGCTGGCTGCATCCGAACGCGAAGGGCAACACCACCCAGGGTGCGGACAGGAGGCTCACCGATACCGTCCAATGCCCTGGGGCGTTGAGGCTGCCGAGATACTGATCCCCGGCTCCGAAGCTGGCGCCAACCACGGCAGCAACCACGAACATGACACGCCCGGCTCTGGCAGGTGTGCTCATCGGATGCGCTGATCCTTCGTTACGTCATCGGCGGTCGAGCACCATCCCGACGGGCAGAGCAAACCTCTCCCGGACAACGAGATGGTCCGCCTCTGCACCGCCGGAGTGCAACGGCTTCGTCTTGGTCCGCGCCATGGGTATTCAGGTTACGCGTTGGGGGTGCGCGTGGCGACCGGCTTACCCTCGTACCGTCATCGCGGTAGTCCGGTGACGCCGCGGCCATGCCCGATGCGGCGAACCCCCGGCCAACTTCTCGCCTCGGCGGCGGAAGTTTCGTCCATCTCAGCGTTGCACCCCTGCACGGTCGTCGAACAACCGAGGGTAGGTTGCGCCCAATGCCAGGTTCCATCTTGGGCAACAGCGTCCGTCGTGTCGAAGATCCGGAGCTCCTTATGGGCCGCGGAACCTTCGTGGGCAATCTCCGGCTCGAGGGTCTCGCCAGGGCGGTCTTCGTGCGTTCCCCTCACGCGCACGCCAGGATCCGATCGATCGACGTGGAGGCTGCTCGGAGCGCCCCCGGGGTGATCGGAGTGTTCACGGCCGGCGACCTCGGAATCCGGCCCTTTCACGGGTTCATGGTCCTGAACGCCGCTTGTGCGCGGCCGGCGCTTGCCGACGGCAAAGTGAACTTCGTCGGCGACCCGGTCGTCATGGTGGTGGCCGAGACCGAGGCCGCCGGCCTCGACGCCGCCGAGCTCGTGGTCGTCGACTACGAGCCGCTTGACGCCGTCGTCGACCCCGAGGCGGCGCTCGCTGACGGTGCCCCGCTCCAGTTCGAGGAGCTGGGCACGAACGTCGTCGCCGGCATGGCCGACCCCGTCACCGATCCGCTGGCGGGAGCCGTCACGGTCGTGAGGGCCCAACTCGAGAACCAGCGCCTCGCTGTCGTGCCGATGGAGGGAGATGCCATCGCCGTGGTTCCCGGCGACGACGGCGATGGCCACGACCTCACGGTGTATGTGTCGACCCAGATGCCTCACGGCTTTGCGCAATCCGCTGCCCGGAACCTCGACCTCGACCTCGAGCGCATGCGGGTCGTGGCCCCACACGTCGGCGGCGGTTTCGGGAGCAAGGCCGGCCTCGGGGCCGAGCACGCTGCGGTGATCGTCGGCGCAATGCAACTCGGGCGTCCCGTCACCTGGGTGCAGACCCGTTCGGAGAACCTCGTGGGAACGCCGCACGGTCGCGGTCAAGTGCAGTGGATCGAGATGGGCTTCGATGGCGAGGGACGGATCACGGGCATGCACTGCCGCGTTCTCGCCGATGCCGGCGCCTACGCCGGCTTCGGGGGCGCCCTCGCGATCGGCCCGACGCGCATGATGGCGCAGGGTGTCTATGCCATCCCGGCCATCCGCTACGACGTGGCCGTCGTCGTGACGAACACGACGCCCATGGGTGCCTTCCGGGGAGCTGGCCGGCCCGAAGCGGCCGAGTTCCTCGAGCGCATGATGAACCTTGCGGCATCCGAGCTCGACATCGACCCGGTCGAGCTGCGTCGCCGCAACCTGCTGCCGGCCTTCAGCGAACCGTACCGGACCGTGATGGGCACGACCTACGACGTCGGCGACTACGGCAAGGCGCTCGACGAGGCGGTCCGGCTCGCCGGCTACCAGCAGCTGCGGGCCGAGCAGGCGGCCAGACGCGCCTCGGGAGATCGCTTGCAGCTCGGCATCGGAGTCGCCGTCTACGTCGAGGTGACCGCCGGCGGTGGTGGCGAGTTCGGCGCCCTCGAAGTGCACAGGGACGGTACCGCCACGATCCGCGTCGGCACGTCCGGTCACGGCCAGGGACATGCGACGTCGTTCGCCATGATCGTGTCCGACACGCTGGGGATCCCGATGGAGGACATCGGTTTTGTGCAATCTGACACCGCAACGGTGCCAAGAGGTGGCGGGACCGGCGGGTCGCGCTCGCTGCAGCTGGCCGGCAGCGCCGTGCTCGGCGCCTCCGAGGAGGTGCTCGTGCGGGCGCGAGAGCTCGTCGCCGCCGAGCTGGAGGCGAGCGTCGCCGACATCGTCATTCACGACGGCGGCCGGCTGGGCGTGGCCGGCGTGCCATCGAGCGCCCTGTCCTGGGCGGCCATCGCCGGCCTGGCGGAAGCGGACGGCGACTCCGGCGGTCCCTTGGCGAGCGAGTTCGACTTCGTGCAGGCCGGGGCGACGTTTCCCTTCGGCGCCCACATTTCGGTGGTGGAGGTGGACACCGAAACGGGACAAGTGCGTCCCCTCCGCCACATCGCCGTCGACGACTGCGGACGCATCGTCAATCCCCTGCTGGTTACGGGCCAGCAACATGGCGGTATCGCTCAAGGGATGGCACAGGCGCTCTGGGAGGAGGTGGTGTTCGATGCGCAAGGCAATCCGCTCACGGCGACGCTGGCCGATTATTCGATGCCGAGTGCGGCCGAGCTCGTGTTCTTCGAGACAGCGAACACCGAGACGCCGACGCCGCGCAACCCGCTCGGTGCCAAGGGAATCGGCGAATCGGGCACGATCGGATCGACACCGTCGGTTCACAATGCCGTCATCGATGCCTTGGCCCACTTGGGTGTGCGTCACGTTGCCATGCCCTGCACTCCCGAGCGTGTGTGGCGGGCGATCGTGGCGGCCGGCGAGGGCGGTGTGGGAGCAGCCGCCGGCGGGCGTCCGCTCTGGCGGGATCCGCCCGCCGCTTTCGCAGGCCTGCCTCAGGCCGGCGAAGATGGCGCCCGTCCGGAAGCGGCCGACGCCGAGATCTGACCGGCCGAAGCTGGCGGAGCAGCCGAGCGCTGAACTGAGCGAGCAGCAGCGCGACCCAGCGAAGCACAAGAGGGCTGAGCGGACAGGGAGCGCCGGCGGACGAGCAGAGCAGGCACGTGCTGAAGTGACCGAGGGGCCGAGTTCGGAAAGGAAGGTGGTGATGGACACGGGTGCGAGCGGCACCGCCGCAGAGCTCATCGCAGGTGCATGCACCTTGCCGACCGTCGAGAAGCCGCTGAGGGGAGCGGAGTTCGCGCAGCTGTTCGCGAGCGCCGTCAGCGACGTCCGTCGAAGGGACCCGACCCACCTGATCCTGCAGATCGACTCGTCGGCCGAAGCCCGGGCGAGAGATCTCACGAACCGGGAACAGGAGTGTTGCTCCTTCTTCCACTTCACATTCGCGCCGGCGCCTGACGTGTCGTCGCTCTGGTTGAACGTCGCTGTTCCCGAAGCGTACGTGGCGGTACTCGACGCGATCGAGGAGCGTGCACGCAGCGCCATACCGGCCAGCGGCCGCCCCTCGGCGCCGGCATCAGAGTCATAACGCTGCACGACCAACTCAGCGTCTCACGGCTGGCCATTTGATGCCTGCGGGTGAAATGCAGGAGACGTGCGGTTGACACGAACGAGAGAGCGACGGCTCCTCGACCTCGGATCCTGTTGAGCTCGATGACGACGCCTTGTCTGGTCACCACACTGGAGAGGAGCGTTTCCATTGCGGAATTCAACGCGGGTGCATCTGTTCATGACTTCGGCAAAGTGCTGGTAGAGTTCGCGTGACTGGAATACGAAACAGGCACCGTCTGGACCCCGCGGCTCCCTCTCCCTGCCAGTCCGGAGGAGCGCGATGTCCATCGACCGGCGGCTGTCGGAAGAGTTGAGCGAGTTCGCACGAACACTCGCCACCGACTTTCCCATTCAGGCAATCTTGGATCACCTCGTGCTTCGGATTGTCGACATGCTGCCGATCGGTGCAGCTGGTGTGACACTGATCTCGGCAGGCTCCGGGCCCCACTTCATCAGCGCATCTGACGATTCGGCCCTTCGGTTCGAACGCCTCCAGTCGGAGTTGAACGAAGGACCATGCATTGCCGCCTTCGAGTCCGGCAGTGCGGTCGCCGTTCCTGACCTGCGCGACGACAGCCGCTTTCCGTCCTTTGCCTCGCGGGCTGTTTCCGAAGGCCTCGTCGCCGTCTTCACGTTCCCGCTCCGCCACGACGACCATCAGCTTGGCGCTCTCGACCTGTATCGCTCCACGCCGGGAGAACTGAATAGCGAGGAGATGCTGGCGGCCCAGACGTTGGCGGACGTGGCGACTGCCTACTTGCTGAACGCTCAAGCGCGGGCGGACCTGCGGGACTCGTCCGAGCGCGCGCAACAGATCGCCCTGCACGATCCGCTGACCGGCCTGCCCAATCGAGTCCTGCTGATGGAACGGCTCGAACATGCCATATCGCGCTCGGCTCGGTCGCACCGCGTGGTCGCCATCCTGTTCGCCGATCTCGATCACTTCAAGTCGATCAACGACACCTATGGTCACCGTGTCGGGGACCAGGTATTGCAGGCCGTGGCGGAGCGGCTCGGGCGGCTCCTGCGGCCCGATGACACCTTGGCGCGGCTCTCCGGTGACGAGTTCGCCATCATCTGTGAGGACCTGGAGGACCCGTCGCAGATCGAACCGCTCGGGACGCGAATCGACAGTGCCTTTGCCGAGCCCTTCGAGGTGGCTGGGAACGAGTTGTTCCTGAGCGCCAGCGTAGGCATCGCTTTCGCGAGCCGGGTGGGCGAGATCCCCGAGCGGCTGCTGCAGGAAGCCGACACCGCTATGTATCAAGCCAAGCGAAGGGGCGGCGGGCGGCACGGTACCGTTGACCTGACCGACCAGCGAGAGCAGAGACGGTTGGTCAGCTTGACGCACGATCTGCGCGGCGTGCTCTTGAGAGACGAACTGCACCTCGAGTACCAACCCATTGTGTCGCTGTCCGACGGTCGCATCGCTGCGGTCGAAGCCCTCCTGCGATGGACCCATCCGCTCTTCGGGATGGTGAAGCCGGAGCTGGCGGTGGCGGCTGCAGAGCGGTCAGGGCTGATGGCCGATATCGGGCGTTGGGTGATCGCTCAGGCCTGCGTGGACCGGCGCCGTTGGGAGCGCCCGGACCTCGACGAGGACATCTCGATCTGCATCAACGCCTCGGCGTACCAGCTGATGTCCCACGACTTCGCCGGCACCGTCGCCAAGGTGCTGGAGGACACGGGCACCGATGCGAATCGCCTTACCATCGAGGTGACCGAGAGCGTCTTCATCAAAGACGACGAGCGTGCGCTGCGAGTGCTCAACGAGCTCAAAGCTCTGGGTGTTCTCTTGGCGCTGGACGACTTCGGAACCGGTTACTCGTCGCTCAGCTATCTGCGGCAGTTCCCGGTGGACATCGTCAAGATCGACCGAGCCTTCGTCAGCGACCTGTCGCACGGGGCGAACGGCCCGGTCATCGTCGAAGCCATCATCCGACTGGCCCACGGGCTCGGCATGTCCGTCGTCGCCGAAGGTGTCGAGACAGCCAGCCAATACGAGGCCATCGCCGCACTCGGCTGCGACTGCTACCAGGGCTACTTCTGTGCCCGGCCTGCGACCGTGGACCATCTGGCATCGATCATGGCTTCCCGTGACAACGGCCAGCTGGCGGACTTGAAGACGATCGGCATGTGGGTGTCCTGAGCGACTCCCGAGCTCAGGCGGTCCGGGGCTCGACCGCCTCGGCGTCGACGCCATAGCGCTCGAGCGCTTCGAGAACGTCGCTCTGCTTGACCTCGCCGGCGGAGGCGAGCGTCGCCAGCACGGCGACGACGAGATGGGCGGCGTCGACCTCGAAGTGACGCCGGAGCGCCTCCCGCGTGTCCGAGCGCCCGAAGCCATCGGTCCCGAGCGGGACGAACGTCCCGGGCAGAAAGCGTGAGATTTGGTCCGGCACCGACTTCAAGTAATCCGTGACGGCCACCACCGGGCCACGAGAGTCGGCCAGAGCGCGGGAGACAAAAGCCTCGCGGTGCGTCGAGCTCGGGTGGAGGCGGTTCCATCGCTCGATCGTGAGGGCGTCCTCGCGCAGGGCTTTGTAGCTCGTCACCGACCAGCATTCGGCGCCGACACCCCAGTCGCTCGCGAGGAGCTGGCGGGCCTCGACAGCCGTTTGCCACATGGTGCCGGAGAAGAGGATCGTGGCCGGCTTGAGCGAGGTGTCCGGCGAGGCCAGGTACCGGTAGCAGCCGCGGATCACGCCCTCGCGGATCCGTGCCCGCTCGGCGGCGTCGTCGGGCAGCGCCGGCATCGGGTAGTTCTCGTTGTACAACGTGACGTAGTAGAGGAGGTCCTCGCCGGCGGGGCCGTACATCGCCTCGATGCCGTCGCCCACGATGAAGGCGAGCTCGTAGGCAAACGCAGGGTCATAGGCGCGCACGCAGGGCACGACGGACGCCAGCAGGTGCGAATGACCGTCTTCGTGCTGGAGGCCCTCGCCGTTCATGGTGGTACGGCCGGCGGTGCACCCGAACAAGAAACCCCTCGCCCTGGCATCTGCCGCCTGCCACATGAGGTCGCCCACCCGCTGGAAGCCGAACATGGAATAGAACATGTACATCGGCACCATCGGCGTCGACCACGTGGAGTACGCCGTGCCGGCAGCCTGGAAGCTCCCCATGCCGCCCGCCTCGGTGATGCCCTCCTGCAGGATCTGCCCCGTGCGGTCCTCGGCGTAGTTGAGCACCAAGCCAGCGTCGACCGAGGTGTAATGCTGACCTTCGGAGGCGTAGATCTTCACTTCGGCGAAGAGGGCATCGAGGCCGAAGGTGCGCCCCTCGTCAGGAATGATGGGGACGACGTGCCGGCCGATCGCCGGATCTCGCAGCAGGCTGCGCAACATGCGTGCAAAAGCCATCGTCGTGGACACGGGCTGGCCCCTCGAGCCGCTCAGGAACTCGTCCCACAGCGCCGGGTCCGGCTGCGGGAGGCCCGTGCGGCCGTTGCCCCGGACGAGGCGGGTCGGCAGCGAGCCGCCTTGCGCTTGCACGCGCGCCTGCAGGTACTCGAGCTCGGGCGAGCCCGCCGGCGGCCGGTAGTAGGGCGGGTGCTCGGCGTCGAGGGCGGCGTCGGGGATCTCGTCGCTGAGATAGAGCCGGTCGCGCAGCAGGCGCAACTGCTCGCGGGTCATCTTCTTGATCTGGTGGGTGGCGTTTCTTGCTTCGATCTCGGGGCCGAGGGTCCAGCCCTTCACGGTCTTGGCGAGGATGACGGTGGGAGCACCGGTCTGCTCGGTCGCCATCTTGTAAGCGGCATACAGCTTGCGGTAGTCGTGACCTCCGCGGGGCAGCGACTGCAGCTCGGAGTCGGAGAGGTGCTCGACCATCTTGCGAAGGCGAGGGTCAGGGCCGAAGAAGTGCTCGCGGATGTAGGCACCCGAGGAGGCCGAGTAGTTCTGGAAGTCGCCGTCGAGTGTTGTGTTCATCTTGTTGACGAGGACGCCGTCGACGTCTCTGGCGAGCAGCTCGTCCCAGCGGCGCCCCCAGATGACTTTGATGACGTTCCAGCCGCAACCGCGGAAGAGCGCTTCGAGCTCCTGGATGATCTTGCCGTTGCCGCGGACGGGTCCATCGAGACGCTGCAGGTTGCAGTTGACGACGAAGACGAGGTTGTCGAGCTTCTCGCGAGCCGCCAGACGGAGGCCGCCGTGGCTCTCCGGCTCGTCCATCTCGCCGTCGCCTACGAAGCACCACACTCGCGACACCGAGGTGTCGACGATCTCGCGGTGGAGCAGGTAGCGGTTGAAGCGAGCCTGATAGACCGCTGCCAGCGGTCCGAGCCCCATCGAGACCGTGGGGAACTCCCAGAAGTCCGGCATGAGGCGAGGGTGCGGGTAGCTCGACAGGCCGTGGCCGCCGGTCTCGAAACGGAAGTTGTCGAGTGACTCCTCATCGAGGCGCCCCTCGACAAAGGCGCGGGCGTAGATCCCGGGCGAGGCATGCCCTTGGAAGAAGACCTGGTCGCCGGCGAGGCCGTTTGCCTTGCCACGGAAGAAGTGGTTGTAGCCGACCTCGTAGAGTGAGGCGGAGCCCGCGTAGGTCGACAGGTGACCGCCGATGCCGGGGTCCTTCGAGTTCGCACGTGTGACCATCACAGCGGCGTTCCAGCGGATGTAGGCGCGGATCCTGCGCTCGAGGTGCTCGTCGCCCGGGAACCAGGGCTCGTCGGCTGCGGGGATCGTGTTCACGTACGGCGTGGACACCGTGGCGGGGAAGCCGATCTGTGACGCCCGCGCCCGCTCGAGGAGCTTCATCAAGAGAAACCGCGCACGGTCGCGACCGCGCTGCTCCACGATGGAGTCGAAGGAGTCGAGCCACTCGTTGGTCTCTTCTGGATCGATGTCGGGGACCTGGTGCGAGAAACCGTCGAAGATCACTTCTTGATTCTCGCGCCGCCTCGCCGCTCGTCCGGTCACCGGGCGCGTGGTCGGCGGGTCGCTAGGGTCGGGATCGTGCCGGAACCTCGCGAGCCCGTTGTCGTCTACACCGACGGTGCGTGCCTGCGAAACCCCGGTCCCGGCGGCTGGGCCTGGGCCGTCTCCGAGGATCTGTACGCGAGCGGCAGCGATCCGGCGACCACGAACCAGCGGATGGAACTGATGGCGGTCATCGAAGCGCTCGACGAATTCTCCTCCGGGCGGGTTCGCGTCGTGAGTGACTCGACCTACGTGGTCAACTGCTTTCGCCAGCGTTGGTGGGCGGGCTGGCGTGCCAAGGGCTGGCGGAATGCGCGCAGCGAGCCGGTGGCGAATCAGGACCTGTGGCGGCCGCTGGTCGCGCTCGTCATCGACGAGCGGGCCGGCGAGATCGAGCTCGAGTGGGTGAAGGGGCACGGCACGAGTGTCGGCAACAACCTGGCGGACCGCCTCGCCACCGAGGCCGCCCGCCTGCAGCGGGGCGCTCGGGCCGGCTGAGCGGGCTGGCGGCGGAACGGGCCGGCACCGGCTTGCCGGTCGTCGCAACGCCGGGGCGGATTGGGATCTGCGAGTCGCCATCTCCTAGGTTGTTGACATGCGAATCAACAGCACTTCAGCCCTCGTGACCGGTGGGGCGTCCGGCCTCGGAGAGGCAACCGCGCGGGCGCTCCACGCCGCCGGCGCCACCGTCACGCTCTTCGACCGCGACGAGGCCCGTGCCAAGGCGACGGCCGAGGCCATCGGAGGGGCGACGACCTACGTCGCCGGCGACGTCGGCGATCCGGACGCCGTCACCGAGGCCGTGGAGCTGGCAGCGAGCGCGGGGGCGTTTCGCATCACCGTCAGCTGCGCCGGCATCGGCTGGGCGCAACGGACGATCGGGCGCAACGGCGAGGCGCACGACCTCGACGCCTTCAAGACGGTCGTCAACGTGAACCTGATCGGCACGTTCAATGTCATGCGCATCGCCGCCGGCGCGATGTCCAAGACCGAGCCACTCGAGGACGGAGAGCGTGGGGTCATCGTCAATACTGCGTCCGTGGCCGCCTTCGAGGGCCAGATCGGCCAGATCTCGTACTCCGCCTCGAAGGGTGGCGTCGTCGGCATGACCGTGCCGGCGGCCCGCGACCTCTCGCCCGTGGGCATTCGCGTGAACACGATCGCCCCCGGGCTCATGGACACGCCGTTGCTGGGCCTGCTGCCGGAGGAGAACCGCAAGGCCCTCGGGTCCGGCGTGCTGTTCCCGAAGCGTCTCGGCACGCCGGCCGAGTTCGGCCAGCTCGTCATCGCCATCGCCGAGAACGGCTACTTGAACGGCGAGACCATCCGGCTCGACGGCGGCCTGCGGATGCCACCGAAGTAACGCCGGCATCGGAGAGAGAAAGCACCCTGACCTCATGCGCTACGTGGAAGCCAAGGGTGAGCGGCTCTCGGTCGTCGGCCTCGGCACCTGGCAGTTCGGCTCGCGGGAGTGGGGATACGGCGCCGGCTATGCCGAGCACGATGCCGGTGAGATCGCCCGCCGCGCCGTCGAGCTCGGCGTCAACCTGTTCGACTCGGCCGAGATCTACGGCTTCGGGCGGTCGGAACGGATCCTGGGCGCGGCCATCGCCGATGAGCGAGACCGAGTGTTCATCGCCACGAAGGTGTTTCCCGTCCTCCCGATCCCCGCGGTCATCTGCCGGCGGGCCGAGGCGAGCAGCCGCCGGCTCGGCATCGCCGAGATCGACCTCTACCAGCTGCACTGGCCGAACCCCGTCGTCCCCCTCGGGCTCCAGATGGAGGGGATGCGCCGGCTTCGCAACCGCGGGGAGGTCCGCAATGTCGGCGTGAGCAACTTCTCGCTCGGTCGATGGCAGGCTGCTGAGCGCGCCTTCGGCGGCACCGTCTTGACGAACCAGGTGCGCTTCAGCCTCGTCGACCGCCGGCCGCTCACCTCCGGCATGGTCGAGTGGGCGGCTGAGCACGGCCATGTCGTCATGGCCTACAGCCCGCTCGCCCAGGGCTTGCTCTCCGGGCGCTATGACGCCGATCACCGGCCCGGTGGCATGCGCGCCAATCAGGCGGCGTTCCTGCCGGAGAACCTCGAGCGCGCCGGCGAGCTGATCGCCGGCCTGCGCCGCATCGCCGCCGTCCACGACGCCACGCCGGCCCAAGTCGCCCTCGCCTGGATCGTCAGCCACGCCGGAGTCGTCGCCATCCCGGGCGCCAGCTCGGTCGAGCAAATGGAGCACAACGCCGCCGCCGCCGATCTCGAGCTGAGCGCCGACGAACGAGCCGAGCTGGCGCAGGCAGCCGCCGGCTACCAACCGATCGAGCGGCGCGAGGCGATGCACCAGGTGCTGCGCCAGCGACTCGGCTCGGCCGGGCAGCATGGGACGGCGGAGGGTGCCGACCCTGAGGAGCCGGGGCAATAGATTCGGCCCGTTCGAGCAGGGCGCCGAGGAGCACTCGCCACATGGCGGACAGGGGGACAAGCTGATGGACGAGCACGTTGCATGGATGGACGCCACCGCGCAGGCCGAGCTGGTGCGGAGCGGTCAAGCGACGCCGGCGGAGCTGGTCGATGCCGCCATCGAGCGCATCGAGCGCCTGAACCCGCAGCTCAACGCCGTCATCCATGAACGTTTTGCGGCAGCTCGGAGCGAGGCGAGTGCAAGCGAGCTCACCGGGCCCTTTGCCGGCGTGCCGGTGCTGCTCAAGGATCTCGGCGCCGAGATGGCCGGCGAGCCTCATCACACCGGCCTGCGTGCCGCCAAGGAGGCCGGCTACCGGGCGCCGACGAGCAGCTTCATCACCGAGGCGCTGCAGGCGGCCGGCTGCATCATCCTCGGCCGTACGAATTGCCCGGAGTTCGGGACGACGATCACGACCGAGCCGCTCGCCTACGGGCCGACCCGCAACCCCTGGAACCTCGACCACACGACGGGGGGCTCCTCCGGCGGCTCGGCGGCGGCCGTGGCGAGCGGGATGGTGCCCGTCGCCCATGCCAACGACGGTGGAGGCTCGATCCGCATCCCGGCGGCCAACTGCGGCCTGTTCGGACTGAAGCCGAGCCGGGGTCGGGTGAGCCCCGGGCCGGAGCCGCACGAGGCAGCTTGGGCGGGCTCGACGATCGATCACGTTCTCACGCGCACCGTGCGCGACTCCGCTGCGATGTTGGACGTGCTCGCCGGTGAGCATCCCGGCGACTTCTTCGTCGCCCCGCCGGCGGCGCGGCCGTTCGCCTCCGAAGTCGGGGTGTCGCCCGGATCGCTCAAGATCGGCTGGCTCGACCATCCGGCCCAGGAGGGCATCGCCCCTCACCCGGAGTGCGCCGCCGCCGTGCACTCGGCCCGCGACCTGCTGGCCTCGCTCGGCCACGAGTTGGTGGAGGACTACCCGGTGGCACTCGGCGACCCCGAGTTCACTCGTCACTTCCTCACACTCATCACGACAGCCGTGGCGGCCGACGTCGAGACCTGGGGCGAGCACATCGGCCGGCCGATCGAGGTCTCCGAGCTCGAGCCGGACAACCAGACCTTTCAGATGCTCGGCGCCATGGTCCCGGGAACGGCCTACCTGCGGTCGGTGCTGTGGTTCGAGATGTGGCGCCGGGAGATGGCGGCCTTCTGGGCCGACGAGGGCTACGACCTGCTGCTCACACCGGTGTTGAACATGCCGCCGGCCCGCATCGGGGAGCTGTCGGAGCCGGTTCTCGGGCAGCAAAGGGTCATCGAAGCGCTCCAGTACACGGCACAGATCAACGTCACCGGGCAGCCTGCGGTCTCGCTCCCGCTGCACATGTCGGCGGACGGCCTTCCGGTCGGCGTGCAGCTCGTGGCCGCCTACGGTCGAGAGGACCTGCTGATTCGGCTAGCGTCTCAGGTCGAGCAGGCGGCACCATGGGCGGATCGTAAGCCGCTGGTGCACGCGTGAGGGCTCCTCAGGCGGAAGCGATCGAACCCGGATGACACTGGACAACAGGCGCACAGTTCCATGACCACGTACCGGCTCTCGCACCTCGACGAGCTCGAAGCCGAGGCCATCCACATCATCCGTGAGGTGGTGGCCGAATTCGAGAAGCCCGCTCTGCTGTTCTCCGGCGGCAAGGACTCGGCCGTGCTGCTGCACCTGGCCGTGAAGGCCTGCTGGCCGCAGCGCTTGCCGTTCCCGGTCGTGCACGTCGACACCGGGCACAACTTCCCCGAGGTGATCGCCTACCGCGACAGCCAGGTGGAGTCGCTCCAACTCCGGCTCATCGTCGGCTCCGTGCAGGAGGACATCGACCGGGGCTCCATCATCGAGACCCCGACGCCCGGCGCCACGCGCAACCGCCTCCAGACCTACACCTTGCTCCGGGTCCTCGAGGAGGGCGGTTACGACGCCGTCTTCGGAGGGGGCCGGCGGGACGAGGAGAAAGCCCGCGCCAAGGAGCGCATCTTCTCCCTGCGAGACGAGTTCGGCCAGTGGAACCCGCGAGCCCAGCGCCCCGAGCTGTGGAACCTGTTCAACACCAGGCACCGGCCGGGCGAGCACTTCCGTGTCTTCCCGCTCTCGAACTGGACCGAGCTCGACATCTGGCAGTACGTCGAGCAGGAGTCCGTGCCGCTCCCGGAGATCTACTTCTCCCACCAGCGACCCGTCTTCCGGCGTGGCGGCATGCTGCTCGCCGTGGGGCCGTTCACCCAGCCTCGCGAGGGTTTGGCGGCCGAGGTGCCGTTCGAAGCGACGGTCCGCTATCGCACCGTCGGCGACATGACCTGCACTGCCGCCGTCGAATCGACCGCTGCCACGCCGTCGCAGGTCATCACCGAGACCGCCATCAGCCGCGTGAGCGAGCGGGGAGCGACCCGCGCCGACGACCGCTTCTCCGAGGCGGCCATGGAAGACCGCAAGCGAGAGGGCTACTTCTAAATGGAGCTGCTCCGCTTCGCCACGGCCGGCTCGGTCGACGACGGCAAGTCCACGCTGATCGGACGCCTGCTCTACGACTCCAAGCAGGTCTTCGAGGACCAGCTCGAAGCCGTCGAGGCGTCGAGCCTGGCGCGGGGCGACGAGTACACGAACCTGGCCCTGCTCACCGATGGCCTCCGAGCCGAGCGCGAGCAGGGCATCACGATCGACGTCGCCTACCGGTACTTCGCCACGCCGAAACGAAAGTTCATCATCGGCGACACCCCCGGCCACACCCAGCACACCCGCAACATGGTGACCGGCTGCTCCACGGCGGACCTCGTCGTCCTGCTCGTGGACGCCCGGGTGGGTCCGACCGAGCAGACGCGCCGGCACGCAACGGTGGCTTCGCTGCTCGGCATCCGGCACCTCGTGCTCTGCGTCAACAAGATGGATCTCGTCGACTGGGACCGCAAGCGCTTCGAAGCCATCCGCAAGGAGTTCGACGACTTCGCCGCCCGGCTGCAGGTGACCGATCTCACGTGCATCCCCATGTCGGCTCTCGAGGGCGACAACGTCGTCGACCGATCCACCGAGATGAAGTGGTACGACGGTCCGTCGCTCCTGCACCACCTCGAAGAGGTGCACATCTCCTCGGACCGGAACCTCATCGACTTCCGTTTCCCGGTGCAGCGAGTCATCCGGCCGATCTCCTCCAGCGAGCTGCACGACTTTCGCGGCTATGCCGGCCAAGTGGCGAGCGGGGTGGTCCAGGTCGGCGACCCGATCGTGGTGCTGCCGTCGGGTTTCTCGTCGAGGATCGAGGCGATCGAGACGGCTGACGGCCCGCTCACCGAGGCGTACCCGCCGATGGGCGTGGTCATCCGGCTGGCTGACGACCTCGACATCTCGCGGGGGGACATGCTCTGCCGCCCCCACAACCAGCCGACCATCGGCCAGGACCTCTCCGCCATGGTGTGCTGGATGTCGGAAGCGCCGCTGCGCCCGGGTGCCAAACTGTGGCTGAAGCACACGACACGATGGGCTCGAGTGCTGGTGAAGGACCTGCAGTACCGGCTCGACGTGAACACCTTGCATCGTGACCAGGAGGCAACCGAGCTCACGCTGAACGAGATCGGACGGATCGACCTGCGTACGACGGTGCCCCTGTTCTTCGACGAATACCGGTTGAACCGGGCAACAGGAAGCTTTGTACTGGTGGACGAAGGCACGAATGCCACGGTTGCCGCAGGGATGATTCTCCGACCGAGCACTTGAGGGGGGCTGGGATGACGGCGGGCTACACAGACGGGAATGGTCATGGGCAGGTGGGGACGGCCGATGGTGCTGCAGCTGCTGCCGCCCCAGAGGCCGGTAAGAGCACGGCGAAGGAGCTGGTCGTGAGCCGAGGCACGATTTGGTTCACCGGCCTGTCCGGCGCAGGAAAGACCACCGTGGCGACCACGCTGAAGCGGATGCTGGACGGCCTCGACGTGCGGACGTTCCTGCTCGACGGCGACCTCCTGCGGGAGGGTCTCAACTCCGATCTCACCTACAGCGACGAGGACCGCGTCGAGAACGTTCGGCGGGTGGGCGAAGTTGCCCTCCTCTTTGCCAAAGTCGGGCATCTGTCGCTCGTGACGGTGATCTCGCCCTACGACGCCGGCCGCATCGCCGCTCGGGCGCGGCACGAGTCCGAAGGCGTTCCCTTCGTCGAGATCTACGTGGCCACGCCGCTGTCGGTGTGCGAGAGCCGAGACCCGAAGGGCCTCTACGCCCGCGCCCGCCGTGGCGAGGTGGCTCGTTTCACCGGCATCTCGGCGCCGTACGAGGTGCCTGAGGACGCCGAGCTCGAGCTGGTCACCCACGGTAAGACCCCCGAGCAGTCAGCTGCCGAAGTCCTGGCCCTCCTGCAGCGGCGAGGACTCGTCCTGCCGGGCTGAGCCTCGCTTTGGGGGCGGCCCGCCGGCCCGACCGACGGTTCTGGGTGCATCTCAGGGACACATAGGTCCTCATTGGGCACCCAGAATGGCCGGCGGACCATCACCGGATCACCGCCGGCCGGCAACTCCACCGCCCCGTCTCGATAGGCTCAGCCTGCAAAGAAACCCGCCAACGGGTGGGTCAACGGGCGGCGGATGCCGCCCCGGTGCGGCGTGCCGCACGGACGACAGTGGAGGTGATCCGGCTGACTGCACAAGAAGCCCAGCCGTCGACGGCGTTCGACCTCGTCGTGATCGGCGGGGGACCAGGCGGCTATGCGGCCGCCTTGTACGGCGGCAACGCCGGCTTGTCGGTGGCAGTCGTCGAGAAGGAGAAAGTCGGCGGGACCTGCCTGCACCGGGGCTGTATCCCGGCCAAGGAGTTCCTGGAGACGGCGGCGGTGTTTCGCACGGTGTCGGGGGCCAAGGAATTCGGCGTGCAGGCGAGCCAACCGACGGTCGAGTTCTCCACCAGCCAGGACCGTAAGCAGAAGGTCGTCGACCAGCTGTACCGTGGCCTCGTCGGCCTCATGAAGCAGCGCAAGAACGTCACCTTCGAGGGCACCGGCAGGTTGCTGACCGAGCACGTCGTCGAGATCACGGCCCCGGACGGATCGATCCAGACCATCTCGGGCACCAACATCGTGCTGGCGTCGGGCTCGGTGCCAAGGACGCTGCCCGGCTTCGAGGTGGACGGGCGCTACGTCCTCACCTCCGACGAGGTGCTCGCCCTGCGAGAGCTGCCTCGCACTGCCGTCGTCATCGGCGGCGGAGCGATCGGCTGCGAGTTCGCCTCCATGCTCTCCGACCTCGGCGTGCAGGTCACGCTGCTCGAGGCCCTCCCCAAACTCCTCCCTGGGTGCGACGAGGACGTCGCCAACGTCGTCGTGCGCTCGTTCCAGAAGCGGGGGATCACGGTGCGAGCCGGCGTGTCGGTGCACGGCCACCAGCCTGGCGACGCCGGCACGACGGTCAGCTTCGGCGACGGTGAGTCCGCCCTCGTGGACTGCGTCATCGTCTCGGTCGGTCGCCGCCCGCTTTCCGACGGGCTGCTGGCCGAGGGCACGGGCGTCGTGGTGGACAGTCGAGGTTTTGTCGAGGTCGACGAGTGGATGCAGACCGGGGCGCCCGGCGTCTTCGCCGTCGGCGACCTCGTCAACACGCCGCAACTCGCCCACGTCGGGTTTGCCGAGGCGATCCTCGTCATCAAGCAGCTCCTCGGCGAACGGGCCGTACCGGTCCATTACGGGGCCGTGCCCTGGGGCATCTACTGCCATCCGGAGGTTGCCTTCGTCGGCATGACGGAGGAAGCCGCCAAGGCGGCCGGCATCGACGTCCTCGTGAAGAAGGACCCCTTCGGGGGCAACAGCCGTGCCCGCATCCTCGGCGAGACCGAGGGCATGGTGAAGGTCATCGCCGAGAAGCTGCCCGACGGCTCCGCCGGCCGGCTCCTCGGCGTGCACATGGTTGGTCCATGGGTGACCGAGCAGCTGGGGCAGGCCTACCTGTCGGTCAACTGGGAAGCAACGCCGGCGGAGATCGGTGCGTTCATCCAGCCGCACCCGACACTGTCCGAAACCTTTGGCGAGTCCGTTCTCGCCCTCACCGGAAGGGGCCTCCACCTTGCCTGACATCACGATGCCGCAGCTTGGAGAGACCGTCACCGAGGGCACCATCATCAAGTGGCTGAAGAACGTCGGCGACGCTGTGGCCCACGACGAGCCGCTCTTCGAGGTGTCGACGGACAAAGTCGACTCCGAGGTGCCCTCGTCGGCCGAGGGTGTCATCACCGAGATTCTCGTGCCCGAAGGGGCGACGGTGGACATCGGGACGAAGCTGGCGGTGATCGGTGCTGCCGGGGATGTGCCGG